>JAUIDR010000089.1 GCA_030428565.1 Alphaproteobacteria bacterium
TCTTTGATGTGACCGACGATCTCGTCGGCATTGGTCGCATGCAACCTAACGCTTGAACGTTCTGTTGCGTTCAAAAACACACTTATTCAACGGGCTGTTAGGATAGGGGCAATCCGGCGTCGGACGGCCGATCCCAGTCGGTACATGTAACGAGGCATATCGCTGTCCTTCCTTCACGTTGGAAGGCCGGTGGAGATGCCAGAGGCCATATTGAACGGCGGCGCCAGCATCGGGCCCTGACAAAGCGCCCACCTTATCGCTCTAACGTCCTGTTTCGCAGCGCGTCCCTTTGACCAGGCGCTTGATATCGGACAGAAAAACCCGAGGGGCCGCTGAGCCTCTCGGGTTTCTTGATGGTTCGAAGATCGGTCTGGGCGGCTATCCCAATCCGGTAATCACTAGGGTCTGGAAGATAAAGCCGGCGATGACCGCGCCCAGCAAGCCCAGGCCCACGTAGGCAGCAAATACCGACGGACGGACCAGCGACCAGACCGCCGCCATTGCCGGAACACAAGACACCGCACCGGCTATGATAAAGGCCATGCCCGCGCCCGCGCTCATGCCTTGCTCCATGAGGCTCGCCACCAACGGCGGTGCGACGTAGGAGTTCAAGTAAGCTGGCATACCTACCAGGGCGGCAAGACCAATGGAGCCGAGCCCGTCCCCACCAACAATCCCCGCGATCAAGCTGGCGGGAACATAGTGAATCATAAGACCTTCCAGCACATAGGCTAACGTCAACCACTTGAGCAAGAACAGGCCATTAATGCGGGCTTCTTCACCAAAGCGTTGACGACGCTCGCTTGCGCCCCACACCTTCCAGACGGGCCGACCGCTGAAAGGGTCCGGTCCACAGCCACAGCCTTTGCGCGCTTCTTGCGGACGCAGCGGCGATTTCAACAGGCCGCTATTCATGGCCAGCTTGATAGCAAAACCGCCCAACAGGCCCAGCCCGACAGCAGCCACCGCCTTGGCAACCGCAAAGTGCCAGCCCAGTGCTGAGGCTGTGATCAACAGGGTCGGCGGGTCGATCAATGGCGACGACAACCAGAAAGCCATGATGGCCGACAGCGGTGTGCCCATCGCCAGGAGCCCGGCGATAAAAGGAATGACTTCGCACGAACAGAAAGGAGCCAGGCCGCCAAAGACAGCCGCCAAGAAGATCATGCGAATTTCTTGTCCCTCAAAGGCTTTGGCGATCATGGCTTCAGCGCCCGCTGCCTTGAGATAAGACACCAGGGCAACCGCCAAAACGATGTAAGGAACCGTACCCATCAGGGCATTGGCCGAGATCGAAAAGACCGTGATAAAGTCGCTGCGATCTAACAGGGCCACCAAAAGCAGCGCCAATGCGCTGTAGGTCCAAGGGGATTTCGCGATGCCGGCGAACTTGATCCGACGCGCCGGTTTGGTAGGGGCAAGGCTCGTCATGATGCCGACACCTGTGTTGATTGTTGCGATTGGGGCAGCGTTGTTGCCTCTGAAGGTTCAGCGCAACATTCGTGCAAGATGTAACCCGCCAGCGCTTCAAGCTGGGGATAGCAAGCCGACGTCAGGACCGAGCGGCCTTGCTTGTGCTGCTGGGCCAGGCCCGCGACGACCAACGCGCGCAGGTGGTGCGCAAGGGTTGACCCCTTGACGCCGCAGCGCGCTTCGATCTCGCCAACGCTTAAGCCTTGCGGACCCGCTTTGACCAAGCTGGCAAGCACCTGCAAGCGCGCGGGCGATCCCAGTGCTGCAAAGCCTTGGGCGGCATCTTCGGCTTGCAGGCATAAACTGGGGTCGTAGTGAAAGTGGGCGCCATGGCCGTGGCTAGCCCCCGGTGTTAGTTCGGCAGTCGTCATGGTGAGTATGGCCTTACTGGTTTAAATCCTATATCCCTAGATATCTAGTTATATAGTCTTTTTCAAGGGCTTGATCTCAACTGGCTTGGGCGCGGATTGGATGCGGCTGGGGTGCTGGCCACCTGTTTGGCGTGCCGCCTGCTTGCCAAGCCCGCCTCTCAATCGGCCCAACTTGTCGCGCCTTCTTGAACGACCGGTCAGAAACTCACAGCTAGTGAAGAAGAAAACTAGCCTTTCCCGCGCTAATAAAAGGAACGCCTCGTATGACGAATACAACAAAGACCATGGCCAATTTGCAAAAAGCAATCTTGATGGAGTTGGGCGCCGTCCACCAATATCAGCTGCACGCGCACGTGTTGGCGGACTGGGGCCTCGACAAGCTGGCTGAAAAGATGCGCGAAGAAGTGGCCGAAGAAATGACCCACGCCGACAGCTTCATTGAACGCCTGATTTTCTTGGGCGGCGAACCCAGCTTGTCGATGCAAACCCCGATTACACCAGCCGCTGATCTGAAGTCGCTGTTTGCCGCCGACCTGAAGGACGAGCGCGAGGCTATCAATTTTTATTCCGAAGCCGCGCGCCAGGCTGAAGAAGACCGCGATATCGGCAGCAAGAAGCTGTTCGAAGATATCGTTTTGGACGAAGAAGGCCATATGGATTGGCTCGACAATCAGTTGAAGCTGATCGCGCGCATGGGTGAAGGTCTCTATATGGCGCATCACTTGGCCGACGCGGGCGCGACCGGCGGCGGTGACGCAGCCTAGGCAGAGATTCTACTGCCACCATAAAGAAGACCCGAGAGACCGCCCGGCCCCTCGGGTTTTGTTTTGTGGCAGGTTAGCGCCCCTCAACTAGAGCTCCTTAATTAGCGCCCAAAGCCTAGTCACAAGCGGGCGCTGCCCAGCGCCCAAAACCTAGTCACAAGCGGGCGCTGCCCAGCGCCCGCAGGGGCACACCAGCATGTCGCCATCGCGTGTTCCCGGCAATGAGCGCGGCCCCATCGGATGGTCGTTGTGGGGATAGGGATGATGGTGGTGGTCATGCGCATGGTCGTGCCCATGATCATGCCCGTGCTCGTGACTATGCGCGTGGTCGTGGTGGTGATGATCCGTAGCATCGCCCGTGCCGATTCCCTCGACGTGGTGGTGGTGGCTCTCTTGTGCCAGTCCGACTTCGGTCTCAAACCCCAAGACCTGCTCACGATATTTACAATTGAGACAGTTCATGACGTTGGCGCCCTCGCCGATCTCACGGATGCGATCGCCAAAGGCTTCGATCACCAAATCGTGGTCGTTCAGGTAGCCCGCTTTGACAAACTGTGTCTCGGGGTGTCGCGCAGCGACCGCTTCCATGGTGTCATAGATGCGATCCACCAAAATGCCGGTGAACAGGAAATAGGGAAAGGTGATGATACGCTTAAAGCCCAGCTTGTGTGCCATCTCCAGACCCGGATCAACCAAGGGGAAGGTGACACCCGAATAGGCGGTCATCGCGTGGCCAAAGCCCAGGCCTTCCCACAGCAAGCGCGTCACCTTGGCCACATTGCCGTTGGCGTCGGGGTCAGAGGCGCCGCGCCCCACAACGACCAGCATGGTCTCGTGCTTGTCAACCGCGCCGTGTTGGGCGTCGGCGTCGGCCATGGCGGCCATGATGCGTTCACCCGCCGCACGAATCAGTTTGTTGTCGATACCCAGCTCGCGGCCATAATCCACTTTGACGCCGCTCTCGGCCGCATATGTGTTCAGTACGGAGGGGATATCGTTTTTGGCATGACCGGCGGCAAACAGCATGCCCGGAATTGCCAAGATATGCTCAACGCCTTGATCCTTCAGCTTATTGAGCCCGTCACGGATGACCGGGGTGGCGAATTCCAAAAAGCCACTCTCGACGGGCAGGTCGGGGTGGCTCGCTCTGATGCGCTCGGCCAGATTGTTGAACTGGGCTACCGCTGCTTCCGAGCGGGAACCATGCCCGCATACCATAATTCCGATTTTGCTCATCGCTCGACTTCCTGTTTTGCCATTGGTCGCACCAGGTGGGGTGCGCGGATCTCATGAAATGATTGACACAGCCGTCATTTTGCGGCGCATCGCCTTACGGCCTTGGTGTCAACCACCTAGGGCAAAATCTCAAGAGCGAAAGCGTCACCCCATGGCATTTTTGGACCCAGCTTGGTTGGTTATCTTGGCCTTGTTGTTGGACTTGGTCATCGGCGACCCTGCTTGGCTGTATGCGCGCATCTGGCACCCGGTTGTCGCCATAGGCGCAGCGATTGATCGGGGCGAGGCCTGGTTCAACCGTGGCGGGCGACGGCGGCGCATCGCCTCGGGCGCGGGGCTGGTGTTGGTGCTGGTCGCTCTGGCGCTAACGCTGGGTTGGACCGTCAGCCGACTGTTGCAAACTCTGGCTTACGGCTGGGTGCTGGAAGTCTTGCTCGCTTCCAGCCTCCTGGCCTTTCGCGGCCTGTATACCCACATTAAGCCGGTAGAACGCGCCCTTGCCGCCCTGGATCTGGAACGCTCGCGTCACGCGGTCGCTCAGGTCGTCGGGCGCGATCCGCAACGCCTCGATGAGGCGGGGGTCGCCCGAGCGGCAATCGAGAGCCTGGCCGAGAATTATTCGGACGGCGCGCTGGCCCCGCTGTTCTGGTATGCGCTCGCCGGTCTGCCGGGACTGCTGGCTTACAAGACGATCAACACCCTGGATTCCATGATCGGCCACCGCAACCAACGCTATGAGGCCTTTGGCAAGGTCGCGGCGCGGCTTGACGATCTGGTCAACTGGATTCCCGCACGCCTTACTGCGTTGCTGTTCGTACTGTTGGCATGGCTGCGCTTCGGGCGTGATCCGCTGAAAGCTATGGCCTTGGTCGCCCGCGACGCCAATAAACACCGCTCGCTCAATGCCGGTTGGCCCGAGACCGCTATGGCTGCTGCGCTTGGCATAAAGCTGGCGGGGCCGCGTGATTACGGTGATTACCAGGTGAATGATCCTTGGATTGGCGAGGGTAGAGACCAGGCAACGGCGAGCGATCTAAACCGTGCCTTTGCGCTGTTTTGGGCCGCCAATGCAGGACTTGTTGTCAGCGGTGCGGGGGTTGCCATCTGGCATCTTTTTTGAGGGAAATTTGATACAGACCAAATTAGTCCTATTTTTTCTCTTGTAAGCTCCCAAAAGCTGCCCTAATAAGCGTACCGAATTGGTCCTAATTAAAGAGTTCCTATGCTTACTTCAAAGTCTTGCCCCCTTCGCATTGGCCGCCGAGTGGCCCTAACTGCCCTCACCGCGCTGGGTCTCAGCGCTCTGGTCCCCGGTGCCGTCAGCCAGGTTCAAGCCCAAGAGGTCAACGTCTATTCCTACCGCCAGACCTTCTTGATGGAGCCTCTGTTTGAAGCCTTCGAACAAGAGTCCGGCATCAAAATCAACTTCCTCTACGCCAATAAAGGCCTTTTGGAGCGCGCGCGCGCTGAAGGTATGCTGTCGCCAGCGGACGTGTTCTTGACCTCTGATTTTGGCCGCTTGATCGACGCAAAAACCATGGGTCTGACCCAACCGCTTAGCGATGCTGACATCGAATCCAACCTGCCCGCCCAATACCGCGATCCCGACGGTCACTGGTTTGGTCTGACCCGTCGCGCGCGTGTCATTTTCGCCTCCAAAGATCGCATTGATCCTGCGGATGTGCAGACCTACGAGGATCTGACCAAGCCCGAGTTCAAAGGGCAGATCTGCATCCGCTCTGGCCTGCACAACTATAATATTGGTTTGTTCGCTGCCATGATTGCTTCGCAAGGCAGCGAAGCGACCGAAGCTTGGTTGCAGGGCGTCAAAGACAATCTGGCGCGCCGCCCCCAAGGCAACGACCGCGCTCAGGTCAAAGCCATCAAAGAAGGCGAATGCAGCCTGGCCATCGGCAACACCTACTACATGGGCAAGATGCTCAACAATCCCGAACAGGTGGCCTGGGCCGAGTCGGTCAACATGATCTTCCCGAACCAGGGTGATCGCGGCACCCATGTCAATGTTTCGGGCATGGCCCTGGCTAAGCACGCCCCCAACCGTGAGCAGGCGGTGGCTTTCATGCGTTTTTTGCTGAGCCCCAAGGCGCAGGCAATCTATGCCTCTGAAAACTTTGAATACCCGGTCAATCCGGCGGTTGCGCCGTCAGAGCTTCTCAAGTCCTGGGGTGACTACAAAGTCGAAGAATTGGGGCTGGCCGATATGGCCGCTCAGCGCGCGGCTGCCTCTAGCCTAGTCGAAAAGCTGCGCTTTAATAACTGAGCGAAGGGAACTCGCCCTACTCGTGATTGAGCCGGGTCTTGCCTGAAACCGGTCTTGCGTGAGTTCGATCAGGCCCTCTAAGATAGGGCGAGTGGTCGCGCTGAGCGATCGCTCGCCTTTTCTTTTGCCGTGCGCCCTACCCAGCAGCGAACCCCATTATGGTCCCAAGCAATGATCGTGACACCTTACCCCCAGCGGGAACCGATGGCCTCAGCATGGAAGCTTTGCGCATCCGCCGTGGGCTTGGGCGGTTCTTGGCCCATCAAGGCTGGGTCTGGTTGCCAGAGGTGTCTTTACCCAACAAGCGGCGCGCCGATCTGTTGGCCATGGACCCCAAGGGGCATTTTT
>JAUIDR010000023.1 GCA_030428565.1 Alphaproteobacteria bacterium
CGGGCCTCTATTTCGGTACCGATAGCGATGCTCTGAAAGACGTGCTGCTCAATCATTGCCTGAAGGAGGGAGATAAGGCCTTCGCCTGCGCCAATGCCCGCTGAGCGCCAACACGAAGCCGTTTCACGGTTGCGGGCCTCACCCAGACAGGGCGCGGCCTCGCTAGAGCGGCGGCGGGCTTAGGATCGGGCCCTTGGCGATATAGTGCAAAGCCTCCAGGATCACGGCGTTGGTGTTGAGCGCCACCGCCTCATTGACGCTGGCGTCATCCTCGTAGAGCCCCGCCTGAAAGCCCTTGTCGCTTTGCAGCTCCTCAACCGCGTCAAACAGGCGCTGGCCGTAGTCGGTGCGCAACAGAGCATACCAGGCCACCGACGCTTTGGCCGACACGCTGCGAACCTCATTGACCACTTCATTGCCAGGCGAGAGCGCCGTAAAGGCCTCATCATCGACCAGCACGCTGTTGTAGGCGAAGAAGGGCGCGCGGGAGAGATGGTCCTCGCTCATGGCGGTCAATTGCCCCGTCTGGCGAAAGCGGCGCTCCTGTACGCCATAGACCTGGCTGGCCAGATCGAGCATCTCGCTTCGCCAGCCAAACTCCAGGGCCTCCAAGATGAAAGGTTCTGACGTGATGACCGAGGGCACCCCATGCGTGCGCTGCGTGCGCCGATCACCGGGCACCGGCATACCGAGCACTTCGATGCTGCGCTGCTTACCCGACACACGAAAGGCGGTGCTGGCGTCCATGCCCATCAACAAGGCCCCGCGCGCGGCGTACTGCTCGTAGCCCAAGCGGCCTTCGGCCAGGCGCTCAATACGGCCATCTTCACGGCGGTGTCCGCCTTGAAAGCTGCCCTCGTTCAACACCTCTTCCAACGCCCAGGAGCGTTGTACAGCGACCACCTGCCCCGCCAGGTCCGGGAAGTTCTGCGCCACCGCGTGCAAACCAATCAGCGCGCGCATGACATCCAGCGCCGACCACCCCAGACCGCTGCGATCCTCGCGATTTTGATAGTCGGTCATGGCCAGGCTTTGTGCGTTATAGGCCTTGTTGGGCAAGATGCCCTGAAACAGCGTCAAACGCTCTAAACTGGCTAGAATGAGCGTCAAGCGTTGTTCAGCTTCAGCGCGCGTCACCAGCCCAAGTCCTTCTGCGCTGACGATGGCCATGAGCTGGCTACCGATCTCCCACAAGGTAGTCGAAGGATAGTCGCTGACCGAATAGGCCAACCCCGTTTGCGGATCACTAAAGCGCTTGAAGTATCGCCAGGCGGTGGCCGCGTAGGCCTGCTCTTGTGCGTTGAGCGCTCTAAGCTCTATGCGGCGCGCGCGGCGCGGCAGGTCTGGATCGCTGACCTCGATAACTTGCGGGCCGCGCAACAAGCCCTGCCGTGCCTCCCAAGCGTCCAAATAAAGCGTCAAGGCCAAGGCCAGACTGAGCGCGACCAAAAAGACCAACCAACCGCGCAGGCGTAGCAAAAGCTCACCCAGCCTCATGACCGCGCGCCCAATCGGCCAGAATAAGGCGTCGGTCGATGCGCCTCTTCTTGCGGTCGCCAGTAGGCCGCATAGAGCATCGGCAGCATGAGGGCGGCATTGGTGACAGCAAAGAAACTGACCAAGACCAGAGCCGACGGGCGATAGTCGATCCAACCCAGGATAAAAGCCGGCCAGGCTAGGGCTAGCGCCAGCACATTCGCCCCCACCACCAGCCAATTTGGCCAGACCAGCGCTGTAAACCCAGCCTCTTGGCGCTGCTTTGGCGTGACTTCAAAGCGGATGGGCTTGCGGCGGAGCACCCGCAGTAAGGCGCGCAGATGCAGAGCGAATAGTGAGACATTCCAAGCGCGTGCTTTCCAATCACCGATGCCGCCGCAAGCGACCAACAAGGCCAGTTCAGAAAACAGCACTGCGGGGGCAAAATACAAAAGGTAGATGCCGCCCAAGTTGGCGACTGGTGAGATACCGGTCAGCAAATAGACCACAGGTGCGAACAACAGCACCAAGGTATGTAGACAGCTCAGATAACCGAAGAAGGTCGAAAAATACATCAGCCGCTGCTTCAAACTGAGCCCCTTGGCGAACAGCACTCCGCGGTTCAAACAGATATCCAGCGAGCCGCCCGCGTATTTGAAAAGCTGGATAAAGCGACTGCCCAAATCCTGGGGAGAGAGCTGTTGCGACAGCACTCGGCTGTGCAGCACCGACTTCCAGGCCACAACCGGGTCCGCGTGCAGACGGATCGAGGTGAAGATATCTTCGGACACGTGGTAATTAAAGGCCGTGACCGCGCCCTTATGATCGCGGGTGACGGTCTGGCGACACAAGGGGTTGCCCAAGTTTCTCATCAGGGCGGCGCGGCGATGGATCGAGCCCGCCCCGCAGCAAAATGAGGCCATCGCTCCGTTGCGCCGCTTTTGGATCACTTCAAAGAACAAGCGGTTATCGTTGACCATAGGATCACGCCCCAAGCGCACCGGCCCCCAGATCCAGGCCAAGGCCCGCGCCAACAGACCGCCCACCAGCGGCAAGCGGCGACGCAGCTCTAGGCCCAGCTCCCGCCCTTGGGGAATGTCATAGAACCAGTGCGGGGTCTGGACCCAAGCCACCAAAGGATCGGCGAAATAGCCCAGGGTCTCTTCTAAAAACTCTGGCAACAAGCGGGTATCAGCATCGCATATCACGATGAAATCGCCTTGGGTCTGCCCCAGTGCATTCGACAGATTGCCCGCCTTATAGCCTTCATTCGTATTACGGCTGAGATAGGCGACACCCCAGCGCCTGGCCAAGTCGGCCATGTCCGCGCGCGCGCCATCATCCAAGATGTAGACGCGGCTGGTCACGCCCCTCGGCAAGCGCAAAGCCAAGGCGTCTTGCACACTGAGCGCCACAAGGTCCAGGTCTTCGTTCAAGGTGGTGATGTAGATATCAACGCAGGTCGCTTCGCCAGCGGCCTCGGCTCGGGGCTTGGCTCGCGATTTGAGCAGCGCCTCGGGCGGCGACCAATCCAGATCGCCATGATCCCAGAGTGCATAGAAGTAGACGAACAGCCCCAGCGCCGCCGAGGTCTCGGCGGCCACCAGCGGCAGCGCATACCACAGCGCCTCAAGGTTCAAGCTCTCGGTCCAGCGCCACCACAAATAACGTAGCATGAAAAAGGTCGAGAGCACCGCCAGTCCGTGCCAAAGCGTTTGCTGCCAGGCACTAAGGACCAGGGGCGTCGGCGGTCGCAGGGCCTCTTCTTTCCCTGCCAGCGGCGCAGGCAGCGCGCCCGCTGCCGTCAAGCCTGGCACCGCAAGACCGGCTGTATCACCCAAACTGGGCTCTTCGTGAGGATCTAGGCGTGCGCGATCAGAGTCCATGATGCCAGGTCAAAGGGAAAAGGGCGCCCCAGCCTAAGCGTGAATGGCGCGTTTTTCCACCGCCAGGGCGGCTTCTTTCACCGCTTCTGACAGCGTGGGGTGGCCGTGGGTGGTGCGGGCAATATCCTCGCTGGCCCCGCCGAACTCAAGCACTGTCACCAGCTCTTGGATCAATTCCCCGGCATTGGGGCCGATGATATGCGCCCCCAACAGGCGGTCGGTTTTGGCATCGGTCAACAGCTTCACAAAGCCATCGCTCAACCCCATCGCGCGCGCGCGCGAGTTGGCGCTGAAGGGGAACTGGCCAACTTTATACTCTTGGGCTGCCTCTTTCAGATCTTCTTCGCCCTTGCCGACGGTGGCGACTTCGGGCCAGGTATAGATGATGCCCGGAATGGCGTCATAATTGATATGCGGCTTTTGCCCCACCATCATTTCGGCGCAAACAACGCCTTCTTCTTCGGCCTTATGCGCCAGCATAGCCCCGCGTACCACGTCGCCAATGGCAAAGATGGAAGGCACTGCTGTCTGGAATGCATCGTTGATGGGCACTTGCCCGCGCTCGTTCAGCTCTAGACCCACGTTCTCTAGGCCCAAGCCTTGGGTGTAGGGCCGCCGCCCAATGGCGACCAACACAATGTCAGCGTCCAACACCTGGCTATCGCCGCCCTTTGCCGGTTCAATGCTGACCTTCAGGCCTTGATCGCTCTTTTCGACGCCAGTAACTTTTTGGCCCAGCTTGAAAGAAAGGCCCTGCTTGGTCAGCGTGCGTTGCAGTTGCTTCGCGGTGCCCTTGTCCATGCCCGGCGTAATACGGTCCAAGTATTCAACGACAGTAACCTCTGCGCCCAAGCGCGACCAGACCGAGCCCATCTCAAGGCCGATCACGCCCGCACCGATGACGATCATTTTGCCGGGAACCTGGCTTAGGCATAGCGCGCCGGTGGAAGAAACGATGCGCTCTTCGTCGATTTCAACGCCCGGCAAAGGCGTCACTTCGGAGCCCGTGGCGATCAAAATACGCTTGGCCTCCAGCGTCTGGCCGTCCAACTCGCCGCCGCTAATCGCGACTTGGTTAGCGCCCGTGATGCTGCCAGAGCCGACAATGTAATCGACCTTATTCTTCTTGAACAAGAATTCGATGCCTTTGGTCAGGTCTTCAACCACCTTGTCTTTGCGCGCCATCATGGCCCCAAGATTGACGCTGGGCGTGCCGATCTCAATGCCGTGGCCTGCGAAATCATGCTTAGCGGTCTCAAACAATTCGGAAGAGTGCAACAGCGCTTTCGAGGGAATACAGCCAACGTTCAAGCATGTCCCACCCAAGGTGCCGCGCTTTTCCACACAGGCAACTTGCAGACCCAACTGGGCCGCGCGGATTGCGGCGACGTAGCCGCCCGGGCCACCACCGATTACGACAAGATCGTATTGCTTTGACATGGGTTCTCTTCTCTTTTCGTCTTGGTTTGTTTGCGCTTGCCCACTGCTGTCTTGCGGGCCGCCGCTTGCATCGGCGCTTGGTATTCCTGGATCGGCTGGCTGATCGCCGCCGCTATCTGCGCGCTCTGGCTCAGCGGCCGGGCTCTTGTTCTGCGCAGATCGCCGCAAAAACGAAAAAGGCGCAAAGCCGCGCGGCACCTTCGATCCGAACAATCTCACGCTTTGCTTGCTCCATGGTCGCGCTTCAGAATCGAGCGCAGTTTAGTGCGCTGAAGCCACAAGACAACGCCTTAGCCGCCCTGGGGTCAAATGGTATCACTTTGACGACCTGTCGGCGCCGGCTTGTTATGGGCCGGGCTGCTAGCAAGCTTAAAGCCCGCTGCAATCACCGAGTTCAACCCTGGTCTTACCGCTTGTCGTGCGCCAAAAGGTCAGCAAATGCCAAAGGATCGTCGGTGAAAATCCCCGACAAACCCGCCGCGAACAGATGGGCGGCGCGATGCGGATCGTTGAGCGTATAGGTGTAGACCTCCAGCCCGGCTTGCAGAAACTCTGGGATCTGGCCCGCCTGGAGCTGGCTTTGATCCAGGTGCAAGCTCTTGGCAGCCAGCGCACGTGCTTTGTCCTGCCAATCATCTTCGATGCCCTCATAGAGCAAACCGCGCGCGATATTCGGCAAGCGCCGCGCCATCAAGGCCAAAGCCTCGTGGTCAAACGAAGAAAATAGCCAAGGCCCGTCCAGAACAGCCCTTTCTTCCAAGACCGCTGCAGTGGCCTCGACCAGAGCTGCGCCGTTGTCATTGCTGGGTTTCAGCTCCAGATTGGCGCCCAGGCCCAGCGCGCCGCAAAGATCGATGACTTCGGCCAAAGTTGGGATACCCTGACCCGCAAAACGGGGGTCAAACCAGGCCCCCGCGTCGATCCCGGCTAGGTCTGCAAGGCACAGATCGGCCAAGGCGCCAGTGGCGTTGGTTGTGCGATCCAGCGTCTCATCGTGAATAATGACCGGCGTTCCATCGCACAACAACGAGATGTCCAGCTCGACCCAACGACAGCCCGCTTCAGCCGCCCAACGAAAGGCAGCCAGTGTGTTTTCGGGCACCCATTTCGCGCCGCCTCGATGCGCGATAATTTTGCTCATCAGCATGATTTCAAACCTCACATTAGAGAATTGGTGCCGCGCAAGTGCGCCATTAGAGCCAAGCTCGCCTGCTCTCAAAGCACTATTCGCTGCCCTTAGCAGCTTTTGCCCTTGCACCCAAGCTTGCAAGCTTCCATGTTCAAGGGGCTGGGGGGTGCGTTAGGCCTATTTCGTCTCCGGGGCCGATACCGCATTCCTAGGGAGCTGTCCCTGTCAAGGCCGTGGTCTTGGTATAACGGCGCCCACCTGTCTAAGGGCAGGCCACGGGAAGACACCTTCGTGCCGACGGCCCACCTGGCATCCCTTTAAAGCTGGCAGCCCTTTAAAGCTAGCATCCCTGCAATGAAGCGGAAAATGGCGCGCTATCGGCTGATCTAGTTGCGCGCGCAGACCGATCTCGTGCGGCCCAGGATGCTCCAGTCCGGCCTAGGCCGCAAACTCTTTTCGTCCTTTGCCAAATCAAGACGCGCAAGCCACCAACCGGCAGCCCGTAAATCGCCTCGCGCTCGCTCAGCGACTCTGCGGCTATTGCCGATAGCTGCAATCTCTAGGACCGCTTTGCCTAAATGTTGCTCCGCCTGAGTTGCTTATTAAAGTTGTAACACTGCGGCGCTAGCCTCGCACAGATCAAATTGCTGTGCATATGTATCTGCGGGCACCAAGAAAGCTTGGGTCAACCCTCACAACTTGTTAAATATTTGTCAGATCAAGAAGAAGCGGAAACCTCAAAACGCCGCAACACGAACCTCAATACTTAGAAATAAGAGTAAGAGAGCCATCATGCAGGCCGAGAGCCCGCCGATCTACCTCGCCCTAAAGCCGGGACGCAACCTCATGCCTCGCTTGGAGGCGGCTTTTAACGACGAACCCGCTTCGGCGCTGCTCTGGCTCGGCGAGGCCAGCGACCCGTTGTTTGCTGCCATTCGCGATTACGCGCAAGAACGGGACTGCGCCGTTCTGATCCGCGATGCGGTGGATTGCGTCATTGAGTTGAATCTCGACGGTGTGCATTTGACCCGCACTCAAAACGTGGCGCAGGCGCGGGCAGCTCTGGGCGATGACTATATCATCGGCGTGCGTGCCGAGGATCGACATAGCGCAATGACCAGTGCCGAAGACGGGGCGCATTACGTCATGTTTGCCCCCTTGGCCACGGGCGAGACCTTGGTTGTCGAGCTGGTGAGCTGGTGGCAGGAGATGATGGAAATCCCCTGCATTGGCAGCGAAGACCAACCTGGTGATTTCGTCCTCAAGCTGGTCTAGGGTCCGACACGCGCCTTTCCACCAAGCGCCCTTCCACCAAGCCTATGGCCATACACCGGACGGCGCAGACCGCTTCCTTCCCTCAGCACGGCGAAAAAGTAGGGGCTCAGAGCCCCCAACCGCAGTCATGGCTTGGCCGCGATTGCATAATAATCGCTCGTGCGCCTGCCGAACACGCTATGTGCTGGGCCCAGTAAGGGTCCAAGAACTAGGCCGCAAAGTTTGTCACCACCGTCACGCCGACTTGCGGGGCTTGTCCGCCTCCGCCATCCATAGCGCGCAAAGCATTTTCCACCTCAGACAGTCCAATGGTCTTTGCCACCAAACGGCTAGGGTCCAACCGGCCCGCTGAAATCATATCGAAAAGAGCCGGAAAGCCGCTCGCGGCCATGCCCCTGGTTCCGAACAGGCTAAGCTGGCGAGCGTAGACCAGATCCAAAAGCGGCAAACTCGGCTGGCTATGTGCCCCGGTTGGCATGCCGATTTGCACGTGGCGTCCCAGCTTACGCAGTCCATAAAGTGCGGCGTGAAAAGTCGCGGTAATGCCCAAGGCATCCACCGCCAAATGGGCACCCCCACCGCAGCAATCGCGGATAGCCTGGCCCAGCTCCTCGGGGTTGGCAAAATCAGCCGCGTTCAGGCAGGCATTAGCCCCCAAGGTTTGCGCCAGCGCTAAGGCCTCGGGATTGACGTCAACGGCCAGAACCTGTGCCCCCAAAGCCGCCGCGATCATGATCGCCGACAGGCCGACGCCGCCACTGCCATGCACAGCGATCCATTCTCCCGGGCGCAGCTGACCGCGCTCAACGACCGCGCGATAGGCCGTCGTGACCCGGCAGCCCATACCGGCAGCGGTGGCAAAATCTAGCGCCTCGGGCAGCGCGACCAGGTTGAAGTCTGCAAAGGGCAGCGCCATGCGTTCGGCAAACGCGCCCCAGCCTGTAAAACCGATCACCGCTTGATGGTCACAAATCGTGGGCTCGGCGCGCCGACAGTCAGAACACGTCCCGCACCCCAGAACAAAGGGCGCGGTCACGCGGTCGCCCACTTTGAAAGCCCGCACGTCAGGGCCGACTTCCAAGACACGGCCAGCGAACTCGTGGCCCATAACATGGGGCAAGCGCACGTCGGGATCGCTGCCGACCCAAGCGTGGTGGTCCGAGCGGCAGACGCCGCAAGCCTCGACCCCCACCACAACACCCGAACGAGGGCAGGCCGGATCGTCGACCTGCTCGACCGGCAAATTGCCCCGAAATTCTTTCATCACGAGCGCGCGCATAAACCCTCCGTCGGAGCCACTGGCATGATCCAACGGAGGGTAGAGGAAGTTACCCGCGTTTGGGAACCGAAATTCTGCGTGCCTGGGTTAGGAGCGCATAACGAGCGGCGCCTAGAGGCTTTGGATCAGGCTTCCTTCGGGCTCAAAGGCATGGAAGACAAAGGCAAAGGTGACCTCGTAGGCCGTGTCAACCAGCCCGTTTTCGGTCTTGCGCTGCACCAGCACGTTACCTACGTCATGACCTTCAGCGATGACCCGACTATCCAGGGCCGAGTTTTGCCCAGGCTCCCAGGTCAAGACCAAATCGGCAGTCTCAATGCGCCCGTTAGACTGTAGCAGCGGCAGCGCCCAAGCGGTGCCATCGACGCGCACAACGCGGGTCATGGGCGCAATCCCCGTCGGCAGCGGCCCCTTGAACAAGAAGGGGCGCCGGGCACTGTCATAGCCCACATAGGGGTTGGCACCGTAGGGGCGCAGGCCAGGATTGCTGGGCACCAAGACCTGACCATCGGGCGCACGTTTGGCGAAACGCTCAAAGCTCTCAAAGCGCGAGGGCAGAATACGCAGTTGCTCGCCAGCGCGCGTGCCGACGATGGCCTCGCCTGAAAACTGCTGCCACCAGGTCTCGGTCAAGCGATCGTACATTACCATGTCTGAATTGCGCAGCTTACCGCTGACACCAAAGCTGGTCTCTTGGCCGCCGACGCGCCGCTCAAAAACAATAGCTGTATTGCACAGCGGGCAATAGGTGACGGCCACCGGCACACCGCCAACGGTATCATTGGCGATCTCGTGCCACGTCAGAACCCGCAGCGGATAGGCTTTGGCCTCGCCGTTTATGGTGATCGACACCACCGGTTCGCTGGCTGCCAAGACCGAGCGCTGCTCGCCAACGCTCGCAAATTTTGGGCTGTCAATGGCCGGGATGCCATCGCGCGGCGGGCCTCCTGAAAGGATGTCACCAAAATCAACCAAGGTCTTTTCGAAGCCATTGAGCGGAAACTCGCGCTTCCAAGAAGCGGGCGCATCCTGGGCTTGAGCGTTTTGAATTGGGGCCATCAGCCCAAGGCCGCCCACGATCAGGGCGGCCAACACCGCCATCAGGCGAGAGACAAATGCGGCCGCGGCCCCCGTCAAGACAGACGCCCAGCCACCCAAGCGAGGGACGCGATCCCCCCGATATGCGCGCTGTTGTTGTACCATGGACAGAAGGTCGCAACTCTGTGCGATCCTGACAACTCACAAGCACGACGGCAGCGCGTGATCGGCAATGGCCTAGGCGGGCGGTGTCGGCGGGACGGTGACGGCGGGGCGGTGACGGCGGGGCGATGCAGGAGTGACCAAGAACGATAGGAGGCGACCCGTCGCGCCAACTTGGCATGAAACTTGCTTCATTTTTGTAATGGCAGGTGTTAACGGCGTGCAGCCCTGGCTGCGCGTAGAATTACACGCAAAATGCGAAAAGGACTGCAATGCGCGTCGCTCGCTTGGCAAAATGGCTCTATATAACCGCTCGGCAGACCGCGACTTGTCGGCTGTGGGGCACGGTGGACCCTTGGCGTCGTCAGGCTACCGGATTATTTTGCGGTTTGTTTTGTGCGGGCCTGGTGTTGGTGCCCGGTGTGACGCAATCAAGTCGCGCTGAGACCAACACCGCGAGTACGCGCGGATTTTCTGACAGCACAATCGCGCCGAGTGACGCCAGCACCAACCTGGCGAGCGCTAGCCTGCCCAAGAGCTCCACCCTGCCCTTTTCCTCTGAAGCCGAGTTGCTGGAGCAATTGGGCCACGATTTTGCCCCCATCCAAGAGCTGTTCTTGAACATTGCGGTTGCGCAAGTCTGTGGCTTGCGCACCAAGCAAGTCGAGGCCGAATACCTGGCTAGGCGAGCACAGATTGCGCAAACCGAGGCCCTGGACTTCGACACGCTCAAAGCGCTTCGCTATTTGTCCTACGTCCAACTAGAGCGGCGTTTGCGGGCCGTCGAGCCAGCCCGTTTGCGCCCGTGGTGCAAAGAACAGCAATCTGATTTAAAAGAATTTTTCCAGCCTCAGCTATGACGCCTCGCTTCCAATCAAAGGCAATGTGGGCCGCAGGAACCCCTTCCCAGATTGAGATAAGATCGCAACCAGGCGACGCCCCAACCCCACAAGCCAATGACGGGATCAACGACGCGGAATCGTTTTAGGGCTCGCAAGGCGAACCCTGTAACAGCTTAAAGATGAAAGCCCTTGTCGACAGGCGCAACTTGCCTAGTCTGCCCGCTGGCTTAATGTTCGGACTGCCTCCATGAACCGCCTCAACCGCTATCTCATTGCTGGCATCTTGATGGTCGCGCCCTTGGCGATCACCATCTATATCGGCTATCAAATCGTGATCCGTCTGGATGCCCAGATGCATCGCCTGCTGCCTGCGCCCTATGCCACGGTGCCAGGGCTTGGCTTTGTGGTGCTGATCGTGGCGCTGATCTTCATCGGCTTTATCACCACAGGGGTCATCGGCAAACTGATCAACCGCAGCATTGATCTGGCGCTACACCTAGTACCTGTGCCCATGGTGCGCAGCGTCTACGGAACCTTGCGCCAAATGTTGGAACAGATCTTTTCCTCCTCATCGTCCGCCTTTCGTGAGGTCGTGATGGTCGAATACCCTCGCAAAGGCGTCTTCGCGCTCGGCTTTTTGTCGGGCGAGGCCTACGAAGCCTGCCAAGTCGTTCATGGCATGCGGCTGTTCAATGTCTTTGTTCCGACGACGCCCAATCCCACTTCGGGCTTTTTATTGCTGATCCCCGAAAACGAGATCATTCGCACGAAGTTGAGCGTCGAAGAGGGCATCAAGCTGGTGGTCTCGTCCGGCATTGTCCACCCTGAGCCCGCCTCCGACCCCCAACAAGCGCAAAGCAACAGCGAGGCACTGGCAGGACAAGAGCGCCCCTTTACCTCAAGCGGTGAAGCCACGGCCCGCCTTGGCTCCAAACGGGTCAATGGCCGTCTGACGGTTGTATCGCCGCCACCTACTAAGCAAGCGGTAGGCCAGCAATCCTCGGGAAACGCAAGGCCAGTCCCAAGCAAACCCTACCAGTCCGCCCCGAGCCCAGCTCTGCGCGGCAAAAAGGCCCGACTAAAAGCCGGTAATGGCCCCGACGTGATGGACGGCGCGACCGCGATCGAGCCGCAGAAAGCGCATGCTAGCCCCCATAGGGGCGCTCAGAAGGGCAGCCAAAAGAGCGCTCACCAAGACGCCCGCGCAGCAGCTCAAGTAAACGATCGAACTAGCGCCAAGGCGAGTTCCAAGGTAGGCGCCAAAACAAACCGGGGCCTTGCATCCGAAGAGGCAAAGCGGTCAAATGAGCCGCTAACATCTTAGCGCCGCTCGCTAAGACCCGACCCCTGCTACAACATCCGATAAGAAGAGGGCCCCCATGGCCGACACCAGTGCTGACATTCGTATCCTGCCTGGCGCACAGGCGTCGCTGGCAGACCGTCAGCAAATCATCGACGGCCTTGATTCGCCCCAAGCCGAACGGCCCAACCTCACCAGTTACGCTCTGGACGCAGAGCGCCTGGGCCAGGACGGCTGCTTGATCGCTTACGTCGGCCAGGCGCCGTGCGGCCTGTTGGTCACAACGCGCCTGGATCAAGGCCCCAATTGCGACGGCCTTTGGCTGGACGTGATGGCAGTGCTGCCCGATGCCCAGCGCTTGGGCGTCGCGCGCGCGCTGATGATGGGCCTACGCGATTGGGCCCGTGACAACGGTTGCGGTGGTATTGAGCTGCACGTTGACGACGACAACCGCCGCGCAATCGGCTTGTTTGAAGCCATGGGATTTCACACCCAAAGTCGATTTATGCGGCTGGAGACCGGCCCGAATACCGCCTCTGGGATGACCTGACCCCCCCCGGTGTAGAAACGCAAAGGCCAAACCGGGAGACGATGAGGTGTAACGACGCCTCCCCCCCGAATTCGTCCCCGAACTCGTCCCTCCCACTCATCCCCGCAATTCTTGGCTTTTACCCCGACTTATCCCCATCTCAGCGTCATAGCAGGCGCTGAACCCAGCCGCTGCAGCCCAAGGTCGTAGGCGGTTTCCCCGCGTTGGTAATTGGGCTTTCCTTTGCCGCCAAACTTCGCCAAGCATGCAGCCAGTCTCTCGCAACTCCTAACCCGCCACCCCTACAAGGCCACCTGCCCCGCCCATGGACGACATGCCCCCTTCGGCCCCGCCGCTCTCCCCCAAACCACGCGAATTGCCCCGCAATATCGAGGTGGAGCAGGCTTTCCTGGGCGCCATCATGGCCGACAATCGCATTTTGGTCGATCTGGAGATCACGCTGCAGCCAGAGCTGTTCTTCGAACCCGCCCATCAGCGCATTTTTGCTGCCATTCGAACGGTGGTCGAAAAGGGTGCCAATGCCGACGCTGTGACCCTGGCGCACTGGTTTCAAGACGATCCCATCCTTGAAGCGGTGGGCGGGCCGGGCTACCTCGCTGAGCTGCAAGGCGCCCACATCTCGATCATCAACACCGCCGAATACGCCGCCATTATCTATGAGCTATCGCGGCGGCGTGAGCTGATTGCTTTGGGCGAAGAGCTGGTCAATGAGACCTTCGATGCGGACATGGAGACCAGCGCCACTTCCCTCATCGAGCGTACCGAATCGCAGCTCTTCAGTCTGGCAGAGCAAGGCAGCACCCGGTCGGGCTTTCAGCACATTGGCGAGGCCGTCAAGCTGGCCACCGATACCGCCCTTGCCGCCTCGGAATCGAGCGATGGTCTAGCGGGTCTGTCGTCGGGCTTCAGCCTGCTGGATTCGAAACTTGGCGGCCTACACCCCTCAGACTTGCTGATCGTCGCCGCGCGCCCCTCTATGGGCAAGACCGTCTTTGCCTGTAACATCGCCATGAATGCTGCGCGCGATCACGGGGCGCACGTCGCTTTCTTCTCGCTGGAGATGAGCGCCGAGCAGCTCGCCATGCGTCTGCTGTCAGATCAAGCCAGTCTGAACGCCGAAGACATCCGCAAAGGCAATTTGGGACAACCCGAGTTCGACCGCTTGTTTGAGGCCCAGTCAGTTCTTGAGAAGTCGCAACTCCACTTCGATGATACCCCCGCGATCACGGTGGGCGCCCTGCGCACGCGCGCGCGCCGCCTTATGCGCCAGACCGGCAAGCTAGATTTGATCGTGGTCGACTACCTTCAGCTCATGTCGGGTGGCGGACGGTCTGATAACCGCGTTCAGGAGATTTCAGAGATTTCGCGCGGCCTAAAGGCGGTGGCCAAAGAACTGCAAGTCCCGGTCATCGCCCTATCCCAGCTCAGCCGCGCGGTGGAGCAGCGCGAGGACAAGAAACCCCAGCTATCAGATCTGCGCGAATCGGGATCGATCGAGCAGGACGCCGACGTTGTCATGTTCTTGTATCGCGAACAATACTATCTGGAACGCTCGGAGCCCATCCGCAAACCCGAAGAGAGCCCCGAAAAATTTGCCGAACGCCGCTCAGCTTGGGAACAACGCTGCGAGGAGGTGTGGGGCAAAGGCACGGTCATCATCGGCAAGCAGCGCCACGGCCCGACCGGCTCGCTGGACCTGGCTTTCCACGGCGAGTACTCGCGCTTTACCGATTTGGCGCGCGACGATTACCTGCCCGAACAACGCGGCTAGCTGGCCTGGCCTTGGCCCTTGAACGGCGACAAGTCTGGGGACGAGTTGGGGCAAAAATAGGAGCGCGTTGCGGGCGGATCGGATGCGGACCAAGAACCAGGCAGACGGGCCGGGGCCCGGCAAGATGGGCGCGCTCTGGGGCCTCAAGGCTTGGCGCGCGACAGAAGAATCCCTTGGCTCGCTGGCCAAGGCCGCCTATACCCTTAAGACAGCGCGACTGGCGGACAGACCCGCGATCAGCCAGACGCAAAACGCCCAGACGCACGACGCCCAGATGCACGACGCGGTGAGGCGATCGCGACAGCACAGGATTAAAGGCCCGCTAGGTATGGACGGCTTTACAATTGGCGACCTGATCATTTTGCTCATTTTGTGCTCTTCAGCACTCTGGGGCTTTTTCCGGGGCTTGGCTCGCGAAGCCATGGACGTCTTCACTTGGGCCGCTGCTGCGGCCGGTGCAGTCTACTTCAAAGATCAAGTCATGCCCTACGTAGCGCGCTGGGTCGGCGACCCCATTGCGGCGCAAATCCTGTCGTTCTTGGTCTTGTTCGTCTTGTTGCTGATTTTGATTTCGCTGGTCACGACACCGCTGATGAAAATCTTCCGCTTCAAGTCGCTGAAAGCCATCAATCGGCTGTTGGGGCTGGTCTACGGCTTAGCCAGAGGCTTTTTGATTTGCGCGGTCTTGTGGATGGCCTACATCATGGCCCAACAGCCCAAGACCATAGACGCGATTATCGGATCTCGCTTGGGGCCAACAATCCATCAATCGGCCTGGATCGTTCACGGCTTAGCGGCCAGCGTCGCCCGACAAGCCCAGCTGGATCGAAACGGCAATATCAATGAGCTTCTGGACACCGCCGCCAGCTTTTTAAGCGATGTCGATACGGTCTATAAACAAGGCCGCTTGCCCGGCAGCCCTGGCTTGTCAACGCCCAATCTGCCGGCGCCCGCGCCAAGCGCCCCGTCTAGTGCGCCTTCCTTCTCTACGCCCAGCCCTAAGCCGCGGCCGACAACGCCCTTGCTTTCTGCCCAGCTTCAGCCCATGACTGCCAGCCCGGACACGCCTCATCCGCACACGCCTCATCCGCGAACGAGTCACACGCGAATGACCCAAGGCTTCAATTCAAGTGCAGCCACGGCTGGCACGCGATACGCCTAATCTAACCCCGCTCACCCTGCCCCTTCTCACCCTCCCAAATCAAGGCAGCTTGCGAGAATGACCGCATTCCCTTCGCACCCCTTTGACTTCAATGCCGTCCAAAACGAGGACGACGACCACTTCCACGAAGAATGTGGGGTCTTTGGCATCTTCAATCAGCCGCAGGCCGCCGAATATGCGGTTCTGGGCCTACACGCTCTCCAGCATCGCGGCCAAGAAGCCGCCGGCATCACCACCTCCGACGGACAGCGTTTTTTTGCTCATAGAGCGCGCGGGCTAGTAGGGGACACCTTCTCTGACCCACGCGTCATGCAGACCCTCAAGGGTCATGCTGCCATCGGCCATAACCGCTATGCCACCACAGGCGAAGCCGCCGCGCACAACATCCAGCCTCTGTTCGCTGAGCTGGACACGGGCGGCCTATCCTTGGCCCACAATGGCAACCTGACCAACGCCGCCTTCTTGCGCGAACGCCTCATTAAGGACGGCTCGATCTTCCAATCCTCGACGGATACGGAAGTCATCATGCACCTGATCGCCCGCTCCTTGCGTTCGCACCGCGAGGATCGCTTGATCGACGCCCTATCGCAAATCGAGGGCGCCTATTCTATCGTGGCCTTGACCAACCGCGCTCTGGTCGGTGTGCGTGACCCGCTGGGCATTCGCCCGCTGGTGCTGGGTAAGCTGGGGGACGCGCATATTCTGGCCTCCGAGACCTGCGCCCTGGACATTATTGGCGCCGATTTCGTGCGCGATGTTGAGCCCGGCGAGCTGGTCATTATCAACGAGCACGGGCTTGAGAGCCGTCGTCCGTTTGCCGCTCAGCGTGCGCGACCTTGCGTCTTCGAATACCTGTATTTCGCGCGCCCAGACTCGGCTTGGCACGGCCACAACGTCTATGATGTGCGCAAGCAAGTCGGCGAAGAGCTGGCCCGCGAGCATCCCGCCGAAGCCGATGTCGTGGTGCCGGTGCCCGATTCCGGCGTCCCAGCCGCGATTGGCTACGCGCAAGCAGCGAACTTACCCTTTGATCTGGGCATCATCCGCAATCACTATGTTGGCCGAACCTTCATCGAGCCCACCCAGCAAATCCGCCACCTCGGCGTCAAGCTAAAGCACAACGCCAACCGGCGCCAATTGGACGGCAAGCGCGTGATTTTGGTCGACGATTCCATTGTTCGTGGCACCACCTCCACCAAAATTGTTGAGATGGTGCGCGCGGCGGGTGCCAGCCACGTCCACATGCGCATCGCGGCACCGCCGACCGCTCACCCCTGCTTCTACGGGATCGACACGCCCGAGCAGGAGCAGCTGCTCGCCCACAAGTACGACGTTAAAGCCATGGCTAAACACATTGGCGTGGACTCCTTGGGCTTCATTTCGATGGACGGTCTCTATCGCGCCTTGGGCCACGCAGGTCGCGATAAGGATCAACCCCACTTTTGCGACGCTTGTTTTACCGGCGATTATCCAACAGTATTGACCGACAAGGATCGCTAACCATCCGTTTACCAACCCGCGCCTTGGTTCATCGCAAACACAGGAGGCCTTCGCTATGTTCGACCGCATGCTGACAGTCGCCATTGGCGGCACGGGAGCCCTGGCCGCGACCCAGTTCCCCGCTTACTACCTGCAATACAAGCAGCGATTAGGCGGCTTTGCGAGCAAGGCGCAGGACAATGCGCAAAACCACCTAGACAATGCCGTAGCCAAAGGCGTCGATATCCAAACCTACGCCGAACAGTTGCGCGAGGCGGGCTTTACCGATCAAGCCGAGACGGTATTGCGACAGGTTGCAAGCGCCGAAAACTTGGCCCAGCAATATGGTCTGGTGTCGAATGCTACTTGGTTTGAACAGCCCGTCATCTTGGCGCGGGTCTTTTCATCGCGGATTGGCCAGGACGCCTGGCAGGACATGAGCTGGGCCTTGCCGCTCAACGCGACCGGCTTTGTCTATGCCTTTTTCGGCACCCTAATTGCGCTCCTGGCGTGGAGCCTTTTGCAGCACATCCCGCGCTGGATTGCCCGCGCGCACCATTGGCTGCGTTCATTGATGATGATGCAAGTGAGTCGCTTTTAATGCTTGATTTTAAGGATAAGACCGCCCTGGTTACTGGGGCCTCGCGTGGCCTGGGACAGGCCGTCGCCGTGGCACTGGGGGCCGCCGGTGCCAAGGTCATCGCCTTGGCGCGCACCCAAGGCGGCTTGGAGCAGACCGACGATTTAATCCGCGCCGCTGGCGGCCAAGCGCCGACATTAATGCAAGTGGATTTGCAGGAGCTAGAGCCGCTTGCCCACATTTCGAATGCCTTGTTGGATCGCTTTGGCGGGCTGGATATTCTGGTCAGCGCCGCGGGCTATTTGGGCCAACTCATGCCCATGGGGCAGAGCGATTTCAAGGTGATTGAACGCGCCATGACGGTCAATTACGCCGCCAATATGATGCTGATTCAATCGCTAAACCCTTTGCTGCGCCAGTCCTCGGCTGGCCGCGCGGTCTTTGTCACCTGTGAGCAAGGCGAGGTGGTACAGCCCTTCTGGGGCGGCTATGCTGCCAGTAAGGCCGCACTCAATATGGCGGTCAAAACCTACGCCAGCGAAGTCACCAATTCAGACTTGCGCGTCAACCTTTATGATCCGGGACCAATGCCGACCGAGCTTCGCAAGGCGGCCATGCCCGGCGAGGACCGCAGCCGCCTGCCAGAGCTTGGCCCCGTGGCCCACGATCTGTTGCGTTTGTGCCACGCGAGCTGTGAGACCCAAGGCATGCTGCATCGCTACGGCGAAGCGGGCAGCGGATATGGCGGCCTTTAGTCTCAAGACCTTTTGTCTAGTTTTGTGCGCTAATTTGTGGTCAGTTGCAGACCAAGTCACGGGATAGAACCTGCGGTCGTGTCCCATGCCTCGCCGCCTCTTGAACCCAGTTCTATGGAAGCAAACGATGAAAATCAGCCTTAAAATCAATGGCCAAGACCTTACAGCCGAGGTCGCGCCCACCACGCTGCTGGTCGATTTCCTGCGCAGCGATCAGGGCCTCACCGGAACCCACTTAGGCTGCGACACCTCCCAGTGCGGCGCCTGCATGGTCCTGGTCAACGGCGATGCAGTGAAGTCCTGCACCTTGTTGGCCGTACAGCTAGATGGCGCGGAAGTGACCACCATCGAAGGCCTCAGCGACGGCGAAACCTTGAGCCCGGTACAAGAGGCTTTTCGCGAGGCTCACGGTCTACAGTGCGGTTTTTGTACGCCGGGCATGGTGGTGTCCGTGACCGACTTGTTGGCCAAAAACCCCAACCCCAGTGAGAGCGAAATCCGCCATTGGCTGGAGGGCAACATCTGCCGATGTACCGGCTATCAGAACATCGTGAAAGCCGCCCAGATGGCCGCTGAAAAGCAGCAAGCCGCCTAATCCGGCAAGCGCCGCGAACGCCAGAGAGAACCTCATGTACGAATTCGACTACGTAAGACCTACGACCCTTCAAGAAGCTCAAGACCTGGTCGGCGAAGACAAAAAGCTGTTGGCTGGCGGTCAGACCTATATGCCCACCTTGCGCCAACGCTTGGCCATGCCTGAGCTGCTGATCGACCTCAACGCCATCCCCGTGCTGCACGGCATTTGCGAGGCTGATGATCGTATCTCCATTGGTGCCATGACCCGCCATGCAGAAGTTGCAAGCGATGGACTGGTGCGCAGCAAGATTCCTGGCCTGGCGAGCATGGCAGGTGGTATCGGCGATCCGGCGGTCCGCCATCGCGGAACTTTGGGAGGATCGCTGGCCAACAACGATCCTTCGGCCTGCTATCCAGCGGCGGTTTTGGCGCTCAACGCGGTGGTCCACACCAGTAAGCGCAGTATCGAAGCCAAGGATTTCTTCCAAGGCCTGTTCACGACGGCGCTGGACGAAGATGAAATCATTAGCCACGTCACCTTTCCGAGCGTGCCCTGCGCCTACCTGAAATTCAAGCAGCCAGCCTCGGGCTTTGCCCTAGCAGGCGTGTTCGCTTGCAAGCTGGACGATGGCTTCCGTTTGGCCGTCACCGGTGCAGGCCAAGAAGGCGTCTTCCGTTGGCAGCAAGCCGAAGCGGCTCTGAACAATGATGCCAGCTTTGGCGATTTCAAAAGCTTGGCTCTGGAGCCAGACATGATCGAAGACGTGCATGCCGACGCCGATTATCGCAGTAACCTTGTGCGGGTCGCTGCGGGCCGTGTGGTGGCACAACTGCGCGAACAGCTCGCCTAGGGCCGTCGTTACACCATGACTTCGGCGCTGTCGTCCAGCTATCTATCTGCCCTGTTCACCGATGACAAAGTGGCTGACCTGCTGTCAGACCGCTTCATGGTGCGCGCCCTATTGATCGTTGAAGGATGCCTGGCCGATGCACAGGGCCAGCTGGACCTAATCCCAGCCGAAGCCGCCGCGCGTATCAGCCTGACCGCCCGCGCGCTGCCGATCGAGCCTGCCGTGCTGGCGGGCGGCGTGCTGCGCGATGGCCATCCGGTGCAAGCCCTGGTCGATATTCTGCGCGAAGGCTTACCGCCCGAAGCCGCCGGCTGGCTGCATTTTGGCCTCAGTGCGCAAGATGTCATGGACGCGGCGCAACTGTTACAAGTGCGCAGCCTGATGCAGGTCTATGAACAGCGCCTGGACAGCCTTTTGGCACGCCTAGCCGAGCTGATGCGTCGATACCGCGATGCACCTCAGGTGGTGCGCCGAGCCGGTCGGATCGGCGGAATTCAGACCTTTGGCTACAAAGTTGCCGGTTGGCGCGCTCCCCTGCTGCGCCAAAAACAGCGCTTGGCTGCGCTGCGCCCGCAGCTCTTGAGCCTTGCCGTTGGCGGCTTGGACGGCACCCAAGCCAGCCTTGGCCCTCAGGCCGCCGCGCTCAATGCCAAGCTTGCCGAACTTCTGAAATTAGAGCCAGGCACCATGCCTGCGCACAATCAGCGGGACGGTTGGGCCGAACTCGCGTCTTGGCTCAGCCTTACCAGCGGTCTAATCGGCAAAATGGCACAAGACATCGCTCAATTGAGCGCGCCCGAAATCGCGGAGTTGTCCGAAGCCAGCGCGGGTGGCCTTGCCAGCTTGGGCAGCCTCGCTCCTACCCAGCGCGGCGCGCCGACGCTCAGCCACAGTCTGATCGCTCTGGCGCGACACAGCGCCGGACAACTACCAGCCTGCCATGAAGCCCTGCTCTGCGAACAAGAAGGCGGGGCGGCGAATTGGCGGTTGGAGTGGCTAGCGCTACCAGTTTTGTTGCAGACCTGCGGGGCCAGCTTGGGCCTGGCGGATCGCTTGATCGCCACCCTGCAGATTGACGAAAAGGCGATGGCCAAGCGGGTAGCCGAACAGGGCGATCTGTTACTGGCCGATCATTACGCCCTGGCGATGAGCGCTCATCTGCCGCTGCCGCAAGCGCAAGTGGTGGTACAGCAAGCCGCCGCACAGGCCGCCGATGAAGGCCGGGCCTTGCACGAGGCCCTGGCTAAAGCCAGCCTGTTGCCGCTCGATTGGGCCGCCCTAGCGCAAGAGCAGCCCTGGCGCAGCGCCTGCCAAGCCCTAATCGATCGCGCTTTGGAACAAGACGACTAGGCCGAAGCAGCCCCGAGCGTTTGCTACAGGGCTTTGGGGCCTCTGGGCTTTCAGGCCTCTGGGCTTTCAGGCCACTAGACTTTCAGGCCACTAGACTTTCGGGCAACAGGGCTTTCGGGCCACAGCGCCGCCTGGACTACAAGACCATTCGAGCCACATGGCTCGCGCCGCGCTATTCTTCGGGATTGGGGCCGCGAAGCGCCAACAGCAACATAGCGCCAGCGATGCTGATATCCTTCAAGAACATGGTCATTTCCAGCTCTTGCTGCGCGGCATCAGCCACGCCCCAGAAGTTGTGATAGAAAATGGCCGTCGCCAGAGCGAAAACAAACAAGACCAACCCCGCCAAGCGCGATAGAATTTCCGGGCGCGCGACGATAATCAGCAGGCCACCGACGACCTCAAGTACAACGACACCGATCGCAAGATACAAGCCCATATCAGCGGTCACCAAAGGCAGAACGATCGGCGTTGTCTCGGTAATGGCATCGGCGGTGGCATTCAGGCCGTAGAGCGCCTGTTGCTGAAACTCTGGCAGGTTCAAAGCGTGCATGATGCCGGTCACAACGAACACCGCCCCCATTAGCAAACGCGCTACAAACAAAATCAGCCCCATTTCATGCTCCTTCGTCAGAACTGCATTCGGGTCATGTTAGGCGCAAACCAGCCCCACTTGCGAGTCTGTCGCGGGGAAAAACGCAAAACTACGCACAAACACCGGACTAATGCGCCTTTGCAGACGCTTTTTGGGTAAAGTCTGCTGGTCTGGGCTCAACCTTGAGCCAAAAAATGGTCGATCCCGCCCTGGGCAACCACCATATCCTGCTGCGGACTGCCCGCCGAGACACCGATTCCCCCCACGACCGCGCCCTCGACTTCGATGGGCAGCCCGCCGCCAACAGAGGAAAGACGCCCGCCAACCTCGGTATGGATGCCGAAGACCAGGTTTCCAGGTACGTTGGCCGCGTTGTATTCGTGGGTCGCCTTTTTGGCGGCGGCCGCGGTGAAGGCCTTGTCTTGCGCGATGGTGATTGAACTAACCTTGCTGGCGTCCATGCGGTCAAAGGCGATCAGATTGCCGCTCTCATCGACAATCGCGATGCACATGGCTAGCCCCATGGACTCAGCCGTCGCGCGGGCGCCCGCGAGCAGGATGTGGGCATCACGCAAATCCAAGCGTTTGATTGTAAGCATAGGGTTCTCCGGTCAGATCTGCGGCTTTATCCATTGAAATTTGTCGGTCCGCAGGCATTAGTGGCGGTTAATCTGGGCCCTGTTGTCGGTACCGACAAGCCCAAAATCGCCGCGTTCGAGCCTGTGAGCGCGGGTCAACCCGCGACGGCTTGCCTCTACCACAGAGCGGAATGCCAGTTGCTTGCAGACAAGGATATGCCTAAGCACAGGACAGCCCCAAGAAAACAATTGAATGTGTCGGAGATCCCCCATGAACGAACGTACAACCGTCGGCAGTTTGCAGGTCGCACAAAGCCTCTATAACTTTGTAAACAAAGAGGTTTTGCCAGGAACGGGGATCGATGCCGACGCGCTGTGGCAAGGCATCAATGAATTGATGACCGAAATGGCACCGCGCAATCGTGAGCTGTTGGCCAAGCGCCAGACCATCCAGGAGCAGATCGACGCCTGGCACAAAGAGCGCCAAGGCCAGGCCATCGACATGGAAGCCTACCAGGCATTTTTGCGCGAAATCGGCTACCTGCTGCCTGAAGGCGAGGACTTTGCCGTTGAGACCAGCAATGTCGATGATGAAATCGCCACCATCGCCGGCCCGCAGTTGGTCGTGCCCATCATGAACGCGCGCTATGCCCTTAATGCTGCAAACGCGCGCTGGGGCAGCCTGTATGACGCGCTGTATGGCACCGACGCGGTCAGCGAAGACGAGGGCGCAGAGATCGGCACCAGCTATAACCCAGCACGCGGTGCCAAGGTGGTCGCTTGGGCCAAAGCCATGCTGGATGACGTGGCCCCCTTGGCAAACGGCTCTTGGGCCGATGTCAGCGGCCTGCGCGTTGAAGATGGTCAACTGCAGAGCGACAAAGGCGGCCTAAAAGACCCCGTGCAATTCGCCGGTTACTACGGCGCGGAAGATGCGCCCGGCGGCCTGCTTCTAAAAAACAACAACCTGCATATCGGCCTGAAGATTGACGCCGAGCATCCGGTCGGCAAGGACGATCCGGCCAACATAGCCGATCTGGTCATTGAATCAGCCATCTCGACCATCATGGACTGCGAGGATTCCGTCGCGGCCGTTGACGCCGAAGACAAAATCCTGGCCTATCGCAACTGGCTTGGTCTGATGAAGGGCGACTTGTCGTCTAAGATCAAAAAGGGCGGCAAGGACATGATCCGCCGCCTAGCCGCTGACGCCAAATTCAAGACTCCAACCGGCGATGAATTGATCCTGCAAGGCCGCTCACTGATGTTGGTGCGTAACGTCGGCCACCTCATGACCAACCCCGCCATTCTGGACGCCGACGGCAACGAGCTGGGCGAAGGCTTGCTGGATGCCATCTTCACCGTATTGATCGCTATGCACGACTTGAAAAAGTCCAACGGCCCGCGCAATTCGCGCCAGGGTTCGGTCTACGTGGTGAAGCCCAAAATGCACGGCCCCGAAGAAGTGGCCTTCACCGATGCCATTTTCACCAAGGTCGAAGCCATCTTGGGTCTGCCCGCCAACACGGTCAAAATCGGCATCATGGATGAAGAACGCCGCACCACCGTCAATTTGAAGGAATGCATCCGCGCTGCCAAAGCGCGAGTGGCCTTTATCAACACCGGCTTTTTGGATCGCACCGGCGATGAAATCCATACCTCGATGGAAGCCGGCCCCATGATCCGCAAGGCCGACATGAAGACCCAGCCCTGGATCGCAGCCTATGAGGGTTGGAACGTCGATATTGGTCTGGCTTGCGGCCTGCGCGGTAAGGCACAGATCGGCAAAGGCATGTGGGCCATGCCCGACTTGATGGCCGCCATGCTGGAACAGAAGATCGGACACCCCAAAGCAGGCGCAAACTGCGCATGGGTGCCCTCGCCGACCGCCGCTACGCTGCACGCTACCCACTACCACCGCGTCAATGTCCAGGACGTACAGAGCGAACTCGCAGGCCGCGAGCGCGCAAAATTGAGCGATATTCTAACCGTGCCGCTGCACAGCGGGGAGAACTGGTCGGATGAGGAAATCACCGCCGAGCTGGAAAACAACGCGCAAGGAATCTTGGGCTACGTAGTTCGCTGGATCGACGCTGGGGTCGGTTGTTCGAAAGTGCCAGACATCAATAACGTCGGCCTGATGGAAGACAGAGCGACCTGCCGCATCTCTTCCCAACACATGGCCAACTGGCTGCACCACGGCGTCGTCAGCCACGATCAAGTCATGGACGTGATGAAGCGCATGGCCGAGGTGGTCGATGGTCAAAACGCCGGCGATGCCAGCTATCAGAACATGGCCCCGGATTTCGACGGCGTGGCCTTCAAGGCCGCGTGCGATCTGGTGTTTGAAGGCCGCGAGCAGCCCTCAGGCTACACTGAGCCCGTCTTGCACCGCCGCCGCTTGGAAAAGAAGGCTGAGGCGGCCTAGTCTGGGCAGCATAGTCTGGGCTTAGTAGCCAAATGAATAAAAAGGGGAGCCCGGCCAGCGGCTCCCCTTTTTCTTATGGCTAGCTCGGCGTGCAGGTCATACCGTTACGCCGGGCATTGGCGATGCAGTCAGACCTATTGACGTAGCCTTCATTGGCAGAACCAACTATCTGACCGTTTCTTGCAGTTCGCCGCCACCGCCACTCGCCGGCCCTGTCCTTGTAGATTTCCCAAGTGTCACCTTGGGCGTCTTTGCATGATTCACTCATGTGTTCGATCTCCAAATTTTCAGAAAGGGTGAGGCGCGCACCACACTAAACATAGGTATGTTGAGAGATCGATATTTCAAGGCAACAAGGCGATTTATCTCGTAATATTTTATTTATTTACAGTATTACATATTTATGCAGTTTTGATGGCGAGGCACACGGCGTTTTGACTTACTTTTGTTCGTATTTTGATCTATTTTGTTTCTTCTTCTGATATGACAACATAGGCAAGCGCGGCCAACTTGCACTACGCCATTGCATCAAGCCGAGAAACCGATAATCAAACGAGCCCGGCAAACAGCTCTCCTTTTTCTTATGGCTGTGCTGGCGCGGCCACTTGTGGCAAACTGCGCCCCTAACAATGTACTTCTGTATTGCCGACCGCTGCCTATGACCGCTGCCAATCCCGAGCTACAAAGCTTTTTCGATAAACCCGACTGGCAAGCCGAAGCGCTGGCCCTGCGCGCCATAGCTCTGGGCGGCGGGCTAAGCGAAGAACGCAAATGGGGCCAGCCATGTTATACCAGAGACGGCAATAATATCGTTATTTTGCAACGTCTTAAAGCACGAATTGGCTTTGCATTTTTCCGAGGCGCGCTGCTCAACGACCCGCATGGTCTGTTGGAGTTCCCGGGCGAAAATTCGCGCATTGGCAAGCGTGTCATGTTTAGCGATTGCCAGGCGATATTGCAGGCCAAACCCGCACTGTTGGATTTCATCAAGCAAGCGCAACACCTTGCCGAGACCGGGCAGAAAGTCGAAGGCAAGGCCCCGATTGAACTGCCAGAAGAACTGCGCCAGCGCCTGGATGAAGACGCTGATCTGGCCACGGCCTTTGCGGCGCTCACGCCCGGCCGCCAACGCGCCTATTGCCTAGTGATCGGCGGAGCAAAGCAAGCAGCGACCCGCCGAGCGCGCATCGACAAACACTATGCCCGCATCCTGGAGGGCAAAGGCCCCAACGACCGCTAGGGCTGCAAGGGTTATGTGTTGATTTGCATGCCCTTTCGGTTTGAGTCTTTTTACTAACCACAAACAAGAAACATCACAACGATATACAAGGCACCCAAACTTGCATGTAGGGCTGCACCACGCCAGGGGGCGGTCCCGCGCGCTTCGAGCTTTACGAGGCGCGTGCCCTCCAGGACTGGCGGGCGCGACCCAAACGCCAGCGCCTTTTCGTTTGCCATCGAAGGCGGGACTTTGAGCATAAATGCTCGCTTCAATATAACCCTGCTAACGCTTCCGACGCATGACCGTTGCTTGCCGAACTGCGCGGCGCTTCTAAACTAGCGCCTGCAACTGCGCCCAAGTTGTATCATCGACCGGGATGCCGTTCGCCAAGCGTTCGGCGCGGGTGGTGCGCTCCTTATCGCCCGCCACGATGACCGGCACCTGCGGGTCGCTGGGCTCAATGCCGCGCACATAGGACAGGGTCGCGTCGATCTCCTGCTTGGCCCAGGGCAGGTCCACCAGCTCGGCCGGGTCCACCACCAGCGTGAACATGGAGTTGACGATGCCGCCCATGTGTTTGTCATTGCCGGGATCGGCGATGGTGCCGTGACCCGACATGACCCCGCCCAGCATCTCGCACATCAGCGCCAGGCCCGAGCCCTTGTGCTCGCCCGTCGGGGCCAACGCACCATGCGGTTCTTCCCAAATCACCGCCGGATCATCGCTCGGGTGGCCCTCATGGTCGACAACGGTACCAAAGGCCACCTTCTTGCCCGCGTTATAGGCCACCCGCGTCTTGCCATAGGCGATGTGCGAGGTGGCCATATCCAGCAAGGTCATGGGCTGCTTGTCGGTGCCGGGAATAGCAATGCAGACCGGATTGGTGACAAAGGCAGGCTTACGACCTCCCCAAGGCACAACGGCGGGGGCCAGATCGGTCACATTGACGAAATGGATTGAGATCAGGCCCGCGTTGGCCGCTTGCTCGCCATAGCTGCCAATGCGCGCAATATGGTGCGCGTTGCGGATCGTCATCAGACAGAGGCCCAGATCTTTTGCCCGCTCGATGGCCTCTTGCATGGCCTGGCGCGCCGCAACCTGCCCATAGCCTCGATGCGCGTCGAATTGCAGAATAGAGCCGCGATCTTTGATCTTCTCAACTGCTGTGTTGGGGCGCAGTGCATTGCACGCAACCGCGGTGGCATAGGTCGGCAACAGCCCGACACCGTGGCTATCGTGGCCCGCCAAATTGGCGTTGACCAAGTGTTCGGCGACGATACGTGCCTCGTCTTCCTCTGAGCCAAGGCGGCGGATAATGTCAAAGGCGAGCTGCCAGAGCTGCGGCTGGGGTACGGTGGGCATAGCGTCCTGTTGCATCTGAAGGTGGATTGGCCAGGTTCCGGCCTGGCCCTTGGCATGCGGCCAACAAGAGGCCTTGGCAAGGACCGCAAGAATGCCACATGTTAAGGATAGCGCAATGGCACAAGCGTCGCGCCGGACCAGCGCGGCAGCCATATGCGGGCCAACACGCAGCACATTAAAGGACACAAGCAAAGGCATGAGAGGCTATTCCATCGCCATCAAAGGCAGCCTGTCGGCGGTTGACGCCCAAGACTGGGACGCCTTGGCGCTCGGTGACGATGACAACCCCTTCGTCAGCTATGCCTTCTTGCAAGCCTTGGAGGAAGCCGGCTGCGTGGTCCCCGAGACGGGCTGGCAGCCTCAGCATGTCTTGCTCTATGACGATAAAGAACGCCTGGTCGGAGCCTGCCCGCTCTATGCCAAGTACCACTCTTACGGCGAATACATTTTCGATCACGGTTGGGCCGATGCCTTTGAGCGTGCGGGCGGCCACTATTACCCCAAGCTGTTATCGGCGGTGCCCTTTACGCCCGCCACTGGCCCGCGCCTATTATGCCAGAGCCTAGAGGCCCAACGCGCCCTTTTGCAGGGTCTGCGCCAAATCACAGAGCGCGCTGAAGTCTCCTCGCTGCATCTCAATTTTCTGCCTCGGCCAAGCGAGGCCCTGTTAGAGGGCTCGGATTTCTTGCTGCGCAAGAGCATGCAATTTCACTGGCAAAATCAGGGTTATAGCCGTTTTGATGACTTCTTGGGCGCCCTGTCGTCTCGCAAACGCAAGGCCATTAAGAAAGAGCGGCAAGCGGTCGCCGAGTCCGGCCTAACTCTACGCCGTTTGACCGGTGATGACCTGAAAGCCGAGCATTGGGATGCATTTTTCGCCTTTTATATGGACACCAGCGAGCGCAAGTGGGGGCAGGCCTACTTGAATCGAGATTTCTTCGAGCTGCTGCATCAGCGCCTGCGCGATAGGGTCATGCTGGTCTTGGCTTATGATGGGGCCGAGGTTGTGGCGGGCGCGCTCAACCTTTTCAGCCGCAGCCGCCTGTTCGGGCGCAATTGGGGCTGCCTGGAGCGAGCCAAATTTCTGCACTTTGAAGCTTGCTATTACCAGGCCATTGAGCACGCGATCGAACACAAGTTGGATTGGGTCGAAGCGGGCGCGCAAGGCCAGCATAAGCTTCAACGCGGCTACCTACCGCGCGAAACTTATTCCTTGCACTGGCTCTCGCACCCGCAATTTCACGAGGCCATCGCGCGCTACCTGGAGGCAGAGCGCGCGGGCGTCGAGGCCGAAATCGCGGAGATGATGCTCAGCAGCCCCTTCAAGGCCTGCTAAGCGAGCCGCAACCGCCGCCTGCTTTGCCTACTGATCAATGGCAAAAATGACCTGGACCGAGACCTGAAAGTTGTTCTCGCCCGCTGCAATCGGCACGGGCGCTGCTTCCGGTGCCATAGCGGCCATGGCCACCTTAGCCATGGGGCGCGGCACGCTCGGGCTGGCTTCTGATATCTCCAGGATTTTGCCCAACCCGACACCCGCAGCCTCAGCCAAGGTCTGGGCTTTGGTGATGGCATCCGCAACGGCAGCGCGCCGCGCTTTGACCAAGGCCTGCGAGGGATCGCTGTTGGTAAAGCGGATCTGCCCATCGCGGTTCACGCCCAGGCTCACAGCTTGATCCAAGACCGCACCGACACGCGCCAAATCACGCACGCGCACCGTCAGGCTGTTGACAACGCTATAGCCTACCAACACGGGCGGTTGCGGCTCTTCACCAGGCATCGAGCGCGGATAGATCCAACGCGGCTGGATAGAAAAATTGCTGGTTTGCAAGTCTTTGTCGGCAACGCCTTGGGCCCGCATAGCCTCCAACACGGCTTGCATGGCTTGGCTGTTTGCATCCAGAGCCGCACGAGCCGTTTTAGCCTCGCGCTCAACGGTCAAGCTCAGCATGGCCTGGTCGGGGGCTTGCCGGGCGGTGCCAAGGCCCGAGACAACGATGCGTGGGGCTTGGTCTTCGGCGGCCGCGAGGCTGGCGGCCAGAGCCGGGAACAACGATAGCAGAACAAGGGCGAGGCGAAGTGGCGCGAGAATACCAGCCATAGCAAAAACCTTTCTTTGGATGTTGTTGCCACCAGCCTAGCCCAGCGTGGTGCAAGTTCCGAGCAAGAATTGGCGCACTGGCGCGGCATGCCATTCGGGCTCGCGCCCCGCCACCTGGCGCAATACCGCACGAAGTGTTAAGCTAAGGTCTTTGGGGGAAAGGCCTATGTCTGATCCAGCGCGCTTTGCGGACCGCTATGAAACCACCTTGGTTCCGGTCATCTTCACGCCTTGGGCTCAAGAGATGTTGGCGCGAACGGCCCCTCACGATGGCCTGCGCATTCTCGATTTGGCCTGTGGTACAGGTATCGTCACCACAAGCCTTGCCGCCTCGGGCGCCAAACCCGCCCACATCACCGCTTTGGACCACAACGCGGACATGCTGTCGGTCGCACAGGCAAAGGCCAAAGCGCTGGGCATAGAAGCCGACTGGCGGCAAGCGGACGCGGCGGCTCTGCCTCTTGATGAGGCCAGCATCGACCTGGCGATCTGCCAACAGGCCCTGCAATTCTTCCCCGACAAGCCCGCTGCCCTGGCCGAGCTAAAGCGCGTCATGGCGCCGGGCGGGCGCGTGGCCTTTTGCGTCCAGCGCGAGCTTGCGGTCAATCCCATGCTAAACGCGCAAGCCACCGCGCTTGATCGCCACGTCGGCACCGCCGCGGGCGACGCCGTGCGCGCGATTTGCTCGCTGCACGACCCCGCCTTGCTCTATGATCTGTTCGCAGACGCAGGTTTTGAGAATGTCACGGTTGAGAGCGTCAGTCTGGCGCTGAGCCACCCTGACGGGCGCGCGTTTGCAGCCGGTGCGATGGGCGGCATGCATACGGGCGATAAGCTCAGCCCCATTACCGACGCAGACCGCCAGCGCTGCTTTGACGACTTTCTTACAGAGCTGGGGGACTGCTTCGATGGCCAGGCCATCGCCTTTCCCCACGTCTCGCACGTCATCACGGCACAGGCCTAGGCGACGGGATTGGGACGCGAGCGCTTGTTCAAATCTCCATTGAAGATCATGCATCGAAACTGCACCAAAGCTTGTGATTCTTGTCACACCGGTCATTCAAGCTCAGCAGAATGAAGCCAAGGCATAAAACCTGGCGAGCGACGCCTCACCTTTAACCGCCGAGCGATGATATGAGCCCAAGAACCGCAAAACGCCGCGGCCTGCGCTGGTGGCAACTCACGCTTCTGGCGCTTGTCGCCGTAGTCATCTTCTTTTGGAATGACATAAATCTGTTCCTCGAAGAGGATGCCTGTTTGGACAGCGGCAGCATATGGGTCCATGAAACAGGCGTTTGCGTTGGTGATACGCGCGAGTCTTGCGAGGCCAATGCCCCCTATGCGTTTTGGCACGAAGATTACAGCTTCTGCGTCTTGAGCCGAAACCGCCCCTACCTTAACGACGACTAGGCTAGAGCGTCGGGCGCTGGTGTAACAACAGCCCATCTGCTCTAGCTGACTGATTTCTAACGCAAGTCCATGCTCGCGCGTGTGGCCACCCGTTCGCGGTTTGCGCTAGGATCACAATTTCTAAGCCGCCGCTAGGCTCCCTCGCGTTTTTCCTCAAGGGCCAGCCAGTCTTCTTCCAGGGCCTCTAGGGCTGCGCGCGCCGCATCCAGATCTTTGGTGATCTGGCCGAACTTGTCCGGCTGCTTGGTGTAAAGATCAGGGGCCGACAGCGCCGCTTCCAGCTCGGCGATCTCGTCGGTCTTGGCCTCGATCATGTCGGGCAGCTTGTTCAGTCGAATTTGTTCGGCGTAGGTCAGTTTCTTTGTAGGCTTGGGCTTAGCCGATGACGCCGCAGAACCACCACTCTTTTCGGCGGCCTTCTTCGCTGTCTTGTCGCCGGTCTTGGTGCCTTTTGCGGCCTTTTCTTGCCCCTGCGAAAGGCCACGCAGATGGATCGCATCGCTGTAGCCGCCGGGGTATTCTTGCGCCCCGCCCTGGCCATCCAGCAGGATCGTAGAGGTCACAATGCGATCGACGAAATCACGGTCGTGGCTGACCAGAATCAGCGTCCCGTCATAATCGCTCAGCACCTCCTGCAGCAGGTCCAGCGTCTCCATGTCCAGATCGTTGGTCGGTTCGTCCAGTACCAGCAAATTTGTCGGCGAGGCCAGGGCTTTGGCCAACAACAGTCGGTTGCGCTCGCCGCCCGACAGAGCGCCTACCGGCGCGCGCGCTTGAGCCTCGCTGAACAAAAAATCGCGCATATAAGAGACGACATGACGGGGCTGGCCGCGCACCAAAATTTGATCCCCGCCCATATCTGCCAGGGAATCCCAAATGCTGCGATCAGGTTGCAGCGCGCTGCGGCGTTGGTCAATAACGGTCGGCGTTAGATTGGTGCCGCGGGTGATGGTGCCGCTATCGGGTTCCAGCTCCCCAATCAGCATTTTGACTAGCGTAGACTTGCCCGCACCATTCGGGCCGATAATGCCGACGCGATCCCCACGCATGACGCGCAGAGAAAAGTCCTTGATCAGAACGCGATCGCCATAGGCCTTGGAGATGTTTTTTGCTTCGATGACGCGCTTGCCGGATGCTTCGCCGCTGTCAGCGCGGGTCGAGACGAGGCCTTGATTTTGCACCACTTGGCGCCGCTCGTCACGCAAGGCATAGAGGCGGCGCAAGCGGCCTTGGTTACGTGTTCGCCGGGCAGAGATGCCTTGCACCGACCAGACCGTTTCTTCCTTAATCAGCTTGTCCAGTTTGCGCAGGCGCTCGCTCTCTTCGGCGGCCAATTGTTCGGCCCAGGCATCGAAATGCTCAAAGCCCTTTTCTAGGCGTTGCACTTGGCCGCGATCCAACCAAAACACCCCGTTCGACAGCGCTCGCAGAAAGGCCCGGTCGTGCGAAATCATCACGATAGCGGCTCGGCTAGAGCGCAATTCTTCTTCCAGCCAAGCGATGGTATCAATGTCCATGTGGTTGGTGGGCTCGTCCAGCAGCAGCAGATCGGGTTCAGGCATCAAGGTATAGGCGACAGCGGCGCGGCGGGCTTCGCCGCCCGACAGGCCGACGGTGGCCTGATCGGGGTCCAGCTTGACCGCGCTCAGCAAGATGTCAGCGCGATAGGCCAAATGCTGCTCGTCTTCGTGCAAGCCGCTCAACACATAGTCGCGCAGCGTCGCAAAGGCCGTCAGGTCGGGTTCTTGCGGCAGGTAGGCGGCACGGATGCCAGGCTGCAAGAACACCTCACCGCCGTCCGCTTCTTTCAGGCCCGCCATAATTTGCAACAAAGTAGACTTGCCCGAGCCGTTGCGCCCGACAAGCACCCAGCGCTCGCGCGCGCCCACTTTCAGCGTCACATCGCGAAACAGCGTCTCAGCGCCGAGGGTGAGCTTGACATTGGTTAGCGAGAGAATCGGCGGTTGAGCCATGCCTTACCTTTTTATTGGGAACTCGCCGAGGCGACGACTTCGGCGCATCACGGCCAATCCGCTTGCACCATGTGCCTTGAATAAGCGCTTACTGTCCAAATGCAAGGATCGCGCACTGCAAGATGTTCGCAACCCCGACCCAAGATTGCGTAGTAGGCCCTAGCTTGCCACCCGCGCCTGAAGGGCTTATTCTTTCATTTATAGGCGATGCAGTTAAGACCGCGCCTTGTAAGCCTTTGCATGATCCCTGCACAAGGACGTCGCATAATGCCGGTCTAGCAAGCGCGCATCGGCGCTGGTGGCTTGGGCTTGCTTCGTCCACAGAACCACAACGCGCCGTCATGGAACGTTGCGCCGCCCCGCTTTCTTTGCTCTGCTTAGAGCATTCGCTTCATCCAAGGAGAGCCCTCATGGCCAAAGCCCTGAAATCCCCGCACTTTGAGAACCGCCGCTGGCGTCTGTTCCACCGCGCGAGCTTGGTTGCGCCCCTGGCAGCCGTGGCCTTATTGACCGCCTGTGTTCAGAACCCAGACGGTAGCTATTCGCCGACCAAGGCCGGTGTCGGTGCAGGCCTGGGCGCTCTGGGCGGCGCGCTTGTGGGTGGCACCGTCACGAAATCGACCACCGGTGCGGTGGTTGGCGGCGTCGCGGGCGCGGCCATCGGTGGAGCCATCGGCAACCAACTGGATAAGCAAGCCCAAGAGTTGCAGACCTCCATGGCTGGCACCGGCGTGCAGGTGCAACGTCAGCCGGACCGTATTCAGCTCATTTTCCCCGGCGATGTGACCTTTGCCACCAATTCGGCAGACATCCAGCCGCAGTTTTACGGGACCTTGAGCAACCTAGCGGCCTCGTTGCAGCAGTACCCGAACAGCTCGGTCTACGTCATCGGCCACACCGACACCGTGGGCTCGTATGACTACAACCTGCAGCTTTCGCAGTTGCGCGCCAATTCGGTTGGCCGCTATCTGGCGAACATGGGTGTGCCCTACCAGCGGATCTACACCGCCGGGCGCTCCTATTCAGAGCCCAAAGCGAGCAACAATACGCCGACCGGTCGCGCTATCAACCGCCGCGTTGAGATCGAGATCATTCCGCACAGCTAGTCCTAGCCGTGCCGGATAGCAGCCTGTCCCAGGACGGCCCGCCAACCGAGTGCCTGGACTGTCTTGTGGTGGGCGCGGGGCCGGCTGGCTTGATGGCAGCCGAACAGGTCGCCAAAGCGGGTTTTCGTATGGGACTGTTCGAGGCGCGCCCCAACTTGGGCCGCAAACTGTTGCTCGCTGGGCGCTCGGGCCTGAACCTGACGCACAGTGAGCCGCTAGCGGCGCTCAAGGCCCGCTACATGCCAGCCAAAAGCGCGGCCTTGAGCGCCTGCCTCGAGGCTTTTAGCCCACAAGACCTTTGCAGCTTTAGCCAAGATCTAGGCGAGCCCACCATGATCGGCTCCAGCGGGCGCATATTCCCCAAATCTTGGCACGCGACCGGCTTCTTGCGCGCTTGGCTGAAGCGGTTAGATGCTCTGGGGCTGCGCGCCTTTACGCGCCACCGATTGACCGGCATCGAACAAGCGCGAGAAGCTGGCGCTAGATGGCACGTCGCCTTCGACACACCAACTGGTCCGCAACACTTCGAAGCCAAGGCCGTAATCCTGGCCTTGGGCGGGGCCTCCTGGCCGCGCGTCGGTTCATCGGGCGAGTGGGTGGCGGTCACACAAGCGCTCGGCTGCCAGCACGCGCCTTTTTGGCCCGCCAACTGTGGCCTTGTTCGCGATTGGAGCCCTTATTTTCAGGAGCGTTTTGCAGGCGGCTACTGGAAGGGTCTGCGTCTAAGATTGCTCGATCTAGAGGGCGTTTGCCTCGTCGGTCCCAGCGAAGGCGATGTCAGCCTCACCAAGACCGGCCTTGAGAGCGGCGCGATCTATCCCCTCTCAGTCCACGCAAGCCAGCCCTGCATTTTGGAAATCGACTTCAAGCCCCAGACGGATCGGGGCCCGCTGGCTCAACAGATTGCCAAGCTGCGCCCGCGTGCCAGCCTGGCCAAACGCGCGGCGGCGCTCAAGCTCCCGGCTAGTTTCGTACCGCTGCTCAAAGAAGTGCCGCAAGATAGCCCCGACTTGCTGGATTGGATCAAAGCGTTTCGCTTGCCCATTTCAGGAAACGCAGGGCTTGAGCGCGCTATCTCAACCCGTGGCGGCCTAGCGCTGAGTGAGCTTGACGACAGCCTTCAAATCACGCGCGCGCCTGGCATTTGGGCGGCGGGTGAAATGCTGGCGTGGGATGCCCCGACCGGGGGCTATCTGCTTCAGGCCTGCTTTAGCCAGGGCTTTGTCGCAGGGCGAGCCGCGAGCCGATGGCTCTCGGAACAACCGGCAAGCGCCCAAGCGACCTAGCGCAAAGCCCATGCTCTTGGGTTCAACTTCAGGGGCGATTTTGCGGCACAAACTATTACATAGCGCGAATTAAGCGAGAACCATCGCGTGAAATACGCGCGAGAACGTTGGGCGCCGGTATTGCAACAGCCCATCCGCTCTAGCTAACTGAATTCAAACGCAAGTCCATGCTCACTTGTGTTGTCACTTGCTCGCGGCTTGCGCTAGGGAGCAGCCAATTGTTGCTTCAGACTATCCAGGTCACCCAAAACCCACAAACGAGCAATCGCGAGCTTAGGCCCTTCTTGTTCTGATAGGGCGACGGTATCCATCTCAAAGAAGGCGGCCCCAGACCAGCTTAGATACCGGTCAGTCGATGCGACCCCAAGCAGGGGCCCTTGCTGGCGTCCACCAAACCGCATGCGTGCTGCAACGCGCTGATCTTGGCTCACCATATCCAGGATGTCACATCGATAGTCTGCCAAGGCTGCGTGAACGCCCCGCATATAGTTCAAAAAGCCATCGACGCCAATTTTCTCGGGGCCCAGCGAGCCACGGAAACGAAAATCAGGACTTAGGATGTCCCAGGCGACCGAGTCATCAGCTTGGTTCCATAGCTGGTGATAGAAGCGCTGTACCAAGGCCTCTGCATGGTTCATGCCCATCCCCCTAATGGCCTGTTAGGCCGCTCGCAACCAAATAAAAGGCCGACGTCCCAACCTAATTCGAGGCGTCGCGGCGCTCGTCTTCATCGTCGAATAGGATGCGTTGAGCGGCGCCGTCCAAATCCTCATATTGGCCGTTCTTGAGGCTCCACAAAAAGGCAGCCAGCCCGAGCCCACCCAAGAACAGGGCGATGGGAACCAGGATAAGCAAACCATTCATAACCGCGCCTCCTTTAGGCCTTTTCGCGCACTAGCCATTAGCTCACGCCGCCTTGCCACTGCCAAACCAAGCCCCGTTCGGCGCGTTCGACTTACGCTCGCTAGGCCTGGGTAGCGCGGGCAATGGCCGGGCTTGATCCAGATCGACCGGCGAAAACGAGCGCGGCAAACCGGCTTTCATCCAGTTCAAGCGCATGGCATTCGCCACTACCACAATAGAAGACCCGGACATGGCGATGGCCGCAATCAGAGGCGTCACGAAGCCCAAGACCGCCAGCGGCACCGCGATCATATTATACAAAACCGCGATGGCAAAATTCTGCTGCACCACGCGACGGGTCTTGCGGGCCAGATCAATCGTAAAGGGCAGCGCCGCCAGGCTTTGACGGGTCAAGACAACATCCGCCGCTGCGCGCCCTACATCGCTGGCCGCCGCCGCTGCGATAGAGGCATGGCCCTGCGCCAGAGCGGGTGCGTCGTTCAGACCGTCGCCGACCATTAAGACCCGGTGGCCTTGCTGACTGAGCGCTGCCACAGCATCCAGTTTGTCCGATGGGCTGACCTGAGCCCTCCAAGCGCCGACCTTGAGCGCCTGCGCGACCTGGCGAACAGCAAAGTCCTGATCACCCGATAAGATTTGAGGCGCAAATCCGCGGTTCTGCAACCAAGCGACGCCGGCTGCGGCGCCCTCTTGCAAGTCTTGATCAAGCTGATAGGCGCTATACCCCTGCCCTTCTTGGGCAAAGGCGAGCTGGATGCGCGCAAAATCGGCAGACTGCGCCAGGCGTGGACACAGCTCAGCCACCCAAGCCGGGCGCCCCAAACGCAAGCGCTGGCCCTGCCATTGGGCTTTAATGCCCAAGCCGGGTTCTTCGCGCAAATCGTCCAGCTTTGGTAAGTCTTTCTTGTCTCCGTCTTTGGGCTGGAGGCAGCGTTGCAAGGCCTTGGAAGCCGGATGGCTTGAACCTTCCACCATGGCCAGCATCAAGGCGCGTTGAGCAGCCTCCTCGCTGATGGGGAAGGCCAACGGATCGGCTTTGGTCAATGTGCCGGTCTTATCCAAGATAACCCGATCCGCTTCAGCCAAGCGCTCAATCGCTGAGCCGTCCTTGACCATAACGCCGTTACGAAACAGGCGCGCCGAGGCCACCACTTGCGCCACGGGCACAGCTAGGCCCAGCGCACAAGGGCAGGTGATAATCAGCACCGCGATGGCGACATATAGGGCCTGGTACCAATCGCCTTGGGTGGCGACTAGCCAGCCCAAAAAGGCCAAGGCCGCAAGCAGATGCACGGCGGGCGCATAGATGCGCGCGGCACGATCGGCCAAACGCACATAGGGGCCCTTGCCCTTTTCTGCGGCTTCCATCATGGCCATGATTTCAGCCATGAACGAGGTCTGGGCGCTGCTCTCTGCCTCGACATCCAAGGTGCCGTTCAGTACCAGCACGCCCGCTTGCAGGCTCTGGCCCTGTGTAGCAGCGACCGGCGCGCTTTCTCCGGTCACAATGGACAGATCCAGATCGCTCGCCCCGCCAAGCACCCGCGCATCAACCGGCAGACGATCGCCCGCACGCACGCGCAGCCGCTGGCCGGGCTGGACCTCATCGACCTGCACAACGCTGACCTGGCCATCTTCACCCAGCAGCCGCGCCGTTCGCGCCGCCATGCGTGAGAGCGTCGAGACCGCGCTCAAGGCGCGCCTGCGCATCAGGTGATCCAGGTAGCGCCCGATCAACAAGAAGAACATGAGACTAAGCGCGGCGTCGAAATAAGCGTGCTCGCCGCCGGTTAGGGCTTCATAGAGGCTAAGCCCCAGCGCCAACAAGATCGCCAAGCTGATTGGCACATCCATATTGAGCTGACGCTTCGATAGGGCGCGCCAGGCTGAAGCGAAAAAGATGCGCCCCGAGACCGCCGATGACGGGATGGCAATCAGCCCAGAAATCAGGTGAAAGAGCTGGTTGGTAGCAGGGTCTGTGCCCGCCCAGTTGGCCACCGACATGAGCATAACGTTGGAGGCGGCAAAACCCGCCACCCCTAGCGCGATCAAAAGGTTGCGCCCTTCGCGGTCCTTGCCGTCGTCCGCAGCGCTCAAATCCAAAGGCTGGGCTTCAAAACCCAGCGCCTCAATAGCCGATTGCAGGGTCACGGCGGCAAGCGTTGACGGTCGCCATATCACCCGCACCCGTTTCAGCGACAGGTTTGCGCGCGCGCTGTCGACACCCTCCAGGCCGCCAAGGCCCCGCTCGAGGGTCTGGATGCACGAAGCGCAGTGCATGCTGGGCACCAGAAAATCGATCTGCCACTGCGCGTTGTTATCGTCTCCAGAATCGATTTTAGGATCGACTTTCGAATTCTGGCCGCCGGCCTCCTTGGGATCCAGCTTGCGGGCCTGGGCCATCAGCGCCTGATTGTGCTCCTGGCTCAAGGCGTCCAAAGCCCGATCCGGCGCGCTCAGGGCCTCCAGCTCTAGGCCGCTGGGTTTGAGGGCACAGCAGCTCATTGCAACACGCCAACCCCATTTTCACGCACAAACAGCCGTAAATCGCGACGGTACATTTGCCCGTCGTCGCTGGTCGCTTCGATGGCGATCGCCCAAAGACCGGGCTCCAGAACCTGAGCGCTGGCCAGATCACCCGACGCGTCGGGCGTCAAAACCAAGGTCATGTCCGACTGTTCGTTAGCCGGGCGCCCAATTTTGGCCGTGGCGGCTTGGAAGGCCTGGCGTTGGCCTTGGTCGTCAAAAACATTGAACCGCATGGTGCCAGCTTGATAGCCAAAATCGCTATGCCAGTTGAGCGCCGCTTGCGCACGCGCCTCGGCCAGCTTTTCATTGAAGACCTGGCCTTCAACATAGGCCGATTTGACGACCAAGCCGGTCCAATTACGGTTCGCCAACACCGCCATAAACACATTCACAGCGATGATGATCGAGAAGAAAGTCAGAACCAGCACCAAGACCCAACGCGCCATGCGGCGGTTTTCGGCTGCAAGTTCGGTGTCCAAAATGCGGGACTCGCGGACCTGTGACATGAGGCAATCCTTCCTTGAAGCTTAAGGGTTGGGGCGTTCAAATTTTGCGGCTTCCAGGGTCAGCTCATCGCTGCCCGCATCCTTCAGCACAAAGTTGAAGTTGTTGGGCGCCGTCGCTGCCGCCTGCTTATCCAAGCGCAAGTGCAGGTCAAAGGTCGCCACTTCATCGGCCCGCACCTCAAGCACCAGGCTGGGCGACCAGTTTGGATCTTGCCCGCCACTTAGCAAAGGCGAATAAAGCTCGGCGCCTTCGAGCCCCTCGACCAACAGCTCGAACTGGCGCGGCGAGGCTAGCATGTTGGCTACCTTGACCTCATAGCCATTTCGGATCGAGCCATCCGACAGCTTGACAAACAGCGGATTGCGATCGTGGTTAACGTTGAGATCCAGGCGATCACGGGTCATCAGCGCCCCCAAAAGCCCCAGGCCGATCGCAGCATAAACCGCGATGTAAATCAGGGTCCGCAAACGGAAGAAGCTGGCAAGTGTGGTGTGGCTGAGTTTATCGCTGAGGCCGCCCGCTGCGTCGCGAACATTGCTTGGCACAAGGTTCGACAAATCCCAGCCGTGCCCTTTGTCGTCGTCCTTGATCGGCGTCGCCCCGGCCAGCAGCATATTGGAATTATAGGATTCCAGCGTGGCGTAGCTAATCAACCCGCGCGGTTGCCCCAACTTGTCCATGATACCGTTACACGCATCAATGCAGAGCGCACAGGTGATGCACTCGAGTTGCAGGCCATCGCGGATGTCGATGCCTTGTGGGCAGACCGCCACACAGGCGTTGCAGTCCACGCAATCTCCCAGGGTGTTGGCTTCAGCGCGCTTACGGTGTTTGCCGCGCGGTTCTCCGCGCCAGTCGTTGTAGGTGACGATCAGCGATTTATCGTCCAGCATAGCCGCTTGAATACGCGGCCAGGGGCACATGTAGGTACAGACCTGCTCGCGCATCAGTCCACCCAGCGAGTAGGTGGTGCCGGTCAAGACAGCAATGGTGCCGTAAGCCGCCCAGGCGGCCTGCCCGGTGACCAGATCGGCTGCCAATTGCGGCGCATCGGCGAAATAGAAGACCCAGGCACCGCCGGTCGCCACAGAAATCGCCAGCCAAATTGCGTGCTTGATGACCTTTTTGCTGACCTTCGAGGCCACCCAAGGCGCCTTGTCTAGTTTAATGCGAGCATTACGGTCGCCTTCGATGAAGCGCTCGATGACCAAAAACAGATCGACCCAGACCGTTTGTGGGCAAGTATAGCCGCACCAAGCGCGCCCCGCGATCGATGTCACCAAAAACAGTCCGATGCCAGCCATGACCAGCATGCCCGCGACGAAGAAGAATTCCTGGGGCCAAATTTCGATGGAGAAAAAGAAAAAGCGGCGATTAACCAGATCCACCAGTACAGCCTGGTCGGGCGCATAAGAGCCCCGGTCAAAGCGAAGCCAGGGCGTGATGTAATAGATGCCCAAGGTTAGGGCCATGACCCACCACTTGAGATTTCTATAAAAGCCCTGGACCCGGCGCGGATAGATTTTTTCGCGCGGGGCATAGAGTGGCATCTCGTGCGGCGGCTCACCGGGAATGCCGGTTGGCCGCTTTGGGGGCTTTGAGGGCTTGGGCACCTGAGCTTCTTGGGGCGCCTGAGCTTCTTGCGGTGCCTGGGGCTTGTTGTGCACGGGCTCGGGGCCGTCAGCAACACCCCCGCCTTCTGCAGGTGACTGCGCCTTGGTATCGGTTGCAGCGTCGCCGGGGGACGCCGCGCTATCGTCCGCGGAAGACTGCGGGTTTGTTCGAAACTCTGACAAGGCAAAGCTCCTTGAGTTGCCCCTGTTTGCACCGCGCGATGGAGAGAGGGTACGGCGTCACAGGTGGCGAATTAACAGGGAAAAGCGCCCCCATTGCAGGGGGCGCCTTGAGGAGGAAGGGACAAGCCCATTTCTTATTGGCCGCCGCCCAGTCCGTGGACGTAGACAGCCAATTGCTTGACAGCCAGGCTGCCAAGACGAGGCTCCCAGGCGGGCATAACGCCGTGCTTGGGTAGGTTGACTTGGGCCACAATGTCGGCCTTGCTGCCGCCATAGAGCCATAGCGCATCGTTCAATGCAGGCGCACCAGCGACAGGATCACCTTGGCCGTCATTGCCGTGACAAGCCGAGCATTCATCTTCAAAGATGGTCTGGCCTTGATCCGCAGCGGCGCTGTCGTGGGGTTGACCAGACAGCTTGAGAACGAATTCGGCAACCTGGTTGATTTGTGCGCCATCTAAGAACTCGTCGCGTCCAAAGGCGGGCATTTCACCAAAGCGGGTGTCGTCGTCCTCTTCAGCACGCACGCCATGGGCAATGGTGTCGAGGATGATCTCCAGCTCACCGCCCCAAATCCAATCATCGTCATTGAGGTTAGGATAGCCGGGACCGCCTTGCGCACCCGAGCCGTGACACTGAGAGCAGTTCACCTTGAACAAAGACTCGCCCCCTGCAACCGCAAAACGCAGCATGTCAGGATCCTGGCGGATCTCGTCCAGGCTCGCCGCCTCCAGCTTGGCATACATGCCATCACGCTGTTGGGCGACCGCGGCCAGCTCTTCTTGCAGCTTACCACGATTGGTCTCGCCCGACAGACCTGGCGTGTTGCCATTCAGCAATGGAATGGCCGGAAACCAGACCATATAGCCGATGGAAAAGGCGATGGTGGCGTAGAAGATCCACAGCCACCAACGCGGCAACGGGTTGTTCAGTTCTTTGATGCCGTCCCACTCATGGCCCGTGGTCTCGACACCGGATAGTTCGTCGATTTGACGTTCATCACTCATGGTGGTCATCCTTCTTCAGAGGAATTTGGGCGGCTTCGTCGAACTGTTGTTGGCGTCCTGGCCACAGCGTTAGCACGACCACTCCAACAAAAAAGACGAACAAGAACAACAATCCCCAGCTATCTGCAAATTGTCTTAGGAAGTCATAAGTCATCGTGGCCTCCTATCGCAGGTTTTCGGTTTCGTTGTACAAGTCGAAATCGACCAGTGTTCCAAGCATTTGCAAATAAGCAACCAGCGCATCCATCTCTGAAATCATGTCAGGATTTCCATCAAAGTTGCGAACACTTGCTTTTGCGTACCGTTCTTGGAAAGCATCGTAGTCGGAATCGGGGTCGACCTGGGTCTCCAAGTCAGCCATTGCGTTTGCAATCATGTCCTCGCTGTAGGGCACGCCCACGACCGCATTGGCCTTCAGGTGGCCAGCGATATCGGCGTAGTGCAACTCGGTTTTGGCCAAGAAGCTGTAGGAGGGCATGATGCTCTCGGGCACGACGTCGCTGGGCTCGATCAGGTGTTGGGTGTGCCATTCATCTGAATAGCGGCCGCCCACACGCGCCAAGTCCGGCCCAGTCCGCTTAGAGCCCCACTGGAAGGGGTGGTCAAACATGCTCTCTGCTGCCAGCGAGTAGTGACCGTAGCGCTCCACCTCATCGCGGAAAGGACGGATCATCTGCGAGTGGCAAACATAGCAGCCTTCGCGGATGTAGATATTACGTCCAGCCAGCTCCAAGGGGGTGTAGGGCCGCATGCCCTCCACCTTTTCAATGGTGTTCTTCAAGAAGAACAGAGGGACAATCTCGACGATGCCGCCGATTGTGACCACCAGCAAGGAGACGACCAGCAACAGAGTTGCGCGGCGTTCCAAGATTTTGTGCTTATCAATAAAAGCCATGAGACAAATCCTTTATGCGATCGCCGCGTTGCCAGCTCCAGCACCCGCTACCGGGGCTGCGCTTGCATCGGTCTGTTGAGTAGAGCCACCGTCTTCTTGTTGATCCCAGGCACCGCCTCGAATTGTCATGAAGACGTTGAAAGCCATGAGCAAACCACCCAACAGGTAGAGCAGGCCGCCGACCATGCGCATGACATACTCAGGATGCAGCGCAGACACGGTGTCGATGAAGCTGTTCACCAAGAAGCCTTGCGGATCGTATTCACGCCACATCAGACCTTGAGTGATGCCCGCGACCCACATAACCGCAGCGTAGATTACGATGCCGATGGTGGCCAGCCACAGGTGCCAGTTGACCAAACGCATGGAGTAAAGACGTGAGCGGTTCCAAAGCCGGGGGGTCAAGAAGTAGATCACGCCAAAGGAGATCATGCCGACCCAACCCAGAGCGCCTGAGTGTACGTGGCCAATGGTCCAGTCGGTATAGTGCGACAGGGAGTTGACGGACTTGATGGACATGACCGGGCCTTCGAAGGTGGACATGCCGTAGAAAGCGATGGACAAGACGAACATGCGCAAAATGGGATCGGTGCGCAGCTTGTGCCAAGCGCCAGAAAGGGTCATGAGGCCGTTAATCATGCCGCCCCAAGAGGGCATCCACAACATGATGGAGAAGACCATACCCAAGGTCTGCGCCCAATCCGGCAATGCGGTGTAGTGCAGGTGGTGTGGGCCAGCCCAGATGTAGAGGAAGATCAGTGCCCAGAAGTGGATGATCGACAGGCGGTAGGAGTAGACAGGGCGATTGGCCTGCTTGGGCACGAAGTAGTACATCATGCCAAGAAAACCCGCTGTCAGGAAGAAGCCCACGGCGTTGTGCCCATACCACCACTGAACCAACGCATCTTGGACGCCCGCAAAGGCCGAATAGGACTTGATGCCCACGAAGGACACGGGAACGGCTAAGTTGTTGACCACGTGCAACATGGCCACCGTGACGATGAAGGCCAGATAGAACCAGTTGGCGACATAGATGTGCGGTTCTTTACGCTTGAACAAAGTGCCCAAGAAGACCAGCAGATAAGCCACCCAAACGATTGTGATCCAAAGATCGACGTACCACTCGGGCTCGGCGTATTCACGCCCCTGGGTGATGCCCAAGATATAGCCGGTCGCCGCCAAAACGATAAAGAACTGATAGCCCCAGAAAACGAACCAAGGCAGAATACCGCCGAACAGCCGCGCGCCAGTGGTGCGCTGAACGACGTAAAAGCTGCTCATAATCAGCGCGTTACCGCCAAAGGCGAAAATCACCGCTGAGGTGTGCAACGGGCGCAGGCGACCAAAATTCAGCCAAGGCTCAATATTGAACTGCGGCCAGGCCAATTGCAGCGCGACCACCACGCCGACCAAAAGGCCCACGACGCCCCAGAAGGCCGTCGCCACCACGCCATAGCGAACCACGGTGTCGCTGTATTTTTCATTGACCCACAAAGGCGTGTTCTTTTTGGCAACGCCCTGCCAGCCCGATTTGGCTAACGTGTCATTGCTCATTTCCTTTGCGGTGCCGCGAACGGCGAAGACCAGTGCCAAAACCAGCACCGCCCCGACCAACACGGCTTGTTGTACCAACAGGGGATCGCTACTTCTAGCGACCGCCCCAAGCGCAAGGACCGCCAGTGCAGCGATCACAAGTGTTAAGAAGCCTGACTTCACGCGCCTAACCTTTCTGTTCTCATTGAAACCGTGTGCGCTCTTGCTTGCGCTTCCAGCCAAACGTTAACTGTCCCGTTTATTTTTCGGGATCCGCAGGCTAAAACCGCGCAAAGCGCCAGGTTTCCCGACAGACTAGTTACTCTGCCGGGGGCCAGAATTGATGTAAGTCAAGCGCCCCATCCGCATGAATGCGATAGTTGTCGCAGTATAAATGCTGAGTGATTATTTTGTCGCAGCATAAATACGCAAATAAAATACAAAACAAAACCGGCTGCATATATTTGCAGCCGGCTTCAAGTTGTTCACAACAAATTAAAATATCAAATAATCATTACTTCAAATTCGCATCAGAAATTTCACATTTTACGCAAGAACAGTGCCGCAGCTTGGCGCTACGCATTTGCCAGACCTTCAAAGAATTCTAGATCGGTCAGCCGCAAAGACTTGCCGCGTTGCTCTTCCAAACGACCATCTTTGCGCCACTGAGAAAGTTGACGCGACACTGTTTCTAAGGTCAGGCCGGTGAAGTCTGCGACTTGCTGACGCGAAGGAATAAAGCGAACCACCGCCCGCTCCATGTCCGGGCCGCTGGTTGCCCGCTCGCCGTCCTCGGCGCTACCGGCGATCTTTGCCACCAGGTGCAACAAGAAGCGCGCCAGGCGCTGTTCTGCAGTCAGACGACCCAGCATAAAGATATGATCCCGGTCGTTGCGCGCCCGCTCTTGCGCAGCGCCGAAAAGAAACGGCAGCATGGCAGGCGAACGCTGGAGCTCCGAGAGCGTAACGACCCGTACCACGGCGTCATTGGCCGCTTCGGCGCTATGATCGTAAACACCGGCAAACGTGAGGTCTGCGGGCTCCTTAGTGCCAACAATTTCAAGAACTTGCTCGCGGCCATCGCTGGTGAAGCGCTTGAGCAAGACGACACCGGACTCGACAATATAGATGCGCTCAATGGCATCGCCTTGTTGGTAAAGGAATTCGCCGCGCTGCAATCGCTTGGTGCTGCCCACATGACGCCAGTCCAGCGATTCGCAAGCCTCAGCCTGCGCGGTATCGGAGGCGTCGATGGCCCGCTCTAGCGTGGGGATTGACTTCACGGATCGTTCCCGGCGCCTTGGCTGCGCCGCGCCATCGTAGGCAACGGGGTCGAAACCGCCGACCAAAGAGTCATGCACCAGCTCTCTTGAGTCGTTTAAAGAAGTGGCATCAAAATAGTCGCTCACGTTCCTATGTCCTGTCAGGTTTGGCCCGGCGTTGAACCGCGCATTTCAGCGCCGCCCACAACAAGGCAAGTTGCTTCAAGCGACCCAATCAGCGTGCTCGCGATCCGAAATTGACCGATAGAACCTTGGTCACTTTCAGCCTCGCTGACCCGTCCGACTGGACCTTATTCACCGACAAGAACCGCTTGGTCCGAAAGGGAAAACCGCCCCTTTTACAGTCGATTGATTTATCTCAAAGTCTCACAAGACGACCCCAGGAGATAGACGCGCAACTACGGTAGGGTACTTCTACGCGCTTTGTGAAAATTATCATTATTTATCAGATACCTACATTTGCATCACGCAAAAGTGCGACGCCTAAAATCCCCCTGTGCGAATGGCAGAATTACGCCGACGTAGTAGTGCGAATAGTGCGTTGTGCGCAGAATTGCCATTCTAATGGGTATGGGACGCAACCAAACGCGCCATCGTGAAACGCAAAGGTTTCTCGCCAACCCGCCTAGCTTAGGAGATCAGCATGGCCCGCATCACGGTTCTTTCGCCACTATTCGACACCAGCCAAGTCGAGGCGACCTTGTGCAAAATTGCAGAGGCCTTTGATGGTCAGGAAATCCACCTGATTGGCCTGTATGTAAAAGACATCATGGATTACAGCTTGGGCTATGCAGGCTACTCGACCCACGGCTATGCTTTCCCGGCCGATGTAATCGAAAACCTGTCCGAGCAGTCCAAGGAAGCCACCGCCAAAGTCAAGGCGGCCTTTGAAGCCTGCAGCCTGCCCCACACCATCGTTAAAGAGTGGCGGGCAGTCACCGGCAACGCCTTCGATCATATCTCTGCCCAGGCGCTCTACGCTGACCTGACGGTTTTGCCCTCACAGCCCAACATGGACCACGCTTTTTACGACGAGCTGTTGGCCCTGCACGTCTCAGACCAGGCGCCGACGCCCGTTCTGTTGCTACCGCTGGAAGCCAAAATCCAGCCCATCTTCTCTAAGCCCGTCCTGGCTTGGAAGGAGAGCCCGGAAGCCGCCAGAGCCGCCCGCGCTTTGATACGACTGATGCCCAAGGGCGGGTCCATCGACGTGGCCTTCGCCTACAACCAGTTTAATGACGAAGGCATCAGCCAGCCAAGCGCCGCTGACATGAGCGCTTACTTGGCGCGCCAAGGCTATCAAGTCACCGATTCCCTCGTCCACACAGCTCAGTCCACCATCGGCCAAGCTCTGGTCGAACACGCAAACGATAAGGACGCCAGTCTCATCGTAGCGGGCGGCTATGGCCGTCGGCGCTGGGTGGAAGTGGTATTCGGCGGGGTCACTCAAACCCTGGTGGGCCAAGACCAGATCCCCGTACTTCTCGCAAGATAGGGCGGCGCCCTTTGACATAGCGCGCGCCGCTCTCGAAAGGCTGGGCCTCCCCTCCGCCTACTCAGCCGAGCCTTTCCCTCCCAGTGCTATGTCAAAATTGGTTTGAAAGAACCTCTCACTCTCAGCCATCCGTTCGCTCAATCCCAACCGTGACGGACTTTCTGGGGCGGGCTCGTAATGTTCGCGCCCCACCGCTTGAGCTTTGCCTGGGGCAATCGCGCCCTCGTTCAAGCTAGAGCGTTTAGCCAACCCGCACGAGCCCGCACCCCTTTCTCGTCTCAACGTAAGTCTCAAGCCTCTCAACAAAAACAAGAATCGCCAAATCCTCTCACCCTAACGCCCCGCGTCGCCGATCGAGCAACCTCTTCTCTCTTCTCTCTCCGCGCTTGACCGACGCATTCAGGAGCACTGTCATGTCTCTCAATCCCTGGTACCGTAAACAGACCACCCCCAGCCTCTCAACCGGCTCTGCTGCCATCCCCGTGCACCACGAAGGACTTGGCGTCGGCGCCCTAGCCCGCGAACCTTTGGCCGCCATACAAAACGGCATGAACCGTTGGATGGGCCGGTTGTTCGGACTTGAACCTGATATTGATGTGGAAAATAGTATGCTGTCCCACTTTGCTGCCCCCTTGGTCGATGTCATCGAAGGCGAGAAGGGTTACACCGTCTCCGCCGAACTCCCCGCCATGAAGCCCGAAGACCTGAACGTCAGCGTTCAAGGCGACCGCTTGGTCATTCGCGGCGAAAAAAAAAGCGAAAAGTCTGAGCGCAATGACGACGATGTGGTGATCCGCTCCGAGCGCTATTTCGGGGTCGTACAGCGCAGCTTGAACCTGCCTCACGACGCTGATTTGGACGCCATTTCTGCCGACTTTAGCGATGGCGTGCTGTTGCTCACCATCCCCAAGCGGCAGGGTGCCAACAAAAACAGTCGCCAGATTCCGATTGCCTAGCTGGGTCGATGCCAGCCCGCGAGGCAAAGCGCGCCAGCGTCGCCAGCATCGCAGGCGATCTTTACCCCTCAGCGCCACCCACCGTCCCAATTTCTCCTCCTGCCTCAACTTGCATGGGGGTGCCCACTTTAAGCACTCCCATGCCCCCTTTTTTTTTCAGCGTGAGGCTCCGGCGAAGTTGGACCCTGCGAAGTTGAACCCTGCGAAGTTGGACCCGGCGCTAAGCTTGACCGAGATCAAAGAGCCAAAATGCCGCCTTTGCTAGTCTGAAGGCCGGGCAGGTTCGCAAAAAAACAGAGCGGCCATCGCTTCGGTAGAATTCGCCGCCCCATTCAGTATTGCCAATCAGGACGCAGACAGGACGCAGAGCCACCATGCCCCAAGCCCGCAGCGAGGCCGACTTCATCCATGAGGCGGTGCCGCGTTACACCAGCTACCCTCCGGCGACCGAATTTCAGGCGGCCTTCGACCCGCGCTCACACGCAGCGTGGCTGGCGGCGGTTCCAGCGGGCCAAGCCCTGTCGCTCTACATCCATATTCCCTACTGCGATCGCCTTTGTTGGTTCTGTGGCTGTTCGACCAAGCAGACCAAGCGTTATGAGCCGGTTGCAGCCTATCTTAAGGTCTTACACCGCGAGATCGCTCTGGTCGCTGAGCAGCTGGGCCAACGCCACAGTTTAGCGCGCCTCCACTTGGGCGGCGGTTCTCCCAGTTTGCTGAAGGCCGAGGATATGGCCGACTTGCGCCACGTCCTCGACCGCCACTTTGATCTTGATGGAGACTGCGAAGTCAGCGTTGAACTGGATCCGGTCGACATGACGCCCGAGACCTACGAGGGGCTGGCCGCACTCGGTTTGACGCGCGCGAGCTTGGGCGTCCAGGACTTCGATCCCCTGGTGCAGACCACGATCAATCGTCCGCAGAGCTTTGAAGAGACCAAAGCGGTCATCGACCGCCTGCGCGCACGTGGGATCACCTCGATCAACATCGACGCGCTCTACGGACTGCCGCACCAAACGCCCGAGCGCTTTGCTGCGACCTTGGAGCAAATCATCTCACTGGCGCCCAATCGCATTGCTCTGTTCGGCTATGCCCATGTGCCTTGGGTGAAAAAGCACCAACGCCTGATCCCTGAAGAG
>JAUIDR010000090.1 GCA_030428565.1 Alphaproteobacteria bacterium
ATGCAATTTTGACGTTCTTTCGCGAAACTCTTCCGAGCAAATGGAGAACGTTTCGCGACAAGGTGTCGGACAACTTCCGCATTATGTCACACGGTAGCTTCCGGATTTTGGAGTGACGGCGGTATAGTAGCATTTGCTGGTCTGTTCTCGAACGGCTCATACTCAATCGTGCCATCGCTTTTAAACTGGACGACAGAGCTCGATCAGAATTCGCGAAAAATCTACTATCGCATTTACCAGCGGGGTGAGCTGCCTGCAAATGCGACCGTCGGTATGAACGATGCGGGCTACGGAAACGCAATCATTTCAGGCTTCTTAAAACTCGGGTATTGATCATGAAACTGTTGATTTTGGAGGACGGCACGCCTCGCGAATACTCGCGCTCGCAGCTGCGCCACGATAATCCCAACGTCTCCTTTCCGCTCGCCCCTACCGACGATCTGTTGTCGGAATTTGGAGTGTACAAGTACACGAATCGCGAGCCACCACAGGGGCATGATCCAATCACGGAGTTCGTGGATGATGGGGCTTTTGAACAAAGCCCTGATGGTTCATGGTCCCGCGCACAGGTTGTAATCCGGAAAGAACCAGAGGAAGCGGCCGCTTCGGTGCGCGGGGAGCGTGACCGCCTGCTGTCCGAAGAGAACAACTATCTTTTCACCAAGATCGCAATGGGCACTGAGGTGCCGGCCGAGATTGCTAGCTACATGCAGTCGCTGCGAGATGTGCCACAGCAGCCTGGTTTCCCCTATGACGTGATCTGGCCCGAGCGCCCTCAGACCAGCTAACAGATGGACAGCACAACCGCCCCTTCGGCTTCGGCCGAGGGGGCGATTTTTGCGTTTGTGGCATAGGCCGGATTTTCGATATCATGCCAGCATGACAAAATACGGCACCTTCTTATCAATGATCGCAGAGCACCGGCTCTATGTCGTTTGCGCCTGCGGCCATGCGCGAGAGGTTGCGGTTTCTGACCTGATAGAACGCATGCCGCCCGAGTCTCGGCTCTGCGATGCCTTGGCTCGGCTGCGCTGTTCTAGGTGCAGACAGCGAGGGGCTGTAGACGAGGTTCGGATCTACTGGGCGGACGGTGAGTCGATGCGGGCGAGGGCGGATCAGGTGCGGGCGGCCCTCAAAAAAACCTAAAGAAATCAAAGGGCCTTTTTCGCCCGCACCTTTGGCTAAGTGTTTGTCAATGCGTGCTTAAATCAAAAGGGCCTGGGGCACCACAGCTTTTGCGACGCAGCCTATGGCAATAAAGCGCCAAGCGCTGACAGGCTGACTGGAACGGCAGGCCGGAATGGCCGGTCGAAACGGCCAAAGCTAACTTTCCGACAATTTGGCTCTTCTGCTGCGACATGCTTCTTTCGCGCTCACATGGCTGCTTTGCAATTGACCCGTGCTTGGGGCCATCGCCCTGCTTGGTCCTTCTCCGTTGAGGGGCTCAACGTTCGCGCATAGCTTCGTCACGATAGCGCAAGAAGGGTGCGATCACGTATTCGGCTAAGCGGCGTTTGCCCGTCTGGATATCGACCGTGCCGCTCATGCCCGGGACCAAGGCGACCTGGCGGCCATCAACGCGCATGCTGTTCTTATCCATGGCGATCATGGCCTTATAGACGAAGCCGCCCAATTCCTCGTCGCGCACGGCGTTGGCCGAAATGTGAGACACCGTGCCGTCGATGTAGCCATATTTGGTAAATTCGAAGGTATCGATTTTGATCCGCACCCTTTGTCCTGGCGACACAAATCCGACCTCGGTGGTCGGCACTTTGGCTTCCATTTCTAAGCGGCGGTTCATCGGCACAATTTTCATGAGGACGTCGCCGGTGGAGACCACGCCCCCTTCGGTATGCTCGACCAGCTCGGTAACCGTGCCAGCGATCGGCGCGGTTATGACTTGTTGGGTCAAGGTCTGCTCGGATTTGATCAGGTCTTGTTCTAGCCGAGCGATTTCAGCTTGGGTCTGCGATAATTCAATCGAAGCATCGCGCTGAAAGTCCGATTGCAGCACTTTGAGGGCTTCTTGCTTGACGCCCAGCGCCGCCATGGCCTCTTGGTATTTGCCTTGCTCAACCAGAATGGCTTTGTTGTGATCGACCAAAGCCTGCTGCGCATCTTCAAGCGTCTGGCGGCTGACCGCGCCTAGATCGTATAAGCGTTGGCTGCGTGCCTGCTTATCTTGCAGAAACGGAAGATTGGCTTTGAGGCGTTCAATGTCCTCGCGCGAGCGGCGCTGCGTGGCGTGCAGGCTGGCGATTTCTTGGCGTGCTTGGCCAGCTTGGGCCTGATGGGCCTGCCATTGGCGATCCAGAATGGCGGCTTCCAGCGCCAAGCCCGGCTCGGCTTCGCCTTGCTTCAAGACATCAAGCAGTTGCGGTTCGGGGTCGTCAGACGCCATGAGCTGCAGCAAGGCTTTTAGACGCCACAATTTGTGCTGGTTGACCGCCAGATCATCGCGGCTCTGTTGGGCGGTGGCGCTGGCTTCGATGTCCAGGAAGGCAATCAGCGGCTGCCCTTTGGCCACCTGGCTGCCGTCTTCGACGTGGATTTCGCGGATGATGCTGGGCGCGGCGGCATCTACAACTTTGATCTTCTCTTTGGGTATCAGTGTGCCAACAGCGGGGGTCACAATGTCGACAAAGCTGAGCCAGAGCCAGACCGCCAAAGCGACCAGCATAGCGATGAGGATAAGCGGGAAGGCCAATAATAAGAAGGGTGGCCGCTTGTCTAGAATGGCATCAATGCTGATTTTTGCGTTCGACATTAGGCAGCCCTCCCGTTGGCGGCCTGAGCGGTTGGCGTGGGCTTGCTCGGGGAGGGGGTGTTGGGGGAGGGGGTGTTTGGCCGGGTTGCGGCCTGCTGTCCGCTGGGCAGGCGTCCGGTATGCAAGGCAAAGAGTTGGGCAAAGCGGCCACCGCTACGCAACAGCGATTGCGGGCTGCCATCCTCGATCAAACGGCCGTTCTCAAGCGTCAGAATGCGGTCGGCGATGCGCAAAGTCGAAAGACGGTGAGCAACGATGATCACGGTCCGGCCCTGGGCCATGATTTCCAGATTGTCTTGAAAGACCTTTTCCGCTTCATAGTCCAATGAGGCGGTGGCTTCATCAAAGATCAAGACCTTAGGATCGGTGACCAGCGCCCGCGCGATGGCGATCCTTTGCCTTTGACCGGTTGACAGCAGCTCACCGCGCTCGCCAACCGGCGTGTCATAGGACTGGGGCAGTTGCTTGATAAAGGCATCGGCGCCAGCCAGCTTGGCGACACGCTCGACTTCGTCTTGCCCTATGGCGGGATCGGCGATGGTGATATTGTCACGGATCGAGCGATTGAACAGCAGATTGTCTTGCAGCACGCTGCCAACTTGGGTGCGCAGCCACACCGGATCGACTTGCGCAATATTGACGCCATCAATGTAGACCGAGCCTGCGGTCGGTACCGCGAGGCGCTGCAGAAGGCGAACCAAGGTCGATTTACCCGACCCGGACGAGCCGACAATGCCGACCACTTCGCCGCTGCCGACCTCAAAGCTAACATCGTCCAAGACCAAGGGGCCGTCGGGGCTATAGCGGAAGCTGACGTGATCCAACAAAAGCGCGCCGCCCATGTCGGGCAGACTAGAGCGCCGCTCCATGTAGGCAGGCTCGGGGGCCGCGTTATACAGCTGCTGTACGCGTTTGATCGAAGCGAAGAATTGTTGAGTGGCTTGCAGCATGCTGGCGATGCGATGCGCCGGTGCCGAGACCCGGCCAACCAGCATGTTGAAGGCGATGAGTTGGCCGGCGGTCATGTCGCCGGCAATCACCAAGCCCGCGCCGACCAATAAGGTCAGCGCCAGGGTCACTTTGTTAATGAGCTGTCCCAATTGACCGACCAGCGATGTCATGGCTTCCGAGCCTTGGCCAAAGCTGGTCTGCTGCGCCAGCAGGTCTTCCCATTGCCGCTGAAAGCGGTTTTCGGCCGACATGGATTTTATGGTCTCCATGCTGGTGACGCTCTCGATCAAGAAAGACTGGGAATCGCCCGACATGGCTTGTTGCTTCTTGATGCGCTCTTTCAAAAAGGGACCGATCAATCCATACAGCAAAAAGGTCACGGCGATGGAGATGGCAACGATGACCGCGAGCTGGACCGAAAACAAGGCTATGACGCCCAGGAATAGCAGGCCGAATGGCAGGTCGATGATCGAGGCCAGGGCAGACGATGACATGAAGCTGCGAATACCTTCGACGTCCTTCATGCGGGCCACCGTGTCACCGGTCGCTTTGCCGTTGTAGTGCGCCATGGGCAACTGCGTTAGGCGTCGAAAAAGGCGCACCATCAAGGTGACATCCACCTGGTTCAGCACGTGGTTGAGCAGCAGCTTGCGGGTGAAACCGATCATAAAGTCAAACAAGGCCACCGCAACCAAGGCAATCAGCAAGACTTGCAAGGTCGAGTGGGCATTGGCGGTCGAAGAGAAAATCTTATCGATAATCACCATGGTAAACAGGGGCGTTATCAGCGCAAAAACCTGGATGAAGACCGACGATAGCAGCACCTGCGTAAGGGCCGCCTGGCGCGAGAACATCTGCCGGAAGATCCAAAGCAGAGAGAAGTCTTCGCGTGGGCTTTGTCCCATGTCTTTGAAGGTCAGCACCTGTTTGCCAAGGCGCATTAAGGCTTGGTCCAGCGCGACGCGCGCGACCGTCTTGGTCTTGGGATCAAAGAAATTGGCCATGGAAGGCTCGCCATCACCGCCCGCTTCTAAGCCCAGAAAAACCTGAAGCGTTTGGCCGTCAAAACCCAAGCAAGGTGCGGGTAAGCGCTGCAATTGCTGTTCTGCCCGGCGCGCTTTGGGCCGGTTTTTGTGCCTATGCGGTTTGAATTGATAATGTTCGCGTGCCAAAAACGCCGCATCTTTCAGGTCCAGCCCACCATCGCGGCCCAGGCGTTGGCGAAGATTGCTGGGCTTAGCGGCAACGCCGAGCTGGCCCAACATGACCGACAGCGCCAGCAAGGACGGCGCGCTGGCGTCGGCTTGTACGCTGGGCGCTGCTTGTTGCGCTGGTGTCGGGTCGTTGGTGGCGGCATCAGTCATGATCGTGGCCCCATAAAATCGGATGAAATTCAAACGCTAAGCGCGTTGGCTGTGTGCGAGCTGGCATTAGCGAGGCTCCTTGGGGGCGTGCGCCAGGGCCTGGCTGGCCGAAATCAGCGACTTGGCGGAGGCCACTTGTTGGCTCAATTTAACGTCTAGTGCTTGCTCAGCGGACAGGCCAAGGGCCGCCGCCAGCTCTAAGCGGGCCTCTAAAAGGGCGACCCATTGATCGTCGCGCGCTTTGCGGGCGAGCAGCGCGCGCACCTCGGCTTCCGGCCGGGCCGACGGCTTGGCTTCACCTTCCTGAACTCGAATCGCAATCAGGCGGGCTTTTTCCTGTGCAAGGTTGGCGATTTGCTGCTCCAAGGCCAAGCTATCCAGCGCCATGTTATAGGCGTGGGCGGCCAGCAAAACCTCCGCCACCACCCCGGCAGCGAGCAATTGGCGCTCCAAGATGGCGGCTTGCTCATCGCGGTTTGCTTGCCCAAAGCGCAGCCGCGCCGAGATCAATTTGGTAAGATCGTCGGTCAGCCCCATGGCGGTCGCAAAAGCTTGGCGCGTCACGGTGGCGGTCTGCAACAAGGAGAGTGTCGAGGTCAGGTTGAGGCTGCCCAAGATCGACCAAATGTCCACTTGGCCTGAAAGGATCGCGTTGCGGATTTCATAGTCTTTCACCAACAAATCCGACCGGTTGTAGAGCGCGGCGTGGGCCAGGGCCTCGATGTCGCCGCTTTGCAGCGGTCCTTCAGCGATAGCGGGCAGGTCGAATGCATAGAGGCGCAGCTGCGCACCCGGCGGCGCTGATAAGACCTGCTCAAGCGCCAGCTGGTCGCTCTCTTGTGCTGCTAGGCTGGCTTGGGCTTTCTTAACAAGATCCAGCAGGTCTTGTTCGTCCGCGATCGATTGCAGAGGATCGACGAGCAAGGATTGCCGGGCCTGGCGAGTCTTGTCTCGCAAGCCGTCCAGCTGGCCCATGGCACCCGCCAAATTCTGAGCCTGTTGTTGGCCAAGCGCGGCCGTCCAATAACGCTGAACGACCGTCTGCGTCAGCTCCAATTTGGCTTGGCGTAAGGTCTCTTGCTTAATGAAGGTCTGGTTGACCTCTTGGCGGTAGGCCAGGGCGCCGGTCGCCAAGCGGATCAGGTCAAGCGTTAGCAACAGGTTACCGTTGCGGGTCTCGTCGGTCTATAGAGCGACAATCTGGATGAGAGTTGTGCGTCAATCAGGATGATAGTCCTTGGTCGCGACGTTTGTGATGGTGGCGGGTTTTCGCGACACCATCAAGGTTTTTATTGATTTTGATTGTC
>JAUIDR010000091.1 GCA_030428565.1 Alphaproteobacteria bacterium
GGCCAGCATGCGAAACCGCATCATATCCGCCACGCTGTGGAGAATACGCCCCGGGTCGCGGCAATCGCGCACACACGAGGCCAGGGCATCGGCAATACCAAGTTTGCGTTCAACCTCTGCCAGCCACCAAACGCCGGCATCAGAACTCATCGCGGCAACGTCAAAACGCCCCTCCACGGAGCGGCGATTTAGGGGTGACAAAGAAACAGAAATGGGTGTAATCTCGACCGTAGGCGTGCAACTCAGTTTTCATGGATAGCTTGTGTTTTGTAGCTTAATTGTACGTGATTACAGAGGGTTACGCTACACCTGCCGCTCATGTCATGGAGCGTGGTGAATAATCCGGGTGATAGTCCTCGCCAGTATCCCGGCGCACGATAGTGCGCAATGCTGCGTTGGCCTCCATGCTTGACGCATCCACGCCTATGCGCTCGCCTAGCACAAGACCTTGCTCTGCGATTAAGGCTAGGACCCAATCAAAAATCTTAGTATGAACCTCATGGGGAAGGCGGCTGCGTGTCTTGGATAGCCATGAATGATCCGGCACCCGCTTGCCCGTCTCTATGCGCAAAAACTCCCGAAGGGACAGAGAATCTGAACACCGCCATTCCAGTCCCCGCTCTGAATCAATCCCTTCGAAGTAGCCTACAAGGTGCATGCGAAAATATCGCCCCGGCGGGATCGACTTGGCGCCCATCGTGCTGGCGTAGTAGTCTTTGCAAGTCGCTTCGGCAAAGGCATCAAAATCGCCATCAATGAGCACCTTTTGCAGGCGATCATAAAAAACGTGGCCAGGAGAGCGCGACAGGTCCGACCATGCAAACATCAAATCACCTTGACGCTCTGTCTGACGCCCCATCGCCATCTGCATGTCCCCCGTTCAAATCGAGCTGGCAGAGAATCATGCATACGCGACTTCGTCAACGGGCTGCTATATCCCAGCAGGTTTTGCTCATGGCTTTGCCACGCTTATGCCCGACAGCGAGATTGTCTACAAATGTAGCGATTATTACGCGCCAGAAACCGAAGGCTCGCTGCGTTGGGATGACCCGGAAATTGGTATCGAGTGGCCCCTCACAAGCGCACCGGTGCTCAGTGAAAAAGATGCCGCCGCCCCGCTCTTGGCAGATATTAACAGCCCATTCACCTTCGAGGGATAACAAATGAAGCTACTGGTCACAGGTGGGGCGGGGTTTATCGGCTCAGCCGTTGTGCGGTTGGCGGTGGAGCGCGGGCATCAGGTGGTGAACCTTGACGCGCTGACCTATGCCGCCAATCTGGCCAATGTAGCGCCGGTGGCGGATAGCCCGCTTTACTCCTTTGTTCAGACCGATATCCGCGATCGCGCGGCGCTGGATGCGGCCTTTGCCACGCACCAGCCCGATATCGTGCTGCATCTGGCGGCCGAATCCCATGTCGATCGCTCGATCGATTGGCCCGCCGATTTTATCGACACCAATATCACCGGCACGTTCAATATGCTGGAGGCCGCGCGCAAATATTGGCAGGCGGCGGGGCGGCCTGATGGGTTTCGCTTTCATCACGTCTCGACAGACGAGGTATTTGGCTCGCTGCCCGCCGACCAGGCCGTGCAGTTTACCGAGGCCACCGCATACGAGCCGCGCAGCCCCTATTCCGCCTCAAAAGCCGCGTCAGACCATCTGGTGCGCGCCTGGTTTGAAACCTATGGCTTGCCCGTGGTGCTGAGCAATTGTTCCAATAATTACGGGCCCTATCACTTTCCAGAAAAGCTGATCCCGGTGGTTATTCTGAACGCGCTGGCGGGGCGGGCGCTGCCGATTTACGGCGATGGCAGCAATATCCGCGATTGGCTTTACGTCGAAGATCACGCCGATGCGCTGCTGTTGGTGGCCACAAAGGGCGCGCTGGGGCGTAGCTATAACATCGGCGGCGAGAACGAGCGCACAAACCTGCAGCTGGTGCACACGACCTGCGCCATCCTCGACCGGTTGCGCCCGCGCGATGCGGGCGCTTATGCCGATTTGATCACCTTCGTCACCGATCGCCCCGGCCATGACGCGCGCTATGCCATCGACCCCACGCGCATTCGCACGGAGCTGGGCTGGCGCCCCAGCGTGACGGTGGAAGAGGGGTTGGAACGCACCGTGCGATGGTATCTCGAAAACGAGGCATGGTGGCGCGCACTGCTAAACCGCCAGGGCGTGGGCCAGCGACTGGGCCGGGCCGCGCCATGAGCGGCCTGTTGGTCTTTGGCCGCACGGGCCAGGTGGCGCGCGCGCTGCAGCAGCTTGCCCCGGTTCTGGCCTTGGGGCGCGATGCGGCCGATCTGGCGCAGCCCGGCGCCTGTGCGGCGCTGAATATTCCCTTGGTGCATATCTCCACCGATTACGTGTTTGCCGGTACCGGCCACCACCCTTGGGCGCCCCGTGATATGGCACTGCCCGCCAATGCCTATGGCCGCAGCAAATGGGCGGGCGAAGAGGGCATTCGTGCCAGCGGTGCCACTCATGCCATCTTATGCACATCTTGGGTCTTTTCCGGGCATGGCGCGAACTTTGTCAAAACGATGCTCCGCCTGTCTGACACCCGCGACCAGATCAGCGTGGTTGATGACCAAATCGGCGGCCCCACGCCGGCGCGCGCCATTGCCGCCGCCTGCCTGGCCATCGCCGACCAACTGCAGGAAGCGCCGAAAAAAACCGGTACCTATCATTTTAGCGGCGCGCCCGATGCCAGCTGGTGCGCCTTTGCCCGCGCGATATTCAGCCTGGCGGGCCGGCCCACCCGCGTGCAGGCGATTTCTACCAGCAGCTATCCCACGCCAGCCGCCCGCCCGCTGAACAGCCGGTTAGAATGTAACACAACCACGTCCGTTTTTGGTTTGGCGCGCCCAGATTGGCACACAAGCCTGAACGAATGTTTAACACAATTAGGGGTATCCACATGACACAGCGCAAAGGCATTATTCTGGCCGGTGGCTCGGGCACGCGGCTTTACCCCATCACCATGGGGGTGTCGAAACAGCTGCTGCCGATTTATGACAAGCCGATGGTGTATTATCCCTTAACCGTGCTGATGCTGGCGGGCATCCGCGAGATCATGATCATCACCACCCCCCACGACCAAGAGCAGTTCATCCGCACTTTGGGCGATGGCAGCCAATGGGGCATCTCGCTGCAGTATAAGGTGCAGCCCAGCCCCGATGGGCTGGCGCAAGCCTTTATTCTAGCCGAAGAGTTTCTGGCCGGCAGCCCTGCAGCCATGGTGCTGGGCGATAACATCTTTTTTGGCCACGGCCTGCCGAACCTTTTGCAAGAGGCAGATCAAACCACCAACGGCGCCACGGTATTTGGCTACCGCGTGTCAGACCCGGAACGATATGGCGTGGTGGATTTTGACGCCAATGGCACGGTGAAAAGCATCATCGAAAAGCCTCCTGCACCGCCCTCGAACTATGCAGTCACGGGGCTATATTTTGTTGATGGCACAGCGCCCGCCCGCGCCCGCACCTTGCGCCCCTCGGCTCGCGGAGAACTGGAGATCACCACGCTGATGGAAAGCTACCTGCACGACGGCATTCTCAACGTACAAAAAATGGGCCGCGGCTATGCTTGGCTCGATACCGGCACCCACGCCAGCTTGCTGGATGCCGGCAACTTCGTGCGCACGCTGACCGAACGCCAGGGCCAGCAAATGGGCAGCCCCGATGAGGTGGGATTCGAGATGGGCTGGATAGATGCAGCCCAGCTTGAGTCTCGCGCCCGGCAATTCGGCAAGAATGACTACGGTTCGTACTTAGAAGGGATCGCGCATAGACGAAGCTGAGAATACCTCTCGAGGGTGGCTTCATCAAGGCAACAATCCATTTATGCGCTCAGTAGGCGCACATATCACTGATCCTTCGTTTGTTTCGCGAGATAAATAATATGAAGCCCAGCCTGCTTGGCCTTGTCCCGCAAATCCGCTGGCCCTCTCCATAGATCTGGACCGCCAGCGAGTTCCACATCTCCGGCCAATTTTGCCTCGTCCGCGACCGAAATACTCGAAGCATGGCCGCAGGCACAAACCAGGTCTAGGTTGTGCTTGTCGACCATGCTTAAGAACGTGCCATATCGGTTCATGCGCTGATCTTATCCTGCGACGCCAAGACCACAAACGCAAAAAACGCCCCCTCGGCCGAAGCCGAAGGTGTCAATCCCGGAGCAAAAAGGGTCCATTTAGCGGAGTAAAAAGGGGCCACTGTGGTTGGGTTTTGCTGCGCCTTGGCGCGTGTGCTCACCATATTGCTAACGCGTGCCGAGGCGCACTGGCCGAAGGCCAGTTCTGATCAGCCTTTTGTTTTTGATTTGTGAATCCCGGAGACAAAATGGACCACAGAAACGGCCGGATAATCTGGTCGTAGCGGAGTAAAATTCCGCCACTTTACGCCTGAGACAACGAGTTGAAGGCGGGGAGATGTATACTGTGGAACTTTATAATCGGGTGCGCCGCGCGTGCCATGTTGAGGGTATGAGCCGTCGTGAGGCTGCTCGTCTTTTCGGGATAGACCGAAAGACGGTGTCGAAGATTTTGCAGCACTCGGTGCCACCGGGTTATCGGCGGAGCAAGGTGCCGGTGCGGCCGAAGTTGGATCCTTTCCTTCCGATCATAGACCAGATCCTTGAAGATGACAGAAGCAAGCTTAAGAAAGAGCGCCATACGGCCAAACGTATCCATGCTCGGCTGCGCGATGAGCACGGGTTCACGGGCGGGACCACCATCGTCACCGACTATGTTCGGAATCAGAAGCGGCGGTCGAAAGAGGTCTTCGTGCCGCTGAGCCATGCTCCGGGGCATGCACAGGTGGATTTTGGCGAGACGCTTGGCGTGATCGGCGGCGTCGAATGCAAGTTGCACTACTTTGTGATGGCACTGCCGCAGTCTAACGCGATCTACATCAAGGCCTATCCGGCTGAGACAACGGAGGCGTTTTGTGACGGTCATAACGCGGCCTTTGCCTTCTTCGGCGGTGTGCCCATATCGGTGCTATACGACAATACGACTATAGCTGTTGCGAAGATATGCGGCGACGGCACCCGCGAGCGGACCCGAACCTTCGCTGAACTGCAATCCCACTACCTGTTCGACGACAAGTTTGGGCGGCCAGCCAAGGGCAATGATAAAGGTCACGTCGAAGGCGGCGTCGGATATGGCCGCCGCAACTTCATGGTGCCTGCGCCGCGGTATCCAGCAGCACATAGGCGATGACGGTCACAGAAGCATCGGTCGCAGGATAAGACGGATCCGGGCCCTCAACGCCTGAGACAGTCGAGATCTCCGCCCGGCGGTGGCTTTCCATGGCGACAGACTGGGGCTCGGTTGAGCCGGTCTGGGCATCGATCAGAAAATCGCGCGGCTGGATATCGGTCTCGACCGCTTGGCCGTAGGAGACGATGGCAATGCGCTTTTGCGTGACCAGCGGCAGCAGGTTGAAGAGATCAACCACCACGTCTTCATTGCGCGCGTAGACCATGCCGCCCGCATAAAGGCGTCCTGTGGTCAACGTGATTTCGCTGGAAGCAGTCTTTGAGGCTGAAAAGCCTCGATAGCCTTTGCCAGGGTCAATAGCGTCGGCGACAACGTGGTCCAGTGCGCTTTGGGCAAAGTCCTGGGCGTTGTTCATATCCGCCGACTGCAGCTACTGGCGGTCGCGGAAGATGACGGTGCTTTCCATGGATTAGACCTCGTTAAGTTGGCCGACGACAAGGCTGCCGACGGTTTGACGGTCGCCCGCGCGTGGCAGGCGGTATGTCTTGGTGTTGATCAGAACCTTGTCGCCCAGCGCCTTGGCCACGACGACGCCCCTGCGGGCGTCCTCGAGCGGCTTGCGGGTTGCAGCCACAAAAAAGCCGGTCGCAAAGGGACCGGCGGTTCTGGGAAGGCGTTTGCCTGTGATACGGGCTCGGACCTCGGCGTGATAGGCAGGCATGCCAAGGCGGGTATAACCCAGGTGGGTTGAGCGCCTGCGCTCATCGCGCGCGCGCGTCGGGTCGTGGTTGTGCCAGCGCTCGTAGCAGCCCGTTGACGAAGTCGCGTATGCATGATTCTCTGCCAGCTCGATTTGAACGGGGGACATGCAGATGGCGATGGGGCGTCAGACAGAGCGTCAAGGTGATTTGATGTTGGCATGGTCGGACGTG
>JAUIDR010000024.1 GCA_030428565.1 Alphaproteobacteria bacterium
GGCGCACGAACTTTCACTGATATGTTCCACGCCCTCACAGAAATCTGTGACCTCTTCTCACCGGAGGAGTGTTGGAATTACTTCAAAGCTGCTGGATATGTCTCAGGTTAAAGGCCGGAGGCTCTAGCGCCCTGGAGAGCGGCTGTTGTTGGTAAGGCTGCGGCCGTCGTCGCTAGCGCTTGCGTTTGTCGTACAATGGTGCCGCGCTATGGGGCCGAAGGGTGACGCTGCAAGCCTGGGCCGGTTGCTTTGGACGCGGTGTCGATGGTCCGCAGCCAGTATGGGGCTGGGCACGGCCAGGTGCGCATTAGGCTGTATTGGCCCATGACAGTGCCCCTGAAACGAAGCCACGAAAAAAGGGCCAGAGCGCAAGGCCCAGGCCCTTCATAATCCAGACCCTTTATAACTCGGGCCCAGTAAAAACAGACGCAGCTCAGACGTAGACGCTCAATCCGGCCAATTTTTCGGTCGATCTGCAAGCACCGGGACGGCACTAGGCGTTACCGGGACGTCAAAAGGCGGCACCAGGCCCCAATCGCCGAGTCTCCAACGATTGGGCAGTAATTGGGGCCTGTCTTTGAAGCCGCCGCCCGAGGACTCAGTTAGATCTTAGTAGCAAGCTGCGATAGCGGCACGGGTGCGGGGACCAACGACACCGTCAATCAAGCCGGGGTTACAGCCCATGCGGCGCAAATCGCGCTGTAGGCGCATGACCTGCCACTTGCTGAGACCGTGGCCATGGCCGATATACTTGTGGCCGTGACCATGACCGTGCGCTTCGCCGGTAATGACATGACCGACGACACCAGCACCCAAAATAATGGAGACCAGCTCAAGGGTTGTCAGAGTAATAGACGCAGATGCCGCGACCGGCGCTGCTGCAATGCCCGCCGCCAAGGCTGCGGCCAGAAAGATCTTCTTCATATGCCAAATCTCCTGTTGGATCAGATCATTCAGCCTAGCATGTTTCTTGAGCGAGGCAAAAGGAAGCTGCCCGCGTTTGCAAATTGAGGCGACATTTTTCGAATTGCTGTAAGTGCTGGCCAAAACAGAGGCGGATGGTTTCTTAACCTATCGGTTGGTTGGCCTTGGTTTTTGTTAAAAACGTCTCGCGAGCCACGGCATGGCAAAGAAGATCAGCAAAATACGAACCGTATGATGGAAGGAGACAAAGGCCAGATCAAAGCCGAAGATGAGGGCCAGCAAGGTCACTTCGTAAAGCCCGCCCGGCAAGAAGGCCAACAGTGCTTGCATGAAGGACAGACCAAAGGCCAAAGTCACCGCAACCGCGATCACCGTATAGCTGGTCAGCACCAGGCCCGCGTTGACCAATCCATCCACGATATGGCCAGCGACCTCGCGAAACGGCACCCGCGCTAAGCGCGCGCCAATGCCGCCGCCGACCGCAATTTGGGCCAGCATAATAAATTCACGAACCCGCGGGATTTCGATCAAGCCCAGCGCATGGCCGATCGCAGACAAGAACAATGGCCCCAGCAGGTGCGGCATCGGCAAACGTAACAGCCGTGCGGCGCCATAGCCCAATAGGGCACAGGCCACAAAGGCCGCGGCGGTCTCTGCCGACAGTCCCCAAAAGTGGGGCAGCGCGTTTTGCACACGATAGGAGGCCGCGACGCCTTCAAAGCCGGTTACGGCCATCAACAACAGCGGCGCAAGGCCCACGACCAACGAGACTCGGGTCAGGTGGCACAAGGCCACAACGTAGTCTTTGTCGGTGTAGGTCTTGGCGATCAAGATAATCTCGGCCTGGCCGCCGGGTAGGCTGCACAGCAGGGCGAGGCGGGGCTCATAGCCGCGAATGCGGACAAGATAGCTCCAGCCAATGGCTGTCGCGATGGTGGTGGCCACAATCATGGCCAGGATGGTCGGCCACCAATGCAGCGCTTGGCTAAGGAGCTGAGCATTGAATGCCGCCCCGATCATGGTGCCTAGGCCCAGAACCACCGGTACGTGAAACCAACGCGCGATGCCTAAATGGGGCTGCAGGCCCGGCAACAAGCCGCCAATCAGCCACACGCCAAAGACCGAACCCATCATGTAGGGGGCAGGGACACGCAAATTGCTGAACACCCATCCTGCCGCCAGCGCAATGCCGCCAGTGATCAACAAGCGCTTGAGGTCTTCCAGGTGGCGGGCGAGCATAGGGGAGGGGCTGGTGATTGGAGGCACGGTTAATTTGGCTGCGTAAATTTATCAGTCTAAATTTAGCCGGGGCCGCTTAGCCATCACAAAGTCGGTCAGGGCAAAGTCGGTCAGGGCAAAGTCGGTCAGGGCAAAGTCGGTCAGGGCATGAAGGGATTGAGAGCCGACGGGCGGCTTCGTTTCACCCAGGCGGCGCCACGCCAATCGCTACGGCTTAGAAATTCCATGGTTTTTCTGTGATCTATCGACGACAGCAGCGGTCCTTGCGACGCGGCGCTAGTCTTACGCCCAATTTGTGGCGAAAGCAAAAGCAAAGCGCGGATTTTGCTCGCAGGTCATGGCCTTTGAAAGCCTAGCTCTGGCTCTCGACCGCGTAGCCGATACCGCGCACGCTACGCACCAGGTCGGGCTCGCCGTCCTTGGTCAGCTCTTTGCGTAGGTTGCGGATCAGGCCGTCAAGCTTACGCTGCGCGGCGGCGTCCAAGTCCGCGTTGGGATCACCATTGCGCGCGGCCAAGCCCTTTTCGGCAAGCTTGGCGAACAGCTCTTGGCGTTGAAAGATGCGACCAGGCCGTTCCAACATGACCTGTAGCAGTAGCCGTCCGGCGTCGCTTAGCGCCAATGCCCGCGCCCCCCGGCGCGCTTCGGCGCTGTCGGGTTTCATCACCAAATCGTCCAACACCAGCGTGCCGCGCGAGCGCCGGGGGTCCAAAATGCGCAGGTGTTGGCGGATCAAGTGGAACAACTCGCTCATGGCGAAGGGCTTGCGAATATAGGCATCAGCGCCCGCTTTCAGTCCTTTGACCACATCCTCGCTATCGCCGCGGGCGGTGACCATCAAAATGGGCACCTTTTTCAAGGTGGGGTGTGCGCGCAAGGTCTTGCAGACATTAATGCCCGAGCGTCCCGGCAGCATCCAGTCCAGCAAGATCAGGTCTGGGGCCTGCTTCAGCGATTCAGACAGGGCCGAATCGCCGTCGCCACAGACCACGACTTCGTAGCCTTCCTTGCTCAGGTTATAGCGCAGCAGCGTGACCAATGATGGCTCGTCTTCCACCACCATGATACGCGCCAAACTATGCTTTTCGCGGCTATTGCTCGCGTGGTTGTCGCTAGAATCGACCAAGGGGCCCTCGTATCTTGGTTCCTGGCATTGGCAGGCATGCGCGCGCCGTCTAGGGAGCGGATCTTAGAGCGCCGCCGGAGCCTCGTTAAGGGGGTGAGGCAACAAGACATCAAAAGTCGAGCCGACGTCTTGTTCGCTGGAGATCAGCAAGCGCCCGCCGTGCCGGTAGAGAATGTGTTTGACAATGGCCAACCCCAAGCCCGTGCCGCCGATCTGGCGTGAGCGCGCTTTGTCGACCCGGTAGAATCGTTCGGTCAAGCGGCTTAAGTGCTTGGGGGCGATGCCCGGCGACTGGTCGCAGACCGCGATCGAGTGCAAGCTGGGGTCGTCAGGGTAAGGGCGGGATTTCAGCGTAATGGTGGAATCGGGGTGCCCGTACTTGATGGCGTTTTCGACCAGATTAGAAAAGACCTGCCCCAATTGATCCTTGTCGCCCACGACCTCGGTGCTCCAGTCGCCTTCGAAGGCGAAGCGAATGCCGCGTTCGCGCGCGGTCAGTGCGAGCGAGTCGGTGACGGGGAATACCACTTCTTGCAGCTGCACGACGGTGCTGGGTGATTCGCCCTCTTCCATCTCGATCTTGGATAGCGACAAGAGGTCGTCGATGAGACGCGACATACGCCGGGCTTGCTCGGCCATGATACCCAAAAACTGTTCGCGGGCATCTTCATCGTCCTTGGCGGGGCCTTGCAGGGTCTCGACAAACCCCATCAAGCTGGCCAATGGCGTGCGCAGCTCGTGACTGGCAGCGGCGACAAAGTCGGTGCGGGTCTTGTCAAGCTGGCGCTGGGCGGTCATGTCGTGGACGCTCCACAAGACCTGCGGGGCCTCGGCTCGCTTGTCGCGGAAACAGACCAGGCGTAGATTGAGATAGCGCCGCTTCAGCCCGCCCCACTTGATGTTCACTTCTTGCTGAAGGCCTTCTTCGCACTGCGCTTCATCGGACACGACGCGCTGAAAAGCCGCCTGGACCTCGGGCAGATCCAACAAGGTCAGAGCGTTGCCGCCGATTTTCATGCCAACAAAGACCGTTGATGCACTGGGATTGTGCCACAAGACTTCGCCGGTGGCGTCCGTGTGGATCAAGGGATCGGGCAGGTGCGCCAAAACGGCTTGCAAATCGCGAAGCTTCACAAAGTGGTCCGGGTTCAAAGGATCAAAAGCGCCTGGGAATAGCACGGTCTGGGCTTTCCTTCAATTTATCAAGCAAATCGGCCCTTTTCGGCGCGGGCCCGATTTCGCTCAGAGGGCAGCACGCAAGGGGCGCGCTTGTCGCGATTTGGAAGCAGGTGGCGGTGTGCAAAAAGGGCCCCAAAAAGATTTGGCGCCCTTCTTGCAATCTAGTGGCGGTAAGCGTCGCAGCTTACCTAGTTGCATACCTGGCAGCTTACATGGCGAACTTGCCGTTGGCAGAGCCCAGAACCGGTGCCTGACGCTCGCTGTCGGGCAGGTTGATCAGGCCCAAGTCGATCAGGTAGCCATCGGGGCCCCAAGTGTTCTCGTTGGTGAACTCAAAAACATATTCATCGATGCCCTTGATGACGCCGCGGTGGTCGTTCTTGACGTAGAACCACAGAGAGCGAGAGATGGGGTAATCGCCTGCAGCGATGTTGTCGAAGGTCGGCTCTACGCCTGCGATCTTCGCACCTTGAACCTGGTCAGAGTTTTGGTCCAGGAATGAGAAGCCCGCGATACCCAGCAAGCTCTTGTCCTGAGCCAGCTTTTCAACGATCAGGTTGTCGTTTTCACCAGCCTCGATGTAAGCGCCGTCTTCGCGCAGCTCCAGCGCAACACCAGCGTGCTCAGCCAACTTTTCCATAACGATTTCTTCGAAAGCGTCACGGGTGCCAGATGACGGCGGCGGGCCCATGACCTTGATCGCGACATTCGGCAGAGCCGGATTGACGTCGGACCAAGTTTTGTTGGGGTTGGCAACCTTTTCGCCGTTGACCACAAGGGTTGCGTTCAGTGCGTTGAACAGATCTTCTTTGGTCAGGTCAAGGGCCTCGGCATCAACTGAGGACATGATAGAGATGCCGTCGAAGCCGATTTTAACTTCGGTGACGTTGGTCACGCCATTATCGGCGCACAGCTTGATTTCTTTGTCTTTAACGCGGCGCGATGCGTTGGTGATGTCGGGGGTGCCTTCACCGACGCCTGCGCAAAACAGCTTCATGCCACCGCCAGAGCCGGTCGATTCGATGGTCGCTGCCATGCCGGTTTTGTTTGCGAACTGCTCGATAACGGCTGATGCGAAGGGAAATACGGTTGAAGAACCGACGATACGCAGATCGCGGGCTGAAGCTGAGGTGGCAACGGCTAGTACAGCGGCGCCGAGGATGAGAGCCTTTTGCATGGCTTGTCTCCAAATGTGTCATGTCAAAGAACGCGCGCCACTTGGCGCCGTCGAGGCCTGTGGTAGACCGGCCTTGTTACAGCTGTGTTACGACGGGGCTGTTGTGGCTAAAAAAAAGCGGGGCGGTCCAGCAGGCAGGCAAATTAAACTTAAAGCGTTGGTGCTTGGATGTCGCGCCTAGCTGAAACTTGAACCGACCCGACTTATCCAAAGGTGCGCCTTGGTTACCCCCAAGGTGGCGCAAGGCCCTTGCGTTCAAGGGGGCATGTAACATAACCGTAACACCAGCTCGCTACCCGTTCGCCCTAACGACCAGACGAAAGATGTCGGCTGTCGCTCAGATCTTCTGGCTCAAAGTTTGTGACCGAGTGCCTGAAATCGGATGCGATGCAAGCCTTGCTCGCCAAATCGGTGGGCGCTCGCCGACAGAGAAGAGACCATGCTGCTAACCTTGTTTCTTGCCGTCCTGCTGCTTGTCACTTTGCTGGGCTATTTCGTGGGACAAAGGCGAGCGTTGAGCGCGGTCCGTGCCGATCAAGCCAAGCGCAGCCTGTCGACCAACAACTACGGCTTGGCCGCCTTGCCCGGTTTCTATGGCCAGCGGCTGGCCTACTTGGTCTTTATTCCCCCCTTTTTGTTGCTTCTGCTTTGGTGGTTGTTCGAGCCGCGCTTGGCGGATCTGCTGATCCACTGGAACTTGCCCGATGCGGTGGCCGAGGCCACCCGCGGGGAGCAGGTGGGCATTATCTCCGCCATCCGTGAGGCCGCGTCGAGCCAAGGCGGCGCGCTGAGCGGTGATCTGGCAGGGGGCGATTATCAAGCCGCGGTCAGCGCGCTGCAGGCCCTCAATTGGATCAATAGCACCGGAATATATTTGCTGTTGGCTGCGTTGTTATTGGTGCTGTTGGTCCTAGGCATCGCCAGCTCTAAGCCAACGTTCCGCGCCCGCAAAGCTGTTGAGAACTGGAACCGCTGGGTCATGTTTGCAGCTGCCGCTGTGGCGATTTTGATTACAGTTGGCATCGTTATGTCGTTGCTGTTCCAGGCGCTGTCTTTCTTTCAGGCTTATAGCTGGCTGGATTTTCTAACCGGCACCCGTTGGTCGCCCGGCGGCGCTTTCCAGCGCGGCTATGGCGAAGAGGCTACCGGCGGCGTCTTTGGGGTGGTGCCCTTGATCACCGGTACGCTGTTGATCGTCGTCATTGCGATGTCGGTTGCGGTGCCGGTGGGGCTCATGTCAGCGATCTACCTAGGCGAATACGCCTCAAATCGTGTGCGAGCCTTTGCCAAGCCCATTATGGAGATCTTGGCTGGCATCCCGACCGTGGTCTATGGCCTGTTCGCAGCGCTGACCTTTACGCCCTGGCTGTCGGCGGGGGTGGATGCACTGAACGGCCTGTTGAACCTGCCCGTACTAAAGAGCGTCACGCTGCTGATTGCGAACCTATTTGTCGCTCTGGGCAACGTGGTGATCTGGCTGGGCGGCACAGTCTCAGGCTCTGCGCCGCAACTTATGGCCTATTTCAGCGAGGTCAGGTTAGAGACCGGTTCTGATATCGCGCTAGCCGCCGGCGTGGTCATGGGGACAATGATTATCCCCTTTGTTGCCTCCTTGTCCGACGACGCCATTAGGGCGGTGCCGGACAGCCTGCGCGATGGCGCTTTGGGCTTGGGCTCGACCCGTTCTGAGATGATGCGCCGGGTCATCCTGCCCGCAGCGTTACCGGGGATCGCTGGTGGCATCTTGCTGGCCGTCTCGCGGGCTATCGGTGAGACCATGATCGTGGTCATGGCGGCGGGTTCCTTTGCTTACCTGACTTTCAATCCCTTGGGCTCGGTCTCGACCTTTACCGTTCAGATCAATGCCCTGTTGACCGGCGATTTGGATTTCGGCGGCACCAAGGTGCAAGCCGCCTTTGCCATTGGTATTTTCTTGTTTTTCATCACCCTAGCACTCAACACCTTGGCGCTGGCTATCGTGCGGCGCTTTAGAGAAGAATACGACTGAGGCGCGCGGCATGGTTCAGATTATCGACCCCAAACTCAAAGATGCCGATTATCAGCGGGCGATGACGCTGCGGCGGCGCAACAAGGGTAAGCGCTTCCAGGCCTGGGGTATCGCCGCGTTGGCGGTGGCTGGGCTCATGCTGGCGGCGCTGCTGTACTCGATTGTCTCAAACGGTGTGCGCGGTCTGATGGAAGATCGCATTACGGTCGAGGTCTATTTCGATCCTGAGAAGATCGACCCCCGCGACAGCGGCGACCTGGCGGTCATGCGCATGTTTAACTTTGATACCCTGGTCTATCCAGTGCTCTACGAGGCCCTAGATATCAAAGCGCGCGGCCGCTCAGATCGCGATAAGCGCCGCAAGGTTAAGCAGCTCATCGGTCTTGGGGCGTCAAACCAGCTCCGCGAAATGATCGTGCGGCAGGTGGGCGTTGATCCCGTCACCGAAGATCCGATTTTGGTGTCCGGCGGGACCCAGCTCGGTGAGCGCGTCACGGTCGAATTGACTGCCCTGTCAACCGCGTCGAACCCCTATACCCAGACCTTGCGCGAGCTGGGCTATCTGAACACCCGCTTCAATGGCGACTTCTTTACCGGTGTGAACTCGAACGATCCTGGTTACTACGGCATTTTGGATGCTCTGGTCGGCTCGTTCTGGACGCTCTTGGTCTGTTTCTTGGCCTCTTTTCCGGTGGGCGTCTTGGCTGCGGTCTATCTGGAAGAATTTGCCCCGCGCAACCTGATTACTGACTTTATCGAGGTCAATATCAACAACTTGGCCGCCGTTCCTTCGATCGTCTTCGGTCTGATGGGGGCCTTTGTCTTTATCTATGTGTTCGGCATGCCAGGTGGGACCGCGCTCGTCGGCGGCCTGGTGCTGTCGCTTTTGACCTTGCCGACGATCATCGTTGCCGCGCGCGCCGCCATCCGCTCTGTGCCGGGTTCGTATCGTGAGGCGGCGCTTGGCCTGGGTGCTTCGCGCCAGCAAGCCATGTGGTCTTTTGTGCTGCCCTCGGCCATGCCGGGGATTATCACCGGTACAATCATTGGCTTGGCGGGCGCTTTGGGCGAGACCGCGCCTTTGTTGTTCATTGGTATGGTGGGCTTCCAGTCCGGCATTCCGCTGACGCCGCTGGATGGGACGCCTTCGCTGGCGGTCGGGGTTTTCAACGCCTTCGGCTCGCAGTTCGACGAGCTGAAAAACCAACTTTCCAATTCGACCATTATCGTGCTGCTGGTCTTACTGATGCTGTTGAACGGCACCGCGGCCTATCTGCGTTATCGCTCTGAAAAGAGCTAAGAAGGGAACCGGAAATCCATGTCTGAAGACCAAGTCCGTATGTCATGCCGGAACGTCAATGTTGCCTACAGCGGCAACTTGGCGATCAAGAACGTGTCGATGGATATCATGTCCAAGAAGGTGACGGCATTTATCGGCCCGTCGGGTTGCGGCAAGTCCACTTTTTTGCGCGCGCTGAACCGCATGAACGACACCGTTGATGGCTGCGAAGTCACGGGCGAGATCACGCTGGACGGCAACGACATTTACGCCAAGGACATGGATACAGTGTTCTTGCGCCAATGGGTCGGCATGGTGTTTCAAAAACCCAATCCCTTCCCCAAGTCGATCTATGAAAACGTGGCCTATGGCCCGCGCATCCACGGCTTGTTTCGCACCAAGTCAGAGTTGGACGATATCGTTGAGCAGTCGCTGATTGGTGCCGGCCTCTGGGATGAGGTCAAAGACCGTTTGCGCAATCCGGGCACCGGCCTGTCGGGCGGCCAGCAACAGCGCTTGTGCATCGCGCGGGCAATTGCGGTCAATCCTGAGGTCATTTTGATGGACGAACCGGCGTCGGCCTTGGACCCCATCGCGACCCGCAAAATTGAAGAGTTGATCCACAAACTGGCGCAAAACTACACCATCGTCATTGTCACCCACTCTATGGCGCAAGCCCAGCGTGTCGCAGACAAGACCGCCTTTTTCTATGCCGTGCCCTTGACCGAGCAGGACAATTCGAACCTGATCGAATTTGGCGACACCAAGCAGATCTTTGACAACCCCGTCGATGATCGCACGCGACAATACGTTGAAGGGGCCTTCGGTTAACCGCCTTACCGCCACACCGATTTTCCGGCGCCGTCTTGACCCTGCCGTTTTGACCTCAGGAGTTTGCCGCTATGCCTGCTGCAAAATCTTCTAACGACGATCCGATGCAAGCGGACACCGCCCGCCCCCTCGGCCAAGAGCGGCGTTCGTCGCGCGCCCCCAGCGTACTGATTGTCGAAGACGAGCGGGCGATTGCCGAACTAATCCGCTATAACCTGCAAAAAAACGGCTATCACTGCCAGGTCGTTCACGATGGCGATGAAGCTTTGCTGGCGGTCGAAGAGTTGGTCCCCGATCTGGTGCTGCTGGATTGGATGCTGCCCGAGGTCTCGGGTATCGAAATCTGCCGTCGTCTGCGCGGACGAACGGCGACGCGCAATCTGCCCATCATCATGGTCACCGCCAGGGGTGAAGAGCAGGATTTGGTGCGCGGCCTTCGCGAAGGGGCCGACGACTATTTGCGCAAACCCTTCAGCGTCAATGAATTGATTGCACGGGTGGATGCCGCGCTGCGGCGAACCCGCGTTTCCCACCAGCTTCATGTGTTGGAGGTGGGCGATATCGTGCTGGATACCGAGGCGGTCACGGTCTTCCGCGCAGGCCAGCGCTTGCACCTAGCGCCGACAGAATTTCGCCTGCTGCAGGCCCTCATGCAGAGCCCAGGGCGCGTGCTGTCTCGTGACACTTTATTGAGCCGGGTCTGGGGTCTGGAGAGCGACGTTGAAGCACGCACGGTCGATGTGCATGTGCGCCGCTTACGCAAGGTTCTGAACGCGGGTGAGCAGCCGGATTATATCCGAACCGTGCGCGGCGTGGGCTATTCGATCGAGCGGGATTAGACGAAAGCCGCGGCCAAAGATGGCGGCCCAGACAGGAGGCCCAGACAGGCGGCCCAGACAGGAGGCCCGGAAAGGCGACCCGGAAAGGCGGCCCAGACAGGCGACCCGGAAAGGCGACCCGGAAAGGCGGCTTGCGGGGCGTGGTGTTTGGCTTTAGGTCTGGGGCATGACCCGGGCAACTTCATCCCCTTCAATTCCAGTCTTGATGGGCCCCACCGCCAGCGGCAAGACGGCGGTGTCGATCCAGCTCGCCCAGGCGCTGGGGGCGGAAATTATCAACGCCGACAGCATGCAGATCTATGCCGATTTGCGCACCATCACCGCGCGTCCCGAGCCGGATGAAGAGGCGCAGGTGCCCCATCATCTGTTTGGCATCTTGGATGCAAGCGATGTTTGCAGTGCCCAGCGCTGGGTTGACCTTGCGCGCGCCTGCATCGCGGACATTGAAGCGCGGGGACGGCGGGCGCTCATCGTCGGCGGCACCGGCTTTTACATTCGCGCGATGACCGAGGGGCTGGACGCGATACCGGAAATATCAGCGGACGTTCGCCACAAGGTGCGCGATCTTTCCAGCGACAATGCTTACGCCATGTTGGCCGCGGCTGACCCTGTCATGGCGGCGCGCTTGGCCCCGCGTGACGGCCAAAGGGTGCGGCGCGCGCTTGAAGTCCTGCGCCAGACCGGGCGCTCTCTGGCCGATTTTCAGACCGGCCAAGCGATGGGACTAGATCGCGATTTTCGCCTCTTCAAGCTCTTGCCGGACCGCCAGGCCCTCTATGATCGTTGTGATTTGCGCTTGGCGCGCATGTGGCCCACCGCCATCGCCGAAGTCGAAGCCTACCTGTCGCGTGACCCGCATCCCGACTGGCCGTTGACCAAAGCCATCGGCGTGCCGCAGATCGCGGACTATCTGGCCGGATGCCTGACCTGCGACCAAGCGTTGCAAGCCGCGCAGCAAAAGACCCGCAATTATGCCAAGCGCCAACTGACCTGGCTGCGGAATCAGCACGAAAGCGCAAGAAATATTACGTTTTCTTATAATGGTGAGCAATATATGCAAAGTACGGTCGATTTCATGATGGCAAATCTTACAGATTGAGGCTTGACGCGTCTCCAGACTCGCTTTAGTAGGTATAGCAACAGGTCTGAATGCTAGGTGAAGTATGTCGTCTAGTCGTCAGACCTATTTTCATGTCATGAGATTTCTGAGCTCTTCTGGTCCCATTTTTGTACCAGCGGGCTTTTAGCGATAGATACGATGGAGAAGGCTGTGCAGAGCGCACAAGCAACGAATAGCGAGCAACAGCTCTTGGACGAGCCGCGATGCGGCGCGCGCATTATCATTGATTGTTTGCAAGAGCAGGGCGTGGACGTCATTTTCGGCTACCCTGGGGGAGCCGTGCTCCCGCTCTACGACGAGATTTTCAAGCAAAACCAAATTCGTCACATCCTGGTGCGCCACGAGCAAGCCGCAGTACACGCCGCTGAGGGCTATGCGCGCTCGACCGGTAAGGTGGGTGTGGTGCTCGTGACGTCAGGCCCGGGCGCTACCAACGCCGTCACCGGCCTGACCGACGCCTTGATGGACTCGATTCCCGTCGTCTGCCTGACCGGCCAGGTGCCCAGCTATATGATCGGCAACGACGCCTTCCAAGAGGCTGACACCACCGGCATTACGCGCCCTTGCAGCAAGCACAATTACCTTGTCGATCGCGTCGATCAGCTCAGCGAGAAAATCCACGAGGCCTTTGATGTCGCCCGCAATGGACGCCCTGGCCCCGTCGTCGTCGATTTGCCCAAAGATGTGCAGATGGCCGAGACCCGCGTTTACAAGTCCAAGGAGCAGGTCAACCGCCGGTCCTTCCAGGTCGTGACGCAACCAGCCGCCAGCGGCATTGAAGAGGCCATCGAGGCACTGTCGAAAGCCAAGCGTCCGATCATCTATGCAGGCGGCGGTGTGATTAACTCGGGCCCGCAAGCGGCGATGGCTCTGCGCCAGTTTGCCAAAATGACCGGTATGCCCGTCACGCAAACCCTGATGGCACTGGGGGCCTTCCCGGCCAGCAACGAGCAGTTCTTGGGCATGCTGGGCATGCACGGCACCTATGAAGCCAATCTGGCCATGTATAATTGCGACGTCATGCTGAACATCGGCGCCCGATTTGACGACCGCATTACCGGCAAGTTGGACGAGTTCTCCCCCAACTCAACCAAGATTCACTGTGATATCGACCCCTCGTCGATCAACAAATCGGTCATGGTTGACATCCCGGTCATTGGCGATGCCGGTGAGATCCTCAACGCGCTAATTGCGGCCTGGAAGTCGGGCAGCCATAGCCTAGACGCCACAGCGATGAAGAAGTGGTGGGCGCAGATTGATGCCTGGCGTTCGCGCGATTGCTTGGCCTTCAACCAGCCCAGCGGCGAGGCCGAAATTCGGCCTCAGCACGCGATTAAGCGCTTAAACGAGGCGCTCAAGGGCAAAGATTACTACATCTCGACCGAGGTCGGCCAGCACCAGATGTGGGCGGCCCAGTACCTGGACTTTGAAGAGCCCAATCGTTGGCTAACGTCGGGTGGGCTGGGGACCATGGGCTACGGCCTGCCAGCGGCGGTCGGCGCGCAGATCGCCCATCCTGAGAGCTTGTGTATCGACGTAGCCGGTGAAGCCTCGATCTTGATGAATATTCAAGAGCTGTCGACCGTCATGCAGTACCGTTTGCCGGTCAAAGTCTTCATCTTGAACAATCAGTGGATGGGCATGGTGCGCCAGTGGCAAGAGCTGCTGCACGGCGAACGCTACTCAGAGTCCTATACCGATTCCTTGCCTAATTTCGTCAAGTTGGCCGAAGCCTTCGGCGGCAAGGGTATCCGCATCACCAAAGAGAGCGAATTGGATCAAGCCATCGCCGATATGATGGCGTATGACGGTCCGGTTGTGGTGGATTGCTGCGTGGTGCGCAACGAGAATTGCTTCCCCATGATCCCGTCGGGCAAGCCGCACTATGACATGATCCTGAACGACGAAGACAAAGCCGCCAAGCCGATCGAAGGCGCTGGCCGCAACATGGTATAGGGGCAATCGGTATGACTACAGAACAACGCACCTTTGCCGTCTTGGTCGACAACGAGCCGGGCGTTCTGGCCCGGGTCGTCGGCTTGTTTGCTGGTCGTGGCTATAATATTTCCTCGCTGACCGTGACCGAAGTCGATCACGAATTGGGTCTGTCGCGTATTACCCTTGAGACGTCGGGCACACCGATTGTGCTGGAGCATGTTAAGAACCTGCTGCAACGCTTGGTTCCGGTCCACAGTGTCGCCGACTTGACCAGCTTTGGCCCGTCCGTGCGCCGCGAATTGGCCTTGCTGAAGGTCAGCGGCGTGGACAAGAACCGGGTCGAGAGCCTGCGGATCGCCGACATCTTCAAGGCCGAGGTGGTCGATGCGGGCTTGGAGCACTTCATTTTTCAAATTCACGGCGAACCCGAGCACATCGACCGTTTTGTGGACCTGATGCGCCAGCTTGGCATGGTCGATATCTCCCGCACAGGGGTCGCAGCCATCTCACGCGGGCCGGAGGTCTTGCTCAAGTAATGCCCCTTTCGCCCGCCCGGCGTTTCGGCGCTGCGGCGGGCAAAAATGCCGAGTTGGCGGTCGATTGGACGAACAAAGCCGTGCTTTTGGACAAAATCGACCCCTCGAGCCTTGCTGGAGCGCGGAATCTTACCGCTGGGCTATTGACCCGCCGCGCTAAACCCGCTTCAAGCAGCGCAAGGTTTATCCGCCAAGTTGGCGCTTCCGTACATATCATCGAAATCCTAACCTTAAGAGAGAAGATCCATGCGCGTCTATTACGATGCTGATGCAGACATCAATCTGATCAAGGGCAAGAACGTCCTGATCGTGGGCTACGGCTCACAGGGCCACGCCCACGCCAACAACCTGAAAGATTCAGGCGTTGCTAACATTCGGGTCGCATTGCGTCCGGGTTCAGCCTCTGCTGCCAAAGCAGAAGCGGCTGGCATCTCGGTTATGGCGCCCGCCGAAGGTGCAGCATGGGCCGACGTGGTCATGATGCTGACCCCCGACGAATTGCAGGCTGAAATCTATAACGGCCAGCTGAAAGACAACATGAAGGACGGCTCTGCGCTGGTCTTCGCGCACGGCTTTAACGTCCACTTCGGCCTGATCGAGCCCCGTAAAGACATGGACGTCTTCATGGTTGCGCCTAAGGGCCCTGGCCACCTGGTGCGCTCTGAGTACGTCAAGGGTGCGGGCGTTCCGACCCTGGTTGCCATCTATCAAGATGCTTCTGGCAACGCGCTGGATCTGGCGCTGTCTTACGCTTCTGCCAACGGCGGCGGCCGCGCCGGTGTGATCGAGACCACCTTCAAAGAAGAGACCGAGACCGACCTGTTCGGTGAGCAGGTTGTTCTGTGTGGCGGTCTGTCAGAGCTGATCAAAGCCGGCTTTGAGACCCTGGTTGAAGCGGGCTACGCGCCCGAAATGGCCTACTTCGAGTGTCTGCACGAGACCAAGCTGATCGTCGATTTGATGTACGAAGGCGGCCTGTCTGACATGCGCTACTCAATCTCAAACACCGCTGAGTTCGGCGACTACATGACCGGCCCGCGTATCATCACCGCTGATACCAAAGCCGAAATGAAGCGCGTTTTGACCGAAATTCAGAACGGTACCTTCGCCAATGTTTGGATGACCGACCACAAAGCGGGCCAGCCGCGTCTGAAGACCACGCGCCGCATGAACTCCGAGCACCAGATCGAAGAAGTTGGTGCTAAGCTGCGTGCCATGATGCCTTGGCTGCAAAAAGACAAGCTGATCGATAACTAAGGCAAGGGCCGTATAGCGGCTTTGTCTCAAGGATATCTAGGCCTGGTGAGCTGACCTTCAAATGGGGCTGGCTCAAACTGTCCAGAAAAAGAAAACCCTCTGAGTTTGGCTCAGAGGGTTTTCTTGTTGGAAGGCAGGGTCAAGGCGAGCCAGTGGCTGCCTCGTCTCGACCGGCTGCAAGGGCCGGGATTAATCCAACTCGACCGCCATCCAGGTATAGCGGCCATCGCGATAGACCGACAGCGCGACGATGTTGAAGCCTTCGTCTTCAACTTTCTTGAACAGCTCTAAGACCTCTTCGGGGCTGTTGACCTGGGTGTCGTTGACTTCGGCAATGACATCACCGCGGCGCAAGCCCTTGCGCGCGAAGTTGGAGCTGGTGTCCACATCCTCGACCCGCACACCGGCATCGTCGGGCTTCAGTCCCAGCTCACGGCGCTGGTCCAAGGTCAAGGTCTCCAGGATCAAGCCATATTCTGCCAGGGCGCGATTGGCGTCTTTGCCGGCCTCGGGCGTTTCCTGGCCCATGTTGGCGGCGACCACTTCTTCATCCAGTTCGCCTACGGTGACGGTAACGGCTTGTTCTTGGCGGTTGCGCCACAGCTTCACGGTCACTGAATCGCCGACGGGCGTTTGAGCAACGGCCAGGGGCAGGGCGCGGTGTATCGTTATGTCGATATCTCCCCAGGTCAGGATCACGTCGCCGGGCTCAATGCCTGCCAGCTCAGCTGGGGAATCGGGGACGACCGAATTGACAACAGCGCCTTGGGTATCATTGAGGCCAACCGCTGAGGCGGTCGCAGCATCGACCGGGCCAAAGCGCACGCCCAACCATCCACGGCGCACGCGGCCTTCGTCGGCGAGCTGTTCAATGATGGAGCGGGCCAGGTCAGACGGAATGGCAAAGCCAACACCAACCGAACCGCCAGAAGGAGAGAAAATCGCGGTATTCACACCGATCACTTCGCCCGCCAGGTTAAAAGACGGGCCGCCCGAGTTGCCTCGGTTGATCGACGCGTCGGTTTGAATGAAGGAGTCATAGGGGCCAGCATTGATGTTGCGCGACTTGGCCGACACGATGCCCGCTGTCACGGTATTGCCGAGCCCGAAGGGATTACCGATGGCCATCATCCAATCGCCGACCCGCAACGAATCGGAGCTGCCCCACTTGGCGGCCTGTAAAGGGTGGCCCTTGGGATCAATGCGCAGCAAAGCCAGATCGGTGCGCGGATCGCGCCCAACAACCTCGGCTGAAAATTCGGTGTCGTCGTGCAGCGTGACGGTCACCTCAGTGGCATCGTCGATGACGTGGTTATTGGTGACGATCAGACCGCTAGCATCGATGATGAAGCCCGAACCCAGCGAGGTCGCCCGACGCTCACGCTTGCGCGGGAAGGGCGAATTGTCGGGCGATTGACCGCGCCGCTCAAAGAAGTCGCGGAAAAAGTCGAACTCGGGTGAGCTGGGGCTATTGGTCTGCAGACTGGTTGAGGAGACGTTGACCACAGTCGGCAGGAGTTGGTCGGCCAAATCGGCAAAGCTGTCGGGGGCGGAGCGTGCAGCGGCTTGTTGCGCGGACAACAGCACCAAGGCCAGGGCCAGCAGCCCACCGAGGGTCTGGACGAGGCGCTGGCGCATCAAGCTAGCGGTGGCAACAGCGCTTGCTGCCTCTGCCTGTGGCCGTTTTGCTCTGCTGGGGAGTACGGACAAGGGTGTCATTATGCGTATCCTTTATGGTTTAGCATGTTCTTTATCACGTCGGACGGTAGTTTTCGCCGTCGTTTTGAAGCGAGGCTCGTTTGGACCGCTAACGCCCTATATCGGTCTTCCGTCCAGGCCCGACAAGCTCACAAGAGCGTGCAGAGCTAGAGACCAACTGGGGCGCAGCCAAGATCGCAACGCGGGTCACAGTCTTTCCTTGACGGCAGGCTCCATGTTTTCAAAAAAAGCGGCAGGACTTTGGCTAAGGTTTGGTGCAATCTTCCCGATACTGAGCTAAGCAGGGGTCAAGGCGTCAACTAGCCAAAGTGTGAAGGCCAGTGAAGGCCAGTGAAGGCCAGTGAAAGCCAACGGGATAGCGCCCTTGGGCGGCGGTATGGTCGGATCTGCGTTCCGCGAGGCCCGGATCTGACCCACAATGATAAGGCAGCCCCGCAAGGCTGGGCTGAGCAACGGACAACGAAACGAAGCGATGGCAAAACAGCAAACCAAAGCGACGGGCGACGATGCCGACGCCGGGCCGCAGGGCCAGCCGAGCGCTGAGCCACTGAACGGTGCCATCGCCCAACCAAGGCGGCGCTGGCTGAAATACCTGCCGGGTTCGCGCGCCTTTTGGCTGCACACCTTTGTATCCTTGCACGATGTGATCATGGCGGGGTTGGCGGTCTTGCTGGCCTTTGCGCTGCGCTTTGACTGGTCCTTGACGGCGCTCGTGCGGTTGCGTGGGGATATGCTGATCGCCGTAGCGATCGCCATGCCGGTTAGCATGCTGGTGTATCGCTTTCACCGCTTGCACCGCGGGATCTGGCGCTTTGCTTCGGTGCGCGATCTGCTGATAATCTCGCTCTGTGCGGCCTGGGTCGCGGTGGCGCTGGGCCTGGTGGGCTTTTTGGGCAGCGATTGGGTCTTGATTCCGCGCTCTATCCCCTTCTTGGTGCTGGTCTTGCTGCCAGCCATGCTGGGGGGGCCGCGCATGCTCTATCGTATGCTACGCGATGGCCGACTGATCGCAGCGCCCTTTATGAGCGGATCTAGTCGCGCCGTGCCGGTGTTGTTGATGGGGGCGGGCAACGATGTGCAGGCCTTTATCCGCGCGAACTTAACCGAAGCCGAGTCCAGCTATTTCGTCGTGGGCATTTTGACCGACGAGCCCAACTACCAGGGCGGCGAACTGTTGGGCGTACCGGTCTTGGGCACCGTGGCCGATTTGGCGGCTGCCGTGCGCAAGCTCGAACGGCGCGAACGCAAGCCGCGCCGCTTGGTGCTGTCGAACGCGGTCTTGCGGCACGACGTCGAGCAGATCGACTCGCAAGTCTTTGCCATTGCGCAGGAGCTGGGGCTCAGCGTTGCGCGCTTATCGCGGGTGGACCGTTTGACCAGCGCCACCGAAGGCGACGGCCCCAGCCTGGCCCCCATTTCGCTGGAGGATATCTTGGGGCGCGAGCCGCGCCGCTTTGATATCTCACCCTTGGCTCAACGCTTGGGCGGGCAAGTAGCCCTGGTGACCGGCGCGGGTGGCTCTATTGGATCAGAGTTGTGCCGGCAGATTTGCGCGCTGGGCGTGAGCGAACTGGTCTTGGTCGAAGCCAGCGAATTTAATCTCTATGCGATTGAAATGGAATTGCGACAAGCCTTTCCAGATCTAGCCATCCGCCCCTTGCTGGCCAATATCAGAGACCGCGAGCGCATCATGCGAGTGTTGGCCCAGACCAAGCCGCGGGCGGTCTTTCACGCAGCCGCCCTCAAGCACGTCCCCTTGGTGGAGCTAAACCCCTGTGAAGCGGTTCTGACCAATGTAATCGGCACGCGTAATGTCGTTGAGGCGGCGGCGGCTGAGGGGGTGGAGTCCTTCGTGCTAGTCTCGACCGACAAGGCGGTCAATCCCAGTTCACTCATGGGCGCTAGCAAGCGTTTGGCAGAAAAGGTCGTTCAGCGCGCCGCGCTTCAGCACGCCGAAACGCATTTTATGGCGGTGCGCTTTGGCAACGTGCTGGGCTCCAGCGGTTCGGTCGTGCCGCTATTTCGCCAGCAGCTGGAAAACGGGGGGCCGGTGACCGTGACCCACCCAGAAATGACGCGCTTTTTCATGACCATCCCTGAGGCGGTGGCCTTGATCTTGCAGGCTTATGCCATCGGCAGCCAGCCTGCTAGCGGCACCCGGGGGGAAGGCTTGCCCGCCTCAAATGCGTCAACCGTCGAGGCGGAAAGCCGCTCAAAGATCTTTGTTTTGGATATGGGCCAGCCCGTCAAAATTTTGGATCTAGCCAAGCAAATGATCCGCTTGGCGGGCTTTCGACCGGGCATCGATATCGAAATCAAAATCACCGGCATGCGACCGGGCGAAAAGCTCTATGAAGAGCTGTTCTATGACAGCGAGTCCTTGGATGCGACGCCGGTCAAGGGTCTGATGATTTCGCGCGGTGACGGCCATCGCGCACTGAGCGGCCCTGAGGTACTAGAGCGCCTGCAAGACGTGGCAGAGAGCGGTGATAACCAGACGCTGCGCGCACTCATGCAGGACGCGGTGGCCAGCTATTCGCCGTCTCCCGATCTTTAAAGAGAATCTGAGGGCCAAGCGCATGCTTGCATAACAAGCGGGCGCTTGAATGCCGCTCCGCATGAAATCAAGCGTGGCCCGAACTGGGCTCTGGACGTGAGCCCGACCGCCTTCAGGTACTCGAAAGCGCCAAAGCTTTGGCTTGCTTTAGCTGCGGCGTTTTGGTGGCAGCGGCGGGGGCATGCCTGGGCCTGGCTGTTGTCCAGGCCTTGGGGCGCCAGATCTTTGCGGGCCCTGTGCACCTGAACCCTGTGCACCTGAACCCTGTGCACCTGAACCCTGTGCACCTGAACCCTGTGCACCTGAACCTTGTGCACTCGAGCGGGGAGGCGCTGAACGCGGGGCCGGTTGCTGGCCCGCGGGACGGCGCGCTTGGCCTTGCGGCAGTGGTGGCGCGGCCTGAACGGGTCGACTCTGGTAATGGCCCTGCTGTGGGTGGTTCTGCTGCGGATAAGCGTGTTGCGGGTGGCCCGGATGTCCAGAGGTGCGCTGTTGGGCCTGTTGCGGCGGTAGGCTGGGCGGCGTTGCGGGGCCGCGCGGCGCTGGACGGCCTTGCTGAGTCATCTGTTGGGGCATGGGGGGCGGCGTTTGCGGCGGCGGCGATTGGCGGCGCGGCTGAGGCGCAGCGCTCGGCAAGCGCGGCGGCTGGGCGGCCGGGCCCTGCAGGCCGGGGTGTGCGCTGGGTTGATCCTGTTGAAAGCGCAGCTCGCCCGGGTCAAGCGCGGGCAGCGGCGGGGCTAGACGCTGGCCTCCAGTCTCGGCCTGCTTCTTGCTGGCTTTGGTCGCGCGTTTCGCGGCCCGTCGTTCGGCGCGGCGCTCGGCTTTGGCCTGGCGTTGTTCAGCGCGGCTGGGTTGGTGCAAGTCGCCGCGGATCCAGCACAGATAAAAGATGAAAAAGAGGCTGAACGGCAGCAAGGGGGTCACCACCGCCCACCAGCGCTTCCAGCCCACCGCGTTCAAGCGCCAAGCCACGACCATAATTAAGATGATGCCGAACAAACAAAAGCCCGCCAGAAAGGCGAGTTGAATCGATATGGTCTGCGCGCCTGGCGGCATGAGCAGCGAGGCCAAAGCGATCGGCACCAACCATGCCAAGGTAGCAAAAGTCCAGGCCAGCGTTGCCAGCGCGGAAAAGCGGATGCGACCGCCCGCCATGGCGACCGGGTAGACCACGAAGACCAAGAAAACGGCGAGGCCCACATAGGGGGCCAAGGCCAAAAGTTCGGACAAAGCTGCGTCCCTTCAAACAAGACCAATGTCACCAAGCAGGTAGCAAGCCTGACGGCTGCTCGCAAGGATCTTGGGGCGGCCGCGAACAACGGTGCCAAAGACAAATCGAATTGACGGCCCGACGGCCGGTGACTAGCCTTACGCTAATACCGTGCAAAAGATGTGATATTCTATGCCGCGCCGCACAAAGGCTCGCATTATTTTGGGGGGCGGTCGCCACTTGCGATGACACGCCCGATGACACATCCGATGGCACGCGGCCAATAATATCGCCGCCAATAATATCAGTGAGTGCACGAAAAATGCGGATTTTATGCCTGGGTGATGTCTTCGGACAAAGCGGCTTTGATCGGGTCTGCCAACGCCTGCCTGCACTCAGGGCCGAGCTGCAGCTCGATTTCGTTCTGGTCAATGCTGAGAACGCCGCCGATGGCCACGGCCTTTGGCCCAAGCAGGCCGATGCCCTGATTGCCGCCGGGGCCGATGTTCTGACGCTGGGAAATCATTCTTGGGACCGACCCGAAATCAAAGACTACATCTGGAACCAACCGCGCCTGATCCGACCCTTGAACTACGAGCCCAACGCCGCCGGACGCGGCAAAACCACGATATCCGCTCAAAACGGCAAGCGGGTGCTGGTGGTGCAACTTCATGGGCAATTGTTCATGCGCAAGTGCCGCTCGCCCTATGATCTCATGCAAGAAGTATTGCGCGATCACGCTCTAGGCGCGGCTGTCGATGCAATCCTGGTCGATGTCCATGCCGAATGTAATTCGGAAAAGCAGATCCTGGCCTACATGGCAGACGGGAAGGTCACGGCGGTCTTTGGCACCCATACCCACGTTCCAACGGCAGACACCTGTATTCTTGAAAACGGTACGGCCTACCAGAGCGACCTTGGCATGTGTGGTCCGCAGCGCTCGGTCGTTGGCTTTGATGTTGAGCAGGCGATCAAAGTCTTTAACGGCAAAGCAAAGGGCCGCATTGGTCAGGCTGCGGGGCCGTCTGGCCTGAATGGCGTGTTGATTGAGACCGACGAGGCGACGGGCTTGGCCCTCAAGGTAGAGCGCTTCTGTGAACCGGCGGGTTCTTGATTTTGTTTGTCGCGCATGACCGATTCTTGATTTTGCGTATTGCGCATGAAATGTCAGGCAGGGCGCTGACAAACCGCGGTCAAAGCGCTAGACCTGGGCGGGACGGCGCACACCTGCAGCCGCTAAGTCACGAATGGACACATATATAAAGGACCGCGCATGCGCATTGCGACCTGGAACGTCAACGGTATCCGGCCTCGCCTGGAACAGATCAAGCGCCTGCTGGATGAGCAGAACCTCGATGTGCTCTGCATGCAGGAAGTCAAGATCGCCGAAGACATCTTTCCGCACGATTTCTTTGAAGAGCTGGGCTATGGCCACCGTGCGGTGGTGAGCCAAAAGGCCAACCATGGTGTGGCGATTGTCTCTCGCTTGCCCTTCGACGCCGATTGGCGGCAGGTGTTTTGGGACAAAGACGATAAGCGCCATGTGGCGGTGCGCATGGGTGATCTGATGCTGCACAATTTCTATATGCCCGCCGGGGGCGATAAGCCCGACGTTGAGGTCAATGACAAGTTCGCCCACAAACTTGGCTTCTATGACCACCTGATCGACTGGACCCCCGAGCACCATAAGGCCAATGAAAAAGTCCTGTTCATGGGTGATTTCAATATCGCGCCATTGGAGAGCGATGTCTGGAACCACAAAAAACTGGTCAAGTCGGTCGGCCACTCGCCGGGTGAGACCGCACGCTGGGCACAATTGAAAGACACCCTGGATTTCGTCGATGTGCCGCGCCGCGATATGGATGTTGACCAGAGCCTCTATACCTGGTGGGGTTATCGCTATCCGCTGGCTTTTGTCAAAGACTATGGCTGGCGCTTGGATCATGCTTTTGCAACCCAACCGCTGAACAAAGACATCGCGGGTGTCCAGGTTCTAAAGGATACGCGAAGCTGGGAAAAACCCAGCGATCACATCCCAATTATTGTGGAGATCTAGCATGGCTCGCCCGCAATGGCGGCGCTATGCGCCTTGGACGACGCTCGGTGATATGGCGTTGGCGGTGCCGACGCTGGCCTTTTTTGCCTACTTGCTGGCAACGCGGACGCTGGCTTGGTGGGGCTATGTCCTGGTGATTGTCATTGTGGTGGCTAGCTTGTGGTTCTTTTTTCAGGCCACGGTCAAAGCCTTGTCGCGTTTTGCTTGGGATAGCGATGGGCTTTCTCGCCAACTGGCAGGCGGTGGCGTCACGCGTTTGACGTGGGACCAGCTGAGCGCGTTGAGGCTCCGTCATTTTGGCACCCGCCGCAATCGCGGTTCGCGGGGAGGCCGCGCTGAGCTGAGGCTCTGCTTTGAGGCCCCTGGCGCCCGTTGGCTGACGCTGGATTCTTTCTTGGACGACTTTTCTGAGCTGGCGGCCCTGGCCGAATGCGCGGCAAAAAAAAACCGCCTCGAACTCGATGAGGCGGTCTGGGAAGGTCTGGCAGTCATAGCTGGGGAGGCTGGGCTGCCAGGGGAGGAGACAAGTGGGGAGACGAAAGAAAAGGAAGACTAGGCAGGGTTGAAGCGGAAGGGTTCGGGGTGGCTGGCTTATACCCCTCAAGTGGGGCGGCGAGGACCAGAATTGCGTTTCGATCCGCGCCAAGCCGCACCTTTTAAGCAATCTGCCCCGTCTAAGAAGAAAGCCGATAGCCGCCGGGCTCGGTGATCAGGATCGTTGCCTCAGTGGGGTTGGGCTCGATCTTTTGGCGCAACCGATAAACGTGGGTCTCCAAGGTGTGGGTGTTGACGCCGGCGTTATAGCCCCAGACTTCATTGAGTAGGGTATCGCGCGGCACCACCGAATTTCCCGAACGGTAGAGATATTTTAAGATGGCGGTCTCTTTTTCGGTGAGGCGAATCTTTTTATCGCTCTCAGGTTCGACCAGCATTTTTAGCGCGGGCTTGAAAGAGTAGGGCCCGACCGAGAAGATCGCATCGTCTGACTGTTCATGCTGGCGCAGTTGTGCGCGCAAGCGGGCGAGCAGGACGTTGATTTTGAAGGGCTTGGTCACGTAGTCGTTGGCGCCAGCATCCAGGCCCAAGATTGTGTCCGCGTCGGAATCGGCACCGGTCAACATCAGGATCGGCGATTTGACGTTCTGTTTGCGCAACAGGCGGCAGACATCGCGGCCGTCCATATCACCAAGGGTGACATCAAGCAGGATGAGATCGAAGGTCTTGTCCTTCACCTCTAGCATGGCCTGTTGGCCGCTGGAGGCTTGCGTCACGATATAATCGTAGTGCAGCGCGAGCTGTTCGGCCAAGGTCTCGCGCAGGGCATCGTCATCATCGACGATCAAAAGGTTTTTGTTCTTTGTTGCTTCGGTCATGGGCTCACTCCCGTCATCAAGCATGTGTGGCTTGTTGTTACTATAGGCAGCGTCGAGCGGGCCGCCTAGAGCCTGAATGCTGACGACGGGCCACAGTGTTGTGAGCGTTTTCGTTACATTTTTTTACAAAGCGTGCGGCGGGATGAGCTGGGCGCCGCCGAAGGCCGACAATTGCCTTTGTTCATAGAGGGCTTTGGCGGTGGCTTTAGGTGTGCGTTAGTTCTGGCACCGGGTTAATCGCGCGCACCGAACAGGGCCGAGCCCACGCGCACATGGGTAGCGCCTAGTTGCACCGCGGTCTCAAAATCGCTGCTCATGCCCATGGAGAGCTGATCGAGCCCGTTGCGCTCGGCCAGCACGCGCAGCAGCGCAAAGTGGGGTGCGGGGTCTTCGTCAAAGGGCGGAATACACATCAGTCCGACAATGTTGAGGCCCAGCGTGCGGCAGAGGCCGATAAATTCGGCGGTCTGAGCCGGTGCGATACCGGCCTTTTGCGGTTCTTCGCCGGTATTGACCTGAATGAAGCAGGGCAGGTCACGGCCTTGCTTATCCATCTCGGACTTGAGCGCGCGGGCCAGCTTTTCGCGATCCAGCGAATGGATGGCATCGAACAAGGCAACCGCTTCTTTGACTTTGTTGGTCTGCAAAGGTCCGATGAGGTGCAAAACCAAATCAGGATAGGCTTGCTGCAGCGCCGGGAACTTGGCTTGTGCCTCTTGCACGCGGTTTTCCGCAAAATGGCGTTGGCCTTGGTCGAGTAAGGCTTGCACTGCCTCGGCGGGCTTTGTCTTGGAGACCGCGAGCAACTGCGGGCCGCGATCATCCAGGCGCTCGGGCGGAATGGCGGCCTTGATGCGGGCCAAGACATCGTCGAGGGGCGTTGGCGAAGATGATTGGGCGGCTTGGGGCACGGTCGATTGTTCCAGTGTTGGAGGGGGGGCATCGTCGGCTCACAAGGCACCGGCGAGGCTTATTCATAAAAAGGCCGACACCCGGACGCAAGGCACTTGGGCGCCGCGCTGGTCGGCAAGTGAGCAACAGAATATAGAGCGAAAAGACTCGCTAACCGCCAAAATTCGCGCCTAAGTGGCGATGGAATGGTCGAATGAACGACACGTTGAACAGCTACAAGGCGAGTGGATAAAACGCTTAATTATCGGAGCGCGAAAAATGAACGATTTCGTGCTGTTTGCGCAACACTTGGCTGGAAAAGTCGCACAAAAGGCACAGAAAGGCTCGAAGGCGGCGGGGTAGATAGGCTTACTAGGCTCACGACAGGCGACGACAGAGCGCCTGCGTTGAACGGACCCTTTCCTTTAGGAGATACAAATGAAAAAGGTACTGTTGGCGACAACTGCTGTTGTTGCATTTGCAGGCGTTGCTGCGGCACAAGACCTGACTGTTGGCGGCTTCTTGGAGTTTGAAGCAGCTTACGGTGAGAACTACGATGCAGAAGATTCTCAGGTTCAGGACCTGGACTTCGGTGTTGATGGTCGTTTGAACTTCGACTACTCAAACTCAACTAAGTCAGGCCTGGAATACGGCATGCACTTCGAGCTGGACCTGTACCAGTCTGATGGCACTGAAGACTACCTGGATGCTGACTCAGTGAGCTTCAACGACGGCTACGTCTTCATCAACTCAGCTCTGGGTAACGTGAAGATGGGTGACACTGGCGACGCAAACGAAGCTGCTAACCAGCTGCACACGCCCGTAATCCCCGGCGCTCTGGAAGTCGACCACTACTCAGTTCTGGAAGCAGAGCAGGTCTTCTACTCTAACTCTTTCGTTGGTGTAGACTTCGAAGCTTCTGTTGACGACGACTCTAACTGGTCTTTGGGCATCGGCTACTCAGCTGACCTGGGCGGCATCACCATCGATCTGGGCATGACTGCTCAAGACGAAACTCTGGCTGGTTCTATCGGCGCAACTGCTGGCGGCCTGTCTGCTGGCGTTAACTACGCTATGGAAGAAGTTGGCGCGACTACCGAGTACGTTGCTGCTGGCATCGGCTACGGCATGGGCCCGCTGACTGTTGGTACCGGTGTTGAGACCGAGATCCGTCACGGTGTTGTTTCTGGCGAAATCTACGAGACCAACTACTTCGCTGGCGCTTCTTACGAGCTGGCTGATGGCCTGAACGTTGCATTGGGCGTTGGCAACCTGGACAACGACTCTGCTGCAAACTGGGGCACAGCTGTTGGCCGTGAGTGGGTTGCTGGTGCGACTGTAACTGTTTCTTTCTAATCTAACGGTTAGACACGACAGTGGAGAGAGGGTCCTTCGGGGCCCTCTTTTTTTTGTGCCCAGGTTTTGTGCCCAGGGTTTTGTGCCTGGGTTCTTTGGCCTTAGGCGGCCTTGGGACGAGGCCAGTGCTGCACGCTGACTTGGTGGAAAGGTGGCGGCAACGCCAACGCGTCGGGTGGGTGCGTGGGCGCAAGGGGCCGAGCGATGTCGTGGTTTTGCCCCAGGCTGGTCGTTCGCTCGCTGCAATGCCCTGCCAAGTTGCAGAACCGGCGGCTGCGGCCGCAAAAAAATAGGAAACAGTGAGTGTTGCAATTGTGCAACATTCTCAGACTTTAAATTAGAAAATCCAACATAAAGTTGATTTTCAGGCGCGTATATCTATAATGCAAGCATGGGTCCGCTGATTTTTAAGGATCCAGTGTATTTGATTTGGATAGATTATTATGAAAACGCTCCTATATGCGGGCCTGGCGGCGTCTCTTTTTGTGAGTGTCGCTTCAAGCCAAGAGCTGCTGGTTAGCGGTTTTTTGGAATTCGAGACCTATGGTCTGCAAGATGTCGATGCAGACAGCGCTATCCCCGAAGTTGATGCCGCGCTCGATGGTCGTTTGAACCTGGATTATGGTAACGGTACCAAGGCGGGCCTCAGTTACGGCATGCACATGGAGTTGGACTTTTTCCAATCCGATGACGATGTCGACGGCGAGAATGTCCTGGACAATGCGGACCTGGTGGCTGGCGATAGCGTCGAATTCAATGATGGCTACGTTTATATCAACTCTAGCCTTGGCGACGTGTCTTTGGGGGACACGGGTACAGCCGGGCGCGCGGCGAACCAATTGCGCGTGCCGATGCTGCCGTTGGGTGCCCTGGAAGTGGACGATTATTCCGATCTGGAACTTGAGCAAGCTTTCTACGCCAACAGCTATTCCGGTCTGGCCTTAGAAGCGTCGGTCGATGATGACGCCAACTGGTCGGCCGGCGCTGAGTACAGCGCTCCGATGGGCCCATGGGATGTTCGTGTTGGCGGCTCGATCAACGAAGACGGCGGCGCCGGCTCCGTATCTTTGGGCCTTGGCGACTTGACCGCTGGCGTGCATATGGCTGGGACCAGCGCAAACGTTGCTGCCGCCGGCGTCATCAATACCGCGACGACTTATGTCTCCATGGGCGTCGATTATGACCTTGGCGTTTTGAAGCTAGGCGTTGGTGGTGAGAGCCAGGTCTCCTACCTCTACACCTTGGCCACAGCGACCAAGTCCAAAGATACCATCAACAACTTCTTTGCGGGCGCGGTCTACGAAATGGTCGACGGTCTGGAGCTTGGCATGGGCGTTGGGGTGTTGGATGCGGACAGTGCCTTCGCCACTGGCGGCGCCGACACTGTTTCCGGCAAGGCCTCGGTCACGGTCCATTTCTAGCCCGACCCAAAGCCAGGCGAGACCTCTTATAGGTAGAGTGGCTTAAGCATTAGATGGGGCCCTTGAAAAGCCAGCCCCATATCTCCTGTGGCAAATGTGGCTTTTTCGGATGCGATTCTGGCGACAAAGACCAGCCTTTCTGTGGATAACTTGCACAAGTTCGGCACATTTGCCCGCCAAGTGGCGGGAAATGAACGTTCATATTGTTTTTGCCGAACATGGAGCCGGTCGATTGTTGCGAAAAAGTCACAACATCGGAGAAATTGCAACACAGCCAGAGATTGAGGGTTGCTGACGCGAGCCGTCGTCGAGTACCAAAGCTTCAGAGCGAGACATCGCTCCGGATCAAATGAACAAGTGATTGGAGATATCACATGAAAAAGGTACTGTTGGCGACGACTGCTGTTGTTGCATTTGCAGGCGCTGCTGCGGCACAAGACCTGACCATCGGCGGTTTCATGCAGTTCGAAGCTGCTTACGGCGAAAACTACGATGCTGAAGACTCTCAAGTTCAAGAGCTGGACTTCGGCGTTGATGGTCGTTTGAACTTCGACTACTCAAACTCAACTAAGTCAGGCCTGGAATACGGCATGCACTTCGAGCTGGACTTGTATCAGTCTGATGGCGTTGAAGACTACCTAACCGGTGACTCAGTAAGCTTCAACGACGGCTACGTCTTCATCAACTCTGCTCTGGGTAACGTCTCTATGGGCGACGCCGGTTCTGCAGGTTCTGCTGGCAATCAGCTGCACACCCCTCTGTTGGTTGGCGCTCTGGAGGTCGACAACTACAGCGCTTCTGAAGCTGAGCTGGTTAAGTACTCTAACTCTTTCGTTGGTGTAGACTTCGCAGCTTCTGTTGACGATGACTCTAACTGGTCTTTGGGCATCGGCTACTCTGCTGACGTTGGCGGTGTAACTGTTGACCTGGGCTTGACCGCTCAAGACGAAGCTCTGGCTGGTTCTATCGGCGCATCTGCTGGCGGCCTGTCTGCTGGTGTAAACTACGCTATGGAAGAAATCGGCGCGACCACTGAGTACGTTGCTGCTGGCGTAAGCTACAACATGGGCGCTCTGACTATTGGTACTGGCGCTGAAACCGAGATCCGTCACGATGTTGTTTCTGGCGAAATCTACGAGTCAAACTACTTCGCTAGTGCAGACTACGAGCTGGCTGACGGCCTGAACATCGCAGTTGGCGTAGCTAACCTGGACAACGACTCTGCCGCAAACTGGAACGGTACTACCGTTGGTCGTGAGTGGGTTGCTGGTGCGACTGTAACTGTTTCTTTCTAATCTAACGATTAGACACGACAGTGGAGAGAGGGTCCTTCGGGGCCCTCTCTTTTTTTGTGCCCAAATTTTCACCTTGGTTCTTGCCGCAGGGTCGCCATCGCCTCGCTCGCCCAGAGGGGGGCGGAGCTGGCTTGCAAATCGCGATCCATCCACATGCGGCCCCCATTGGCGGGATCCTGCATTGACCTGTGGCACACAGCCCCCAATAAGGGTTCACAGGATTGCCAAATTCTGTGTTAAACCGCTAGAGCTCTGGCACCCATATTCCAGAGCCGCCCTTCGCAACTAAGGAACGAGCCCGCTATGCCCTTTGTGCGGCGCACCCCCATGATCTGGCTGCTTGGCCTCTTGCTGTTGACCGCCTGCAATGGCCTGGCGCCCAGCGAGGAACAAAAAACCAACGAAAGCCAATACGAGGGCACATCGATTTTTGGCGGCAAGCGTGGCATCAACATCTCCAAGATGATCCGCGGCGAGGGCGCCGGCGCCGGTGACCGCTTGTCGGCGGTCAATAAGTATTTGTGGCGCGCCAGCTTGCAGACCCTATCGTTCTTGCCGATCCGCTACGCTGATCCAGCCTCTGGGTTTATTCAAACTGAATGGTACCAGTCGTCTAGCTACGAGCGTCTGCGGGTCGATGTCTTTATTCTCTCGACCCAGTTGGAGACGGAAGCTCTAGAAGTTGCGATCCACAACCAGGCGCAGCAAAACGGGGCTTGGGTCTCCACCCAGACCGACGACGCCACCAAGCGTGCGATCGAAAACGCGATACTGCTGCGCGCCCGCCAGTTGCGGGTCGCCGATTTGGGCCGCTAATTTTTCTAGCTGCATTCTAGCGGCTAAGTTTTGGCTGGCTGGATTTTGGCTGGCTGCTTTGCCCGCCTACTGTGACCGGCTGACGTTCTGGTCTGCGCATGCAACAGCCGATGGCCAAAGGCGCGGGTGCCATGTCAGGTTTCGCCGCGCTTCGGCCTCGATTACGCAAAGCGCCGACGGCCAAGGCCTTCAGGCCGTTTGCCTATGCAATGACAAGGCCCGGTTTTTCCAAGGCGTGTGACGGCAACTGGCAGTCACTCCTCGCGCTCTATTGGCCTAAATTTACCGCAAAAGCAGCCCAAGTGGCGTAATCGACAACCATTGCTCGAGCTCGGCTTCAGGCCAAGCGGTTCGCTGGCTTGTGGCCCAGTGGGTCTAGTTCTGAGCTGGCGTTGACATGGCCGGCTTGCCACTGCGCCTCCAACTGGTCAAACAGGGCATCGGCCTGGGCCATGTCGAGCTGTTCTAACCGCTGGTTGATCTGCGCTTGGACCCACATGACCATGGCTTTGCTGGTCTGCCGCCAATCGCTGAGGCGCCACCCCTGCGAGCCCGCTGCTGCACGGCCACTCGGCTCGAACACCAGGGCTTGCAGGGGCCCTTCCAGCGTGCAGACTTCGCGCAGGTTGAGGTTATAATCGGCGGTCTCATAGTAGTGTAGGCGCAGCAAGGCCTCGGGGGGCAAAGGGCTCAGCAGCAGTCCAAAAACCCGGCTGCCCGCCTCCTCGCCGACGATGGGATAAGATTGATTGGCCAGCCGCGTTCGGTGCCGATCTTCGACCCAAGCCAGCCCTGTCGGTTGCGAGGGCCACTCGGCCACGCAGCGGAAGACCTCTTGATCCATCAAGCTGCCATAAGTGAAGTAGGGGTAGGCGGCGAGCGCCTGATAGGCGCGGGTATCTAGGGCCATCGCGAATATCCATCCAACCTGAATGCCACGCGCCAGCGCCAGCGATCGCTAGACTTTGCCGTGGAGGGCAGTCGAAGATGCAAGCGGCAAAGCGCCCGGCGTCGGCTGCATCCGACGCAAGGCTCATCGCCTGGGCCGCTTTTAGCGAGCCCGCTAGGTTGGAGCAAGGCCTGGCGAACCTGCGACAAACTTTTCCGGTCCCTGACCGCATTTTTCCTCTGGAAAGCCGGGTTTTGGGTCTTGTACGCGCCCGCCTGCCTCTTACATGTCACTCAGTTCGAGCGCCGAACAACTCTAGGTTTGCTTGTTGAGTTTCAACAGGGCGGGCCCGGCAGCCAAGGCGCTGAAAAACAATCGTCTTTAACCTCGTCTCCAACGACAAGGGACGCCGCGAAAGCCTCGTCGCAAAGAGGGGCCTTCACAGTCTAGTTTCGGACGGCGTCTGCTTTTGAAAGGGAAAACACATGTCAAAAGTCATTGGTATTGACCTCGGCACCACCAACTCTTGCGTCGCGGTCATGCAAGGCAGCGAAGCTCGGGTCATTGAAAACTCAGAAGGCACACGCACAACGCCTTCTATGGTTGCCTTTACCGATTCGGATGAGCGCCTGGTTGGCCAGCCCGCCAAGCGTCAAGCCGTCACCAACCCTGAAAACACCCTCTACGCCATTAAGCGCCTGATCGGCCGCCGTTTCGAAGACCCCACCGTGGCTAAAGAAATGAAGCTGTCGCCTTACAATATCGTCAAGGCTGACAACGGCGATGCTTGGGTCTCCGTGCGCGGCGAAAAATACAGCCCGTCACAGATTTCGGCCTTCATTTTGCAGAAAATGAAAGAGACCGCTGAATCCTTCCTGGGTGAGACCGTCAACGAAGCGGTTATCACCGTTCCAGCTTATTTCAACGATGCTCAGCGCCAGGCTACCAAAGACGCCGGCCGCATCGCGGGCTTGGAAGTCAAACGTATCATCAACGAGCCCACCGCGGCTGCCATGGCCTATGGCCTGGAAAAGAACGAGAGCGGCACCATCGTTGTCTATGACCTGGGCGGCGGTACCTTCGACGTCTCGGTTCTGGAAATCGGCGACGGCCTGGTCGAGGTAAAAGCCACCAACGGCGATACCTTCCTGGGTGGTGAGGACTTCGATAACCGCATCATCGACTATCTGGCCGACGAATTTAAGCGCGACAACAGCGTTGACCTGCGCAACGATCGCATGGCGCTGCAGCGTCTGAAAGAAGCGGCAGAAAAGGCCAAGATTGAGCTGTCGTCGTCTGTCGAGACCGAGATTAACCTGCCCTACATCACCGCGGACGCTTCCGGTCCTAAGCACTTGGCGATCAAGCTGTCGCGCGCGAAATTGGAATCGCTGGTCGAAGACCTGGTGCAGCGTTCTATGGAGCCCGTCAAGGCGGCCCTGAAAGACGCTGAGCTGACCGCTGGTGACATCGACGATGTAATCCTGGTCGGCGGTATGACCCGCATGCCCAAAATCCAAGAATCGGTGAAGTCCTTCTTTGGACGCGACCCGCACAAAGGCGTTAACCCGGACGAGGTTGTGGCTATCGGCGCGGCTATTCAGGGCGGTATCTTCCAGGGCGATGTCAAAGACATCTTGCTGTTGGACGTCACCCCGCTGTCGCTGGGTATCGAGACCAAGGGCGGTGTCATGACCAACCTGGTTGACCGTAACTCGCGCATTCCGCTGAAGAAAACGCAGACCTTCTCGACCGCTGAAGATGGCCAGACCGCTGTGACCATCCGGGTCGCGCAGGGCGAGCGTGATATGTTTGGCGACAATAAGCTGTTGGGCCAGTTTGACTTGACCGGCATTCCGGCGGCGCCGCGCGGTGTGCCTCAGATCGACGTGACCTTTGATATCGACGCCAACGGCATCTTGCACGTTTCGGCGAAGGACAAGGGCACCGGCGCAGAAAAGCAGATCCAAATCAAATCGTCTGGCGGCCTGTCTGACGAGGAAATTGACAAGATGGTCAAGGACGCGGAAGCCAACGCGGCGAACGACGAGCAGCGTCGTAAGCTGGTCGAGGCCCGCAACAATGCAGACAATTCGGCCTATGCTTTGGAAAAGACCTTGAAGGACTCCGAAGATAAGGTTGAAGCCGATGACAAGGCCCGCGCTGAAGCGGCTATCGCTGAACTGCGCAGCTTGGTCGAAGGTGAGGATCTGGAGGCCATCACTGCCAAGACCGAAGAGCTGACCAATATCGCGATGGAGATCGGCCAGAAGGTCTACGCACAAGCCGATGGCGGACAGCCTGAAGGCGGCGCTGAGGGTGGTGCCAACGAAGACGGCGTCTATGCCGACTACGAAGAGGTTAAGGACGACGAGTCCAAGGCCTAAGCCCGGCGTCACCGGCGCTTGCGCTGCGAGGTTGATCGAAAAGCCGGGGGCTCGTACTCCGGCTTTTTGACGTAGAGCCCAGGGCAGACCAAGCGTCCATCGCCGAGCCCTTGCGAGGCGCTGCGCTCGGCGGCTTGCTCGCTGCGATATCGACGGCCAGGCAACAAACACCAGATACGAAACATCATGGCAAAACAAGACTACTACGACCTGTTGGGCGTCTCAAAATCGGTCTCGGACAAGGACTTGAAGTCGGCTTATCGCAAGCTGGCCATGAAGTACCACCCGGACCGAAACCCCGACGACGCCGATGCAGAACGCAAGTTCAAAGAGGCTAACGAGGCCTACGAGGTGCTGTCCGATAAGGAAAAGCGGGCGGCTTATGACCGCTTTGGTCACGCTGCGTTCGAAAATGGCATGGGGGGCGGACCGCGTGGCGGTGGCGGATCGGGCGGCTTTGAAGGCTTCGCGGATATCTTCGAAGAGATGTTCGGTGCTTTTGGCGGCGCTGGCGGTGGCCGTGGCCGTGCGCCAAACCGCGGTGCGACCCTGGAATACCCGCTCGAGATCTCGCTCGAAGAGGCCTACAAAGGCGTCAAGAAGACCATCAGTTTCCCGGTCAAGCAGACCTGTGAGACCTGCAACGGCAGCGGCTCTAAGGGCAATGCTGAGCCCGAGACCTGTCCCACCTGTGGCGGTCGCGGGCGTGTGCGCCAAAGCCAGGGCTTTTTTGCAATGGAGCGCGGTTGTCCGACCTGTCAGGGGCAAGGCAGCGTAGTGTCAGATCCTTGCGGCGACTGCCACGGCCAGGGCCGCACGACCCGCGAAAAGAAGCTCAACGTCACGATCCCGGCGGGCGTGCAGGACGGCACTACCATTCAGTATCCCGGCGGCGGCGAAGCGGGGACACGTGGCGGCAATCCCGGCGATCTGCACGTCGTGCTAACCGTGCGACACCATTCGGTTTTCGAGCGCAACGGCAACGATCTGCACGTTGAAACGCCGATTTCCTTTGTTACCGCAGCTTTGGGCGGCAAGATCACTGTGCCGACCATTGACGGCAAGACCTTGCAGGCCACTATCGAGCCCGGCACCCAGCACGGCAAGACACTGCGCCTGCGTGGCCAGGGCATGAGCGTCTACAACTCTAGCTTGCGCGGTGATATGATCATTCACACCGCGGTTGAAATCCCGGTCAAGCTGACCGAAAAACAGCAAGAAATCTTGCGCGAATTTGAGAAGGTCAGCGAAGAAGAAGCCCACTACCCGCGGGTCCAAGGCTTTTTAAAGCGCATCAAAAAACTGTTCTAATACAAAGATCTATTCAATCTTCTGTGACGAGGGGCGAGCGGCTGTGGCGGCTCGCCTTTTTTCTTTGTCTTTGAAGCGGCTGCGGCCTAGCCTGTGCGCGCTGACGCAATCTTGGGCTCGAAGATGGCCCGCCAAACCCGTCGCACTCGCCCACTAAGCAAGCCGGACCTTTCCATGTTTTCAGACTGTTTCAAACCCCGCGTCGATCGTCATACCGTCGAAATTACCCCTTTTGAGGACAGCGGAGCGCGCAGTGCTCTGCGCGATTTCGACGATTTTGAGCGCGCTTGGGTGCGGGCAAGTGGGTTTTTAGACAATGCCAAGCCGGTCTTGATGCTGCCCCGCGCCGATGGCCAATTGGGTCGGGTCTTGCTTCGTCGCAATGGGGATGCGCCCTTGTGGGCGCTGGCGGCGCTTCCGGGCTTGCTGCCGGTCGGTCGCTATCGCCTGAGCGAAGAACCCGGCAAGTCCCAAGAGGCGACCGCGTTGGCTTTGGGTTGGGCCCTGGGGCACTACCAAGTAGCGCCGATTAAGGACGGCAGCCCGCAGCCGCGCCGTCTTGAAGCGCGCGAGCTGGTTTGGCCCAAAAAAGCCGACCGCGATATGGTTCAGGCCTTGGCCGAAGGCATCAGCTTGGGGCGCGATCTGGTCAACCAGCCCGCCAACGTGCTGACCCCGCATGCGCTGGAGCATGCAGCGCGCGCATTGGCTAAACAACACGGTGCCAGCGCCTCCAGCTTGGTCGGCCGCCAACTTTTGGCTAAGAACTACCCCGCGATTTACGCGGTCGGTGCGGGCGTCGATAGCGATGCCAACCGAGCCCCCCGTTTGATCGAGCTGCGCTGGGGTAAATCGGGGCCCTTGGTGACGCTGGTCGGTAAGGGCGTGACCTTTGATACCGGTGGGCTGGACATCAAGCCCGCAGCGGCGATGGCAGCGATGAAAAAAGACATGGGCGGGGCGGCCTATGCGCTGGGATTGGCGCACATGATTATGAGCCTGGGGCTGCCCATGCGCCTGCGGGTCTTGGTGCCGTCAGTCGAAAACACAGTCTCGGATACCGCCATGCGTCCGCAAGATGTGATCGCCACCCGCAAAGGCCTGAGCGTTGAAATCGGTAACACCGACGCCGAAGGCCGCTTGATTTTGGCCGACGCCTTGAGCGATGCCGATGATGAAAAACCCGACATTCTGTTCGACTTTGCGACCCTGACCGGCGCAGCGCGTGTGGCTATGGGGAGCGAAGTTCCGGCCTTTTTCTCAAACGATGCGGGCTTGGCAGCGGAGCTTCAGGCCAAATCGCAGGCTTGCGGGGATCTGGTCTGGCAATTGCCGCTTTACGCGGGTTACGAGCGCTTCATGAAGTCGAGCGTCGCCGATCTCAACAACATTGCCAGTGTCAGCCTGGGCGGGGCCATTACCGCTGCGCTGTTCTTGCAGCGCTTCGTCAGCGTCGAGACCTCATGGTTGCACATGGATACCAATGCCTGGAACCCCGACGCGCGCCCGGGGCGTCCGAAAGGCGGGGATCTGATGGGGGCCTATGCGGTGCTGGCCTTTTTGAAGGATCAACTACGCGGTCGCTAGGGCAAAACCCAAGCTCTTGGGATCACTTGCGCCAACCTGCGCTGGGACATCTTGCGCTCACGCAAAGGCGGTGGATCTGGTGCAGGGGCACCTTGGCCGCCAATTCGCACCGGCCGCCGCCGCGCACTCCAGTCGGGCTTGGCGTGCGCTCCTATGACGGCCTGGTGTCGGAAGTCCTGGGCTGATGCGGCCAGTTCGGCAATGAAGAACGTCATCGGCGCTAATCTTGGGCACGCTTCTCACAAACGCACAGGCATACCAATCTCTCGCCCAGAGATTGGACGAACCAATACCAAAGACGCGCGCTGCATGCCCCCAAGCCTTTGGTTCAACTTGTATGGCATCGACTTATCAGACGTCAAAATGGCCACTGCGGCGCGGCGTTCCTATGAGTGGCAAGCAACCCTATAAAATTGTTGCCAAGTTTTTGTACTTGCCACACCGCGAGGTGAACGTAGCAAGAACGACCTGGGGGTGATGATGATAAAACTCTCTGCCTTTGGACAGGGCTTTTGTGTCCGGCGACCAATGTGGTTGATCCCAACGACAGCCGGATCATTCGCTTCGAAGATCACGGAGTCGTGGCTGAGATTTCTATTTCGAATGGGGCTACGCATGTCTGTATGGACGACTACAGTTTTGGAATTCACTTTACTTAGACTAAGGCCCACAAGGCTATTCACACAAACAAGAACGCAACAAATATGAATTATGTATAAATAGGAGTCATGTGCAATTTGGCTATATTCTTGGTGATAAAATTTAATACCAACTTATCGATATAAGTACAGGTAAGATTTATACAGATTCATTTTGGATGTACCCAATAAATTCACCATATCATGCGCCAATGGATTTTAAAATATTGGATGACGGAAGAATTTTGACTATGAAAGAGAGTGTTGTTTCGATCAAGAAGTAACATATTTAAAATGAGATGCACAAAAACGCTGCTCTGGTAGCTGTATAATTGCAGGCCAGTCTTGCCTAGATTACAGCAAAGATAAGGATGCAATTAGATGAGTAGCCATAGACTCCCTGGATTTTGGGATGGATTTATGAGCGGGTCGGCAACGCCTGTTTCGCTCATGCGTGAGCGGGCAGGTAAGCACGCTCATAGAGAGGGGTTCATTACCCGACGAAGCACGGAAAAGTTGCGATTTGGAAGAGATATCACCGCTGATCAAACCAAGCCCCAGTCGGAAGCCTACCGCCATGCGCTTGTCGCCGGCTCCTATGCGGGCTTGCTCCAAGGAAGCACGCGCTAGTATCCCCGGTCCCAGTTCACCAAGGCGGGCAGAGGCTCGCCCGCTTCAAGCGCATTGATGGCCGTGACCACGTGCTCGCCGCCGGTCTCTGGATAGGTCAGGGCCGCAACGTGCGGCGTGACGATAACCTTCGGGTGTTGCCAATAGGGGTGATCGCTGGGCAGGGGTTCTTGGTGAAAGACATCCAGCACCGCACCGCCCGCTTGGCCAGAGTCCAGCGCCGCTAGAAGCGCCTCATCATCAATCAAGCTGCCGCGACCTGCATTGACGATCCCAACGCCTGGCTTACAGCGGGCCAAGAAGTCAGGATCTATCAGGTGGTAGGTATCGGCTGTCGCGGGCACCAGTAAGACCAGATAATCGCAGCTGGGCAGCATCTCTGCCAGTCCCGCCTCGCCCGAATAGAGCGGAATGCTGTCGTGTTGCTTGGGGCTGCGTGACCAGCCACAAACCTGGAAGCCCAGCGCTTGCAAGGCCTCGCCGGCGCGGCTGCCCAGTACGCCAAATCCCAACACGCCCACACGGGTGTCGCTGGCGATCGGGGCGTGGACGACCTGCCAAGCGCCGCTGGCCTGCGTATTGAGCAGGGGCACGAACAGGCGGTGTAGGCTCAAGACCCCCCAAGCGCAGTATTCGGCCATGCCTTGGGTCAGTCCGGGATCAACCATGCGCACGGTCGGCAGATCGCGCGGCAGCTCTGGGTCTCTGGTCAGGTGATCCAGCCCGGCGCCCACCGACACGATCAGCTTCAAGTTGGGCAGGCTGGCCAGAAAGCCGGGTTCGGGCTGCCAGACCAGGGCATAATCGACACTGGCGCGCGCTTCGGGGCTATCTTCCAGCTCGTCTAGGGGGATGGCTTCGATGTCGGGGCGGCGGTCCTTTATGGCCGCGACCCATCGGTCAACCAGACTTGCGGAATCAGAAACGACGATCTTAGCCATGTGCGCCCCTCCATTGGCGAAACAAAGCGGGCCAAAGACCGTTTGGCAGTCTTTGACCCGCGTGCACTCGATAGTGTGAGTCTTGGCCCCAGTCCTGGGGGGCGTCAATAGTCTTGTTGCCCGCCGCGACCAGCAATCTCGGTCTGGTGGTGGGCCCTGAGCGGTTCACTGCTCGCGCTGGCGCGCGCGCCCGCTCGTGACCGCTTACGACAACTCTATTGCAGAGTCGTGCCGCCAGGCGCAGCGGCGGCAGGAAGAGGCTCGACCTTGGCGTTCTTGGCAAAGGCGACGAAATCAACCGGGTTCAGTACCAGCGGCGGGAAGCCACCTTCGCTGACCATCTCGGTCGCCACGCGGCGGACATAGGGGAAGATCAAGCGGGGCACTTCGATGACCAGCGCGGCCCCAATTGCTTGCTCGTTCATCCCTTCGGCCAGCGTGACCAACGCGCCGTAGTGTACTTCGGCCAGGAACAAAGTCGTCTCGCCCAGCTTGCTCTCAGCGGTCAGGGTCAAGATGACCTCGTGACCGATCTGGGGTACAGGGCGGTGCTTGATGTTCATGTTGATCGAAATGTTGGGCTGTTGCTGCGCACCGACCAGCGGCAGCGGGCCGTTGGGGGCTTCAAACGAAGCGTCGCGCAAGAACTGGGCCCGGATCTGGATTGGCGGTTGAGCCTGACCGTCTTGGCCCTGGCCGCCGGCCTGGCCCTCTGCGGTTTGCGATTGGTCGTCTGACATGCGATTTCCTTTTGTGTGGAGGCCGGATGCGCCCGGAGTAGGCGGCGGTGCTTGCCCTTGCTAGACGGGCGGCAAGCGGCCTGACATCAAGAAGAGGCATTCGGCAAATTAATCTGTTGGCTGCTTACCAATCCCACCGCAGAGCCGCAAGGGCCAAGGTTCTAGGCGGGGGTCTTTCGGCGGCTGATTGGGTATCTAAAACATCTGGAGAAGTCGGACCCGAACAGCCTACTTGGTCGGCTGTTCGCGCGCCGCTCGCGTCGTTGTGCATTTTGCAAAGGGCAAGTATCATGGGTCTTAGAAAATTTTTTAGCAGATTGCGAATTTTGCCCCCAAAAAGTAATGCATTGAAAAGCATGGGAAAATTCCGCAGTCGCCGCCCGATGAGAGCCCTATGAATAGCATCTTACCCGTTAGTTCCGAAAAACCGAAAGTCTTGCTGGTTGAAGACGAGCGCTCCCTGGCAGACCTATACGCGCATTACCTGCACGACGAGGGCGTCGATGTCGATCATGTCGCCACGGGTCGTGAGGCGCTGGAATACTTGGACAACGATGTTCCCGACGCCGTGTTGTTGGATATCCGCCTACCTGATATGCTGGGCACCGAGGTTCTGCGCGCGGTCAATGATCGCAAGCTGCCCACCGCCGCCATTATGATTACCGCGCACGCTTCGATCAATACGGCGGTCGAGACCATGCGTGGTGGTGCCTATGACTTTTTGGTCAAGCCCTTTAACCGCGATCGCCTGGTGCAGACCCTGCGCGCGGCTCTGACCAAGCGCGAGGTCAAACGTCAGGTCTCGCAGAACAAGGTCAACTATCACGACGGTTTTCAGGGCTTTGTTGGCGGCTCTAAGCCCATGCAGATGGTCTATCGGATGATCGAGCGTGCCGCGCCCTCCAATGCGAGCATCTTCATTCTTGGTGAGAGTGGCACGGGCAAGGAAGTCGCCGCGCGCGCGTTGCACGAATTGTCGGATCGCAAAGACAAAGAGATGGTGGCCATCAACTGTGCCGCTATCCCTAAGACCTTGCTGGAATCTGAGATTTTCGGCTACGTCAAGGGTGCCTTTACCGGGGCAGTGACCAATCACGACGGCGCGGCGACCCGCGCGCACGGCTCCACCCTGTTCCTGGACGAGATTTGCGAGCTGGACCTGCACCTGCAATCAAAGCTGCTGCGCTTCGTTCAGACCGGCACCTTTGCCAAGGTGGGCTCGTCGAAACAAGAAAAGGTCGATATTCGCTTCATATGCGCGACCAACCGCGACCCGCTTGAGGAGATCGGCGCGGGCCGTTTCCGCGAAGACCTTTATTACCGTCTGCACGTGCTGCCGATCTCCATGCCGCCGCTTCGCGAGCGCGGCGATGATATCCTGGCCTTGGCCAATACTTTCTTGAAGAGCTACGCTGAGCAAGAAAAGAAAAGCTTCACAGGATTTGATGCCGATGCTGCCGAGCGCCTGTTGAAGTTTTCTTGGCCGGGCAATGTGCGCCAGTTGCAGAACATCATTCGCAATTTGGTCGTTCTGAACGACGGTGGCGAGGTCAGTGTAACCATGCTGCCGCCGCCGTTGGATTCTGAGCGCGCCATGACCGAGAGCACACATCGCTTCGCGCAATTCAATCCAGGCCTAGCGCGTGAGATGGGCATTATGCCGGCGCCCAACATGACCGTTCCAGGCATGATGGCACCCCTGCCTGCGGGCTATCCGCGGCAAGGCTATGGAGGGCACGGCTATCCTGGCCAAGGCCAAGCGGCTGGACAGGCTTCCGGGCAGGCTCCGGGCCACCTCCAGGGTCAGGCAGCGGGCTTTCAAGGCTACGCCAACGGGGGCCCCAATGGTGCCAATGGCAGCAACGGTAATGGGCAGGCCCACGCTGGCTTGATGCCAGGTTTGGCAAACCCCGGGCTGGCTAACCCTGGGCTGGCTAACCCCGGGCTGGCTAACCCCGGAATGGTGAATGGGGTTCCGGGGGGCGGTGAGCACGCGCCGGGCACCAACGGGTTGGCTAGCGACGACGCGGAGGCCAACGGCCCTAAGTCACCGCGGGAGATCAAGCCTTTGTGGGAGACCGAAAAAGAAGCCATCCTTGAGGCTATTGAGTCTTGCGGAGGCAATATCCCCAAGGCCGCTAATCTGTTGGGCATTTCCGCATCGACCATCTATCGCAAAAAACAGGCATGGGAAGCGCAGGAAAAGCGCAAGCGGGTGCAAGAAGAACGGGCCGCCACGGCGGCTTCGCGCCTGGCAACGGTGACCCCAGACGCCTAAGGCTGTCGCTTGATTGGCGTTGCGCGCCGTGCCCAGGCATTGGATTCAGGCATAGGGATTCAGGCATAGGGATTCAGGCATAGGGATTCAGGTATCGGGATTCAGGTATCGGGCCCCAGGCATGGGAATCTGCCTGGGAGCCGCGCTTGGGCTGAGGTTGCTAAGAAATCCAGCATCCCGGATCGCTTAAGTCGCTGTCAGTTCTGTAAAGAGCGCAAGAGAGCAGCGAGCCCGCCAGCGACGGAGTAGCAGGGATCTGCAGTGCCGCGGTCGCAGGGAGTTGCGGTGACGCGACGTTTGGCCAACCATCGCACACAAGCGCAACCGATCGCTCTTTGCTGGCCCAAGGCCGACGTGGGCCGCCTTGCCTGTTTCATCCACCTGCCTGTTTCATCCACCTGCCTGTTTCATCCACAGGGCGGTGCGGGCCAAACCTGGCCTTGTGTTCTGGCGCGCTTGGCAGGTCATTGACGCGGCTCTTCGCAACTTCCGGTCGCCAGCCTTACCGCAAAAACCGTCCTCAAGAATCCAGGGTCGAGCAGGTGGGCTGTCTTGTGCCTTGTGGATAAGGAAAGGCAATCTAAACCAATGAGATAGGCCCAATTCCCAGGTGCAACTAGAGATATTTCGACAAAGATTTCTGGTTGGAAATTGGCTAGTTTCCTCAAAAGAAATGGGCTTAACGGGCCAACACATCTAGGACGCAACGATCCTTATCTACAATTGTGTATCCTTGGAGCCAGGCCGCAATCCGGGGTGGGGCTCGTGGGCCGGTGTATATGGGATTTGAAAAGTGAACAAGGGATCCGCATGCGCTATTTGCTAGGATCAAAACAGCAGGGCGTCAGGTCGTACCGCGCGCAGTCATGCCAAGCCGCGGCTGTCGGCTTGCGGAGCGGTGGCCAGCGAGCTCTCGCGCTCTGGGGCTCGCGCCTTGGCGGGGGATTGATGATCGCTCTGCTGATGAGTTGCAGCACGGCCTTTCAGTTCGCGCGCGCACCCAGCCCAGAACGGGTTGCCGAGCAAGCCTTGCAGGCCGCCAGCGTGCCAGCGGGTGTTGTCGCGCCCGATGTCGAAGGGCGCTTGGCGTTGGCTCGCCGCGATTATGCCGAGGCGGCGACATACTACGAACTCTCCATTACGCGCAGCCCCAAGCTGAAAGAAGCCTATTTGGGCGCAGCGTCGGCCTTCTCCTTCATGGGCACGACCGCGCGGACGTCTATTTCGGCCTCTATAACCGTCATTTCGGCGAAGACCTGGCCTTCATGAATGATTACGGCTTTTCGCTGGCCATGCGCGGCGATGTTGATAAAGCGCATGCCTACCTTTTAGGCGCTCAGCGCAAGGCGCCAAATTCGCCAACGGTGGCCAATAATCTGGAACTGATTGCCTTGTTGCAAGAGGGCCAGAAGCTCGCACGCAAAGCCCAACCGACGCTGCGCTCGAAAGCGGGCGCGTTTTGGAGTCAATGATATGGGATGGCGAGCAATAGGGCGCTGTTGCACGCGCGCGTTTGGTGCCGGTTTGCTGGTTGCTGGCCTGCTCGTGGCGACGCTGGGCGCGGCTCAGGCCGACAGCCGCAAGCTCTACCTGCCCGTCGGCAGCGAGCGGCTATTGAGCTTTGATCTGCCGTTCGGTCAGGTCTCCATCGCGGACCCCAACATTATCGACGCGGTACCCTTTACGCGCCAGAAGCTGAACTTGATCGCCAAATCCTTCGGCTCAACCTTTGTGCTGGTCATGGGTGAGGACGGCGTGACCAATTTGGCCAGCTATGACGTGCAAGTTGGCCCCGACCTGGCAGAGTTGAAACAATCGCTGTGGCGGTTGGCACCCGGCGCCCAAATTGAGCTCAATTTCGTCAATACCTCGCTGCAAATTCAAGGCACTGTGCCAGATAGCAAAACTGCCGAATTAATTATTAGCGCTGCCGAGGAAATGACGGGCACCAAGCCAATTTCCGCACTTCAAGTCAAGCCGAACGCCTCTTTGATCGAAGATGCGCTCAAGCGCTTGGTCCCGAATGCAGAGGTGCAAGTGGAGTACGTAGACTCCTCTGTGCACATGCGCGGCCGTGCGCCCGACGAGACCTCTAAGGCGCTGTTGATCGCTGCGGTCAAAGCCATTACGGATTTGGAGCCGGTGGCGAATATCAGCGTAGACAATGCCCAGCAAGTCACGTTGAAGGTGCGTATTGTTGAGGTCTCGCGCTCGCTGAAGGGGGCGTTGGGCGGTGGCCTGGATGTGGGCGAGGGCAGCGAAGGTTCTGACAAGCAATACGTCAATTCGACCAGCACCTCGACGTCCTGGCTTGAGTTGGCCAGCGATCTGATTGCCGGTCTCAGCATTATCAGCCCCAACATCAATATCGATCTCTATTTGAAGGTGCTTGAAGAGCAGGGCTATGCCAAGTTCCTGGCCGAACCGACCCTGACTGCCTTATCGGGCGAAGAAGCCAGCTTCTTGGCGGGCGGCGAGGTGCCGTTTGAGGTCTTGGATTCCTCGGGCAAGCTGACCGTCATCATGAAAGAGATCGGCACCCGCCTGAACTTTACGCCGACAGTCAAGCCCGACGGCAAGATCAATCTGGTGCTGACCCCGGAAGTCAGCCGTCTGGATTCCGTCAATCAATACAACGGCAAAGACATCTTTCAGGTGCGCCGCGCGACGACTACGGTGGAATTGGAAAATAACCAGACCCTGGTGATCGCGGGCCTGCATCAAGACAACAAGTCGCGCAACAAGACCCAGACCCCCGCGCTTGGCAATATCAAATTTCTTGGCGGCCTGTTCCGCAAGTCCGAGCTGGAAAACGAAAATACCCAAGTGCTGTTTGTCATTACGCCCAGCTATGACAGCCAGAACAAAGCTCAAGAAAGGGCCATCGCCCAACTGCGCGCGTCCTTGCCCACCGGCGCCAAAGACTTCTTCTATGACGGCTTCGTTGAACGCGGTTATGACGTCAACGATATGGCAGAGGGTGTGGGGGTCTTGGGCCGCTTTGGTCCGATGATTTCCTCAAATGGACAGGGGGTGTTCCGTGCGGACTAGCCCCGCTCACGCTTTGCTTGGATTGTCCGCACGCGCAGAGGGCCGCCGCCAGGTCGCCAGCCAGGTCGCCAATCTAGCCACCAGGCTGATCCTGGTGTGCGTTGGTCTGGCCAGTGCGGGCTTGCTTGCCACGGGTTTGCTTGCTGCGGGCTTAGTTGGTTCAGCGCAAGCCCAGGGCGCTTTTTCAGGCCTCAATCAGGGCGACAATCTGGGGCTGGGTTTCAACAACCCGCTGTCCGGTGAGGCCAACCCATTGCGTGAGGTGGCCGCCGTACCCTGTTCGCTCGACTTCACGGCCGAACAAGAGATTGGCGACCGCCAGACCTATCAGCCCGTTGACGAAGTCGCGTATGCATGATTCTCTGCCAGCTCGATTTGAACGGGGGACATGCAGATGGCGATGGGGCGTCAGACAGAGCGTCAAGGTGATTTGATGTTGGCATGGTCGGA
>JAUIDR010000025.1 GCA_030428565.1 Alphaproteobacteria bacterium
TCCGACCATGCCAACATCAAATCACCTTGACGCTCTGTCTGACGCCCCATCGCCATCTGCATGTCCCCCGTTCAAATCGAGCTGGCAGAGAATCATGCATACGCGACTTCGTCAACGGGCTGTTAAGATGGTCGCAATCCGTCCGGCAGGCATCGCTGATATTGTCAGCCTTGGTTGGGCATTCATTGAAATGCTGGCAACCGCTACGCTTGTGCTGATGCGCGCTGAAGCCGATAGCGCCAAGGCCAAAGGCGTGACAAGAAAGGTGACGAGAGAGACCGCGACGAGGGTAACAGCTTGCTGCAAGATCAGGCAGACTGGGTCTAGCGGTCAGGGCCGCAGCGAAGTGCAAGTGGGCGGTCACGCGCTGTTTGCGAACGTTCGGTGTGCTCAATCCGCGATGCAAATCACGAAGCGTGGCGAAAATTGCGATTTTGGAGGGCTGGATTCGTGCTGACCTTCCGATTCGTGGCGAAAATTGTTAGAGTCGCCACATATTCAACGCAATTCGTTTTCCCCTACCAGCAAACTTTTCGCGATTTCATGGCGGGGGCGGCGCAGAAATTTTCGCTGCATCAGTCCGCCCTCGGCGCGATTAACCCCATCCCAACGATGTATAGTGCGCCAGCGCGGGTCTGCCGATTTAGGTCGATGGTAAAGCCCGCTGCTTCGTTTGCGAGCGCGCGTACCGGGTTCGGGCGGGCCGCGCAGCTTGGCACCGCAGCGGTTTTGGCCTTAGGCCTGACTGTTGGCCAAGCTTTGGCGCAACAAGCTCTTGAGCCACCAACGCCCATACCCGATTCAGATCAACCCGCGGCGCCAGAGAAGGCCGAAAGCGACGATCCGGTCGCGCGCGCCCTACGGCAGCGCTTACAGGCATGGTCACAACGCAATGGCAGCGACGCGAAAACGGTATTTGACGACGGGCAAAGCGAGGAGAGCCGTGCCGCGGCGGCAGCGCTGAGCGAAGCCAAGCAGGCGCGAGTGGCTGAGGCGGAAGGTCAGAGCGTCAGCAGCGGTGGATCTTTGCCAGACCCTGAAAATGGGGCCGACCCGGAACAATTGCCCGCACCAACCAGCGATGAAGATCGTGAAGCGGTCGCGGCTGCCAGCGATGATGACCCGGACTTGGCGCAACCCAATGCGGTTGAGACCCAATCGCTGACCGGCGATCGTGAGTTGGACGCCATGTTGAGCGATAGTCAGAAGCTGCTGCTCGTCCAGGCGATCCAAACCTTGCAGGTCATCAACAAGGAAGACGAACAGGCTCGTCAGCTCGCCGCGACTTTGACCGAAAAACAAAAGCAAGCCCTGCTGAAACTGTTGCGCACCCTCGAAGATGTGCAAGCCGCTCAAGCTGAAGGCCAACGCGGTTTTACGCCCGATCAGCGGGCCGCAGTTGTGGATGTCTTGGAGACCTTGGAAGGCGAGCAAATCGCCATCGAGCGTGCACGCGAGCGCGCCCAGCAGCGGGCTGCTGCCCAGAAAGCGGCTGCGGCTCAGGCTGCTCAGGCAGGCGCGAACCAAGCGGCAAGCGCACAGGGGCTGTCGGGGGGGCTTCTCAATGCAGAGCAAGAAGCAGCACTTAACCGTGGCTTGGAAAAGTTGCGAGCGGCGCAGCGGGTGCAAGCCGAAGGCGGCGATGCGCAGGCGGCTTTGAATATGAGCGCCGCCGAACGGCAAGCTTTGTTGGCTGTTATCCAGCTCATTGAAGGCCTGCGCGAACAGTTAGGCGATCAAGCCAGTGCCTCCAATTTGCGCGAGGAGCAAAAACAGGCCCTGGTGGCAGCCGTGACGCGTCTGCAAGAAGCACAGCGGCAACGCGATGCCGCGCCAACGACGCAGACAGCAGCGGCGGGTGCTACGGGCAATGCCGCTGCTACCAATGCTCAAGCGCGGCCAAGTGGGCCCTTGAACGGTGGCCTGCTGGCGACTTTGGGCGACAAGCGCGACGTCAACGCTGATCTTGCGCTCGAAGGTCCGGTAAAGGACGCGAGCATGGTGGGGCGCCACAAGACCTTGCTATACACAACCCTGCGCGCTCCCGGTTCGGTGCAGACCGGCGTCAACTACCGTTCTGGAACCATGGCTTCTGGTCCGTGGGAAGCCAACTTCGGCATTGATGTTAGCGGTGAAATCAGCAGCCTGTTGGACGAGGGCGGCCCGGTGGGGAACTACCGCATTGTGCCCGACGCTACAGTAATGCGCCGCCTGACAAACACTATCAGCCTGAAGGCTGCGGCTCAGGGCGAATTTGTCAAAAACGCGGGCGCGGTTTTGGGCAGTTTGGGCTTGGTCTATAGTCGTGGCAATACTGAAGTGACCGGCAATATCTTTGGCAAATACGAATACCTGGCGATGCCAGACCTGCCCGACGACAATCCCATGTCCTTCGTCGATGCTACGACCTTTGGGGCGGATATCGGCGCCGCGCGTACCGATATCATTTTGGGCCCGACCAGCACCGACATCAGCGCTAAGGTGACGCTCTCGCATATCATTGATCGCGACCCGACACTGGCCTTTGCCTCAAAAGCCATCACCAAATTAACCTCGGAAATGAGCCTTGGGGAGCGGGTTGCCAAAGCCCGTTCTGAATTCATCCAGCAGATTGGGGCGAGTGCCTACGGGCCACGGTCGGCGGGCGCATCGCCGATCACGGGCTTCGATGACATTTTTGCGCCCGAGGGCCAAAGCGCCGCCCCGCGAGGACCAATTGTGCGCCGAGGCGATGATATCTTTTCGCCCGAAGGGGCGGTGATCGGAGAACAGACCAGGGATTTGGTCGCAGAATTGCGCGGGCTTGACTTGGATGCTCTGCCCTATGACCTGCGCGAGGAGACGATCCGCAACTTCATTACCCAGCTCATTCGTCTGGGATATAGCGACGCCAAGACGCTGGAATTGAGCCTGGATCGCAACGCAGCCGGACTCATCACGGGCCGTGCCTCTGCGCGTTTACCCCAGATCTTCACGCCTAGCGTGGTTGGCGAGGCGCGCCTGTCCTACGCGGGGCAGTTTGTGCCAGCGGGCACCTTGGCGTTTAGCAATGACAGCTATATTCAGGAATTGGGCGGTCGGTTGATGGCCGCTTGGCAAGCTGCTGAGCGCACCACCTTGGCGGGGCAAGTCAACGCCTCAGTTAGCGGCGACTTCGCACTGAAATCGACCGCCGTCGCGCTTGAAGCGACCCAGGCATTCGCTCCCTACGCCAGCGCGTCACTGCGGGTCAAGAACACGAATTCCTACCTTTCGGGGCGCTATCTGCAGAGCCTCAATGAGCTGCGTGCAAGCCTGCGCGTGCGCGACGATGTCTATGGCGAATTCGAAGGCAGCATTGGCCGTGAGTTCGACGGTGATTTGACGCCGGGCGCCTTTGTTGCCGCCGCGGCCTACGCCAAAGGGGTCCGCAATGTTTTAAAGACAGGCCGTGATGCCGTGTTCGAGGCAGGCCTAGAGCTTCGTTATGATCCCGCCCTTGAACTGGACCCCCAACTAGGGGCCTTCGTTAAGGCCACATTTGAGCTAAACTGATGTGTTACAAAAACTGGAATCGCGCTAAAACGCGATCACAAGCAAAAAGGAAAACCGCAATGTTCAACTGTGGTTTGAAAAAAGCTGGAGCTTCTGAACTTAAGCTGGAGAAGTCCGAGCAAAATGTTTCCTCGTCAGGTTGGTCCGCGACGCTGCGGCGTTGGCGCTTGAGCGCTGGCTTTGGCCTGGGTATGGCCAGTTTAGCCGCTGTCTTGCCGGGCCTGGCGCAAGCGCAGGTCATTTTGCAGCTCGATTTAGCGCTGTGGACACGATTTAAAGGCACCGCGGTCGCGCTGCTGCAAGATGTGCAGCCTAATGGCGACGGCTTGCTGAGAGCCAACAAAACAAACGTCAACAATTACAATGCTAGCGACCAGATTGGCGCAGGCTCTTGGTTGCGTCTGGCTACGATTGCCCGCGATCAAGAAGCCATGCAAAAGGGGTTGCGCGCCATTGAAGTGACGCTCTCTGGCTCTTTGCCCGATGGCAGCTTTGTCCATGTTGAGCGTCTGGACAATACGCGGGTGCGTCGCGTCACGGGTCTACGTGGCAAATACTTGGACGCGTCTTTGCTGGGTGATTTTTGTTTGGGCCTACTTGTCGCTGACGCGGGCCAGCCGATTTCGGCCGAATACGGTCGTCGCAATTCGCCGCCGTTGGCGCGTACCCTGCGCTCGCTAAAATTCCAGGCCCAGGCGCTGTTGCAGTTTTCGGCCTCTCGACCGGATCAGCTGATGACCTTGGCCGGTATGTTCCATTCTTGCGGCCTGCTGTTAAAGGATCAAAAGGCGCAAGCCATGGCGATCGCTTTTGCACAGCAAGCGGCCAAAAACACCACCTACGCGGGCGTTTGGACCTTCGGTGGCAAGACCGATACCAGTTTGGCCGCCAGCACCAACAAAGCGGCGCTAGACCTGTTGTCGTTGAAGTACGATGACACCTCTAAGCAACGCATTGAAGAGATCATTGGCATGACCTCAAGCTGGTTGCTGGAGCGGATCGATTCTGACGGTGAGCTCAATTCAAAGGGCAATGCCTATAGCTGTGTGTCAAAGCGGGCCTTTGACAGCAAACTATCCGGCATCAACCTGCGCGATTTGCTGTTCTCACTCTATCGCGGCGGCTTCTATCTGGATCGTGGCGACATGCTGGGCGCGGCCGAGAAGGTGGTCAATCGCCTGAATGCCAGCAACGTGCCCGACGGCTTCTGTTTCTTCAGGGCTTAGCAGCCAGCGGCATTTCTTGGACGGAATTCTGAAAAAGGCTCGGTTCGATCGGAACCGGGCCTTTCGTTTTTTTTAGCGCTCGCCGCCTTCTGTGGCAGAGCTGGCCATTTGATTTATCGTCCGGTTTTCCCTCTTGTGTCCTGGTTGTTCTTGGGGGTTTCTTGGTCGTTGCCCGGAGCCATTGAATGCAGGTCTACGTTCTAGGTTCCGGCAATGGGGCAGCGAGCATCGCGGCTCGTCTTCCCTGGCGACAAAGGGCGCTGTAGCCGCTTAGTTAGTTTGAGCGCTGACGATACCTAGCGGCACGGTCTTGCAGGAGAGATAAGGAGGCCAAACTGCATTGCAGACTGGCTGTCGCACCTCTGCCGTTGTTTAGCGCGTTCCTCAGGGATTATAACTGGCCCGCGTGACTCATGTATTCGGTAAAGAGCAGCAAGCTGAAACTGGCAGCAGAAAAGGCACCCATCGTAGCAACGCGCCCGACCACCTGACCAGTTTGGGGCGCTGCCAAGATCCGTGGAAGGATTTGCATAGCAACAACTTGCAGCAGTAGCCCAGAGCCGGCTGCGGTCAAGATTGGGGCCTCCCATCCAAAGCTTGTGCCCGCATAGCTGGTCAAGACGGCACCAAGGATTGCAGCGCCGCCTGAAATACCAAGATTAATCGCCAAGGCACGCAGGTTGCTCATACCGTTTGCGATCAATAGGCCCATTTCGCCCAGTTCGCTTGGGAGCTCGTGCAAGGTGACGATCAGAGCCGTAACGAGCCCTAACCAGGCATCGATCAGGGCTGCGCTAGCGATCAGGGCGCCGTCCACAAAGTTGCAGGCCGCGTCGCCCAATTGCAGGCTGGTGATAGCTGACAAACGGTGGTGCGCACGCAGAGCGATCTGAATGCTCAGCCCCAAAACAGCTCCCAGGGCCATGTAACCCCAGAAGGCGGTGGTTGACAGTTGCGCGGCGGCTTCGGGCAACAGGTGTAGGACCACGTTTGCCAGCAAAGCGCTGGTTCCAAAGGCAGCCACCAACCAAATGCGTTCTCTTAAGCCGCCGATGTAGCCCAGAACGAACCAAGCCAGGCCAGCGGCCGAGGCGACTTGCAGAGCAACGATCAAAACAGGAAGCGCAAAAAACATTGTTTCGAGCCCAATTGGAAGGAACTTGCTGCGTAGATATAATATATCAATTGGGACTGCAAGTCTCTTTTGCGTGTGCCAGCCGTGCAGAGCACGCAGAGAGGCACCAAACCGCGGCTGAAACCGGTTTGCTTTGACCTTCACGCTTGAAGGCGGCAAGCGTGCTGGCTACATTAACACCATGACCCAGACCCTCGATCAAAGCTTGCTGGAACTCTGTTCGGCCAGGCAGCTCCGCCTGACGCCTCAGCGCCTTGATGTGCTCAAGGTGTTGGTCGCAGATGGCAAGGCCCTGGGGGCTTATCAGTTGTTGGAGCAGGTCAAGCCCCTCCACCCCAAGCTGACCATTACCTCTTTGTATCGAATTCTTGAGTTTTGGGCCCAGCAAGGCTTGGTGCACAAAGTTGCAGGGCTAAACGCCTATATTGCTTGCAATGACCCCCACGAAGAGCACACCCACGTGGTGATGTTCTGTGACTCTTGCGGCAAGACGATTGAGGTCTGTGACCACAAAGCGGGCTTTGACGCGGCTTCGACAGTGGGATCGCAAGGCTTTCACCAGTCGCCCAATCAAGTCGTCGAGTTTCGATGTTCGTGCGAGGATTGCCAAGCGGCGGCTTGATGCCCCGTGGCCAGGATCGCGGCAGCCCGCCGGTCCGATGCCGCCGCGAAAATTGCCCCGCCCAGGCATTGCTTCACCCCGTGGGATCGGCTAGAAGCCTCATTTCTTAAGGTCTTTTTGCGACCTTTGCCCCAACAATAACCCGGCCCCTTGGCTATCGCGTTCGATACCGAGAAATAGCGGCCAAAACCCCCTTGGGAACCACTCATGAGCCGTCCATTGCGCGTTCGTTTCGCTCCTTCGCCCACCGGCAAACTACACCTGGGCAATATCCGTACCGCTGTTGTCAACTGGATGCACGTTCGCAGCCAAGGTGGCCAATTCTTGCTGCGGATGGATGATACCGATACCGAACGATCGACCCAAGACTACGCCGATGGAATCATAAGCGATTTGAAGTGGCTTGGTCTGGATTGGGACGAGTTCGCGCGCCAGTCGGATCGCACCGATCGCTATGACTTGGCTCGCGATAAGCTGATTGCCGATGGTCGGCTCTATCCTTGCTATGAGACCGCCGACGAGCTGGCGCTCAAGCGCAAATCGCAGCTCCAGCGCGGTAAGCCGCCGATTTATGATCGCGCTGCCTTGGAGCTAAGCGAGGCACAAAAAGCAGCTTATGAGGCCGAAGGCCGTCGCCCGCACTGGCGCTTTAAGCTGGTCGATGGCGATATTGACTGGAACGATTTGGTGCGCGGCGCCTCGCATTTCGAAGCGCAGTACCTATCAGACCCGGTTCTGATCCGCGAAGACGGTCGCTACCTCTATACGCTGTCGTCTGTCGTTGACGATATCGAGCTGGAGGTCAGCGACATCATCCGCGGCGAAGACCACGTTGCCAACACCGCTGTTCAGGTGCAGTTGTTCAAAGCCCTGGGCGGCGCGGTCCCAACTTTTGGCCATTTGCCCTTGATTACCGACGCTGAAGGTCAGGGGTTGTCCAAGCGCTTGGGTTCGGCTTCGGTCGAGCAGTTCAAAGCTGATGGTGTCGAGGCCTTGGCGATTGTTGCTTACTTGGCAGCGCTTGGTACGCCGGATGCGCCCAAAGTGGCCACTGAAGTCAGCCAGGTCGCCGAGGGCTATGACATCAGCCGCTACGGTCGCGCGACGCCAAAGGCTTCGATGGACGAGGTCTTGCAGCTCAATACCCGCGTTATTCATGCGCTCGATTTTGATACGATCGCTGACAAGCTGCCCGGCTGGAGTGCTGACTTGTGGGCCGCGTTGAAAGACAACCTTGAGCAATACGAACAAGCCGACGAGATTTTGGCCATGGTCAAAGGGCCTGTGCATCCCGTCATCGAAGACGCGGTGTTCATTGCCGAGGCTGCTGCCTTGCTGCCCGAGACATGGGATAAAGGGACTTGGAAGACCTGGACCGATGCCGTCAAAGAAGCCACAGGGCGCAAAGGTAAGAACCTGTTCATGCCGCTGCGATTGGCTATTACCGGCCAGCCACGCGGGCCAGAGATGGCGACATTGCTGCCATTGATCGACCGCTCACGGGTATTGCAGCGGCTGGCTGTATAGACTTGACTGCACAGACTGGCGATACCGACCGGTAATTAGATTGGCAGGCACGCCAAAGGGCCTAAAGGCAAGTAGATAAGGAAAGCTGGCATATGAGCCTGAAATTTCACAACACGCTGAGCGGCAAGCTGGAGACCTTTGAGCCCATTGATGCCAACAAGGTGCGCATGTACGTCTGCGGCCCGACCGTCTATGACTTTGCCCACGTCGGCAATGCGCGGCCCATTGTTGTCTTTGATGTGCTCTATCGTTTGCTGCGTCACGTCTATGGCGCGTCGTCGGTACAGTTCACCCGCAATATCACCGACGTTGATGACAAGATCATTGAGCGCGCTCTGGAGAGCGGCGAGAGCATCGAAGTTATTACGCAGCGCACCACCGATACGTTTCACGAGGACATAGCGGCGCTGAATGCCTTGCCGCCGGATTTTGAGCCGCGCTGTACCGGCTATATTCCCCAAATGGTGGCCATGATCGAAGAATTGATTGAAAACGGTCACGCCTATGCCGCCGAAGGCCACGCTCTATTTGCTATCGACAGCTATGACGGCTATGGCCGCCTGTCCAAGCGCGACATGCAAGACATGATTGCCGGGGCGCGCATCGAAGTTGCGCCCTATAAGCGCAATCCGGGCGACTTCGTGCTTTGGAAACCGTCGAGCGATGAGCAGCCCGGCTGGCCCAGCCCCTGGGGGCGTGGCCGTCCTGGCTGGCACATCGAGTGCTCGGCCATGGCGCGCGATACGCTGGGCGCGAGTTTTGATATCCATGCTGGCGGTCTTGACCTGATTTTCCCGCACCATGAGAACGAAATTGCGCAATCGTGCAGCGCCAATGGGCAGGAGATGGCGCACACCTGGATGCACAACGGCTATATCACTGTAAACGGCGAGAAAATGTCCAAGTCGCTGGGCAACTTCTATACCGTGCATCAGCTGCTGGAAGAGGGCATTCCCGGCGAAGCCATTCGCATGGCGCTGTTGTCGGGACACTATCGCAGCCCAATGGACTTCTCGAAGGAGAAGATCGCAGAGGTTAAGACCCAGCTCAATCGCATGTATCGTGCGCTGGAAGGCGCTGAGGATAGCGGCGCTGCCCAGCCAGCCGACGCGGTTCTAGCGGCGCTGAGTGATGACCTCAATACGCCGCAGGCCTTGGCTGAACTGCATGCCTTGGTGACGGAGATCAACAAGGCGGATGCAGGAAACAAACCCGCTTTGCAGGCGCAGCTTCGGGCCTCGGCCAATCTTCTGGGCTTGCTGGAGCAAGAACCCAAAGCCTGGTTCCAAGGAGCCAGCGCCGGGCAGCTATCGGCGGATGAGATAGAAGCCATGATTGCCGCGCGCATCGAGGCACGGGCGGCCAAGGACTTCGCCAAGGCCGACGCGCTGCGTGACGCGCTGGTCGCCGACGGTGTTGAGCTGCTGGACCGACCGGGTGGCAAGACCGAATGGCGGCGGCTTTAGGCCATGTCGTTGCCCGCAGCGCCAACGCGCTTTCCCATCTCTTGGGTGCCCTTGCCCGAGGGCACGACCGGCAGGCTTGGCTTGTCCTGCTGCCCTGGGCTGGGGCCGATTGGGCTGGAAGACGACTGCAAAAGCATTGCTGAACAAGGCGTCTTTCGCGTCGTCTCTTTGAACGAGCCCGAGAGCCGAGCCCAGTTGGGTGCCGAGCGCTTGAGCGAATGTTTGGGCGAACAAGAGGTGCTTTGGCAGGAGTTCCCTATCACCAACTACGGCGTTCCGGACGATCAAGCATTGAAGCTTTTGCCTGGTCTGTTGGACGAGCTAGTGTTTAGCCTCACGACCGGCAAGACAGTCTTGTTGCACTGCTTCGCGGGCCTTGGGCGTGCGGGAACAATTGCGGCCTTGTTGTTGGTCGAGCTAGGCTTGGACGGGCAAGAAGCAATCGAGCATGTTCGCACTCATCGCCCTGGCGCGATTGAAAGCCAGTCGCAAGAACAGCTCATTGTGAATTGGCGGCCCGCCAACACGGTCCTGAACTAGCCTTCCTCGCCGCTGCCCGCTGTCGCGTCAAACTTGGGTAGGCCGTCCGCGATCTGCAGCCAAGGCTCACGTTCGGCCCAATGGAAGTGCGCTTTGGGTTGGAAGCTCACGGCGTCATCCAATGTGGCGGCCATCATGTGGGTCTCGTTTGGCCAGCGCTGACTGCGATAGAACAAAGGCGTGTGGCAGGTGGCGCAATATCCGCGTTCGGTACCAGGTGAGGACTCGTGGATCGCGATAGGGCCTGTGATTTTTAGTCCCGCATTTGGAAAGGCGATGTAGCCGACCATACTGGCCGCATTGGCGCGGCGACACGAATGGCAGTGACAGATGCCCTGCCAATTTGCGGGCGCTGGGCTGCGCCAGCTCACCGCGCCACAAAGGCAATGTCCGCAAGTATCTGCCATGCGCGTCTCCTCCTAAGGCCAAATGGGGTCTTGGGTTACGTTTAAGTGCAGGCGATCTCCTGCATAGGGGTGCGCCCGGGCCACATCCTCATTCAGGTTGTGCCCTAAGCCGGGCTCGCTTGAGGGGATGACCGCGCCATCTTCCCAGCGGATCGGCCGGTCCAACAGCTCAGCATAGAAACCGTCGAAGGTCTTGATGCTCTCAAGTATCAGGAAGTTAGGGATGCAGGCGCAGAGCTGGATGTTGGCCAGTGCCTCAATGGGGCCGCAATAAAGGTGAGGGGCCATTTGGGCATAGAAGGGTTCGGCCATGCCCGCGATTTTCTTGGCTTCTAGGATGCCGCCGACACGCGCCAAAGCGGGCTGCAGAATGCTGGCAGCTTGGGTCTGCAATACGCGTTTGAATTCATATTTGGTTGTCAGGCGCTCGCCAGTCGCGATGGGAATATTGGTCTGGCTGGCAACCCGTGCCATTTCTTCGGGCGTCTCGGCAGGCGTCGGCTCTTCGAACCATAGCGGATCAAATGGCTCCAGCGCGCGTGCGAGCCGGATCGCGCCGCCGGTCGAAAACTGCCCGTGTGTGCCGAACAACAGATCCGCGCGATCGCCAACGGCCTCGCGAATTTTCCTTAAAAAATCCACGGAGCGGCTGATGTCGTCCAGACGCGGCATGTGCGGGTCTGTGATGGTGTAAGGCCCTGCAGGATCAAACTTGACCGCCGTAAATCCTTGCTCGACATAGAGCGCCGCCTGCTCAGCGTGAGCGTCCGCATCGCCCCAAAAATTGGGGTCGCTTTCGCGCTCAGCGCTGGGATAAAGATAGGTGTAGGAGCGTAGGCGCTCACGGACCTTGCCGCCCAGAAGATTATAGATGGGCTGGTCGGTTGCTTTGCCGACGATATCCCACATGGCGATTTCCAGGCCTGAAATGATGCCGACCAGCGATACATCGGGCTTGCCGATATAGCCCGCAGAGTAGGCGCGACGCCAAAACAGCTCAATCTGGAACGGGCTGGCGCCGTCGAGCCAGCGCTGAAAGATATCCTCGATGCCCGCGACAGTGGCCTCAGGGCCAAAGGTGTTGGCGTAGACTTCGCCGTAACCCACGATGCCATTGTCGGTGGTCAGCTTGACGAAGATAAAATAGGAGCCGCCCCAAGCGGGAGCTGGCGGGGCCACAACAAAGGTTTCTAGGTCTTTGATTTTCACGCTGGCCCCTGTTCGTCTGGTGTTGGTTTTCCGGTGATCGCGTCGCCGGTCTGTTCGTTCACATGACCTTAGTCGAACATAATGACGTTGCGCAAGGAACGCCCAGCGCGCGCATCGTCCAGGGCCTCATTGATCTGATCAAAAGAGAATCGATTGGAAATAAGCTCCTTGAGCTTGAGGCGGCCTTGCTTGTGCATGTCGATGAGGCTGGGAATATCCTTGGCCATATGAACCGAGCCCATTTTAGAGCCAACAACCCGGTGTCCACTTGCGGCAAAGGTCGCGGCGTCGAACTTGGTCTCTTCGCCTGATGGGGGCATGCCGACTAGCACCAGCGTGCCAGAGCGGGCAAGTAAGCGATGCGCGTCGTCCATGACGCGTGACATGCCGACGGTCACAAACACAAAATCCAGGCCGCGGCCATGGGTTAGGGCTTGGACCTTTTCTACCAAATCCGAGGCCAGCGCGTTTTGGCTGTGCGTGGCGCCAAATTCACGTGCGACGGCCAATTTGCTGTCTTCCACGTCGATGGCCACGATGGTCCGTGCGCCCTGATGCGCAGCGGCTTGAACCGCGTTTAGCCCGACACCACCGCAGCCGATTATGGCGCAGGTCGAGCCGTGCGGCATATCAACGGTATTCGTCACCGCGCAGTAGCCCGTTATGACCCCGCAGGCCAAGAGGCTGGCGACATCAAACGGCATCTCGTCATCGATTTTGACGAGTTGGCTAGCATCGACGGTGACGGCCTCTGCGAAAGCCCCCGTGCGCATGCCTTGTAAAGCTGGGCCGTCGTTTAGAACGATAGGCGAGTTCGCGTCCAGCGGGGTCTGAACCTCGCACTGTACGTGGTTGCCGTCAGAACAGTAGTGGCAAGAGCCACAAGAGCGAATGAGCGTGACAATGACGCGATCACCGGGCTTATAGCGCGATACGCCGGGCCCGACCTGCTCGACAACGCCAGCGGCTTCGTGACCATAGACGGCCGGAAGGTCGCCGCCCCATTTGCCATCAATGAAGGTTATGTCAGAATGGCAGATAGCGCAGGCCTTAATGGCAACCTGAACTTCGCCATAGCTGGGCGCGGCAAGCTCGACCTCTTCGAAGACCAGCGGGGCGGCAAATTCGCGACAAACAGCGGCTTTGATGGTCAAGGTTCGACTCCCACAAACAACATGATTCGCTAGGTTCTAGCAGGCTTGCAAGCGATTACAGCCCCAAGAGCGACCCCAGTGTCGCGCAAACGGGGAACAGCCGCTAACTTCTAAAGCTGGGCGTCTTGATCAAAGTGGACAAAAAAAACCGCGCTCCCACTGGGAAGCGCGGCGGCGAGGTCGCCCTTTGGAGTTTGTACTGTTGTGGGGAGGGCGATCTCTGGTTTATCGACGCACCTTAATAGTGATGTATTCGCCCGGGTGATAAGTTGTGAAGGTCTCGTACAAGTTGCCGTGGTAGCGGTAGGTCACATTGTAGCCCTTCAAAATGCGCTTCTTTTTGTGGCGACGTTTGACGGTCTTACAAACTTCACGGCTCTCGTAGCCGATGATACCGCGGCGATTTTCAACGTAGCCACCTTGACCGATCTGGGAGCCGACAAGAGCGCCACCAAGCGCACCAATCACGGTTCCAGCTTCGTCGTGGTCTGTGACTTGGTTGCCGATAAACCCGCCAACAATCGCGCCGACAATTGCGCCACCCGGGTCGGCGCCGTGGCTGTAGTAAGTGCCGCCGGTGCGCCCATAGATCGGCACCTGCTCAATGTGGCAGACCTGCTTGGGGCGGCGGTGATTGCGGCGGTTTTCATAGACCGGATCTACGTGAACGACGCGGGCTTGGCGGGTATAGCTGTGGCCGTAGCTGGGTGAGCTATAGCCACCGTATCCGTTGTGTTGGTGGGCCCAGCTGCGGGGGTGGGCTTCGGCCAGACTCGCCATACCAGCCATCAAGCTAGAGGCCAGCAATGCGGTCTTGGTTGCTTGTCTAAAAAACATGAGGGTCTCCTGTTTTTTTGTGGCCCTGGCGTTGGGGAGAAAGCCGAGCCGCTGTTTAATCTATGTCCTGCTTATAGGCGAGGCCTGCTGAACCAAATCTGAACGCAAACGATGGGCTAGGTTTTGAACGCAACTCTTCGGGAAAACGCGCAGATCGACTCGGAACGGGTTGGCGCGATAAGCCCTGACGGGTTTGTGATTTTGCACGTCGCCGGCAGCCAGCTAAACCCCCGCGCGGGACCGGTGCTATTTGGCAATTTTCAAATGCACTGTGCCCCTTAAAACAAGACAAACACCTTACGAATCTTTGTAGGAGCAACTATGAACAAGGCCGCAATTTTGGCGACCGCCATCCTGATTACTTCTGGAAGCCTGGCGCTGGCTCACAAAGGCGCAAGCGGCGCCATGAAAGAACGAATGGATTTGATGTCCGCGTTGGGCGATGCCACCAAAGCCCTGGCCATGATGGCGCGAGGTCGCACGGCCCTGGATTGGCAGGTTGTTGATCAAGCAGGACAAACAGCGGTTCACACCGGAGCTATGCTACCGCATAAGGTTCCCGCGGACAGCTTCAAAGCGCCGAGTGAAGCTAAAGCGATTATTACCAGCGAACTCGAGAATTTTACCCTGTTGTCCAGCGGACTGGCAGACGCCGGGCAAGCGCTCCAGACGGCAGCAGCTAATCAAGACGAAGGCGCCTTTTTGGTCGCTTTCCAGGGCTTTACGCAGACGTGTAAGGCCTGCCACAGCCGCTACCGCGAGTGACCTTGTCGGGGCGCACAGCAGCGCGGTGCCTGGTCTAAGATACAAATGGGGTGAGCCTTGTTGGCTCAGGGCTACCGCAGGCGGTGCAGGGCGTTGCTTTGCAACCAGGCCCCCTGCAGTGCAATGATGCGGGCCTGGCAGGGCCATGGTTGCGCCCAATGTTAAGCGCGGCGCGCCGTTTGTGGCGCGGGGCTTGTCGAGTCCACAGTCAGGAAAAGTTCGCAAACGACGCTCTTGTTGGAAAACGAATGGCCTACATTTTCGGGTTTGAACATGGTTGTGGCCTCATGGCCGCAGGCGGTTGAACGCGAGGGAACGCTCCATTAAACCATGCGCTCCACTTTTCCTGCAGGACAAAAACATGACGACAATCGATGCGCTTCTTAACGGCGCCAAGCTTCTGAAAAACCTGTCACCTGCGGCTCTTACCGAGCGCGCTGTTGCAAATGAAGGAGCTCGATTTAACCGCTTTGGTGCGCTGGTTGTGGATACCGGCATTTTTACTGGTCGCTCGCCGAAGGACAAATTCGTCGTCGAAAGCCCCGAGAGCAAAGACTCGATTTGGTGGGGTTCTGTGAACCAGCCCATCGCGCCCGCAAAGTTGGATGGCATACTGGAGCGCTTAGAAAAATTTGTCGCTGGCAAGCCGCTCTACAGCTCGGATCTGGCAGCATGCGCCAGCGATGACCACCGCTTTCCCGTGCGCATTGTCACCGAGTTCGCCTGGCATAACCTGTTTGCTTCGAACATGTTCCTGCGCCCCAGCACCGAAGAGCGCGCGGCCCAGACTCCCGAATTCACCGTCATCGACATTCCTAGCTTTAAGGCAGACCCGGCGATCGACGGAACGCGCAGTGAGACCTTTATCATTGTCTCACTAGAAAAGCGCTTGGTCCTGATCGGCGGCACAGAGTATGCGGGCGAAGTTAAGAAGTCGATTTTCTCTGTCCTAAATTACCTGCTAGTCGATAAAGGCGTTCTGCCTATGCACTGTTCGGCCAACACCGGTAAGAGCGGCGATACCGCGCTGTTCTTCGGCCTTTCGGGCACGGGCAAGACCACGCTGTCTACCGACCCACAGCGTTCGCTGATCGGCGATGATGAACACGGGTGGGGCGATGCTGAGGTCTTCAATTTTGAAGGCGGGTGCTACGCCAAGGCCATCAATCTGAGCGCCGAACAGGAACCCGAAATCTACGCCACGACACAGCGGTTTGGCACTATCCTTGAAAACGTGGTGATGGACGAGGATAGCCGTGAAATCGACTATGCCGACGGTTCCAAAACGGAAAATACGCGCGTCTCATACCCGATTGATTTCATTGATAACATTCAACCTGGTAGCCGGGGCGGTATTCCGCAGAACATCTTCTTCTTGTCGGCCGATGCTTTCGGCGTCTTGCCGCCGATCGCCAAGCTGACTCCTGAGACCGCCATGCGCTATTTCTTGGCCGGTTACACGGCAAAGCTGGCGGGCACTGAGCGCGGCGTTACCACGCCTGAGGCAACCTTCTCGCCGTGTTTCGGCGGGCCTTTCTTGCCGCGTCCGCCAAAGGTCTATGGTGAAATGTTGGCGAAGAAAATCGCGGAATCAGGCGCCAAGGTCTGGTTGATCAATACCGGCTGGAGCGGTGGCGCCTATGGTGAAGGCGAGCGCGTCAAGCTGCGCTATACCCGAGCCATGATTAACGCAGCACTAGATGGTGAGTTGGATGCGGTCGAGACACGCCAAGACGAACGCTTCGAGCTGGAAGTGCCCGTCGCGGTGCCAGGCGTGCCCAGCGAGCTGCTAGACCCGCGCTCGTGCTGGAGCGATAACGCCGCCTATGACACCATGGCGGACAAACTGCGCGCAGACTTTGATACTGCTTTGGACAAGCTGTAAGCGCTCAGAGCGAAAGAAGTTAAAAAAGAGCGGTGCGCTTGGCGGGCCGCTCTTTTTTTTGCGCGACATACCTGTTGCACCGACGATCAGTGCCTCTCTGCCAATCTGCAATTGAGGCCATGATATGCGAGGCGCACGCCAGCAGATATGATACCCGTATGCATCAGGACTGCAGAGCGCTCGCAGGCTAAATGGCGCTGAAGGTGGTCCAAAGCATGCGCACACCGTTGAAAGCCAAGAACAGGCCAAAGGCGCGCTTGAGCAGGATGGGGTTCATGGCATGGGCCAGTTTGGCTCCAAGCGGGGCAAACAAAACCGAAAGCGGCGCAACAAAGGCCACCGCGACAAAGTTGACATAGCCGAGGGAGAACGGCGGGCGCGCGTCCAAGCCAAGGCCAGAGATCATGAAGGCCAACGCGCCCGGCAGAGCGATGAAGAAACCGATCGCGGAAGAGGTGCCCACGGCACGATGGACCGGGACACCGAATGCGGTCAAGGTCGGCACAGAAATCGAGCCACCGCCGATCCCCATGAGCGTTGAAATAAAGGAGATAGAAGACGCGATAAGCGCGGCGCCCGGGCCTTTTGTTGGGGCCGGACGCTTGAGGTCATAGGTCTTTGGCAGCATGAGATTGGCGGCTGCTAGCAGAGCCACGACGCCAAAGACGCCCGTCAACACCGATGCATCCAAGACCCGGGCGAGCAGGCCGCCGATGACGGCTCCAACCACCACCCAAGGGGCCCAGCCGCGCACAATATCCAAGTCAACCGCGCCCTTGCGATGGTGCGCGCGCACCGAGGATATGGAGGTCATGATGATGATGCACAGCGACGAGGCGACCGAGATGTGCATAGTCAGCGCTAAGGGGTAGTCGAGGAAGTTCAAGATCCCGAACAAGATCGGCACGAATATGATGCCGCCGCCGACGCCCAGCATCCCGGCCATGAGGCCCCCAAAACAGCCGCCGAACGCCAGGGCCAAACCCAAGCTGATTAGCGCCGATATATCCATGTCCAATACGTCCTTGTCGCCTTAGTGCCAGTCAGGCTTGCTTTTGCCCGCAAACCCGGGGCGATACAAGCCGATTACAGACGCCGCGGCAACCAGGTCGTTAGGTAGGTTGTGCCCGCCATGATGCCTGCTAAGGCAAAGAACAGCCCGTTTAGCGGCGCGACGGCCAGTACAAAGCCTGCCAGACCGGGCGACGTGACCTCTGCTAAATCCCGCCATGTGGTAAAAACCATGGTCATATCTGCCCGTTCGCGCTCTTTGACCAAGCGCATAAAGGGCACGTTGGCCACCACATCTAGGCAAAATGAAAACAGCGCTGCGATGATCCAGAAGACCAGCCCAATAGGTTTAGGCGAACCAATGAGTCCCAAGGCGACCAGCGATAGCGTCAGCATGGAGAAGCCGCCGATAATGGTTTTTCGAACGCCCAGCATGCGCGCGCCAGCTCCAATGACCGGTGCTAAAAAGATGATGCCGTTGATCCCCGATAAGAACAGTCCAGCATAGAGCGGATCGAGCCCGGCCTGCGTGATGTACAGCGGTGAATAGATAAACAGACTTACCCAAAACATGGCTCGCACCCACACGATGATGTAGGACAGGCGCAGGTGGCGGCGCTGGAAGAAGTGGACCACCGCCAAAAGTGGATGCTCTGGGTTCTGCCGTGCAGCCTGGATGACCTTGCCAGGGCCGAGGCGAAGCCACCAAAAATAGCCTAGGGCTGCCATTGAGCTGGCAACGCTGACTAAAAAGGGTGCCCATTCGCCGACGTTGGTTGACAGCCAAATGCCAAGCGTCGGACCTATGATCCAAGATGCCGACGAGAACAACAGCCGATTGGGCTCGTAGCGCGTAAAGTCTTGCTTGGAAATCAGGTCCATGACGTAGAGCGAGACAATTGCCGTAATCATGCCCGTGCCGCTAGCGCGCAAAGCTACGCCGATAACGTATGCTTTGGGCGCTTCAAGCATGAACAGCAAAGACGCCACCGCGATCATGCTGATGCCGAGCGTATAGACATAGCGCCGCGCGATGAGCTGGATGAGCGCCGCCAAGTTGAGCGTCGAGACCAACCCAAACAAGGAGGCGATGAAAAGCATGTCCGATAGGGTCTTGGCCGAACCAAAGACCGCCAAGCCTTGGATAGGTACGATGGTCAGCAAGATTGCGCGCGACAGCGATTCCAAACCGAACAGGGCGGCTAGTGAAATGCGGCGGTTGTCCCTCAGCCCATTGAGGTTAAGCGGGGAGCGGACGATAAATGCCATGAGAAATTTCTGCTTTGCATGGAATGCCAAACGGCCTGGTCGCCCTCATGACGAAGGTAGAGACGTCAGTAAAGCAACACAGGCCTACGCCAGCCTAGGACGCCAATCGCGGCAGACTGCTACGCGGGCGACATATCTTGCTCATCCGCGCGAAAAATGTCGCCTTTATCAAAATATGCGCCGGTTTGAGGTGCGGTGAGCTGACAAGCAGCCGGAAGTTAGCTCGGTTTGGCGAACTGGGGCAGCTTATAAATGGTCTCATGATCGCACGGCCGGTGCGCGGTGAGAGACTCGCCATAGTCGGTAACGTGCCAATCGATACCTTGTCTCGCCATTTCTTTTAAGAAGGGGTCCGGGTCCAGCTCTTCGACGTTGACCATGCGCTTGGCATCCCAGGCGCCCTCGGCAATACAGAGCGCCGCCGCCACTGCGGGAACGCCCGTAGTGTATGATATAGCTTGGCTGCCTACTTCATTAAAGCAAGCCTCGTGGTCGCAAAAGGCGTGCAAAAAGACCTGTCGCGGGCGACCGTCTTTGGTGCCACGGACCAGATTTCCGATGCAGCACTCGCCGGTGTAACCTGCAGCAAGGCTGGCAGGATCGGGCAGGACAGCCGCCAGCACGTCCAGCGGCGCAATCTGTTGTCCCTGCACATCGACCGACTGCGAGGACAAAAGGCCCAGGTTATAGAGGGTCTCAAAGACCTTTAAATAGCGCTCACCAAAGCCCATCCAAAATTCGATCCGTTTGGCGGGAATATGCTTGTAGAGCGAATGCACCTCGTCATGGCCGACCGAGAACAACTTGTGTTGGCCCAGCTTTGGAAAGTCGAAACTGAGTGAGCGCGAATGCGGGGGAATGGTCTTAAAACCACCGTCCTGCCAATAGATCACGTCTTCCATGATCTCGCGCAGGTTAATGATAGGGTTGAAGTTGGTCGCGAAAAAGCGCCCATGATCGCCCGCATTGACATCAAGGATATCAATGCTTTCGATCTCATCGAAATAGGACTTTTGAGCTTTCGCGGCAAAAGCATTGGTAGCGCCCGGATCGAAACCGATCGACAGAACAGCGGTCACGCCTCTTTCAGCGAAGTTGTCGGCCATGGCCCATTCATAGTTGGCATACCAAGGCGCTGGCGCGAATTCTTCGCCTGGCTTTTCATAGACCGACGTGTCTAAGTAAGCGCACCCGGTCTCAAGGCAGGCTTCCAAGACCGCCAGGTTAGTGTGATTTGAGGCGACGTTGATCAGGATGCCCGCGCCAGATTTGCGAATAAGCGCCGCGACCGCAGCCGGGTCCATGGCATCCACCTTTGCAACCTCGATCGCTTGGCTGGGGTCTTCCCGGTTGCCGCGCGCCAAGATGTCAGCACGTATAGCCTCAGCCTTGGCCAATGTCCGCGTGGCGATGGTCACCGTGCCCAAGCGCGCGTTGTTCATGGCGGCTTTTTGGGCGGCGACATTACCGACGCCGCCAGCGCCAAGAATGATGATACCGGGGCGAGAGACGAGTGGTTGGCCGGAAACGGCAGGGGACATATCAAGGCTCCTTGTCGTTGGACCGGTTTGATAACAGCGGCTGCTCCCCAAGGCCAGCCCCTTGCTCGCAAAAGTACGTTGCCAGCAAGCCGAAGGCCGCGCAAAGTGACGCGATTCACACGCGCCTGCCCAGCAACAACAGGGCAGGCCTTGGCAGGAGACAGTTATGGCATTGCCACGCTTTGAAGGCAGCTTTACCCAGCAAGAAGCCATTCCCGATGAGGCCATCGCTGCCGCCACGCGCGTGCTGCAGTCAGGCCGCCTTCATCGCTATAACTTGGCGCCCGGCGAAGTCGGAGAGGTTGCAGCGCTGGAACGTGACTATGCCGATTGGCAAGGCGCTGACTATTGTCTGGCGGTGACATCAGGCGGGCAGGCCATTCAAATCGCGCTGCGTGCGGCGGGGGTGTCGCCAGGCGATGCCGTCTTGACCAATGCTTTCACGCTGGCCCCGGTACCGGGGGCTATCCATGCGGTCGGTGGTAAGCCGGTGTTGGTCGAGATCGACGAGAACTTGCGCCTGGACTTGGATGATTTTGAGCGTAAGGCGTCGACGGGCGCGGCCAAGGTCATGCTGGTCTCGCACATGCGGGGGCATTTGTGCGATATGGAGCGTCTGGCGGCCATCTGCCAAGCGCACAACATTCAGTTGGTTGAAGACTGTGCGCACACCATGGGCGCGCGCTGGGCGGGCAAGCGGTCCGGCAATTTCGGCTTAGCGGGTTGCTTTTCGACCCAGACCTACAAACACATGAATTCGGGCGAGGGCGGGTTTTTGACCTCCGATGATCCCGATTTTATCGCGCGGGCCACCATCATGTCCGGCAGCTACATGCTGTTTGAACGCCACGGTGCGGGCCCCGATATCGGGCATTTTGATCGCCCGCGTTTCGAACAGCCCAACACCTCGGCCCGGATGGATGCGCTGCGCGCCGCAATTTTACGCCCCCAGCTTGCCCGCCTTGAAGACAACATAGAGCGCTGGAACCAACGCTATGCAGCGGTCGAAGACGCCCTGCGGGCCTCTCCATCCTTGCGGGTTCCCAGCCGTCCCAATCAGGAATCCTACGTGGGCTCGTCGATTCAGTTCAATCTGCGCGAAGGCGACGAAGCGCGCTGTTTGCGCTTGGTTTCGCTTTGCGCGGACCGCGGCGTTGAATTGAAGTGGTTTGGCCACCGCGAGCCGCACGGCTTTACCTCCTCGCACCGCTCTTGGCACTATGTGACGCCTCAGGAGATGCCCAAGACCGACGCCATCTTGGCGCGGCTGTTCGATATGCGCTTGCCGCTGACCTTCAGCGTTGAGGATTGCCAGCAAATCGGCGGCTTGATCGCCGAAGCTGCCGAAGCGCTTTAGGGCGAAGGCTGCGGTTGGGCTGGCCGAGCTGGCCGCTAGCTTGGTGTTTTGGTCGTGAGCGCTAGAGCGTGCAGTTCGTTGCCCATACGCCCCTGTAGCGCCGCGTAGACCATTTGATGTTGCTGGACGCGTGATTTGCCTGAAAAGGCCTGGGAGACAACGGTAGCGGCATAGTGGTCGCCGTCGCCCGCTAGATCTTGGATTTCGACCTGAGCGTCGGGCAGGGCTTCTTGAATAAAGCGTTGGATATCGTCGGCGTTCATCGGCATGGGGCGATCCTTAACATCTGATATGGTTTTGCGCGTGCCGGGCTGATTGAAGTTGTCTCACTCGGCGGACTGTTCTGGCATGTACCCTACTTAGAAAAGCGTGCAGGGTTTGGCAATCCGCGTGGCTGAATTGAGCGATTTGAACCGACGCAAATACTCTAAATCCGTCACAAAAGGGCGCGGGGAGTCGCATATTTTTTTAAAGACCCATGGTTAAGTGCAGGCGAAATCAAACCGGCCTGGGCCTTTTGCTCTCGCCGAACCCTTATTGGAGGTCAATCATGGCTCTTACTCAAGATCGTCTGGTGCGTTGGCAAAACGGGGAAAAGTGGGGCACGCCGCCCTTCTCAGCCGCAGAAATGGACTCGCGACAGGCGAAGATTCGCGCCTACATGGCCGACAACGACCTGGACGCGGTGCTTTTTAACTCCATCCAGAACATTGGTTATTTTTCCGGCTTTATCTATTGCTCGTTTGGCCGCCGATATGGCTTGTTGATGACCCAAGATCAGGCGACGACCATCTCTGCCGGTATTGATGGCGGGCAACCTTGGCGCCGAACTCATGGTGACAACCTTATCTATACCGATTGGCGCAAAGATAATTTCTTTTATGCGATCCAAGAGCTGCTGCCCAGGGGTGCCAAGCGTGTCGGTATCGAGTTCGACTTCGTCAATCTGGACCTGAAAGCGCAGTTGGAAGCCGCTTTGCCCGGCGTCGAGTTGGTGGATGTGGGCACGGCCACTATGTGGATGCGCACCATCAAATCAGCCGAAGAAATTGCCTTGATTAAGCAGGGTGCCGCTACTGCCGATATCGGCGGCGCAGCGGTCGCAGAAGCCATCGCACCAGGCGTGCCCGAGCATGAAGTTGCCCTGCACTCGACCCAAGCCATGGTGCGCCATATCGCGGGCCTTTATCCCAACACCGAGCTCATGGACACTTGGACTTGGTTCCAGTCGGGCATCAACACGGATGGTGCCCACAACCCTGTGACCAATCGCAAGTTGGAAGCAGGCGACATTCTTTCGCTGAACTGCTTTCCGATGATCTTTGGCTACTACACAGCGTTAGAGCGCACTCTGTTCTGCCGCTCGGTAGACGATGCGAGCCTGCGTTTATGGGAAGTGAACGTCGAAGTACATGAAGCGGGTCTCAAGCTGATCAAGCCGGGCGCCAAGTGCAGCGATATCGCCAAGGAGCTGAACGAAATCTATGCCAAGCACGACTTGTTGCAGTATCGTTCGTTTGGATATGGCCACTCGTTTGGCGTGCTGTCGCACTACTACGGCCGTGAGGCCGGCCTAGAGCTGCGCGAGGATATCGACACTATCATTGAACCCAATATGGTCGTGTCTATGGAGCCGATGATCATGCTGCCCGAAGGTAAGCCCGGCGCGGGTGGTTATCGCGAGCACGATATCTTGGTCGTGAGCGAGGACGGCGCGGAAAACATCACCGGCTTCCCCTATGGCCCCGAACACAACGTCGTTGGCTGAAGCCCATAACGAAGCACGCTGTAAAATTGGAAAGGGCGGCTCACTTGGGCCGCCCTTTCTTTCATGCTGCTGCTGCCCCTGGCTTAGTTTGTTTTCAATTCCGAATCTGGTTGCTTCGAGTCTGGGTGCTCTGGATACTCTGGGTCGCCCCTTTCTTTCAGCCGCTCTTCTTTCAAGAATAGGGATGTGATGAAGCCTAGAGCGCCCATGATCGCGGCTATCCAGTAGATCGGGTGGGTGGCTTCTGCGATCAATGATGCCAGCGGCCCATGCATCTCGGCGGGCAATTGAGATGCCATAGCGGGGCTGATAGCGATGCCTTCGCCGTCACCGCCAAGTTCGAGGCCTAGCGATTGGAAGTCGCTGGCGACACGGGCTGCAAAGATAGCGCCGAACACTGCGACGCCCAGCGAGCCGCCGACCTGGCGGAACAGGACACCAGACGCGGTGGCGGTGCCCATTTGCTTGTGCGGAACACTGTTTTGCACCGCCGTGGTCATGACTGGGAAGACAAAACCCATGCCAAAACCCACAATTCCGATTTGAACGCAAAACAGCCACATGCTGCTATCGGGGGCAAGGCGGGTCAGGGTCAACATGCCAACGGACAGCATTCCCATGCCGACCAACGGCAAGATCCAATAGCGGCCGGTGCGACCCATATAGCGCCCGGCGAGCGTCGAGGAAGTCAAGATGCCCGCAGTCAGTGGTACCAAGGCCAAACCCGACATCGTTGGGCTGATGGCCTTTGAGACCTGCAAATACATGGGCAAAAAGGTGACAGCACCGAACATGCAAGCGCCCGTGATAAAGCCCAGAATGCTGGTCACGACAAAGGTGTTTCGCCTGAACAATTCCAGCGGCAAGATGGGTTCGGGGGCCCAGGTCTCGCACCACACAAAGGCCAGTAAGCCCCCGACGGCTAAAGCACCCAGAACTAGGGTCTCCATGGATCCCCAGGCCAAGCTTCGCCCCCCCAAACTGGTCAGCAGGGTCAAGCTGCCCAAGCCGATTATCAGGCTGAGCGCGCCCCAGACATCGATTTGACGTTGCTTGCGCCGACCAGTTGGCTCGAAGCTGAAGGTAAAGGTGATGACCGAGGCCAAGCCAAACGGAATGTTGATGTAGAAGATCCAATGCCAGGTAAAGGCATCGACAAACCAACCGCCAATGAGCGGGCCCGTGACGCTGGACAGTGAAAATACCACCGCAAACATGGCTTGCACTTTGCCGCGCTCACGCGGCGGTATGACGTCGCCGATAACCGACAGTGCCAGCACAAACAGACCGCCACCGCCCAGGCCTTGCAGCGCGCGCGAGGCGATGAGGAAGCTCATAGAGCTAGCCAGGCCACATAGAGCAGAACCCAGCAAAAAGATGCCGACCGAGACGACAACAATGTTTCGGCGGCCATAGAGGTCGCCCAGCTTGCCATAGATCGGGGCTGAAATGGTTGACGCCAAGATATAGCTTGTCACCACCCAAGACAGATGGTCCAGGCCGCCGAGGTCGGCAACGATGGTCGGCAGCGCGGTCGAAACGATGGTTTGATCCAGCGAAGCCAACAACAAAAGAAAAGCGATTGAGACGATGACCAGAGGCACCGACTTGGCGCTGTGGGGCGCCGTTTCTGGCAAGGACGACATGGGAATACCCTAATCCTGGCGAGCCGAACTAAACCCGACCGCCAATAAAATGCGATTATGAAAGAAATGCGCTGTGGCGGCGAACAAAGAGGCCGCTGACCGTGCAATCTCGGTCCGGACTGACCAAACAGCTGCCGCAAGACCAAGATTTCAGGCTAGGCCCAGATGCCGCCCTTTGCCAAGTGAAAAGGCCGCGCCCGGGCAAGTTTGTTGATGATGATGTTCCTATCGGCTGAACCAAACGGCGGTCTAGTGCGCCTCTTTCCAATTGTCTCCGACACCGGCATCCGCGACCAGCGGTACGCGCAATTTCAAAATCGGATCGCAGGCGGTCTCCATGACGCGGCGACCAACTTCGATCAGGGGCTTGACTTCGCCGTCCGGCACCTCAAACACCAATTCATCGTGGACCTGCAACAGCATGCGCGATGAAAGGTTGGCGTCGCTGAGGGCAGTGGGCAACCTTAGCATGGCGCGCTTGATGATGTCGGCGGCGCTGCCTTGGATCGGCGCGTTGATGGCCTGGCGTTCGGCGAAACCGCGACGGGCAAAATTCTTATCCTTGATATAGGGCAGGGCCATCTTGCGGCCGAACAGGGTTGATACGTAACCTTGCTCTGCGCCCAACTTTTTCATGGTCTCCATGTAGGTTTTGATGCCGGGGAAGCGCTCAAAGTAGGAGCTAATGAAGGCCTTCGCGTCGCTCTGTGGGATGCCCAGGTTGTTACCCAGGCCGTAGGCTGAAATACCGTAGATGACGCCGAAGTTGATGGCCTTTGCTTGGCGGCGAACCATGGGGTCCATGCCCTCTAGGGGCACATCGAACATCTGCGCTGCGGTGGCCGCGTGGATGTCCTCGCCGTTTTGGAAGGCCGCAATCAGAGCCTCTTCGCCTGCCATGTGGGCAACGATGCGCAGCTCAATCTGTGAGTAGTCGATTGACACCAGCTTGTGCCCAGGCTCGGCGATAAAGGCGGCGCGAATCTTGCGGCCCTCTTCGGTACGCACGGGAATGTTTTGCAGGTTGGGGTCGGTCGATGACAGCCGCCCGGTCGAGGCGATGGCCATCGCATAAGAGGTGTGAACGCGCCCGGTCTTGGGGTCGATCTGCTCTTGAAGTGCGTCAGTATAGGTGGATTTCAGCTTGGTGAGCTGGCGCCATTCGACAATCTTGCTGGGCAGATCGTGGCCCTTAGCGGCCAGCTCCTCCAAGACATCGGCGCTGGTGGCGTAAGCACCGGTTTTGGTCTTCTTACCGCCTTCTAGGCCCATCTTTTCAAACAAGATATGACCAAGCTGCTTGGGCGAAGCCAGATTGAAGGTCTCGCCTGCCAGTTCATAGCATTGTTCTTCCAGAACCTGCGCGCCCTGGGCGAATTCGCCCGATAGTTGTTGCAGCAAGGCGCGGTCTACTTTGATGCCTTCGCGTTCCATTGCGCAGAGCACGGGCACTAGGGGGCGCTCGATGGTCTGATAAACCGTGGCCGCTCGCTCCTTGGCGATGCGCGGCGCCAAGCGTCGCCACATGCGCAAGGTGATATCGGCATCCTCTGCCGCATAATCGACAGCCTTGTCCAATGGCGCGTAGTCAAAGGTGATCGCCGACTTTCCGGTCCCGCATATGTCTTTGAATTTGATGGTGTTATGTTCGAACATCTTGACGGCCAAATCGTCCATGCCGTGGCCGCCGCCTTTGCCTGCGTCCAGCACATAGGACATGAGCATGGTGTCGTCGATTGGAGCGATTGCTATGCCCTCGTGCTGGAAAATCAGTCTGTCGAATTTGATATTGTGGCCGATTTTCAAAATGCGCGGGTCTTCCAGCAGCGGCTTGAGCTTGGCGATGGCGGCCTCAATCGGCACTTGGGTCGGCGCGCTGGGGCCCATCAGGTCGTCCGAACCCTTGTGCCTTAGCGGAATATAGCAAGCTTGCCCTGGGGCAGTTGCTAGTGAGATGCCCACCAATTCAGCGCGCATAGCGTCCAAATTGTTGGTCTCGGTATCGACCGCGATCACGCGAGCGGCAAAGGCTTTAGCGATCCAAGCATCCAATTTGCTCTCGTCGTCCACCAGCTCATAGCCCGAGCCCATGGGCGGCGGTGCGTCTTCGTCGTCCGGTTCGTCGTCTACGCCTAGTACGCCTTCGTTGAGCTTGGCTAGAAGCGACTTGAAGCCGTTCTCTTCAAGGAAAGGACGCAGGTTGTCGGGCGTGTGATCGTTGAAGAGCAGCTCCTCAAGCGGGGTCTCCACCTCAACATCGCGGCGCAAGCGTACCAGATCCCGACTGATGCGCGCTTGTTCTGCGAACTCGATCAGATTTTCACGGCGCTTCTTTTGTTTTATGCCTTCGGCCTGTTCCAGCAGGCTGTCCAGATCGCCGTACTCGCTGATGAGTTGCGCTGCGATCTTGATGCCAATACCGGGCACTCCGGGCACGTTGTCGGTACTGTCGCCCGCCAAGGACTGAACGTCGACGACCTTTTCCGGCGGTACACCAAATTTCTCAAAGCACTCGTCGGGCCCGACTCGCTTGGATTTCATCGGGTCTAGCATGGTCACGCCCGGCTCAATGAGCTGCATCAGGTCTTTATCAGAGCTGACGATCATGACCTCATAATCCAGCTCAACGGCATGGCGGGCATAGGTGGCAATCAGGTCGTCAGCCTCAAACCCCTGCATTTCGATACACGGCAGATCGAAGGCGCGCACGGCCTCACGAATGATACCAAATTGCGGGCGCAGATCCTCGGGTGGCTCGGGGCGGTGCGCCTTATATTCGGGATAGATGTCATTGCGGAAAGTAAAGCGGCCCGCATCGAAGATGACCGCCAACAGGTCCGCGTTGTGGTCTTCGACGAAGCGCCACAGCATCTTGGTAAAGCCGAACACCGCATTGACGGCGGTGCCGTCTGGCCTGTTCATGGGTGGCAGGCTATGATAGGCGCGGAAGATATAGCCCGACCCATCAATTAGAATTGCTCGCTTTTTCTGCGCCATGGTTTTCGCCCACCCCTCGAAACGTCATTGTTCGGTTGACCTTTGGCAAATCCAGCCAAACCGAGAACCGGGCCAGACTAGGCACTTGCATCGCAAAGGCCAAGCGCTTAGCGTGGTTGCCTTGTTTATGTTGGCTGTTTTCTGGATTGCGGGCGCGCAAGCCTGCGGGCGCAAAGGCCTTCAAGATCTCGGCAGCGTTCAATTTGTCCGCAATGATACACTGACGATACTGGTTGAGCGCAACGGGGGCGCGTGGCGGCTGGCGGGCGTGCAGGTTGTGGATGAAGAAGGGACCAAGGCGCTGCTTCGTTCTGTGATGCGCCAACCCCTTGAGGCCTATGCAGACCAACGCTTGCTTGATCGATATCAGCGCAGTTGGGGTTACTTCTGGCAGGGCGAAGACTTGCTTCAGGCCCGACTGATTGAGGCCGGGGTCGCGGTCGCTTGGCCCCGCGACGGTCAGCTCGCCTGCTTCGAACACCTTCTTAAATCAGAAGAAATTGCCCGTGCCCAGGGGCGAGGCCTGTGGCAGAGCTGGCCATTTTCCGTTACGGCGCCCAAGTCCCTTGGCCAAATCGCACGCGGACAATTCGTCGTGCTAGAAGGTCGCGTCAAGAGCGTCGGGCAGACGAGTGCGCGCCGTTATTTGAACTTTGGCGTTGATTACAGCAGCGACACAACCGCCGTCATTGAACGAAAGAACTTGAAGCGATTCCGTTCTGCCGGTATGGAGCTGAGCAAACTGAAAGGAAAACGACTGCGACTGCGCGGATTCTTGGACCAACGCAATGGTCCCTACCTGTCGCTGGCCTTTCCCGAACAAATCGAGCTGCTCGACTGAGCGCCGACCCTCCACATTTTCTGGACTCCTATTATGAACGCACCCAGCCCGCAAGAGCGCCTGCGCAATCTTGCTATTATCGCGCACGTTGACCACGGTAAGACGACTCTCGTGGATTGCCTTCTCAAGCAATCCGGCACCTTCCGCGACAACCAACAGGTTGATGAACGCGCTATGGACAGCAATGACCTGGAGCGCGAGCGCGGCATTACCATTCTGGCTAAAGTGACTTCCGTTGAGTGGGAAGGCATGCGCTTGAACATCGTTGATACCCCGGGCCACGCCGATTTCGGTGGTGAGGTCGAGCGCATCATGTCGATGGTGGACGGTGTGGCGCTGTTGGTGGACGCCGCCGAAGGCCCCATGCCGCAGACTAAGTTCGTCTTGTCCAAAGCTCTGGCGCGCGGCCTGCGCCCGATGCTGGTCATCAACAAGGTGGACAAGCCCGACGCGCGCGTTGATTGGGTTCTGGACGAGACTTTCGACCTGTTCGCAGCCCTGGGCGCGAACGAAGAACAACTCGATTTCCCGGTTCTTTATGCATCTGCAAAGAACGGATGGGCCAGCGAAGACCCCGATGCCGCGGGCGGTGATATGAAGCCGCTGTTCGATCTGATGGTGCGTCACGTCCCGGCCCCCGAAGTTGAGGCCGACGGCCCCTTCAAAATGCTGGCAACCACCTTGACCGCCGATAACTTCTTGGGCCGTATTTTGACCGGCAAGGTCTATTCGGGCACAGCCAAGGTCAACGCACCGGTTCACGTCTTGCGCCAAGGTGAAGGCCGGGTCGAAGTTGGCCGTCTGTCTAAGTTGTTGGCCTTCCGTGGCTTGGAGCGGACGCCCGTAAATGAAGTCCATGCGGGCGATATCATCTCAATTGCAGGCCTGGCCGAAGCCACTGTAGCAGATACCGTCTGCCTGCCCGAGGTCAGCGTCGGTATCGAAGCCCAACCGATTGATCCCCCGACCTTGGCCATGACCTTTAGCGTCAATGACAGCCCCTTGGCAGGCCGCGACGGCAGCAAAGTCACCTCGCGCTTGATCTGGGAGCGTCTGCAAAAGGAAGCCGAGGGTAATATCTCCATCGAAATCCGCGAGACCGAGAGCAAGGACGCTTTCGAAGTCGCGGGCCGCGGAGAACTGCAATTGGCGGTTTTGATCGAAAACATGCGCCGCGAAGGCTTCGAATTGTCGATTTCACGCCCGCGCGTGGTCTACCAAAAGGACGAGCAGGGCAACACGCTGGAGCCTATCGAAGAAATCATTGTCGATGTGGACGAGGAATATTCTGGCGTCGTCGTCGAAAAGCTGGGCCAAAAGCGCTGTGAAATGAAGGAAATGAAGCCTTCTGGTGGCGGTAAGACCCGTTTGGTCTTCCACGGTCCCTCGCGCGCCATGATCGGCTATCTGAACGAGTTTTTGACCGATACGCGCGGCACGGGCACGCTGAACCGATCCTTCCTATCCTACCAGCCCTACAAAGGACCGCTGCCGGGCCGTATCAAGGGTACGCTGATTTCGATGGAGAGCGGCAAGGCTGTTGGCTACGCCCTGTTCAACTTGGAAGATCGTGGCCCCTTGATGATCAAGCCAGGCGATGATGTCTATCAAGGCATGATTATCGGCGAACACTCCAAGGGTACCGACCTTGAGGTCAACCCGCTGAAATCAAAGCAGCTCACCAACGTGCGCGCGTCGGGCACCGATGAAGCCATCCGCCTGACAACACCGATGGCGATGCCGCTGGAAAAGGCCCTGTCTTATGTTGCGGACGATGAGTTGGTGGAAGTGACACCATCAGTCATCCGCTTGCGCAAGCGCTATTTGGACCCGCATGAGCGCAAGCGCATGGCGAAAAAGCTGGCGCAAGTGGCCTAAGCTGAGCCCAACGGGCGACCCTGTAAGTCAAAAACGCTCGCCTGCAAGCTAGCATCACAAGCTTGTAAGCGGGCGTTTTTTTGAACCTAAATTGGCTTAGGCCATGGCCAGGGTGGGTTTGGCAATGCTAAGAGGCATGCGAAGAACCTCGCTCAATCCATGGAAAGGTATATTCATGACGTTTTTAGCCCCACGCGCCGCCGCCCTCGGCTTGGCCGTTGCCAGCGCACTGAGCCTGGCGACAAGTTTGCAGGCACAAGAAGCAGACGGTAACGCCCAGCTCAGCGCCGATCAGGTCTTGGCCCGCGTTGATGGAATGGCGATCACCTTCGGTGACATGGCGCAGGAAATCAACACGCTGCCGCCGCGTATTCGCCAACTGCCGATTACGACCTTGCTGGGGCCGCTTTACCCCGACCTTCTTGAGCGCTTGATCGAAAAGAACCTGGTGGTCAATGCCGCTGAAGACGCCAAATTGGACCAAACCGAAGAGTACAAAGCCCAAATGGCTTTGGCGCGTCGCACGCTGTTGGAGCAAATGTTTCTAGAGCGCATGTACCGCGAGACCCTCACCGACGAATACCTGCAACAGAAGTACGATGCCTACGCAGCGGACACGACAAACGCCGGCGAGGAACGCTGGGCGCGTCATATCCTTGTAGAGACCGAGGACGAAGCCAAGGCGGCAATCGCGCGCCTGGAAAAGGGCGAAGACTTCGCCGAACTGGCCAAAGAGCTATCGACCGGCCCGACGGGCCCGAATGGGGGCGATTTGGGTTACTTCGTACCTGAAGACATGGTCGCGCCCTTCAGCGAGGCAGCGTTTGCCATGGAACCTGGCAGCTTTGGTAAGTCCCCGGTCAAGACCCAATTTGGCTGGCACGTGATTAAGGTCGAAGACGCGCGCCCACAGGCGCCTCTGCCGTTTGAGCAGATCAAAGACCAGCTGCGCGGTTCCGAACAACAAGCGCTGATGGAGAGCCTGATTAAGACGCTGTCAGGCCCAGCTGAGATCGAGCGTTTCGACTTGCAGGGCAATCCGCTCGCGAGCAACTAGCTCTTCGTACGGTAAAGCGATGGGGCGAGCCACTAAGGTGGTCTCGCCCTTTTGCATGTGGGGCCTGTGTATTTTGGTCACGTGTATTTTGGTCACGTGTATTTGGGGCCTGTGTATTTGGGGCCTGTGTATTTGGGCCATGTGTATTTCGGCCAAGGCGACCTTGGCGTTGGCCCCGAAAAAAGCCGCGAATCGCTGATGCCCTCGGACTATTCCGGGCTGATAATTGATTGCCAAGCCTGCTAGATTTGCCGTGACGATGCAAAAAGAGCGATAGCGACATGCCCCTAAAACGACGGTTCAAATTGTCCAAAAAATCGGCGCGAGCGGAGGGGAGCCCGCCGCTCGGTTTGGCCGAGCTGATCGCGATTGCGTTGGGTGGCATGATCGGCGGCGGCATCTTTACCGTGCTCGGGGTGGGGGTCGCCCTGATTGGCGTCTGGACGCCGCTCGCGATCGCGCTTGGCGGCGGTGTTGCGGGCTTGGCCGCCTATTCTTATGTCAAATTAGCGCTGTATTTTCGCGATGAGGGCGCGACCTATGCCTTTTTCAAGCGCAGTTTCCCCAATCACGATTTTGCCGCTGCTCTCATCGGCTGGTGGGTCGTTTTCGGATACATCGCGACCATCGCGCTTTATGCCTTCACTTTTGCATCCTACGCCTTGGCCCCCTTCGATGTGGGCGACTGGGCGCGAAAACTGGTTGCGCTGGCCGTCATCGCCGCTTTTGCGGGCATCAATGTTTGGTCAACGCGCGGTATGGGGCGCTTGGAAGATTTCTTAGTCTACACAAAGATTGTCATATTGCTGGTGGTGGCCGGTGTCTTGCTGGGTAACGCCGACGGCGGTCCCAGGGTATGGCAGGCGCTGTCGAGCACGCCGCCGCCGGTGTTCGGTCTTGTGACGATCGCAGCAGTGACATTCGTTGCTTACGAGGGGTTTCAACTGGTGATCCATGCCATGGAGGAGATGGTCCGCCCAGAAGTCAACATTCCTCGTGCGATTTATTCCGCTGTAGGTCTTGCTACGCTGGTCTACGTCGTGATCGCGGTTGGCGCCATTCTTGCCATCCCGCTGCAAAGCATCATTGAGACCCAGGAATACGCTCTAGCCGCCGGTGCAAGCGATGTGTTGGGCGAAGCCGGGCGTAGCTTGGTCATCGCCGGCGCCTTGCTCGCAACCATGAGCGCCATTTCGGGGACGCTGTTTGGAGCCTCCCGCCTTATGGCCGTAATTGCGCATGATCGCTATTTGCCCTGGGCGCTGGCGCAGCGGGACGATGGTATCCCAAGGCGCGCGGTTCTCACAATGGCCGCCGCGTCGGGGGGACTGATTATCATCGGCGACCTGCGCCTTATCTTGGAGTTCGGTTCCATCACCTTCTTGTTGGTGTCGATCTTGATGGCTTGGGCGAACCACAAGCGTCGCTTGGAGACGCAATCGCACCCGGTCATGACGGTGCTCGCTATGGCGGGCTTGGGCGCAGGGGCCATCTTGATCTTGATCTACGAGGCCCGATACGAGCCCTGGCAGCTTGCTTTTGTGATTCTGTTGTATGTGCTGCTGACCGTCGGCGCTTGGGGCTATGCTGGCCGCCAAACGAGGCGGCCAAGCCAGGGTAGCGCTTAGCGCAAAACACGAACGAGTAGCAACACGAGTGAGCATGGACTTGCGTTAGAATTCAGTCAGCTAGAGCGGATGGGCTGTTGCGACACAAGCACCGGACGCTCTAGGCTCCGCTCAGTTCCTGCATGACCGACAAGAAGCGGGCGACTTCATCGCGGTCGTTGTAGTGGCATAGCGAGACCCGAACGCAGGTCTCCATGCCCAGCGGCTGCAAAATATTGGCGGAGTAGTGGTCGGCTTTGCGGGTGTGGGTGCGGATGCCCTGCGCGTTCAGCGCCTCGACCAGATCCGCTGAAGCCCAGCCATCAAGCGCGAAAGATACCAAGCCTTCACGCAAAGGATTGTCCGCGCCTGCGACGATGGTCACACCGGGTAAAGCCGCTAGGCCCTTCAAGTTGTCGACCCCATAGAGCATGGCGTCGGTCAGGGACTTTTCATGCGCATGAATGGCGGCTCCAGCGGCCTCGATACGTGCGCGCCGATCTTGACCGTCGGTGAAATGGCCGCCGAGCCATTCCATGTAGGCCACCACGTCCGAGAGGGTGGCGTATGAGCCGGTATCGCGCGTGCCCAGCTCCCAGTTTAGTTCTGGGCCTCCGATCAGGGCGTCGTGGGGCAAACGCTCGAAGCGCTCGGAGATCCAGGCCAAGCCGTAGCCATGGCGGGAAAACATTTTGTAAGGCGAGATCACGTAGGCGTCGATGTCATAGGCGGCAATGTCGATATGCCCGTGCGCGGCGTGCTGAATGCCATCAACAATGATGAAACAGTCCGGCGCAACCGCGCGTATGGCTTTGGCAACGGCGGCGACATCCACCCCCATGCCGGAGACTGGCGAGGTGTGCAAGATGGTGGCAACGCGGGTCTCTGGCGTCACCTTGGCGGCGTAAGCCTCGGCCGTGACAGAGCCCAATTTGGCGTCGTGCTCAACGTTGATATAGGCTTTGCCTGCAATCTTGGCCCAGCGTTGGGCGGCGCTGCGTGAGGCGGGGTGCTCAAGGCTACAGCCGAGCACATCGCCTGCGGGCGTCTCGACGATGGCATTGCAGATCAGGCGAAACAAGAGTTCGCTGCCACTCTCGCCGACAAAAACCTGTCCGTTCGGCGCATTGAAGAACAGCTTCATGTCGGCCTTAGCCTTGGCGATGGTGTCCACCAGCGCTTGCGAGCCCGGATTGGCGCGCCCTTGATTATCGGGAATGGCAGCAAAGCGCGCCGAGGTCTCGACAACCGATTTAAGGGTCAGCGCACCGCCAGCGTTTTCAAAGAAGATGCGCGGGCCTTGAACGGGACAGGCGTCAACCTGAGCAAAGCGGTCGCGCACAGCTTGCATGAGGCCGGGTTGGTCTTGAATCATGGTGAAGCATCCCAAAACGCTCGGCGCTCTGCACCGAGGCATACGAACGATAATGAGGAAAGAGGTCCAGCGGGCAGCGGCCAGCTCACGACCGGCTGGTCACGAGAGCACAGAGCACCCCTGGCTGCAAGCGGCAATGCCGCTAACCCCTGGACGAATGGCGGTTTGTTGCCCCGCCTCAGACCTATTGTATCGGGTTGGCGGCTGCTGCGGCTTCTGGGCTTGCCGTCGGCGTGCCAGGAGGCGTCCGGTAGATCTTGAACTCAGCGAAACGGTTCAGACGATTGTGACAATCGAAGTGGACCAGGATCTTTTTGGGCTCCGCATAAGCGTAGCCCGGCGGAGTGATCAGCTCAATCTGGTAGGAGCGCGGCTGCGAATTGAGCTGCTCGCCCGATTGATAGCCCATGGGCAGACGCACGGTCTGCTCGGGGATGATCTGGCCATCAAAGCGCGAGCCGGACAGGCGTGCCACAACGCCGTCAATACGCTGGCCCGTTACGCCGTCATAGGCGGCGACTTCGAGGCCGCCGAGGTAACAGTTGCCACCAGCCCAGGCGGTGGCCGGGCTGCCGTAGACGCGAAGGTTGGGATCCTCGGCGGGTTTTGTCTCTGCGGCCTTGGGGCGTGAATTCAATCCAGACAGCCCCGAGGGCAGTCCAGACTCGCAGGCAGCAAGTCCAAGAGTTGCTAAAATCAGCACTGCAAAGTGCGTAAGGGAGGTCGGAAAACGGTAGTGCATGGTGGCAGAAACCCAAAACTGCAACGGAAGTCAACCACTTGCCGGGCAATTTGGTCCAAAGCTAGGCAAAATGCGTCTCCAGATGGACAACTTTAGATTGTAAAGCTATCAAGCCGTCTACGCGATACTTTAATCAGTTTATATAAATTTATGATTCTGCGTCCCTTTTTGGTCGCCCTTGGCTTGGCTGCATTCTTGTCAGGTTGTGCGGAAACTCTCAAGCTCCAGGAGCTGGCAAGCAATTCTGGCGTGCCGGTCGAACCGGCTAGTTCAACGGGCTTGCCTGAAGTTGACCTGGAAACCGAGCGCGAGGCTAATTCCGGTCTTATGCAAATCAAATGGTCTGCGAGTGCCTTTGACGGGACGGGTGTGACCTTGGCTGTGGTCGATTCTGGCATTGATATGGACCACGAGGAGTTCGCGGGCGCGATCCACGCGGATTCCTACAATGTCGCCAGCAGCAACAACGATCTGACCGACGAACTCGGGCACGGCACCAACGTCTCCGGCGTCATCGGCGCGCGTGAAAACTACAAAGGGCTGGTTGGTGTATCGCCCAATGTCAGCCTTATGGTGCTCAAGACCGACCGCGACGGCGTCATTTTCGAGAGTTCGATTTCTCGGGCCTTTCGCTGGGCGGACGATCATGGGGTGCCAATCACCAATTTGTCGCTGGTGTCGAACCGGGATCTGCTTGGCGGCACCATCGAAGTCATCCGCGACGCCATGCAGGCGGGCATGTTGGTGGTGGGCGCTGCCGGTAATGATGGCCTCGCCGAACCTTCTTGGCCAGCGAGCTTTGCAAGTTTCGAGGGCCAAGGGGCAATTTTGGCCGTCGGTGCGGTTGGCGCGAATGGCACCATCAGCAGCTTTTCAAATCGCGCGGGCAGTGCCAAGGCGATGTATTTGGTGGCGCCCGGTGAAAACATTGTCACCACAAGCATGGACGGCAATCTTGCCTTGGCGAGTGGCACTTCGGTCGCCGCGCCCTTCGTTTCAGGCGCCGCTGCCGTGCTCTTGTCAAAGGATCCGCATTTGACCGGCGCGGACCTTGCAAAAATCTTGCTGACGACTGCCGAAGATTTGGGTGTGGCGGGCGTCGATGATATCTATGGCCACGGTTTGTTGGATCTGGAAAACGCACTTCGTCCGGTGGGCTATACGCGCATCATCAATGGCGCCACGGTCTCCAGCGCGGGCAGCACGACGGATCAATCCAGCGCCAGCTATTCCAGTAGCCTCAACACAACGGCGCTGACGGCGGCTCTGCAGAGCACGTTGGTGCTGGATGATTTTGATCGCAGCTATCAAGTGGACCCGACGCTGGGGGTCGTTCCGGTCGCCACCAGCCTGCTGCAGCGCTGGTCATCCCAGCCGGTCTATGGCTTCAGCCCGGCGGCAACGCGCGAGACGGTGGCCGCGCTTGATCTACAATTCAGTGAGAGCCAAAGCGCGCCGATCAATTTCAGCGTTGGCGGCGAATTTAGTCCAAAGCTCCACTTCGAGGCCGCCATTGGCGATATGAGCGCTTGGAAGGGTGTGGAAAGAAGCGCGGTTCAACAGCCGCTGGCTGGTGCAACATTGCATAGTTTTGATCGCTTGCAAGATCAGGCCCTAGCCATTGGCGGGCGCTATGAAATCAGCCCCCATTGGCAAGCCGAGACCCGCATTGCGCGTTCCCTTGGTTTTGAAGAAGACGTGTGGGGGCCTGCTGAACAGACCAGCGTGCAGGCAAGCCTGGCCTACGATTCGGCCTTGCTTGATTTTGAGCTTTCAACAGGGGTGCTGAACGAGTCTAACAGTTTGCTGGGCTCAAAAATCGAAGGCGCATTTGGTGGTTATAGCGACGAGCAAAGCCAGTACCTTGCCTTGCAGGGACAAAGAGCGCTGTTTGGCGGCGTCAGCCTACAAGGACAAGTCAGCTTTGCCCATAGCCGCGCGAGCAATCCTGGTGGTTTGATCGCCGCACAAAGCGGGCTCTTGAGCTCTGGGTTCGATTTGGCGGTGGCCAAAGAGGGCCTCTTGAACCGCTCTCAGCAGTATTCAGATCGCCTGGCCTTCTCGCTCTCGCAGCCCTTGCGGGTCATGTCTGGCCAAGCCTTGATTGATAAGCCCGTTTCCCGTGATCTGGATGGGAATGTCACGCGCGCTCAACAGCTCATCGATCTGAGCCCCGAAGCGCGTCAGCTCGATCTGTCGTTGGCCTATGGGGCCTTCGATGCGCAAGCGCAGTCCGGTTTTGATTTCATGGCAGGGCTCAGCCTCAATCCGGGGCACATCGAGCAGGCGCCAGAGCTGACCTTGGGCCTGCGGTTTAAGCGCGAATTTTAACCGCGGCTACTGCGGAACCTTGGCGCGGATCAGGCTCTCGATTGTTAGGCCTTGCGTAATGATGGAAAAGACCACCACGCCATAGGCGACCGCCAGCATAATATCGCGCTCATGGCCCGCGGGCAGCGAAAGCGCTAGGGCGACCGAGATGCCGCCGCGAAGCCCGGCCCAGGTTAGGATGCTGCTGGCGCCCGGCGTCAGGTCGCGGAACAAAGAGAAGAACTTGACCGGCACGCCGACCGCCAAGAAGCGCACGACCAGCACCAAAGGTATGACGGTCACGATCAAGCCCGCCAGCGACCAGGACCAGGCAATCACCATGATTTCAAAGCCAATGAGCAAGAACAAAACGGCGTTCAAGATCTCGTCGAGCAGCTCCCAAAAGTGCTCCAGGTGATCGCGCGAAGTCGGCGAAATACCGGGTATTGAGCGTTTGTTGCCGATGAAAAGGCCCGCGACGACCATGGCCAAGGGCCCCGACAGGTGCAACATGATAGCCACCGAATAGGCTCCGGTCACGAGCGCCAGCGTGATGATGACATCCAAAACATAGTCATCCACGGCCTTGATCCCGAGGTAGGCAATATAGCCACCGATGAGCCCCAGCACCACGCCGCCCACAGCTTCTTGCACAAACAGAGTGATCGCGCCCAAAAGATCAAAACCGGCCTGGCCAGCTTCGCCGCCGTGGCCCGCAGCGGCGCCATGTCCTCCAGCGTCACCGAACGCCAGGCCAACCAGCAGAGAAAAGACCACGACCGCCACGCCGTCATTGAACAGGCTCTCCCCGGCGATTTTGGCTTCCAAGCTTGCCGGTACTGTTTGGCGTTTTAGCACGGCTAGAACCGCGACCGGGTCAGTGGGTGAGATTAATGCGCCAAACACCAGGCACATTAAGAAAGGCAGAGCCAAACCGAATGCTTGGGTGAGGGCCCAAAAGCCAACCGCATTCAAGAATGTGGACACCAGCACACCCACGCTGGCCAATAGTAAGATTATGCCTTTGCGTTGCCAAAGGCTGGGCAGATCGACGTGCATGGCACCGGCGAACAACAAGAAGCTGAGCAGGCCCTCCATCAGGGTCTTGTTGAAGTCAATGCTGCTCAACAGGAACCGGCTTTGTTCGCCCAGTCCCCAATTGGGCACCAGCCAATCCAAACCCATGACGCCGACGGCAGCCAGCAGAGCAAACAAGACCAGACCGATTGTCATCGGCAGCTTTAGGGTCAGCCGGTTGAGCAGGCCAAGGGCGGCTGTCAGCGTTAGTAGGAGGGCGGGCAGGGCCAAGAAAGGCAGCATGGCAGACGGTCTCCGCTAGTTGAGCCAAAGGGGGAGGCAGGTCGTCAAATCCTGGCCAGATTATCGCGCCGCATTCAACTTGAAAATCGACTATGCCCAAGCCGGTCGCAAAGCCTAGGTTGTAATCGTCGCCGCTTGGCGCTGCCTTCAGTCCAGCGCGCTGGCCAGCAAGTCGCGATAACGGTCTAGATAGCGGGCCTTAATCTCGTTCGCTGGCAAAGGACGCATATCCATGGGGCAGGGAATTTCTGGGCAGCCAAAAAAGCGTTTGGCTTCATCACCAGAAAATCCGGCCAGCTCGGTCGCTTCAAAGTAGGCGGCGATGCGGTCGGCACGCTTAACGCGCGCTTGTGGGTACATTGCTAGGTCGCCGCCCAGCCCGACGCTGATCATGATGGCGGACAACAGGCGGTTTTCCAGGCTCTTATAAGAGGGGCCGACCAGGGCTTTAAACGGTGAAATCAAGTCGCCAACCACATACTCTGCGCCGTCATGCAGCAAAGCGAACAGCCGATCACCACGGCTGGCTTTGGGGTAGAGCGCTTCAAAGATCGCCAGGACCAGCAGCGAGTGCTGGGCGACACTAAAAGCATGGTCTCCAGTGGTCTGGCCATTCCATCGTGCCACACGCGCTAGGCCGTGGGCGATGTCCTCAATTTCAATATCCAGGGGCGAGGGGTCGGCAAGGTCCAGGCGTCGCCCGGAGAGCATGCGCTGCCAAACGCGCGGCGGTTGGGTTGAAAACGAAGGCGGCAAGGCGATCTCTTTTCCTGGTAATGAGCGGCGGCGATTAAGAAAGGGCGGCAAGGGTGACGGCAATAGGCCAAGGGACCTGGACATGATGATATCCGCGCGCTTATATCCGGGAGTATGAACAAGCCTAGTTTTGAAACAAGTCTTGCGGACAATGTATCGCCCTTTGGGTCCAGCCATCAGCCCCTTACTCGCGGTGGTGCTGCGCTGCCAATCCCTACGCGCGCCACGGATGTCGCGCTCTTTTCGGTGGCGCCCATGATGGATTGGACAGACCGCCACTGCCGCTATTTTCACCGACTGATTTCCCGGCATGCAGAGCTGTGGACCGAAATGGTCACGACCGGCGCGCTGCTCTATGGCGATGTCGAACGGCATTTGCGTTTCGATGGCATGGAGCAGCCGGTTATCTGCCAGCTAGGCGGCAGTGAGCCTGCTGCGCTTGCAACCTCGGCGCGTTTGGTGCGCGACTGGGGCTATGCCGGCGTGAACCTCAATTGCGGCTGCCCCTCGGATCGGGTGCAGTCCGGGCGCTTTGGAGCCTGCTTGATGGCCGAAGCTGGCTTAGTGGCCGATTGCATCAAAGCCATGCAAGACGCGGTGGATATCCCGGTGTCGGTCAAGTGCCGCATTGGCATTGACGACCAAGACAGTGAACAGGCTCTGAGCGATTTCGTCGGTCAAATCGCAGAAACCGGCTGCCGGTCCTTTACCGTCCATGCGCGCAAGGCTTGGCTGCAAGGCCTGAGCCCGAAAGAAAATCGCGATGTGCCGCCACTCGATTATCAGCGCGTGCAACGTCTCAAGCAAGCCAATCCGCAGCTCTCGATCGCGCTAAATGGCGGCTTGCAAGATTTGGCGAGTTGCCAGGCCGCGCTGGACTGGTGCGATGGTGTGATGGTCGGGCGGGCGGCCTATCAGACGCCCTGGATGCTGTCAGATGTCGATACGTTGATCTATGGCGACCGTGACGGCAACCAACGTGATCGCTGGCAGGTTGCTGCGAACATGGCGAACTACGCCGATCAGCAAGCTAGCCTGGGCGTGCCGGTCAAGAGCGTCACGCGCCACATGATGGGCGTGTTCAACGGCCTACCTGGCGCCAAGGCCTGGCGGCGCTATTTGAGTACACAAGCCCATCTTGCAGGCGCCACAGGCGATGTGATTTTGCGCGCCGCAGACTTGGTGGCACGGGCCACGACGGAAGAAGCCTAGAACCAAGCCCGCGCCGTCGCCATTCCTTCTTTCTTTGTTTGCGATCTGCTCTAAGCGCTGGCCCCATCCATCAAGGCTTCGACCTTGGGGTAGGCCAAGACCAACACCAGGGTCCGCGCAGCGAAAAAAGCGGCCAAGCCCAGCCAAACGCTGACAATACCCTGGCTCTGCGTTGTCAGGACCAGCGCCCAAAAGACGCCCGCAGCCAGAAGCGTTGAGTTGCGCAAGTGATTGCTTTGCGTCGTGCCGAAAAACACACCGTCAGCTTGGTAAGCCCAGACCCCAATCAAGGGCAAAATGGCGGCATAGAGCGCCGTGGTGCCCGCTGCCTGTCGTACCGCCTCAATCGTCGTCATCAGCGCAATGATCGACGGGCTGGCCAGCGCATAGGTTAGGCTGATGACCAAAGCCAGCGCGAAGGCCCAAATCGAGGTCTTCTTGATTACATCGCGAAATAGTCGGCGGTTTTTGCGCCCAAACGCAGCGCCGCATAGGCTCTCTACGCTGACCGCGAAACCGTCTAGCCCGTAGGCCGCTATTTCAAGAAAGTGCATGTGAATGGCGGTGGCCGCCACCATGACGGTGCCGAAATTACTAGCGTAGCGCAGCATGAGCGAGAACACCGCCTGCATAGCCATATTGCGTATCAAAATGTCGGTATTGGCGGTGAGTAGTCGCTTGAGCTTTTGTGGATCGAAAATCCGTGTCCAAGGCGCTGCCAAGTCGCGAAACGGCCACAGCACCAGCACCGCGCCAACCGCAAAAGCGCTGGCCTCTGCGATCACCGAAGCCAGAGCCACGCCTTCAATGCGCCAGTCCAGTCCGATCACAAAGACCAGATCTAAGCCCATGTTTAAGCCATTGAGAAAGAATTGCAGTGCCACCATGAGGCCGGTTCTTTGTTGGCCAATCAACAGCGCCAGCACGACCATGTTGCCCAAAATAAAAGGCGCTGAGAGCAGGCGTATGGCCAGATAGCGCGCCATGAGGTCTTCGGTGGCTTGGCTATCAATGAAGAACCAGCGGGCGGCTATTACGAGGGCCGGGCTTGCAACCACAATGACGATGCCAATCGCCAGAGCCATCATCAAGGCGCGCCAAAAGACGGCCAACAGCTCGGGGCGGTCGCCAGCGCCAAAGGCTTGGGCCGCATAGCCCCCCGTCACAATGCGCAGGAAACTGAAATTGAAAACCGTCAGGCTGACCGCGGTTGCCCCCAAAGCGGCACCCGCCAGATAGGCAGGGTCGGGTAGACGGCCCAAGACGGCGGTATCCACGGCTCCAACCAGCGGCACCGAGGCGTTCGATAAGATCACCGGCAGGCTTATCTTTAAGATACGCCAATGGCTTATGGTGGTGGAGTCGTGCGCGCTCGGCCTGTCGTTGGCCTCCGGTCGCAGGGTGTCGCTCTCACTTCGGGCCGCGCCGTCGGGGGCTTGGGCTTTGTCGGTGTGTGTCATAGAAGTTTGGCGGCGCTCTTGGAGAGTCAGGCGCTACTCCGCAGCCTTGGAGCGCGAGATCGGTTGATTGATGCTGGACTGTAGGACTTCAGCCAGAATGCACAAGGCGCGAACGACCTGCGCGCAGCCTTTTTTAGATAGTGGTGCCTTGCGCGCATGCTGAGCTGCTGGCCGCCACAACTCGCCCAGATTTCGCTGCGCACTTTGGGTTAGATAGGTGCTGCGGCAGATTTCGACCTGTAAGGCATAAAAGCCTTCTTCGGGTGTCGCGTGCCGCTCGACCACATAGCCGCCAGCGTATGGCAAGTTGCGCGCAACGCTAAAGCCCAACTCCTCCAATGCAACCGCGCCGCGCTCTAGAAGCCAATCGGGGCAGCTCCGCCCAAAGCGATTTCCCAACACGAAATGAGCCGAGGGCAGGGGCTGAGGTCTAAGCCGAGGCATGGAGTGAAGATCCAGAATAAGCACGCGGTCATGCGCGCATCGGCTTTGGGCGATCATGCTATCAATCGCGTCATGATAGGGACGGTGGAAGTGGGCCAAACGGCGGGCAAAGTCTTCGGGATTAAGCTTGCCTGCGTAGAGGGCGTCGGTGCCCAGTCGGGTCGGCACCACACCCAGCCCCAGTTGTGCTTTTTCGCTGACGTTAGGCCGATCGCCCTCTGACGTGGCCATTGTTGATACGCCAGCGGCGTAGGCGCCAGAATCCCCGGCACCCGCGACCACTACACTCGAAGGCGGCAAACCCGAAGGCGGCAAACCCCCAGGGGCCACACCCGAAGCCGCCATGCCCCCGGGGGCCACACCCGCAGACTCGGAGCTGTCCAGTAAGGCTTGAGGGTCCATGTCATCGGGGGCACGGTTGACGTCTGCCAAGACCCGGGGGGCGGACTGAATAATGATCGGCCGTTTCTGACGCACCAAGGGCAGGGCCAGGCTATCAACGTAAGGATCTTCGCCGCGCCGCAAGACCGACAGGGGAGCGGTAGGGGCCTGGAAGCCTGCTAGCCAGTCATAGCGCCGCCCGGCATGGGGAACAGAGACCAGCAAATTGCTGGGCTGGCATTCGTTACTTGCGGACAAAATACGGTAAGGCCGGACAGGGGGACGAGGCATACCGAATCCTATCGAGCTATCGATTGGAAAACGAGTCTAATTTTCTGCACTATTTGACTTGCCATGCGCTAAGGCTCTTGCTAAAGACCCAATCCACGGTCGGTTAGCTCAGCGGTAGAGCACTTCGTTGACATCGAAGGGGTCACAAGTTCGATCCTTGTACCGACCACCAAGCGCCTTTTTTGCGCCTTTAAGTCTTTGAAATTGCCTAATTTTTTATTGGGTGCGGGCGGCGCGAATTTAGGTGCGGGCGACCTAGATGTTCAAATGGTGTTCCATCCATCCAACGCGAGTCTTCTGCGATCCACTGTCCGGGTGTAGTGCGAGGCCATTTTTCCACCGCTCCAACCGAACATGGCTTCGAGCTGTGCTACCGTCGCGCCAGCTTCGGCGGCGCGTGTCGCTGCCATCTTGCGAAGGCCGTGGGCGGATTTCTTGACGCCTGCGGCGCTAGCGGCGGCCCTAAACATGTTGCCGAAAGAATCGTTGGCAAATGGGCGCCCTAACTCCCCTATGATGAAATGCAGGTCGCCCGTTGGCCCTGCATCCAAGGTCGCCTGGAGGGGGGCAAGGATTGGGATCGTTACCTCTGTCCCGGTCTTTTTGGTTTTGATCGTCGCAACGCCGTCCTTGACATGTTGGCGGCCTAAGATGACCGCATCGCCTCTGCGTAGACCTGTGTAGAGCAGGACGTCAAACCAGACCCTTTCTCTGGTCCCTCGTGGCCACCTTTCTTCGTAGCGTGCCACGTCCTCCTCCGTCCACGCGGGGAAACCTTCAGTCTTGACCAACTTGAGTCCCTTGACGCCGGCGGTTGGATCAATTTCGACCATCTCAGCTTCCAGAGCCCAAGCGAACATTCCGCGCATCGTTTTTAAGAAACTGTTTGCCGCGGCGGGCGTCGCCTTGCGGCGCTCCCGCCCGTCCACAATTGTCTTCTTGGTGATCTTGTTGAATGGTTCATTGCCAGCGCTGTCGATGACGTTCGCGAAGATCGCGTCGCGCTGTTTTCGCGTGGCTTTGGAAAGGCCAAGATAGGCGCTCGATGTTCGGTATTGCATGATCAGCCACTCTAGCGATTTTGAGTCTGGACCTGTTTTCGCCGGCTTCTTCGCTCCCCATTTCAACGCCCGCATGTAGGCTTCATCGAAGGCCTTGTCGTAGAGGTCCGGCAGGCGGATGCGCTTGCCGTGTTTGCGGCGGAAGTAGTAGCGGACCTGCCCGTGGCGGCTCCGCTCCTTGG
>JAUIDR010000026.1 GCA_030428565.1 Alphaproteobacteria bacterium
TGTCCGACCTGCGAGTCGTTTGATACCCTGACCTGGGGCAGCGATGAAGGCGAGCGCGAAGCCCGACCGGCCCTGGAACAGCGCCTGGCTGGCAGCGTCGCGCTGCTGGAGGCGGGCCAGTAGCGCGCCCGGCGTCTTAGCGTTCTGCGCTCAAAGGGTGCCCTCCACGAAAGCTTTACACGAGCTCCAGAAATGGGCGCTAGAAGTGGGCGCCAGAAACGAGCGCCAGAAACGAGCGCCGTAAACGAGTGTCCATAAGGATTTGCGCGCTTTTGACACGCTCCCGCCAGCCACCGGTGGCCTTGGCACCGCGATCAAGGCCTTTGCCGATGCTACGACTTGGGCTAGGCTGCCCCGCGCCGAGCCAAAGGCCTGGCCGGTCGGGATGCGCCTTGTCGCTTGATCTCCCGGCGTAAGGCTCCAGCCAAACGGCCTCGGATCGCCATATTCCCCACCGATGTCGCTCCGCCTAGCGACCAGCTTCAAGAGACCCGCATGAGCATTCTTGCCGATAGCCTTTCGCGCATTCAGCCTTCTCCGACCATCACCGTCACCAACAAAGCCCGCGAGCTACGCGCCGCCGGTAAAGATGTCATCGGCTTGGGCGCGGGCGAGCCCGACTTCGATACGCCTGACCACATCAAAGCCGCCGCGATTGAGGCCATCAAAGCCGGTCAGACCAAATACACCGCCGTCGATGGCACGGCAGAGCTGAAACAGGCCATCGTCGCCAAGTTCAAGCGTGACAATGGCCTGTCGTATGAGCCCGCCAATATCACGGTTGGCACGGGCGGCAAGCAGGTGCTCTATAACGCCCTGGTCGCGACCTTGAACCCCGGTGACGAGGTGCTGATCCCTGCGCCCTATTGGGTCTCCTATCCAGATATGACCTTGCTGGCGGGCGGCGATTCCAAGATCGTCGACACCCGCGAAGAAGATGGCTTCAAACTCGGCGCGGCAGCTTTGGAGGCAGCGATTACGCCCAAGACCAAGTGGCTGATTTTGAATTCACCTTCCAACCCCACGGGTTCGGGTTACACCGCGGACGATCTGCGCGCGCTGGCCGATGTCCTGCGCTGTCATCCTCACGTTTGGATCATGACCGACGACATGTACGAGCACCTGGTCTATGGCGACTTCAAGTTCGCGACCATCGGCGAAGTGGCGCCGGATCTGATGGCGCGAATTTTGACCTGCAACGGTGTGTCCAAAGCCTATTCTATGACCGGTTGGCGCATTGGATTTGCCGGCGGCCCGGTCGAGTTGATCAAGGCCATGAGCAAGATTCAGTCGCAATCGACCTCAAACCCATGTTCGATTTCGCAGGCCGCCGCCACCGCTGCGCTGAACGGCGATCACGGCTTCCTCGACGAGTTCCGCGCTGCTTTTGATGCGCGCCGCCGTTTTGTTGTCGAGCGCTTGAACGCCTGCCAAGGCTTGAGCTGCCTCACGCCCGATGGCGCGTTCTACGTCTACCCCTCGTGTCAAGGCGTCATCGGTCGCAAGACCCCCAGCGGCAAGGTGCTGGAGAGCGACAATGATTTTGTGGCCTATTTGCTGGAAGATGCCCTAGTGGCCTGTGTCCAGGGCACCGCATTCGGCCTGGCGCCCTATTTCCGCATCTCCTATGCCACCAGCATGGAGAACCTGGAAAAGGCCATGGATCGCATCGAAAAAGCCTGCGCGGCGCTCAGCTAGACCGTGACAGGAACCAGCCGAACGGCGGACGACTTGCCCGCGCGCTTGGTCGCTTTAGATCAGAGCGATCAAGCCTTGGCCTGGCGCAAAGGCGCGGGTCGCCTGGCCTACCAGAGCCCATTTTTGGGCATCGAAGAAGTCGCGTTTCAGCGCCCAGACGGCTATCAGGGTTGCTATTACTGCCTGGACGTGCCGGGCCACGGAGCCATGATCGCGGCCTGCCACAAGGGCAAAATCTTGCTGGTACGCGAGTATCGCCTGCCGCTCGACCGTATCGTTTGGGGCTTACCTGGCGGACGCTCTGAGAGCGGCGATGATGCCGAAGCCACCGCTCGCCGTGAGCTGGAAGAAGAGACCGGGTTGGTCATCGACGGGGCGCTGCGCCCGCTGACGCGCTTGGTGCCCAGCGCTGCGGTCACAAAGCACACCATCCATACCTTTGCCGCGCGGGTGGTGGATCCGGCCGCCCTCGTCCGCCAAGAGAGTGAAATCGCAAGCCTACACTGGCTGACGCTGGCCGAGGTCGAAGCCTTGCTGCAGAACGATGGCATCTTGGATGCCCCCAGCCAGACCGCCTTGTTGCAGCTTTTGCTGTTTCATCGCGATTGGTTGGCGGCAGATTAGCATCCGCTCAACCTCGGCTAAAGATGTGTTCCATCCGCGCCCGGTCGTAGTCGAGCAACCAGGATTGGAAGCGATCGAAGGCGGGTAGCAGGTCTTTTTTGTCCATAGCGACTAGGTCCAAACCGCGATCATCATAGGCGTGTAGCATGATGGCCCTGTCAAAATCGACTAGCCAGGTCTTTGTACCGCTGGCGGCGGGCTGCAGGCCCAGATCGTGCGCGATATCAAGCTTCAGCAAATCATGGATCTGCGATTGTTGCTTGATCTTGGACACCTGCCAGTTCGTAGTGCTGCCGGCTTGCCCGGGCTCTTCGATGGAAAAAGCGGGCCGCTTGGAGGCCAAATCGCCCAGGACCTTTTGCAAGGGCGCAAAATCATAGCTCTGGGACTCGCGCCAGCTTGCGATAAAGGCCAGTGGCCAGGGCGCGCGCGAAAAGAGGAAATTCGCCACTTGCGTTGCGCGGTATGCGGCCTGCTCAAAGCGCCGAATTGGCGGGTCCGGCGCCAGATCGCCACCCAGCTCTATCCTAAGCGCCGCATCAAATTGATAGAACAGGGCTGACGGCGGTGCGCTCACACCAAAGCGGTCGAGCAGGCGCTGCTGCCAGTCTTCTTTTAAGTCTTCTTCCAAGTTGTCTTCCCGGCCTTCGCCCCAGTCAGAGCCCAGTCAGAGCCCCAGTCAGTGCCCCAGTCAGTGCCCCAGACTTCGGGCACGCTAGTAACCCAAGTAGCCCAGCAGAGCGGTGATCAGCTCGCGCATGCGCCGATCTTGGCCGTGCTCGACTTCAACTGTGTAGTAATCCGCCTGCGGATAGGTCAGCTTGACGAAATTGGAAAACGAGCAATCGTTCTTGGCTAGGCTGATTTCTTCGTAGATGACATGCACGCCTTGGCGGTGCATGGCGCTGGTGAAGTGCAGGGCCTTGCCGTTGTCGTCAAAGCGCTGGGTGCCTGCGGTCATCATTAGGTTGTCTTCGTCATCGGCCAACTGGCTGCCGCGTTTGGCCGGGTGGCCCTGCAATACGCGGGAATGGCGCAACACCGAGATAGTTCCGCGCCCGCCATTGCCAGAAAAACCGTTGTCGTTGGAATGCAAGGACAGATAGGGACGTGGCGCCATGCGAAAATAGCTGTCGATGAGCCGGGTCAACTTGGGATGCGGAGCTCTAAGCTGGGTGCAAGCCGCCGCCGTGCGGGTATCGGTGGCAAAAATACGGTTGGCGTCTTGGCCTTGAAAGATACGCCGATCATTGGTCTCAAAGGTGATGAGGAAGCCACCGAACTGACGCACAGCCCAGAGGCCACCATTCTGGGCGGCGTCCTCATTATCGTGCGGCGCCAACCAGCCCGGTCCAGCAATACGTTCATAATTTTCTATGACTTGCACCAGCCAACGACGGCCCGCTTCCTCAACGCTCACCACCGAATAGCACAGGGGCGCCCCGGCAAAGGTCGCCAGGTTGCCCCGAATATCGCGATCGCTGGAACTGGCCGGATCGCGGCAGGGCTGGCCGGTGATTTGCGAGGCGCGTTGCAAGTGGCCGGTGCTGGCGGCGGGGGCGCTTGGCGTATCCGCGCCAGGCGCCTCTAGGGCCGGCTTGGTGCTGGGTCGCGGCGTCTGCAGGGGATCGGGCAGACCGCCGTCGCCTGATGGCGCGGGGGTGGCTAGCGGATTTGTTGGCTGGTTTTGCTGCCCGGCGGGGGGCGCTGTAAGCGTCAAGGGCAGGGGTTTTATGCCCAGCGGCTTGCTATCCTCAATGAGGCAGGAAATTGTGTCGCGATCCAGCGTTTCGTTTGGGTCTGGATCGTTGCATTGCACGGCCCGGAAATTTGCCAGTGCGCGTCGCGAGGCGGGGCCAAAGTCGCCGTCCACGCTCAGGTTATAGCCGCGCTCTGACAGCATGAATTGCAGCGCGCACGATATCTCCGGGTCGTTATCTTGCAGGCGCAGGTCCAGCGCGTCGGCGTCGATCGTCATGAATTGCAGCGCCACGCGGTCGCTGTCGGCGACGATGGGCTGGCAGATAGGAGCGATCGAGCCCGAAGCCTGTGCATTCGCCGCAGGTGCCATGGGTGACAGCGCCGCTACCAGCGCAAAGAAAAGGATTTTGCTGAGCGGGCGTGCGGCCCGGCCAAGACCGCTGCTACTTGTCGTTCCGGCAAGTTTGGCCATGGTTTCAGCACTCCTCTGCGGTTTGTTCGCGCTTGTTGTTGGCGCTAGTGCAGCCGCGATGGCCGCCAGTTGCCCGCGCCTTAGTTCGCCGTGGAAAGGTTAGAGCGCGGCTTGCGAGGGTCTTAAGGCTAGTCTTTGTTGCGCAAAAACCCAAGGCCCAAGCGACACCATCAGTCTTCGCGGCGAATTTCAAACACCTGACCAGGGTAGATTAGATTTGGGTCTGAAATTTGATCGTTATTGTTTTCATAGATCAGCGTGTACTTGGCACCTTTGCCAAAAGCGCGCGAGGCAATGCGCCAAAGGTTGTCGTTGCGCTTGATGGTCATATCCACTTTGCCCAGCGTATCCCAAGAGGTCTCCTCGCGCACGAATGGCAGCTCTAGGCGTGCGATGACTTGGCCATCGGCATCCACCATGTCGGTACGGATGGTGTGGCCGCCGGGCGGGCATTGGAAGTTCTTGGGCGCAAAATGCCAGCGCTGGTCACGGCGCACACTGGGTTGGCCGATCAGTTCGTTGTTCAGGTAGACGTTGATGCGGTGCGCGGGCTGCGCCAATCCATTGAACACCAAGTTTCCGAAAGAATCGTAATCCAACCGCTCCAAAGCCAGCTGTCCGTCCCGATTGTTTCCGGCAAATTGCGCGCTGTGCAAACGGAAGCGCGTGTCTCCGGCGCTCTGCGAAACGGCTAGCAGTTTGACCCGATTGCCGTTGGTCTGGCTCTTACCGCTGGCGTCCTGGCCGGTGGGCGCTGCGTGTTGATCGTCGGCCTTGGCGACCAGCTGCTCCGCGGTTGCTTGCACCGCTGCGGCGTCTTCCTGGCTGAGTTTCGTGCTGGTTGCGGCACCAGCTGTCGGGGTCGGCGTTTCAGCCTCGGCGTCTTGTGCGACCGCGGCCGCTGGTGTTTCGGTGACTGGTGTTTCGGTGACTGGTGTTTCGCTCGTCGGCGTTTCCGTTTCCTGGCTTGTTGCTTTCGCGCTCTGCGCTTTTGGCGGCGCAGCTGCGGGCTCGGGTTCCGGCTCGGCGGTTGCGAGTTGGGTTGGCTCGGCGGGCACCGCCGGTTGCGGGTCCGCGGGGGCTTGCGGCGCTTCAACGAACAGGGCCGCGACGGCCATGTAGGGTTGTTCGAAGTCGCCGGTCGCCGGATTGCGCGCGGCCAACGCGAAGGTCACAGAGCCATGCGGCAAGGGCTCGTCGGTGATATAGCTCCATTGCCCCGAAGCGGAGACCTTTAGGTCTTCCACCACCGCCCCGTTCAGCAGCAAGCTGGTCGCGCGGCGATTGCTGGAGCCCGCCAACACGGCTTTGCCGCTGCCATCCAAGCGGATGATGTCGAAACTTCCTTCAGACTTGGGCAGAGTTGGCGTCGTGGTGTCGGCTTTCGCCAGCTCGGTCTTGTCGAGCGTGGCCGCAGCGCCAGCGTTTGAGGCGGCTGCATTTGAGGCCGAATTCGACTCCGCGTCGCCAGATTGAGACGGAAGGCTGGCATCGCCAAATGCGGTTTGGGTATCTTGCGCGCTGATCTGGAAGGAATCGAGCAGATTGCCGAGGCCCTCCAAGGTATTCAGGTCTGTATTTGGCACCGCCTGTTGGACATCGGCCTGTTGCTTGTCGGCTTGTTGGGGGGCCGGGGTTTCATCGTCGATCGTTGCGGCGGGGGTCTCAGCTTCGGGGACCTCGGCTTCGGGAGCTTCGACGCCAGAAGACTCAACGGCGGAGCTCTCGTTCAGCGCGACATCCACCTCTGGCGTGGCCTTAGTTTCGGCTTGGCCGGTGTCCTCATTGGCGGCCTGGTTGCTCGTCTGGCTAGCGGTTTTTACGAGGCTAGTGGGCGCGGTCGCCGGCTCAGCGCTAGCTGCTTGCTGGGGTTCTTGCGGGGTTTCTTTCGGGGTTTCTTTCGGGGCAGGAGTGGCGGGTGCGGGCGTGTCTTCGCCCACAGCGCCTTCGGTCATTGCGTCTGCTGCGGGTGTTTCAACAACCACGTCATCGGCGAGCGGGTCGGCGCTGGCATTTGTGTCAACCGCTTGCGTTGCTTTGGGCAGTTCGGCGGTGGTCGCCTCACCATCGGTCATCGCGGCATCGGTCATCGCGGCATCGGTCATCGCGGCATCGTTCATTGCGACGTCGGTTTCTGACATGTCGGCTGACGGCCCTTCTTCAGCCACCGTTTCAGCTTTAGTTTCACTCGCAGTTTCTGCTTCCGTTTCGCTAGCGGTGGCCGCTTTGCTCGGCGCAGAGGCCTCAGCCTCGACAACAGGGGGCTCGTCTGTTGGGTTTTCTTCTTGCGCTGTCTCTTCATCGCTGGCGTCTTGAGCGGTGGCGTCGTCGCTTCCTGCTTCTTCGATCGTGGTTTCAGCGGGCGCTTCATCCGCCGCTGGCGCAGGCACCGGGTCCTCGGCTGGTTCAACCGCTGCTTCTAGTTTCGTATCTCCAGCCGCAGTGCCCTTAGCCTGATCCTCATCTGCTGCGTTCTCGGCCTCGGGCGTCGGTGCTTGCAAAACCGGTTCTTCGTTGGTGGTTGGTTCTGGCGTTTGCTCTGGTTCTGGGTCTAGTTCTTTCGTTGGCTCGGCTGGCGCGTCTTGCTCCAAAGCCGCAACGGAGGGCGCGCGCTCTGGGTCTGCGCCAGGGTCTTGGCTCAACAGCCACCAGGTGCCGCCGCCCGCTGCGGCCAGCAAGAACAAGATCAATATCGCAATTTTGCCCGGCATCTTTGCTTTCCAACCTGCATTTTGTAAGCTAGAGCGCCTATGTTTTGTTTCCCTGGCCTGACAAAAAGCTCTTGATTGAGAGCCCATACGCGTAGATGTGAGCGATCTTGCGTTTCCAGGTCTGGCGGCCCGCCGCTTAACGACTAGAATTCATCCTTATTCGCGATGCCGCTCCCATGATTTTTGGGCAGGGATATCGCATTCGCACCTAGCTAAGAGTAATGACAAAAGATGTCAAAACAATCACCGGTGACACCCGCGCGCACCGCCACGTCTGAAGCGCGAACGGGCGGGCTTTTGGGCTATACCATCTGCGTCTATGGCGGGGCCTCACAGCATGTGGCCGCCGATCACCATGCCCTGGCTGCCGAGGTTGGCAAAGGCATCGGGCAGGCCGGTGGCGACCTGGTGTTTGGCGGCGGCAAGGTGGGCCTGATGGGTGCGTCTAGCCTGGCCGCCCAAGAAGCAGGCTCGGCGGTGACAGGGGTCATTACTCGCTTCTTGCTCGACATGGAAGCCGCCAACCGCGAGCTGAGCGAACTCATCGTGGTCGAGACCATGCACCAACGCAAAAACATCATGATGGAGCGTGCCGATGCCTTCGTCATCTTGCCCGGTGGTTTCGGCACCCTGGAGGAGGTGATGGAAGTGGTGACGCTCAAACAGCTCGGCCAGCTCGATAAGCCGATTGTTTTTGCTGATTTTTCTGGATTTTGGCAGCCGCTGATTGCCCTATTCGACCATTTCGAGCAGCAAAACTATCTGCACAATCGCTTTGAAGATCTCTATCATCTTGCCGCGACGCCGAACGCCATTTTGGAGCGCTTGGAGACGGCCTTGGCCGCGCAAAAAGCTTCCCTAGAGGCCGCCGCGCGCGCTTAGCCGGCTCGCTGGGCGCGGCCGAACTCTAGCGCTCGACGGGCGCGGCTGGTCGCTGCTTGAGGACGAACCACGGGGCCGGGCCAGCGGCCGGTTTTAAGGGCAGATAGAGTGCGGCTAGCTTGCAGAAAAGCGGTCAAAAGCGGTTTTTACATGGGGCGACATGTCATAGAGGCCGGGCGCTTCCGTCCTTGCGTGGCGGCGCTGCTGCGCTTAATGTCGCGCCTGGCTACCCCGGCGCCCACGCAGCGGCCTGGCGATGACATCTGCGCGCCTGTCGCGCGGCAAAGCGAGCCCCAACTGAAACGAGAAAGAGAATCCAGCCTATGTCCAAGATCAAGGTGCAAAACCCGGTCGTCGAGCTCGACGGCGATGAAATGACCCGCATCATTTGGGAATTCATCAAGGAGCGTCTGATCCTTCCCTATTTGGACATCGACCTGAAGTACTATGACCTGTCGGTGGAAAAACGCGACGAGACCGATGACCAAATCACCATCGACGCCGCCAACGCCATCAAGAAGTACCGCGTCGGCGTCAAGTGCGCGACCATTACCCCCGATGAAGCGCGGGTCGAAGAATTCGGCCTGAAGCAAATGTGGAAGTCGCCCAACGGCACCATCCGTAACATCCTGGGCGGTACCGTTTTCCGCCAGCCGATCATTATGAACAACGTGCCGCGCCTGGTGCCGGGCTGGACCAAGCCCATCGTTATCGGCCGCCACGCTTTCGGCGACCAGTATCGCGCCACCGATTTCTTGGTGCCGGGTGCGGGCAAGCTGACCATGAAGTGGGAAGCGGCCGATGGGTCTGACAGCATCGAGCGTGAGGTCTTCGATTTCCCCGACAGCGGTATCACGGTTGCCATGTACAACCTGGATGAATCCATCCGCGGCTTTGCGCGCGCGTCCTTGAACTATGGCCTGAACCTGGGCTGGCCGGTGTATCTGTCTACCAAGAACACCATCATGAAGGCCTATGACGGACGCTTTAAGGACATCTTCCAAGAAGTTTTTGAGACCGAGTTTAAAGAGCAATTCGACGCCAAGGGCATCTCCTACGAACACCGCCTGATCGACGACATGGTGGCGGCAGCGCTGAAGTGGTCCGGTGGCTTCGTTTGGGCCTGTAAGAACTACGACGGCGACGTGCAGTCGGATACCGTGGCGCAGGGCTTCGGCTCGCTGGGCCTCATGACCTCCGTGCTGATGACCCCCGACGGTCAGACCGTTGAGGCCGAGGCGGCCCACGGCACCGTGACCCGTCACTACCGTTTGCACCAGCAGGGCAAAGAGACTTCGACCAACCCCATCGCTTCGATCTTTGCTTGGACGCGCGGTCTGGACTATCGCGGCCAGTTCGATGGCACGCCTGAAGTCTCTCGCTTTGCCAAGACGCTGGAAAAGGTCTGTATCCAGACCGTCGAGAGCGGCTTTATGACTAAAGACTTGGCGCTGTTGGTCTCGCCTGAGCAGGGCTGGATGACCACTCGTCAGTTCTTGGACAAGATCGACGAGAACCTGCAAATTGCTATGGGTGCCTAATATGGGTGCCTAAGCGGGCTTTCTTGTCGCGGGCCTTTTGGGCCTTGCCTAGCATCATAAATGGGGGTCTTGCCAACTGGCGGGCCCCCTTTTTTGTGCCTCATGAGCCTTTGACGGGCAACCAGAGGCAGGCCGCGGCGTCTTGCAGGACGGAAAATTACCGCCGGGGGCTGGAAAGTCACAGCGCCAATCGCGATAACAGCAACAGACCCCGACCCTTCTGCCTGCCATAGGAGCCCAGCATGCCAGACAATGCCCAAACCCTAAACGCTATGAACCCTGCCGGTTTCACCGTCTACCTGTCAGGCGAGATCCACATCGACTGGCGCCAAGACATCGCCCAGGGCGTAGCTGAGGCCGGTCTGAACGTGCGCCTGACCGCTCCGGTGACCGATCATGCGGCCTCCGATGACTGCGGTGTCACGATCTTGGGCATGGAGGAAAATAAGTTCTGGCACGATCGCAAAGGCGCGGGGCTCAACGCCATCCGCACCCGCGTTTTGATCGAGGAAGCCGACCTGGTGGTGGTGCGTTTTGGCGATAAATATAAGCAGTGGAACGCGGCCTTTGATGCGGGCTATGCAGCCGCGCTGGGCAAGCCGCTGATTATTATGCACGCCGACGAGCATGCTCACGCGCTGAAGGAAGTGGACGAGGCCGCCAATGCCGTCTGCCGTTCGCCCGACCAAGTGGTGGCCATGCTGGGCTATATCATGACCGGCGCACTGCCGCGCTTTACTCGCTAAGGCAGGGCGGGGTGATCCACCGCCCTTGAGGCATTTTGCAGTCTGCCTTGCCCGCACTGCCCGTCCGATCTAGGGTTTTCGCTCGCATAGCAGATTATGAGGGCGGGCGCGATGACAGGTGAGCCAGGGCAAACTCAAAGATTGAACCAGGATGACTATTTAGTCGCGTTCCTACTTGGATTGATAATATTTGGGGTTGTTGCCTGGCTCTTTACAGAGTTGTTCTTCGATTTTCTGCTTCCGCATTGGTTTGCAAAAATGCACGTCCCCATCGGCGCAGCGTTAAGTGAGCCAACGCCGAAAACTGACATGTCGCATACAAATGCAACAAGTATTATCACGGTGGTGTTTACCTTTTGGGGTGGTGCCGCGATTACGTTGATGTGGGCTTGGCGCAACATCAACGCATCAATTGAGTCGAGCACGTCTCAAATGCAAGCCGAAATTGCCAACACGCAAGCAGAGACCGCGCGCATGCAGGCCGAGGTCGCGCTCAAGACCCAGATTTCGACCGACCTAGCAAAGGCCTATGAACAACTGGGCCACGCGCATATGGCGGTGCGCATCGGCGCCATCTATACGCTTGAGAAGGTTATGCGCGACGTCCAGGATACGGATTTCAATCTCTATTGGTCGATTATCGAAACCTTGAGCGGTTTTGCGCGCAATAGATCAAGAGAAATTATCAATAGCAATAATATCAGTCCTTCGGACTCTGGATTCACGGTTGTGACAGATAGTGATATTTGTGCGTTCTTGGGTGTTATTGGGCGGCGTAAGAAGCCTGAAACCGCAAGAGTTGTAAACTGCAAAGGTTTGTATTTGGTCAGATGTGGTGTGCCGTCAGACGCACTAAATTTCACACACTGCGATTTTGAAGGCTCCTATATGAGCAACATTCAAATGTCGGGCAAAGACTTTGAAAACTCGAGTTTTTTTATGGCGAACTTGTCGAGCGGCAATTTTCGAGGTTCTAATTTTAGGAACTCAAAGTGCAGTGGATCTGACTTTAGCAACGCATGGTTGGAAGGCGCGGATTTTGCCGGTGCAGAGGTCGCGGAAGACCAGTTCAGGTCAGCGATAACTGATGTCGAGACGGTATTTCCTTGGGGTCCAGGAGGCCCAAGTATTTTTGCTGCGCTTAGGGCTGAAACTAGCGCCCAGCCAGGAGGGCGGAGCTGAGAGCTTGGAACGTAGTGACGCGCGCCCGCCCTTCCGGGCCTGGCGGGCGCGGCCCAAAATCCCGCGCCTTGTTTTTTTTAACGAAGGCGGGATTTCGGGTGGCGGCCAATCCGCCAGCAAAGTCACCGCCAGCAAAATCACCGCCGGCACAATAGCGAACGCGGCCCAGCAGCAACCGCCGCGCCAGCTGAAAGCTACCCACCCGCAAGACAAACCATAGGGACGCGGCGCTTCACTGACCGTCAACCAAGACCACAGGAACTTGAAAACCAAATCGAAGCACAGCGGAGCAGCGCGGCCGGACCGCAGAGCAGCGCGCCACCGCCTATCGAAACGGCACCTCGTTAAAGCTGCGCAGCTTGCGAGAATGCAGGCGGTTTTCTGGCATATCACGCAACAGCTCCATGGCGCGCACCCCGATTTGCAGGTGCTGGGCGACCTGGGTGCGATAAAATTCGCTGGCCATGCCGGGCAATTTCAATTCGCCGTGCAGGGGCCGGTCCGAGACAATCAGCAGCGTCCCATAGGGCACGCGAAAGCGAAAGCCGTTGGCGGCGATGGTGGCGCTTTCCATGTCCAGACCGATGGCGCGCGACTGGGAAAAGCGCTGCACGGGCTCGGCCTGATCGCGCAGCTCCCAATTGCGGTTGTCGATCGAGGCCACGGTGCCGGTGCGCATGACCCTTTTCAGCGCGTCTTCTTCTAGGCCCGAGACCTCGGCGACGGCCTGCTCTAGCGATTGCTGCACTTCGGCCAGAGCCGGGACCGGCACCCACAGCGGCAGATCGGCGTCCAACACGTGATCATCGCGCACATAGCCGTGCGCCAGCACGAAATCGCCCAGCCGCTGGGTCAGGCGCAGGCCCGCGCAATGGCCCAGCATGATCCAGGCCGAGGGCCTCAACACCGCGATGTGGTCGGTCATGGTCTTGGCGTTCGACGGCCCCACCCCGATATTGACCAAGGTAATGCCGTTGCCGTCGCGGGCCTTGAGGTGATAGGCGGGCATCTGCGGGGTCGCGCCTTCTGGCGGACCCTCGAAGGCTTCATAGACGCTGTTGGGATTGGCCACTTCTGCGCGCGCTAGCTCGCAAAAGCCGTCGACGTAGAATTGGTAGTTGGTGAACAGCACGAAGCTTTGGAAGTGCTCGGCGCCGGTGCCGGTATAGTGGCGCAGGCGGTGCAGCGAATAGTCCATGCGCGGGGCGTTGAACAAAGCCAGCGGGCGCAGCGTCGAGCCGATAAAATCAATGTCACCGTTGACCAGCTGGTCGTCCATAGTGGCCAGATCGGGCGCATCGAACAGGCGGCTAAAGCTCTTGAGCTTGTCGGCGCTAAAGGCCCCTTCGACATAAATGCCTTCAGAAAAAGCAAAGTGGATGGGGATGGCTAGATCGCTGAGTCCCACCTCAAAATCACAGCCGTGATTGCGGCGCAACTCCTTGAGCTGACGCAGCAAGTAGCCGGCGAAAAGATCGGGGCGGGTGATGGTGGTGGCAAAATCGCCGCTGGTATCGCAAAAGCCGAAGGAGCGCCCATCGTGGTCGTTGAGCGCTTCGGTGATGGCGACCCGAATTGCGGGGTAATAGGCGTGCACCGGCTGATCGGGCTCGTTGCCCGCCACGAAGGCGTCAAAGGCCTGGCGCAGGCGTTGGGTCTCTTGCGCGTAGAGGTCGATCAAGGCCTCGACGGCGGCTTGGGGACTGGTGTAGGTCTGCATCGCAAAGGCTTACGCCCAAGCGCGTGACAAAATCAAGACAACTCGGTTCGCGGTCACGGACTTTGACCTTGACTCTGGCGTGCCGCTTGGCCTATCTAGCCGCTCTCTTTGTTGGGACGGGCTTCGGCCTGTCCTCGTAAAGCGAACTGTCCAAGACGATTGGGTCGGTGGTCCGGCGGCTTTTTGAGCCAAAGGCGCGCTGTAAATTCCCTTTCTAGACGGAACGCGATTGAGTTTGTCGTTTGTGTCAGACCGCTGCTTGTCAGCGCGGACCCAGGCGCCAACTTTGCTTCCTTTGGACAGTGTTGTGCGGTGTGGCTTTGACCTCAAGTTGGTCAAGGGGCTTGCTTGCGAGCGTCTTGAACGGCCCAAGGCTAGAGCTGCTTCCTCTAACCCTACCTTTTTGAAAGGAGATCCGAATGGATCGCGCAGAAAAGGAAGCGTTGGTTAAAGAACTTCGCGCGCAGTTTGAGGCGTCTACATCGGTGGTCGTTGCCCGTCAAAAAGGCATGACCGTTGCTAAGACCCAAGACCTGCGTGGCAAGATTCGCGAGAAGGATTGTTCCTTCCGCGTGGCGAAAAACCGCCTCGTGCGCATCGCGATCGAAGGAACACCCTTTGAGCCTCTCAGCCCCGTTCTGGAAGGCCCAACGACACTGGCTTTCTCCTCTGACCCCTCGTCAGCGGCGAAAATTATGGTCGATTACTGCAAGGGCAGCGACAACCTGGAAATCGTAGCAGGCGCCATGGAAGGCGAACTGTTCGATGCTGACGGTGTTGTTAACATCCTGTCAAAAATGCCTACTCTGGACGAGATCCGCGCCACTCTGGCCGGTCTGCTCAAAGCCCCTGCGTCCAAGATGGCTGGTGTTCTCAAGGCCCCTGCTCAGAAGGTCGTCGGCGTCATCAAGGCGTACGAAGACAAGCTGGCAGAAAACGCCTGATCTTAGATCAACCTTACCCTTATTTTTTCGACATTTCCCTGGGGTGCAAACGGCCCTGGTGGAAGCAAAACCTGGAGAAGACACATGTCTGATGATGCACTGTTTGATGAACTAGTAGAAAAGCTGTCGGCCCTGACCGTTAAGCAAGCCGCGGACCTGGCAAAGCGCCTGGAAGACGAGTGGGGCGTTGAAGCTGCCTCTGGTGGCGGCATGATGATGATGGCTGCTGCACCTGGTGCAGACGCTGGCGCTGCTGCTGAAGAAAAGACCGAGTTCGACGTGATCTTGGCCTCTGCTGGCGACAAGAAGATCAACGTGATCAAGGAAGTTCGCGCTATCACTGGCCTGGGCCTGAAAGAAGCCAAGGCACTGGTAGAAGAAGCTCCGAAGCCGGTTAAAGAAGGCGCGTCTAAGGACGAAGCTGAAGAGCTGAAGAAGAAGCTGGAAGAAGCTGGCGCGACCGTCGAAATCAAGTAAGCCTCGGCTTAGTTGAGCGCCGCTTGGCGGCGGCGACATCGCGCGGTTCGACCGCATCAAACGGCTGGTCCCGATTGGGGCCGGCCGTTTTTTTTGTGCCCTGATGCTGCGGGCCAAATTGGCAGAAAACTTGGCTGTGTTTGAACAGTTTGCTAAAGTGTAAATCACAAAATTTCGCTTGTCTGTCCCACTGGCCTATTCTGAAATCAGGTCCGTGCAAAAGGAAAGAGATCATGCGGGCGTTCGATCGCGTCTTGGTTGCTATGTTGCTGTTGTCCAGTCTCTTGGCTTTGGGCACCTTCACGCCCGCGCAATCGCAAGGGCTGAAATTCATCAAGGGTATCGGCGATTCTTGCGCGGGGCCTTACGACGAATGCACGCCAACGGCCTTCTGCAACGAATATAAAATCTGTCAGCCCAAGTCGGTGCAGACCATTCGCGGCATTGGCCAATATTGCGGCGGCCCCAACGATATCTGCCAAGACGGGGCCTTTTGTAACGCCCAACGCGTCTGTCAGCGCCGCGCCAGTGGCGGCAACATTCGCGGCATCGGTGAGTCCTGTGGCGGCGGCCAAGACCAATGCCAGACCGGCAGTTTTTGTAACGAATACCGTGTCTGTGAGCGGGCAGGGGCCCGTTTGGTCAAGCGCTTGGGCGAGAGTTGTCGTAGCTCCAACGAAATCTGTGAGCCAGGAACCTACTGCAACGACCAACAAATTTGCGCGCAGCAAACGATCCGAGTTCTGCGCGGTATCGGCGATTATTGCGGGCGCCCCACCGACGAGTGCGCCTTTGGTAGCTTCTGCAACGCGCAAAAACGCTGCGAGGCTAGCGTCCTAAAAATTATCCGCGGCATCGGCCAGTTCTGCGGCGGCCCGAATGATGAATGCGCGCAAGGCAGCTTTTGCAACGATCAACAGCTTTGTGAGAGCAGCGACACCATCAAATTCGTTAAAGGTGTTGGCGAATCATGCGGCGAACCCAACGAGATTTGCTCGCAAGGGGCTTATTGCAATATCGATTTTATCTGCGAGTCGTACTAGTCAGCCGCGAAAGAGCCAAAAAATCGTTCCACCAGGGGTTGCAGCACTTTGCCGCAGACCCCTTTTTTAGCGCCTTATGGCCGGTGTTGCCGCTGTTCGAGTGCTTAGGGCTTGTCAAGTCTCTATCCAGCCCCTATACAAGGCGGCCCGACACGAATGGATGGTGTCGCCGCAACTCCCCTCTCTTCTATTTTCGTGTAGCGCTGGCTTTGCGCTGCCAATCACTTTGGTGATTTCTTTGACAACACGAGTTTCTTGGTAAGCAGTTAGCTTGTCGGAGTGCGCAGCGACCCCCGATTTTCGGCGCTTGGTCGACTGCGCTGTTGGCGTTTGTCTCGGTCGCATACCAGACCGACGATAGCCCGAACCGACCCCCTGATTGCCCGCCATCGAGGCTCCCAAATAAATGGTAGGTCCATGGGCAAGTCCTTTACTGAACGCAAGCGCATCCGCCGCTCGTTTGGCCGCATCCCCGAGGTCATCGAGATGCCGAACTTGATCGAGGTTCAGCGCCGCTCTTATGAGCGTTTCTTGCAAGCCAATCTGCGCCACGACGAGCGCGATATGGCGGGCTTGTTGGAAGTTTTCCATTCGGTCTTCCCGATTAAGGACTTTTCGAACCGCGCCGAATTGCAGTTCGTCTCCTATGAGCTGGAAGAGCCCAAGTACGACGTTGAAGAGTGTATGTCGCGTGGCATCACCTTCGCAGCGCCTTTGAAGGTAACGCTGCGCTTGGTGGTCTGGGAGATCGACGAAGACACCGACGCGCGATCAATCCGCGATATCAAAGAACAAGACGTCTACATGGGCGACATGCCGCTCATGACCCGCCACGGTACCTTCGTTGTCAACGGCACCGAGCGCGTAATCGTCTCCCAGATGCACCGTTCACCCGGCGTGATCTTTGACCACGACCGCGGCAAGACCCACTCTTCTGGCAAATACCTCTATTCATCGCGCGTCATTCCCTACCGTGGCTCGTGGCTGGATTTCGAGTTCGACGCCAAAGACATCATGAATGTGCGGATCGACCGCCGCCGTAAGCTGCCCGCTACCACGCTGTTGATGGCCTTGGACAGCGACTATACGGCTGCCAAGCGCGCCGAAGCCACCGCGGAAGGTGGCACAATTGCGCGCCGCGATATCCAAGGCATGTCGCGCGAAGAAATCCTGAAGATCGTCTATACCTCGGTTGTCTACAAAAAGGACGCCCAAGGCCGCGGCTGGACGCTGGACTTCGATCCCGAGGCGCTGAAAGGCGTCAAGCTGGAGCGCGACCTGCAAGACGCCGACACCGGCGAAGTAGTCGCTGAAGCGGGTACCAAGCTGTCACCGCGTAAAGCACGCAAGTTGCTGGACGACGGCATGAAGGCCTATCTGGTGCCCGAAGATGATCTGATTGGCCGCTACCTGGCGACCGATTACATCGAGGACAGCGGCGCGGTCGTGGCCGAAGCGGGTGACGAGATCACCCAAGACCTGCTGGACTACCTGGGTGAGACCGGCCAGGACGAGCTAGATATTCTGGCCATTGACCACAACCAGGTCGGCGCCCACCTGCGCAACACGCTGGCGGTCGATAAGAACGCCACCCGTGAAGACGCTCTGTTGGATATCTACCGCATCATGCGCCCGGGCGAGCCGCCCACCTTGGAGACCGCAGAAGACCTGTTCGAATCGCTGTTCTTCAACCAAGAGCGTTACGACTTGTCCGCGGTTGGCCGCGTTAAGATGAACGCACGCTTGGGCCTGGAAGGCGAAGACACGCTGCGCGTTCTGCGTCGTGAAGACCTGATTGCCATCGTGCGCACCTTGCACACCATGAAGGACTCCAGCGCGGGCCCCGATGACATCGACAACTTGGGCAACCGCCGTGTTCGCTCGGTCGGTGAATTGATGGAAAACCAGTACCGCGTTGGCCTGCTGCGCATGGAGCGCGCGATCCGCGAGCGCATGTCGTCGGTCGAAATCGACACGGTTATGCCTCAGGACGTGATCAACGCCAAGCCAGCGGCTGCGGCGGTTCGTGAATTCTTCGGTTCTTCGCAGCTCTCGCAGTTCATGGACCAGACCAACCCGCTGTCAGAGATTACCCACAAGCGCCGCCTGTCGGCCCTGGGCCCGGGTGGTTTGACCCGTGAGCGTGCGGGCTTTGAGGTGCGTGACGTGCACCCGACCCACTATGGCCGCATCTGCCCAATTGAAACGCCGGAAGGCCCGAACATTGGTTTGATCAACTCTTTGGCCACTTATGCGCGGGTCAACCAGTACGGCTTTATCGAGAGCCCTTATCGCAAGGTTGAAGAGGGCGGCAAGCTGTCCGACGAAGTGACCTACCTGTCGGCCATCGAAGAAGCGCACTACACCGTAGCGCAAGCCAACGCCACCACCGATGCTGAGCGCAAGCTGTCGGGTGAGCTGGTCTCGGTTCGCCGCGATGGTGAATCGCTGTTGGTGGGTCCGGGTGAAGTGGACTACATCGACGTATCGCCCAAGCAGATCGTTTCGGTTGCGGCCTCGCTGATTCCTTTCTTGGAAAATGACGATGCGAACCGCGCTCTGATGGGCTCGAACATGATGCGTCAGGCCGTGCCGTTGGTGGTGTCAGAAGCCCCCTTCGTCGGTACCGGCATGGAGCGTACCGTTGCCCGCGATTCCGGCGCAGCCGTGGTTGCCAAGCGCTCGGGTTCGGTGGACCAAGTAGACGCGCGGCGTATCGTGATCCGCGTCATCAATGACGAGACGGGCCGCGAAGAAGGCGTGGACATCTATAAGCTGTCCAAGTTCCAGCGTTCGAACCAATCGACCTGTATCATCCAAAAGCCCTTGGTTAAGACCGGCGACCGCATTTCTGCGGGCGATATCATCGCCGACGGTCCGTCGACCAACTTGGGCGAGCTGGCGCTTGGCAAGAACGTGTTGGTGGCCTTCATGCCGTGGCAGGGCTACAACTACGAGGACTCGATCCTGATCTCTGAACGCATTGTGCGTGATGACGTCTACACTTCGATCCACATCGACGATTATGAAGTCATGGCTCGCGATACCAAGTTGGGCCCTGAAGAAATCACGCGTGATATTCCCAACGTCGGTGAAGATGCCCTGCGCAATTTGGACGAAGCGGGCATTGTTTATGTCGGCGCGGAAGTCAAAGCCGGTGACATTCTGGTTGGTAAGGTGACGCCCAAGGGCGAGAGCCCCATGACGCCAGAAGAAAAGCTGCTGCGTGCTATCTTCGGTGAGAAGGCTTCAGACGTTCGTGATTCATCGCTGCGCCTGCCGCCAGGATCATCGGGTTGTGTGGTTGACGTGCGCGTCTTCTCGCGCCGCGGCATCGACAAAGACGAACGCGCTCTGGCGATCGAACGCGCTGAAATCGAAAGCTTGGCCAAAGACCGCGACGACGAGCGCGCGATTATCGAAAGCTCCTTCTATTTCCGTCTGCGCGAATTGCTGTTGGGTCAGAAAATTGTCGATGGCCCGGCGCGCTCTTCAAGCGCTGAGGTGATCGACGAAGCCATGCTGGAAGAAATCCCGCAAGGCAACTGGCGTCTGTTCTCCGTCGAGGACGACGAGACCATGGCGGCGATCGAAAAGGCCAAGCAAGAAGTTGACTTCGAGATCGACGAGATCAACAAGCGCTTCGAGGACAAGGCCGACAAGATCCAGCGCGGCGACGAGCTGCCCCCTGGCGTCATGAAGATGGTCAAGGTCTACATCGCCATTAAGCGCAAGCTGCAACCCGGCGATAAGATGGCTGGTCGTCACGGCAACAAAGGTGTGGTCTCGCGCATCAACCCGATCGAGGACATGCCCTTCTTGGAAGATGGCACCGCCGTCGATATCGTTCTGAACCCGTTGGGCGTGCCATCGCGCATGAACGTGGGTCAGATTTTGGAGACCCACTTGGGCTGGGCCGCGCGCGGTCTGGGCGTATCGATCCGTCAAGCGATCGAAGCCTATCAGCACAAGCAGGTCAGCGACCTGGCGGAGGTCAAGGACCGCCTGAAGACCGCATACGGTGATGAGATCTTCGCCGAGAGCATCGCCGACATGAGCGACGCCGAAGTGCTGGAGCTGTCGGGCAACCTGACCAACGGCGTGCCCATGGCGTCGCCGGTATTCGACGGTGCGCGCGAGTCTGAGATCGAGGAACTGTTGGAAAAAGCGGGCCTGCGTGGTTCGGGTCAGGTGGATCTGTTCGACGGTCGCACCGGTGAGCAGTTCGATCGCCCGGTAACGGTGGGCTACAAGTACCTCTTGAAGCTGCACCACCTGGTTGACGACAAGCTGCACGCGCGTTCGATCGGCCCTTACTCGCTGGTCACTCAGCAGCCCTTGGGCGGTAAGGCGCAGTTCGGCGGTCAGCGCTTTGGTGAGATGGAGGTCTGGGCCCTGGAAGCCTACGGCGCCGCCTACACCTTGCAGGAAATGCTGACGGTCAAGTCAGACGACGTGGCGGGCCGTACCAAGGTCTACGAAGCCATTGTTCGCGGTGACGACAACTTCGAAGCGGGCATTCCCGAATCCTTCAACGTTCTGACCAAAGAGCTTCGCGCTCTGTGTCTGAACGTCGATTTGGTCCAGGAACGCACCTAAGTCGCCGCCAAGCCCGGTACTCCGATCCCCAGCGGGTCGGAGCCACCGGGACGCTCGCCCATATTTAGCGTAGCTGCCAGGCCCGTCCGGCCGCCGCGCCGTCCCCAAAAGGAGACACCTTATGAACCAGATGTCCAAAATCTTCGGCCAGGAGCCCGAACTACAGAGCTTTGACGCTCTGCGGGTGACCATCGCCAGCCCTGAGCGCATCCGCTCTTGGTCTTTCGGCGAAATCAAGAAGCCTGAGACCATCAACTACCGGACCTTCAAGCCCGAGCGCGACGGCCTGTTCTGTGCGCGCATCTTTGGCCCCGTGAAGGACTATGAGTGCTTGTGCGGTAAGTATAAGCGCATGAAATTCCGCGGCGTCGTCTGCGAAAAATGTGGCGTGGAAGTCACCCTGTCCAAGGTCCGCCGCGAGCGCATGGGTCATATCGACCTGGCAGCTCCTGTTGCGCACATTTGGTTCTTGAAGTCGCTGCCGTCTCGCATCGGTCTGATGCTGGACATCACGCTCAAAGAACTGGAGCGCGTGCTGTATTTTGAAAACTTCATCGTCGTTGAGCCCGGCTTGACCTCGCTGAAGTACAAGCAGACCCTGACCGAAGACCAGTACATCGCCGCGCAAGAAGAGTACGGCGAAGATGCTTTCGAGGCCATGATTGGTGCCGAAGCCATCAAGCGCATGCTGATGGAAATCGACCTGGAGCACGAGCGAGACACGCTACGCGCCGATATGCGCAACACCAACTCAGAAGCCAAGCGCAAGAAGTTGGTCAAGCGTCTGAAGCTGTTTGAAGCCTTCATCGATTCCACATCTAAGCCCGAGTGGATGATCCTGGATGTGCTGCCGGTCATTCCGCCCGAGCTGCGCCCCTTGGTGCCGCTGGATGGTGGCCGCTTTGCGACCTCGGATCTGAACGATCTCTATCGCCGGGTCATCAACCGTAACAACCGCTTGAAGCGTCTGATCGAGCTGCGCGCGCCCGATATTATTGTGCGTAACGAAAAGCGCATGCTGCAAGAATCGGTCGATGCCCTGTTCGATAACGGCCGACGTGGCCGCGTCATCACCGGCGCCAACAAGCGCCCGCTGAAGTCGTTGTCCGACATGCTGAAGGGTAAGCAAGGTCGCTTCCGTCAGAACCTTTTGGGTAAGCGCGTTGACTACTCTGGCCGTTCGGTCATCGTGACCGGTCCTTATCTGAAGCTGCACCAGTGCGGTCTGCCGAAGAAAATGGCGCTGGAGCTGTTCAAGCCCTTTATCTATTCCAAGCTTGAGCTCTACGGCATGGCCTCGACCATCAAGGCCGCCAAGCGCATGGTAGAAAAAGAGCGCCCGGAAGTTTGGGACATCTTGGAAGAGGTGATCCGCGAGCACCCGGTTTTGTTAAACCGCGCGCCGACCTTGCACCGCTTGGGCATTCAGGCCTTCGAACCGGTCCTGGTCGAAGGTAAAGCCATTCGTCTGCACCCGCTGGTCTGTACCGCCTTCAACGCTGACTTCGACGGCGACCAGATGGCGGTTCACGTGCCGCTGTCGCTCGAAGCCCAGTTGGAAGCGCGCTGCTTGATGATGTCCACCAACAACATCTTGGCGCCCTCCAACGGTAAGCCGATCATCGTTCCTTCGCAGGATATCGTATTGGGTATTTACTACCTGTCGATGGAAGGCACCGGCAACGAACCCGGCAATGGCATGATCATCTCGTCTTTGGATGAGATGCACCACGCGCTGCAAGCGGGCGTCATTCACCTGCACACCCCCATCACCATTCAATACGAAGAAATGAATGATGAGGGCGTCTTGGTCACCAACCGCTATGAGTCCACACCGGGCCGGGCGCTGTTGGCCGAGCTGCTGCCCAAAGAACAGGGCATCAGCTTTGATCTGATCAACCGCGTTTTGACCAAGCGCCAGCTCTCAGAAGTGCTGGATGCGGTCTACCGTAATTGTGGTGCTAAGCAGACCGTGATCTTTGCGGACCGTTTGATGCAGCTGGGCTTCGGCCAGGCGCTGAAAGCGGGCATCTCCTTCGGTAAAGACGACATGGTGATCCCGCACAACAAGTGGGAGCTGGTCAAGGAAGCCCAAGACCAAGTTGCCGACTTTGAGCGCCAATATCAGGACGGTCTGATTACCGCGGGCGAGAAGTACAACAAGGTGGTCGACGTTTGGGCCCAGTGTTCTGACAAAGTCTCTAAGGCCATGATGCAGACCATCTCGGTCGCCAAAGGTCGCGAGATGAACTCGGTCTACATGATGGCGCACTCTGGTGCCCGTGGTTCTGAGACCCAGATGAAGCAGCTGGCGGGTATGCGCGGCCTGATGACAAAGCCTTCGGGCGAGATCATCGAGCAGCCCATTATCTCGAACTTTAAAGAGGGCCTGACGGTTCAGGAGTACTTCAACTCCACCCACGGCGCGCGCAAAGGCCTGGCCGATACCGCTTTGAAGACGGCGAACTCGGGTTATCTGACCCGTCGTTTGGTGGACGTGGCGCAAGACGCCGTGATCACCGAAGAGGACTGTGGCACCGAAAAGGGCCTGATCGCTGAAGCGCTGATCGAAGGCGGCAACGTCAAGGTAAGCCTGTCTGAGCGTATCTTGGGCCGCGTCATGGCTGAAGACGTGCTGGATCCAGGCAGTGGTGATGTGCTGGCTGAAAAGGGCGCGTTGATCGACGAAGCCAAGGCTGACCAGATTGAAAAGGCTGGCGTGGTCAAGGTCTTTGTCCGCTCACCCTTGACCTGTGAGACCCGCCGCGGCGTTTGCACTACTTGTTACGGTCGCGACCTGTCGCGCGGTAATCAGGTCAATGTTGGCGAAGCGGTCGGTGTGATCGCGGCGCAGTCGATCGGCGAACCTGGCACCCAGTTGACCATGCGTACCTTCCACATCGGTGGTGCGGCGCAAGGTGGTTCTGAGAAGTCGTCAATCGAAGCTTCGGTTGAAGGCACGCTGAAGATCAAGAACCGTAACGTGGTGCGCAATCGCGATGGCCAACTGGTGGCTATGACCCGCAACTTGGAGCTGATCGAGCTAGATAGCTTTGGGCGTGAGCGGGCCAACCACCGCGTCAGCTATGGCTCTAAGCTGTTGCTGGACGATGGCGATAAGATCGCGGTTGGTGATAAGCTGGCTGAGTGGGACCCCTATACTGTTCCGATCATCACGGAAAAAGAAGGTGTCGCCAACTACGTTGACCTGCTGGAGGGCGTCTCCATGAAAGAGCAGGTCGATGAAGTGACCGGCATTTCTTCGCGCGTGGTTATCGACTGGAAGCAGCAGCCGCGTGGTGCGGATCTTAAGCCTCGCATGACTCTGCGTGACACCGATGGCGAAGTCATCAAGCTGTCAACGGGTCTGGATGCGCGTTACTTCGTGGCTCCGGGTGCGGTCTTGTCGGTCGAGCCCGGCACCGAGGTCAAAGCCGGTGACGTGCTGGCGCGTATCCCGCGCGAAGGGTCAAAGACCCGCGATATTACCGGTGGTCTGCCGCGTGTGGCCGAATTGTTCGAAGCGCGTAAGCCTAAGGACTTTGCGGTCATCGCCGACCAAGACGGTCGTGTTGAATTTGGTCGTGACTACAAGACCAAGCGCCGAATCAACATCGTGCCGGACGATCCGGATCTGGAACCTTCAGAATACATGATCCCCAAGTCACGCCACATGGCCGTGCAAGAGGGTGATTATGTTCGCAAGGGTGAGATGCTGTTGGAAGGCAACCCCGTTCCGCACGATATCTTGGAGATCATGGGCGTCGAAGCGCTGGCGGACTACCTGATCAACGAGATCCAGGACGTTTATCGTCTGCAGGGTGTGAAGATCAACGACAAGCACATCGAGGTGATGATTCGCCAGATGCTGCAAAAGATCGAGATCACCGAGCCCGGCGATACCACCTTTGTGGCGGGTGAGCAGGTCGAGCGCGACGAGTTCGAGATTGAGAACGAAAAGACCATGGCAGACGGCGGCCGTTTGGCCGAAGGCAAGCCGGTTCTTTTGGGTATCACCAAGGCGTCGTTGCAGACCCACTCCTTCATCTCAGCGGCTTCGTTCCAGGAGACAACGCGCGTGCTGACCGAAGCCTCGGTCAACGGCAAGTTGGACCGACTGACCGGCCTGAAAGAGAACGTCATCGTGGGTCGCTTGATCCCGGCGGGTACGGGCTCTTACATCAACGCTATGCGCCGCGTGGCTCAGGAGCGCGATCGCGCGCTGGAGCAACTTGAGCGCGAATCTGGCGGGCTGGGACCACAACCTAGCATTCCAGCGGCCGAATAAGGGCCAAAAGCTAAACGACTCTAAAAACGGCGATCTTGTTTCAGATCGCCGTTTTTTTTGCCCACAACTCACAAAAATGACCTGATTTTGCTTGCTTATCCGCGCAAAGCCGCTCTGCGGCCCCATGGCATGCCTGCCATGCGCTTTCTAGGGCAGATATCGCTTGACTAGCCCCAAGAGCGTCACTAGGTTGCGCGAACCGTTGAGCAGCGGTGGGCTCCTCTATGCCCGGTCTCCAGCAAAACTCAGGGTTTGTGCCCAGAGTTGCGTTCTCGGCCATCGGCGAGTGAGTTCCTTGTTGTTCGCACAGTTTGGACTCTCCATTCAGCAAAATAGCAGCCACGTGTTTTTACCCCCTTGAAATTCAAGGTGTGGATTACACGAAGGCCCATATCTTTGCTTCAAAGACCTAAGGTTAGGTATGCCAACGATTAACCAGTTGATCCGCAAGCCGCGGAAAGACAAGCCCGCGCGCAACAAGGTTCCGGCTCTGGAATCTTGCCCTCAAAAGCGCGGTGTTTGCACACGTGTTTATACAACCACGCCCAAGAAGCCAAACTCGGCGATGCGTAAAGTCTGTCGTGTGCGTTTGACAAACGGCTATGAGGTCACGTCTTACATCCCCGGTGAGGGTCACAACCTGCAAGAGCACTCTGTTGTGATGATCCGCGGCGGCCGTGTGAAAGACTTGCCCGGTGTCCGCTATCACACTCTGCGTGGTGTCCTGGATACCCAGGGCGTTAAAGACCGTAAGCAGCGTCGTTCTAAGTACGGCGCTAAGCGTCCTAAATAAGGGTAAGATCGCATGTCACGTCGCCATAGAGCCGAAAAACGCGTTGTTCACCCGGACCCCAAGTTCGGTGATGTCGTTCTGTCTAAGTTCATGAACATCTTGATGCTGGACGGCAAAAAGTCCGTCGCAGAGACCATCATGTATGGTGCCATGGACCGCATCCAAGCGCGCATGAACGTCGAAGGCCTGTCTGTCTTCCATGACGCCATGGACAATGTAAAGCCCGAGGTCGAGGTCCGTTCTCGCCGCGTCGGTGGTGCTACCTATCAGGTGCCCGTTGAAGTCCGTCCCGAGCGCGCGCAAGCCCTGGCTATTCGTTGGTTGATTAAGGCCGCGCGTTCGCGCTCTGAGAACACCATGGTTGACCGTCTGGCCAACGAATTGATGGATGCGCAGCAGAACCGCGGTGCTGCCATCAAGAAGCGTGAAGACACGCACAAAATGGCCGAAGCAAACAAGGCCTTCTCCCACTTCCGCTGGTAACAATAGTAACCGCAAGCGAGCACAGCAGGTTTCCCCATGGCACGTAACACGCCACTTGAACACTATCGCAACGTCGGCATCATGGCGCACATCGACGCCGGTAAAACGACGACTACTGAACGCATCCTGTACTACACCGGTGTTGAGCACAAAATCGGTGAAGTGCACGAAGGCGCTGCTACCATGGACTGGATGGAGCAGGAGCAAGAGCGCGGCATTACCATTACTTCTGCGGCCACAACCTGCCACTGGCAGTTGGTGGACATGGAAGGCAACATGGACCCGACGCGTTACCGCATCAACATCATCGACACCCCGGGCCACGTGGACTTCACCATTGAAGTTGAACGCTCTTTGCGCGTTCTGGACGGCGCTGTTGCTGTGTTCGACTCGGTTGCTGGTGTTGAGCCGCAGTCTGAGACCGTTTGGCGCCAGGCCGACAAGTACGGCGTGCCTCGTATGTGTTTCGTCAACAAGATGGACCGCATGGGTGCCGATTTCTATCGCACCGTCGACATGATTGTCGACCGTCTGGGCGCAAACCCGCTGGTGACTCACTTGCCGATTGGCGCCGAGTCAGACTTCGAGGGCGTTGTTGACCTGATTCGCATGAAAGAAATTCTGTGGAAGGGTGAAGACCTGGGAGCGTCTTTCGAATACGTCGATATTCGCGACGAATTGAAGGACCGCGCTGACGAGTATCGTGAGAAGATGGTCGAGACCGCTGTCGAAATGGACGAAGCGGCGATGGAAGCCTACTTGGAAGGCGAAGAGCCCAGCGATGATACGCTGCGCGCTTGCATCCGTAAGGGCACCATTGCGGGTGAATTCGTTCCCGTCTTCTGCGGCACTGCCTTTAAGAACAAGGGTGTTCAGCCCCTGTTGGACAGCATGATCTGGTACATGCCTGCGCCGACCGACGTTGAGGCGATCAAGGGTGTTGATGCCAAGACCGAAGAAGAGACCGTCCGTCGTTCATCTGACGATGAGCCTTTCTCTTCACTGGCCTTCAAGATCATGAACGACCCGCACATGGGCTCTTTGACCTTTGCACGCATCTACTCTGGTGTCCTGAAGAAGGGCACACAGGTGTTGAACTCTGTGAAGGGCAACAAAGAGCGCGTGGGCCGTATGGTTCAGATGCACGCTCGCAAGACCGAGGATTTGGATGAAGCCTACGCGGGCGACATCGTGGCGATTGCTTCGCTGAAAGACACTACAACAGGCGACACCCTGTGTGATCCCATGAAGCCGGTTATCCTTGAGCGCATGGAATTCCCCGATCCCGTTATTTCGATCGCGGTTGAGCCCAAGTCAAAGGCCGACCAAGAAAAAATGGGTCTCGCCCTGGGCCGTTTGGCTAAAGAAGATCCTTCGTTCCGCGTTCAGTCGGACGATGAATCCGGCCAGACCGTGATTTCAGGCATGGGTGAATTGCACCTGGACATCATCGTTGACCGCATGAAGCGCGAGTTCAAGGTCGAGTGTAACGTGGGTAACCCGCAGGTTGCTTACCGCGAATCTATCACCAAGCCTTACCGCGTTGACTATACCCACAAGAAGCAGTCTGGTGGTTCTGGTCAGTTCGGTCGCGTGATTGTTGAGGTCGAGCCCAACGAAGCTGGCGCTGGCTTCGAGTTCGAAAGCAAGATCGTCGGTGGTTCTATTCCGCGTGAATACATCCCGGCCGTCGAATCGGGCTTCAAGTCATCGATGGATGCTGGCGTCATTGCCGGCTTCCCCATGGTTGACGTTAAGTTCACTTTGATGGACGGCGCCTACCACGACGTTGACTCGTCTGCCATCGCATTTGAAATTGCTGCTAAGGCAGCCTTCCGTGAAGCCATTCCTAAGTGTGGTCCCCAGCTGCTGGAGCCCATGATGAAGGTTGAGGTTCTGACACCGGAAGACTACATGGGCGACATCATCGGTGACTTGTCATCACGTCGCGGCCAAGTGACAGGCTCTGAACCCCGCGGCAATGCCGTTGCGGTAAACGCCTTCGTTCCTCTGGCAAACATGTTTGGTTACATCAATAACCTGCGCTCTATGAGCTCTGGTCGTGCGCAATTTACCATGCAGTTCGACCACTACGAGCCCGTGCCGAAGCAGGTTGCTGATGAGGTTGTTGCGAATCTGGCCTAAGCGACTATAAACACCGTTCTTTTCTCCCCGGGGGTGGCCACCCCCAACCACTCCTGCCCGGGTACCCCGGGGTTGACTAATCTAACGAGGCTTTGAAATGGCTAAGGAAAAGTTTGAGCGTAATAAACCGCACATGAACATCGGCACCATCGGTCACGTTGACCATGGTAAGACCACGTTGACCGCTGCAATCACCAAGGTAATGGCGGAAACTTACGGTGGTGAAGCAACCGATTTCGATAACATCGATAAGGCGCCTGAAGAAAAAGCACGCGGCATCACCATCAACACTGCGCACGTAGAATACGAGACTGAGACTCGCCACTACGCGCACGTCGACTGCCCTGGCCACGCTGACTATGTGAAGAACATGATCACTGGTGCGGCTCAGATGGACGGTGCGATCCTGGTTGTGAACGCAGCTGACGGCCCAATGCCCCAGACCCGTGAACACATCCTGCTGTCTCGCCAGGTTGGCCTGAAGCACTTGGTTGTATTCCTGAACAAGGTTGACCAGGTTGACGATGAAGAGCTGCTCGAGCTGGTTGAAATGGAAGTTCGTGAGCTGCTGTCTGAGTATGAATTCCCCGGCGACGATATTCCGATTATCGCAGGTTCTGCTCTGGCGGCTCTGGAAAACCGTGACGACAACATTGGTAAAGACAAGGTTGTCGAGCTGATGAAAGCGGTCGACGACTACTTCCCCGAGCCCGAGCGCGCGGTCGACGGCGACTTCTTGATGCCGATCGAGGACGTGTTCTCAATTTCTGGCCGTGGTACCGTTGTTACCGGCCGTATTGAGCGTGGCATCCTGAAGGTTGGCGACGAAATCGAAATCGTTGGTATCCGCGACACTGCGAAGACCACTTGTACCGGCGTTGAGATGTTCCGCAAGCTGCTGGACCAGGGCCAGGCTGGCGACAACATTGGTGCCCTGCTGCGTGGTGTGGGTCGTGAAGACGTTGAGCGTGGCCAGGTTCTGGCTAAGCCCGGCTCAATCAAGCCGCACTCTAAGTTCGAAGCTGAAGCCTACATCCTGACCAAGGATGAAGGTGGCCGTCACACGCCGTTCTTCACAAACTACCGTCCTCAGTTCTACTTCCGTACAACTGACGTCACCGGTGTTGTGACTCTGCCCGACGGCGTTGAGATGGTTATGCCCGGCGACAACGTGAAAATGAACGTTGAGCTGATCGCGCCGATCGCGATGGACGAGCAGCTGCGCTTTGCGATCCGTGAAGGTGGCCGTACCGTTGGTGCCGGCGTGGTATCAAAGATCAGCTAAGGTCATTTTTGGCTATTGGTGAAAGCGCCCAGCGGCTAGCTGGGCGTTTTCTATCCTCAGCAAGACTATTGTAGGTAGAAGAATGGACAGTCAAAACATACGGATACGATTGAAGGCGTTCGACCATCGTATTTTGGACAACTCGACGCGCGAAATCGTCAACACGGCCAAGCGCACCGGCGCCGAGGTACGTGGTCCTATTCCGCTGCCGACTCGTATCGAAAAGTTCACGGTTCTGCGTGGTCCCCACGTCAACAAGAAGAGCCGCGATCAGTTTGAAATCCGCACACACAAGCGGATGTTGGACATTGTAGATCCGACGCCCCAGACCGTCGACGCGCTGATGAAGCTCGACCTGGCCTCTGGCGTGGACGTAGAGATTAAGGTTCAAAGCTAATGGCAAACCGTACCGGATTGGTTGCCCGTAAGCTGGGCATGACACGCATTTTCTCCGAGAACGGCACACACGTGCCCGTTACGGTTCTGCAAATGGACGGCTGCCAGGTTGTTGCGCAGCGTACGGAAGAAAAAGACGGCTACACCGCTTTGCAGTTGGGTGTTGGCGCTGCGAAAGCCAAGCGCACCAGCAAGCAAATGCGTGGCCACTTTGCTAAGGCCAACGTTGAGCCTAAGGCAAAAGTCGTCGAGTTTCGTGTGCCCGCTGAAGGCATGATCGGGGTTGGCCAAGAATTGACCGCCGATCACTTCCAGGTTGGCCAATACGTCGATGTGACTGGCACGTCTATCGGTAAAGGTTTTGCCGGTGCCATGAAGCGTCACAACTTCGGCGGCATGCGCGCGACCCACGGTGTGTCTATCTCACACCGCGCGCACGGCTCTACCGGCCAGTGCCAGGATCCCGGGAAGGTCTTCAAGAACAAGAAGATGGCCGGTCACATGGGTGACGAGCGCGTCACCACTTTGAATTTGACCGTCGCGCGCACCGATGTTGAGCGCGGTTTGGTTTTCATCCGCGGCGCTGTTCCTGGCGCTGAGGGGGGCTGGGTTCTGATCCGCGATGCGGTCAAGAAGACCATGCCAGAAGATTTGCCGATGCCCGGCGCACACCGCACTTTCGGTGCGGCAGTCGCCGAGACACCAGCAGAAGAAGTTGCTGAAGAAGCTGCAGACGCAGCGACCGAAGAATAAGTTTTAGACGAACCGAGGGTAAAGGCTTATGAAAGCGCCAGTGGTCACGATTGACCAGGAGAAAGTCGGTGAGGTCGAGCTGCTTGACAGCGTGTTCGACACAGCGGTTCGCGCGGACCTGATGCACCGGACGGTGACTTGGCAGTTGGCCAAGCGTCGTCAAGGCACGCACAAGGTCAAGACGCGTTCCGAGAACAACCGCACAAAGAAGAAGTTTGGTCGCCAGAAGGGCGGCGGTGGCGCGCGTCACGGCTCACGTAATGCGCACATCTTTATCGGTGGTGGTCAAGTCCACGGGCCGACCCCCCGCGATCACGGCTTTGATTTGCAGAAAAAGGTCCGAAAGGCGGCCCTGCGTTCGGCGCTGTCGTCTAAGCAGCAAGGTGGCCAGTTGATCATCTTGGAAGACGCAAAGCTGGACAGCGGACGCACCCGCGAACTGGCTGCCAAGTTGGCCAAGTTTGACGCTAAGTCGATCCTGTTCGTAACGGGCGCTGACGTCGACGCAGGCTTTGCCCGCGCGGCGCAAAACCTGATCGGTATCGACGTGCTGCCTCAGCAGGGCGCAAACGTCTATGACATCCTGAAGCACGACGCGCTGGTCCTGACCAAGGACGCGGCCGCAGCCCTAGAGGAGCGCCTGTCATGAGCCGTGGTTTGATGCTTACTCGCCGCGCTAAGGCCCAGCCGAAAGTCGCGGTCTCTGCCGAGCGCAGCTATGAAATTCTGCGTCGTCCCATCGTCACCGAAAAGTCAACCGGTGGTGCTGAACACAACCAATACACCTTTGAAGTCGCAATTGATGCCAGCAAGCCAGAGATCAAAGCCTCTGTCGAGAGCATCTTTGGCGTCAAGGTCAAGGCGGTCAACACCTTGATCACCAAGGGTAAAGTCAAGCGTTTCCGTGGACGCCTGGGCCAGCGCTCAGACGTGAAAAAAGCGGTTGTTACGCTGCAAGCCGGCCAGGTCTTGGACCTGGGTGCCGGGGTGTAAGGAGAAACAATCATGCCGATGAAGTCCTACAATCCCGTCACTAATGGCCAGCGTGGTCTGGTTCGTATCGACCGCTCAGGCCTGTACAAGGGCAAGCCGGTTAAGAACCTGACCGAAGGTCTGACCCGCACTGGCGGTCGTAACAACACGGGCCGTATCACATCTCGCCACATCGGTGGCGGCCACAAGCGCCGTTACCGCCTGATCGATTTCAAACGTCGCAAGTGGGATATGGCGGCTGAAGTTCAGCGCCTGGAATACGATCCCAACCGCACCGCTTTTATCGCGCTGCTGCAGTATGAAGATGGCGAGCAAGCTTATATTCTCGCGCCGCAGCGCTTGAAGGTTGGCGATAAGGTTGAAGCCGGCGAAAAGGCCGACATCAAACCCGGCAACGCGCTGCCTTTGTCTAAAATTCCGGTGGGTACCATCATCCACAACGTCGAGCTGAAGCCTGGTAAGGGTGGTCAGATCGCGCGTTCGGCTGGCACCTATGTGCAGATTGTTGGTCGCGAGACCGGCTATGCGCAGGTGCGTTTGACCTCCGGCGAGCTGCGTTTGATCCGTCAAGAGTGCATGGCCACTGTTGGTGCGGTCTCAAACGCCGAGCACAACAACGAGAACCTTGGTAAAGCCGGTCGTCGGCGCTGGATGGGTTGGCGTCCCCACGTACGTGGTGTTGTCATGAACCCCATCGACCACCCGCACGGTGGTGGTGAAGGCCGTACCTCAGGTGGTCGTCACCCTGTGACACCTTGGGGCAAACCGACTAAGGGCAAGCGGACACGCAGCAATAAGAAGACAGATCGTCTGATTATGCGCTCACGTCACGCTCGTAAGTAAAGAAGAGGCGATACCAACATGGCTCGTTCAGTCTGGAAAGGCCCTTTTGTCGACGGCTACCTGCTTAAGAAAGTAGAAGCTGTTCGTTCATCGGGCAAAAATGAAGTGATCAAGACTTGGTCACGTCGATCTACAATTGTACCGCCCTTCGTTGGGCAAACTTTTGGCGTTTACAACGGCAAACAGTTCATCCCTGTTTTGGTCACTGAAGAAATGGTCGGCCACAAGCTGGGTGAATTCGCTCCGACCCGTACCTACTACGGTCACGGCGTCGATAAAAAAGCCAAGCGCAGATAAGAAGGACGTATCTCAATGGGTAAGATTTCCAGAGAGCGTCAGCTGGCTGATAACGAGGCCGCGGCAACGCTCAAAATGTTGAAGACCAGCCCTCAGAAGCTGAACTTGGTCGCGGGTCTGATCCGCGGCAAGTCAGCCGAAAAGGCGCTGGCGGATCTGACTTTCTCTAAGCGTCGCGTCGCTCAAGACGTGAAAAAGTGCTTGGAGAGCGCGGTTGCGAACGCAACCAACAACCACGACCTGGACCCCGACAAGTTGATTGTCGCCGAGGCTTGGGTTGGCAAGAGCATGGTTCTCAAGCGCTTCCGTGCCCGCGCTCGCGGTCGTATTGGACGCATCTTGAAGCCTTTTAGCCGGATTACCATTGTGGTCCGCGAAATCGAAGACCAGAAGGAAGCCGCCTAATGGGTCAGAAGGTTAATCCAATTTCAATCCGCTTGGGTGTCAACCGCACCTGGGATTCGCGTTGGTACGCAAACCCGAAGGACTACATGGGTCTGCTGCACGAAGACTATAAGCTGCAGGATTACGTCAAGTCCAAGCTGAAGCAAGCGGCTGTCTCTCGTGTCATCGTCGAGCGCCAGGCTAAGAAGCCGCGCGTGACCATCTATTCAGGCCGCCCCGGTGTCATCATCGGCAAGAAGGGCGCTGACATTGAGAAACTGCGCAAAGAGCTGCAGAACCTCTGTGGTCAAGAAGTGGCGATCAACATCGTTGAGATCCGCAAGCCCGAGATGGACGCCCAGTTGGCAGCCGAGAGCGTTGCTCAGCAGTTGGAGCGCCGCGTTTCTTTCCGTCGTGCGCTGAAGCGTACCGTTCAGAACGCTATGCGTTTGGGCGCTGAAGGCGTTCGTTTGAACGTTGCCGGTCGTCTGGGCGGCGCTGAGATCGCCCGTACCGAGTGGTACCGCGAAGGCCGTGTGCCGCTGCACACCCTGCGCGCTGACATCGACTACGGTTTTGCAGAAGCGCTGACCACTTACGGCATCATTGGCGTCAAGTGTTGGATCTATAAAGGCGAGATCATGGAGCACGATCCCATGGGCCACGATCGCCGTATCACTGAAATGCAAGGATCTGGGGCTCGCTAAGCGGGTCCTTGATCGCGTTAGACAAGGAGATTAAGAAACATGCTTAGTCCCAAGAGAACCAAGTACCGCAAGGCCTTTAAGGGCCGTCTGCGTGGTCAAGCCAAAGGCGGCTACGAGCTGAACTTTGGCTCTTACGGTCTGAAAGCCACGACCTCTGAGCGTGTGACTGCCCGCCAGATCGAGGCCAGCCGTCGTGCCATCACCCGCCGCATGCGTCGTGTTGGTAAGCTGTGGATTCGCGTATTCCCCGACCTGCCTGTTTCCAGCAAGCCCGCTGAAGTCCGTCAGGGTAAAGGTAAGGGTTCACCGGATTACTGGGCTGTTCGCGTTGCACCGGGCCGCATCCTGTTCGAGCTGGACGGTGTTCCCCGCGATATCGCTGAAGATGCCTTCCGCCTGGCTGCTGCCAAGCTGCCGGTCAAGACACGCTTCATCGAGCGTATCGGCGCGCAGTAAGGAGAGTCAGACATGTCAAAAGCAAGTGAGCTGCGCGAAAAGTCAGCCGACGATCTGAAGAAGACCGTTCTGGACCTGCGCAAAGAAAAATTGAACCTGCGTTTTCAGCAAGCTGGCCTTCAGTTGCAGAAGACTTCAGAAGTGCGTCGTGTGCGTCGGGACATCGCCCGCGCGAAGACCATTCTGAGCGAAAAGCAAAACGCTAAAGGATAAGGAAAAGCCATGCCCAAGCGCGTATTGCAAGGCCGGGTCGTCAGCAACAAGACCGACAAAACAGCCACCGTGCTGGTTGAACGTCGCGTGATGCACCCCATCTACCGCAAGTTCATTAAGCGTACGAAAAAGTACGCGGCGCACGACCCCGAAAATCGCTGTAGCATCGGCGATTACGTGCGCATTGAAGAAACCGCACCCATCTCCAAGACCAAGACTTGGAAGGTGCTGTTTGATGAGACAACCGCCTAAGCCGCCGTCTGGGCTAGGAACGGTTTTTGGACAGACGATTTTTAAAGGGTAACTGCCATGATTCAGATGCAAACCAACTTGGAGGTCGCCGATAACTCCGGCGCGCGCCGAGTGCAGTGCATCAAGGTTCTGGGCGGCTCGAAGCGGCGCTTTGCGTCGGTGGGTGATGTGATTGTGGTGTCTGTGAAAGATGCCTCACCCCGCGGCCGTGTCAAGAAAGGTGATGTACGTCGTGCGGTAATCGTGCGGACTGCAAAGGACGTGATGCGTCCTGACGGTTCTGCGATCCGCTTTGACACCAATGCCGCTGTGTTGATCAACAAGAGCAACGAGCCAATCGGTACACGTATCTTCGGCCCCATTCCTCGTGAATTGCGTGGCAAGAACTTCATGAAGATCATCTCTTTGGCCCCCGAGGTTCTGTAGGACAGAGAAAAGCTAATGGCAGCAAAAATTAAACGCGGTGATAAGGTCATGGTCATGACCGGTCGGTCCAAGGGACAGACCGGTGTTGTGACCCAGGTCATCACCGAGACCGGACGCGCACTTGTTGAAGGCGTGAACATGGTCACCAAGCACCAAAAGCCCAGCCAGACCGCAGCCGGCGGCCTAGTGCAAAAAGAAGCTTCTTTGGACCTGTCGAACCTGATGGTTCTGGACCCTTCTGATGACAAGCCGACCCGCGTTGGTTTCCGCATCGAAGATGACGGCAGCAAAGTGCGCGTATCCAAGCGCAGCGGCACCGTTATTCCCGAACCCGACTGGAGGGCCTAAGGCGTGGCACGTTTAAAAGACCACTACAATGACGTCGTGCGCGGCAAGTTGCAGGAGCAGTTCTCTTACCAGAACGTCATGCAGATCCCCCGCCTGCAAAAGATCGTTGTCAACATGGGCGTTGGCGAAGCGGTTGCTGACAAGAAAAAGCTGGATGCTGCAATCGCGGACATGGCTTTGATCACCGGTCAAAAGCCGGTCGCAACAGCGGCTCGCAACTCCATCGCGGGCTTCAAGCTTCGTGAAGGCATGAAGATCGGCTGTAAAGTCACACTGCGCGGCGAGCGCATGTACGAATTCTTGGATCGCCTGGTGAACATCGCCATGCCCCGTATTCGTGACTTCCGCGGCACCAATCCCAAGGCTTTCGACGGCCGTGGCAACTACGCACTGGGTCTTAAAGAGCAGTTGATCTTCCCCGAGATCGACTACGACAAGATCGACCAGGTTCGTGGTATGGACATCGTTTTCGTGACCTCGGCTAATACGAACGAAGAAGCCAAGGCATTGTTGGAGGGTTTTGATATGCCCTTCAGCAAGTCGTAAGGAGAGGCTGTTATGGCTAAAAAAGGTATGATCGAGCGCGAAAAGAAGCGGGCCGCCAACGTGGCGCGTCTGGCTGAAAAGCGCGCTACCCTCAAGGCACAGGCCAAGGATATGAACTTGGCTCCTGAGGAGCGTTTCTTGGCGCAATTGAAGCTGGCAAAGTTGCCGCGTTCTTCTTCGAAGGTGCGCATGCACAACCGTTGTTTGCTGACCGGACGTCCCCACGGCTACTACCGCCGTTTGGGCATGTCTCGTATTGCGCTGCGTGAGTTGGGATCTGCAGGTAAGATTCCCGGCATGACGAAATCAAGCTGGTAAGGGAGGAAAGTACATGTCTTTATCTGATCCTCTCGGCGATTTGCTGACCCGTATCCGCAACGGCCAGATGGCTAAATTGTCCAAAATCACCTCGCCAGCATCAAAGCTGCGCGCGGGCGTTTTGGACGTATTGCGCGACGAAGGTTACATCCGTGGCTACACCACCTCTGAGGTCCGCAAGGGCATTTCTCAGCTGGAAATCGAACTGAAGTACTTCGATGGCGAGCCCGTCATCCGCGAAATCGCGCGTGAATCGACACCGGGTCGTCGCAAGTACTCTGGCATCAAAGACCTGCAGCGTTACCGCGGCGGTCTTGGCACCTACATTCTGTCAACGCCCAAGGGTGTTATGTCAGACGCGAAGGCTCGCCAAGAGAACGTCGGCGGCGAACTGTTGTGCCGCGTGTTCTAAGGAGTAGAGAATGTCTCGTGTAGGTAAGAACCCGGTCGATGTTCCCAGCGGCGTTGAAGTCAACGTTAAGGGATCTGTGGTCTCGGCTAAAGGCAAGTTGGGTGAGCTGAGTTATGAGTTCCCCGCTTGCATCGGCGTCGCGTTGGAAGACGGCAAGGTTGTCGTTTCTCCGGCCGACAATTCTAAGCATGCGCGTGCCATGTGGGGCACCGCGCGTGCGCGTATCGCAAACCTGGTCGATGGTGTCTCTAAGGGCTTTGAAAAGCGCCTGGAGCTGGTCGGCGTCGGCTACCGTGCTCAGATGAAGGGCACGGACGTGAATTTGCAGTTGGGCTATTCGCACGACGTGCTGTTCAAGATTCCCGCTGGCGTCACCGCTGCCACCGACGGCCCGACCCAGATCATTCTGACCGGTGCTGACAAGCAGAAGGTCGGACAGGTCGCGGCTGAAATTCGTGCATGGCGCTCTCCTGAGCCTTACAAAGGCAAGGGTGTTCGCTACCAGGGCGAATACGTAATGATGAAAGAAGGGAAGAAGAAGTAGCCATGGCGAACGCACGGAAACTCTTCGTTCAACGCAAAATGCGCACACGCGCTCAATTGCGTCGCAAGGCCAATGGCCGCCCTCGCTTGTCTGTTTTCCGCTCTGGCCGGAACATCTATGCGCAGGTCATCAACGATGTTGAAGGCAAGACCGTTGCTTCTGCATCGACGATGGACAAAGCGCTGCGTGGCGACATCACCAAGCCTTGGTCAGTAGAAGCCGCTAGCGAGGTGGGCAAGGCTGTTGCCGAGCGCGCTAAGGAAGCTGGTGTTACCCAAGTGGCCTTCGACCGTGGTGCTTACCGCTTCCACGGCCGCGTAAAAGCCTTGGCTGAAGCCGCCCGCGAAGCCGGCCTTGAGTTCTAAGGGCGACGGAAATCTAAGGAGAGATACATGGCCCGAGGTCAAAAAGAAGAACGGCAACAGCGCGAAGATAGCGACCTGGTAGAAAAGCTGGTCGCCATCAACCGTGTTGCCAAGACAGTAAAGGGTGGTCGTAACTTCGCGTTCGCTGCTCTGGTCGTTGTCGGCGACGGCAAAGGCCGCGTTGGTCACGGTCACGGCAAGGCGAAGGAAGTTCCTGAAGCCATCCGTAAGGCAACCGAGACCGCCAAAAAGGCAATGATCCGCGTTCCGCTGCGCGAAGGCCGCACGCTGCACCACGACGTTGATGGTCGTTTCGGTGCCGGTAAAGTGGTCTGCCGTACCGCGCCCGCGGGTACAGGCATCATCGCCGGTGGTCCCTCACGCGCCGTATTTGAAGCCCTGGGCGTCAGCGACGTGGTTTCCAAGTCAAAGGGTTCATCGAACCCCTACAACTTGGTGCGTGCTACTTTCCAGGCTTTGGAGCAGAACCAAAACCCCCGCCAAGTGGCTCAGCGCCGCGGCAAGCGCCAGCAAGACATCTTGCAACAGCGTGGCGGCGACCTGGTAGAGGAGTAAGACGGCATGGCGAAGAAGACTGTTACCGTTAAGCTGACCGGCAGCCACTGCAAATGTACCGCCAAGCAAAAGGGCAACCTGCTGGGCTTGGGTCTGAAAAAGCGCGAGACCGTTCGCACTTTGGAAGATACGCCGGCGGTCCGTGGCATGATCAACAAGGTAAGCCACCTTGTAACCGTATTGGATTAAGACCATGAAACTGAACGAACTTCGAGACAATTTGGGCGCTCGCAAGTCGCGCTCTCGCGTGGGTCGCGGTATCGGCTCGGGCATGGGCAAGACCTCGACGTCTGGTGTTAAGGGTCAAAAGGCACGCTCAGGCGTGGCGATCAACGGCTTCGAGGGTGGTCAGATGCCCTTGTACCGTCGCTTGCCCAAGTTTGGCTTTAAGCGCCCCAACGCACCGGTTTTCGCGGAAATCACCACCGGACGCTTGCAGCGTGCGATCGACGCGGGCCGTCTGGCAAGCGATGGCACCATCGACGCAGCCGCTCTGAAAGCGGCGGGCGTTGTCAAGCACACCCGCGATGGCGTTCGCTTGCTCAATAAGGGCGAGTTGAAAGCCAAGCTGAGCCTGTCTGTTGCAGGCGCAAGCGCTGGCGCCAAAGCGGCTGTTGAAGCCGCTGGCGGTAGCGTTGAGATCGTCGCCAAAGCGGCGGCTGACAGCGAAAACTAAGGATTAGGCAACATGGCATCAGCTGCCGAACAACTGGCTGCGAACTTTCGTTTCGGCTCCTTTTTCAAGGCAGGCGACCTGCGTGACCGGCTCTTGTTTACGCTGGGTGCCTTGTTGATCTATCGCTTGGGCACCTATGTGCCGCTGCCCGGCATCGACGCCGATGCCATGGCTGATCTGTTTAGCCAGATGAGCGGCGGCATCCTCGGCAACTTGAACCTGTTCGCCGGTGGCGCGGTATCGCGTATGTCGATCTTTGCGCTGTCGATCCTGCCCTACATCTCGGCCTCGATCATCATGCAGCTTATGCAAGCGGTGTCGCCATCGCTGGAAGCCATGAAGAAAGAGGGCGAGTCGGGCCGTCGCAAGCTCAACCAATACACCCGTTACTTGACCGTTGTTTTGGCCATGGGCCAAGCCCTGGGCATCGCCTACGGCCTGGAGAGCTCGACTTCAGCCTCCAACCCGTTGGTCATCGACCCGGGCATGTTTTTCCGTATTCAGACCGTGGTCACGCTGGCGGGCGGTACCGTCTTCTTGATGTGGCTCGGTGAACAAATCACCTCACGCGGTATTGGCAACGGCATCTCTTTGATCATTTTCACCGGTATTATCGCCCAAATGCCGCGCGCGCTTGGGCAAATCCTGGAGACAGTGCAGCAGACCGATCAGGCGCTGTTGTCGCTGCTGGTGGTCGTGGTGGTCATTGCACTGGTGTTCTTTGTCGTCTTTATCGAACGCAGCTTCCGCCAGATCGTGGTTCAGTACCCCAAGCGGGTGGTAGGCAACCGTCAGACAGAAGGCCAGACCCAGTACCTGCCACTAAAGCTGAACACCGTGGGTGTGATCCCCGTGATCTTTGCGTCTAGCTTGCTGATCATGCCGCAGACCATTGTTAGCTTTGGCGTTGGCGTCGAAAACGAATGGCTCAATGTGATCTTGTCTCAAATGGGACGCGGTCAGCCGGGCTTTATTATCTTGTTCGGCGCCCTGATCATGTTCTTCGCCTTCTTCTATACAGCGATCGTCTTTAATCCGAACGAGACCGCTGAAAACCTGAAGAAGGGCGGCGGCTACGTGCCGGGTGTGCGCCCTGGCAAGAACACCGCGATCTATTTGGACTACGTCCTGTCGCGCCTGACCGTGGTAGGCGCCGTCTATCTGGCCTTCGTTGCGCTGCTGCCCGAGATTTGGGCAGGTGCGTCCAGCTCGGCACTGATCTTTGGCGGTACTTCCATCCTGATCGTCGTGTCTGTCACCATCGATACGGTGCAGCAGATCCAGTCGCACATGATTGCTCAGCAGTACGAGAGCTTGCTGGCCAAGCAGCGCCTGCGTAGCGGCGATAAAAAAGACACACCCAAGAAGACACGCCGGAGAACGCGTCGATGAAGTTGATTTTGTTGGGCCCGCCGGGCGCCGGAAAGGGAACCCAAGCCAAGCGTCTAATCGATGCTTACGGTATTCCGCAGTTATCCACGGGTGACATGCTGCGTGCGGTGAGCAAGTCGGGCTCTGCCCTGGGCAACGAGATTGCCGAGATCATGAAGACCGGCGCCCTGATTTCCGACGATATCATCATTAAGATGATCGCCGCGCGCTTGGACGAATCGGACTGCAAGAACGGCTTTATTTTGGACGGTTTCCCACGCACCGAGGCGCAAGCCGAGGGTCTGGACCGTATGCTGGCTGACAAGGGCATGACCCTGGACGCGGTGGTCGAGTTGACCGTCGATGTCAACGCCCTGGTCGAGCGCATCACCGGTCGGTACACATGTGCCAACTGTGGCGCGGGCTATCATGACACTTTCCAAAAGCCTAAGGTCGAGGGCGTTTGCGATAGTTGCGGAGGCACCGAATTTAGCCGTCGCGCCGATGACAATGAAGCGACCGTCCGCGATCGCATCAAGGTCTATGACGACCAAACCAAGCCGATTATCCCGCACTATGAGCACAAGGGTTTGCTAAAGCGCGTCGACGGCATGCAAGACATCGACGCTGTAACGGCTTCGATCAAGACCATCTTAGACGCAGTGCATTGACAAAGCGGATTTAGGCTGCTATCGGCAGCTCCCTTTGTTGTGGCACTTCCTCGACTTTTGCGCGCATGCGCATACCGTGTCTCGCCGCCGGCGGGCACCGATTGATTTGTAAGGAGAACGACCGTGGCCCGTATCGCCGGTGTCAATATACCAACGCAGAAGCCGCTGTGGATCGCGCTGACCTACATCCACGGCATTGGCCAGACCACGGCCAAGAAAATCGTGAGCGACCTGGGCCTGGAGCCCATGCGTCGTGTCAACGAATTGAGCGACGATGAAGTGCTGAAAATTCGCGAGACCATCGACGCTGACTACATGGTGGAAGGCGACCTTCGCCGTGAGCGCGCTATGAATATCAAGCGACTGATGGACCTGAAGTGCTATCGCGGCCTGCGCCATCGTCACAATTTGCCGACTCGTGGCCAGCGCACGCGCTGTAACGCGCGCACCCGCAAGGGTAAAGCTGTGCCGATCGCCGGTAAGAAGAAGTAAGGATAGAAAGACATGGCAAGACCTGAGCGCGGCGTTCGCCGCAGAGAGCGTAAGAACATCACTTCTGGTGTTGCGCACGTTGCTTCGACCTTCAACAACACCCTGATCACCATTACAGATGCGCAAGGCAACGCCATCTCCTGGTCATCGGCGGGTATGCAGGGCTTCAAAGGCTCTCGCAAATCGACCCCTTACGCGGCCCAGGTCGCGGCTGAGGATGCGGGTCGCAAGGCTCAAGAACACGGCATGAAGACCCTGGAAGTTTGCGTTAAGGGCCCCGGGTCTGGACGTGAGTCGGCTCTGCGTGCTTTGCAGTCTATCGGTTTTACCATCACGGCTATCCGCGACGTGACACCCGTTCCTCACAACGGTTGCCGTCCGCGTAAACAACGCCGCGTCTAACCGACGCCAGGCCGGTGCCGCTGGGCGGTGCTGGCCACGATCGGCGTGGGTGGCGACGAGCCACATGTTCTAGCGCCTTCGTTGTTTTTGTCAGGCGGGAGCCGTTTGCGGTGCTCCTCGCCTTTTTGCCGTTTTAGAACGCCTTGTGCGTTGAAGGAGTGTATTCGGTGCTTCAAAAAAATTGGACCGATTTGATCAAGCCGACCGAGCTGGTTGTCAACCCTGGCGCGGACCCCAGCCGTATGGCGGTCGCGGTGGCGGAACCGCTGGAGCGTGGCTTTGGTCTGACCCTGGGGAACGCGCTGCGTCGCGTCCTGTTGTCGTCTTTGCAAGGCGCGGCGGTTACCAGCATTCAAATCGACGGCGTGCTGCACGAGTTCGCCTCGATCGACGGTGTGCGTGAAGACGTGACCGATATCGTCATCAACGTGAAGAAGTTGGCATTGCGCATGCATGCCGAAGGCCCAAAGCGCATGCGTTTGCGCGGCAACGGCCCGGGCGTTCTGACCGCCGGCATGATTGATTGCGGTTCTGACGTCGAGATCATGAACCCCGACCACGTTATCGCGACCTTGGACGAAGGCTCTGTCTTCAACATGGAGCTGACCTGCAACACGGGCAAGGGCTACGTGCCGGCCGCTGCCAACCGCCCGGACGATGCGCCGATTGGCCTGGTGCCGGTTGATTCGATTTTCTCGCCGGTTCGCTCGGTCTCCTACAAGGTGGACAACACCCGTGTTGGTCAGGTGACCGACTATGACAAGCTGACTGTCAACCTGGAAACGACGGGCGCCGTCAGCCCTGAGGATGCTCTGGCCGTTGCCGCGCGTATCCTGCAGGACCAATTGCAGCTGTTCGTCAACTTCGAAGAACCTTCGCAGGCTGGCAAGCAAGAAGAGACGCGCGACGAGCTGCCGTTCAACAAGAACTTGCTGCGCCGTGTCGAAGAACTGGAATTGTCGGTTCGCTCGGCCAACTGCCTGAAGAACGACAACATCGTTTACATCGGCGATTTGGTTCAAAAGACCGAAGCCGAAATGCTGCGCACGCCGAACTTTGGCCGCAAGTCCTTGAACGAGATCAAGGAAGTGCTGTCGCAGATGGGCCTGCACTTGGGAATGGAAGTCACCGACTGGCCGCCTGAGAACATCGAAGACCTAGCCAAGCGCGTCGAAGACCCGTTCTAAGCCTAGCGGACATCGCGCGGACCCCGGTTCGCGTCGCAAATCCCTCGAAGCCGGGGTTAAGGCTTCACAAGTCCAGGCGCCGTAAGCTCCCTTTGCTGCGTACTGTTACAAAAAACCCGCGCACCAATGCGCCCTTTGAGGAGATGACCCATGCGTCACCGTCGTTCCGGCCGTCGCTTTAGCCGCACGGCTTCACACCGCAAAGCTATGTTTGGCAACATGGCGACCTCGCTGCTGTGGCACGAGCAAATCATTACCACTCTGCCCAAGGCAAAAGATTTGCGTCCCGTTGTGGAAAAGCTGATCACCAAAGCCAAAAAGGGTGGCTTGGCGAACCGTCGCGAAGTCTACAAGACCGTTAAGCAGGACGATGTTGTCCGCAAGCTGTTTGATACCTTGGCCGAGCGCTACAAGGACCGCCCCGGCGGCTACGTGCGCGTTTTGAAGGCTGGTTTCCGCTATGGCGACATGACCCCCATGGCGGTCATCGAGTTGGTAGACCGTGATCCGGATGCCAAGGGCGCGCTGTTGTCCAACGAGCCCGAGCGCGATTTGGAAGTCGACGACGAGGAATAAATCTCGCACGGCAAATCTGCTAACACGGCCTTTTGGTCGGCGTAAGTGCAGAGACAAGAATGAGAAAGGGACGGTCCAGCGGGCGCGTCCCTTTTTTTGTGCCCACGTTTTGCGCGCGCTGCCAAGGACAGCGGTGGCGAGCTGTCAGGGCGCGGTTGGGGTTGTGTATTTCTCACAGGGCTGTGAGAGGGCCAATATGGTCTCGCAAAGCCGGCCCAATTCATGCCTAATACCAACAGGCGACGGGCCGCCCTTGACCGGTCGCCGGTTCGATTGACCGACGCCCCCGCGTTCTCCGCCGCTCGGCCAAGCGCCTAAGGTCGGTTCTCAGGCGTCAATAACTCAGCTGGTCACCCGCATTAACGGTTGATTTGAGCACGCGGTGGCAAATTTTTTGCTCCGGCTCTCTATGGCATCCACGCCAGGGCGCGCATGGGCTCTGATTTGCCTGTTTTGGGTAGTAGATTGGACCGTTTCCAGCGATTTTCGATGCACCTATTCTATGGTTTGTCGCCGTTCATGGAAGACGAGACGGTCAAAGTTGTAGGCCAAGTTAGCCAGTGTCAGTTTAGCCTTGGCTCTAGCCAACCCAATGGTGCGTATGAACAGGCCATAGCGGTTCTTCTGGTGGGCAAAGACGTGCTCAACCTTGGCTCTGACAGAAGACTTCTTTGCATTCGCCTGTGATGTTGCCTGGGGCATGGGCTTGCCCTTCGGCTTTTTGCGATGGATTTTGCTCGTCATCATGCGCTTGGCGAGCCAGCCCTCGTTGTTCGTCGAACGATAGGCTGTATCTGCCCAGACACTCGAAGCCGTATTGCTTTTGTCGATAACATGCTTCAGCTGACGGCCATCACTGGCTGCTGCCGAGGTGACATGGCCTTTGCGGATAAAGCCATAGCGCCGATCAATGCTGATGTGCGTTTTATAGCCGAAGGTGGGGGTTGCGATCTGAGGCAAAGGGCTGCCGTCCGGGCGGTAGCGGATCTTGCCCCCTATCTTCAGTGTCCACCGGGCCGAGGTGTCCTTTTGGGCCGCCTTGTTGGGTTTGTCAGGCCAAATCTGCTCAGCGCTTTTGCCCTCTTTGATGGCCGCCTTCTCGTCCTCGGTATTGCGCTGCTTCGGGGCTTGGACCAACGAGGCATCGACGATCTGCCCACCCATGGGCAAGTAACCCGCTGAGCGCAAGTGCTGATCAAAGGCTTGGAACAGCGCCT
>JAUIDR010000092.1 GCA_030428565.1 Alphaproteobacteria bacterium
ATCCTGAAGCTTGGCTTACATGGGTTCTCGAACGCATTCAGGACCATAAGACCAACCGCATTGAAGACCTCATGCCCTGGCGCTTCAACGCTGAATAAAGCAACCGCAGTCAGACCGGACGCTTACGTTCAAACTGTCGGGCAGTCAGCTCGCCGTGAACTCACGCGTGGATGTCACCGCCGATTTTGCTGGCGTTACCTTGTTCGACTACAAATTCATCGCCCAAGAACTGTGGCGCGGTGATCGTTTGGAATCACTGCGCTCGCGCACGCGCATGAACGGGAAAACCTTTGATGTCGCCGCGGTGCGCCAAGGACAAAAGATTATTGTCGACGGCTCACGTGGCCGTCTGGCCGCTCCTTTGAACATCAAACCGACCTCATATTGGAATCCGGCGTTGCTGCAAGAGCGGCGGTTGTTGGATATGCAGCGTGGCTTCTTTCTGGATGTGCAGTCCGCCAAGACCGGTACAGAGACCATTAAAGCGATGGGCGGTCGTATCCAAGCCAATCGCTATTCGATGAAGGGCGATGCCAATATGGAGCTTTGGTACACACCGCGCGGTGACTGGGCGGCTGGTGCCATGAAGCTGAAAGGCGTTCTGGTGCAATTTGCTCGCAAGGGCTAAGGCAGAAGAGCCCTACAGAAGAAAAGTCTTATGGCGAAAAGGCGGGTCCCAACGGATCCGCCTTTTTTATTGCCTCGAAGCAAGGGCGCCAGCCCATCTGCGCAGATGGGACATCGAGGCGACAAACTGAGCCGGAGCGCTGGGGCTGCGCGCGGCTTGGTCAAGAGTCGACATTTTGTCCCTTGCGTAAATTGGAATCTTATGTCTTATTCGCGGGGTCTGGCGCACCAAAGCGCTCACAAACTAGAGGTTTGAACCCGTATGAACGGAACGATTGGGACTCAGTCCCCGTTGGCCGCAGGCGATGCCGTGCGCCCAACCACAAAACCCGCCGATCCCCGGTTTTCTCCTGGCCCTACCAGCAAATTTAAAGGCTGGTCGCTCGATCTGCTGAAAGATGCGAGCCTTGGCCGTTCGCACCGCTCGAAGATCGGCAAAGCCAAGCTCCAAACAGTCATCACAAAGTCCAAGGCTATGCTCGGCATGCCCGCCGATTGGCGTTTGGGCATCATGGCGGGCTCTGATACCGGCGCTGTCGAAGCTGCGCTTTGGAACATGCTGGGCGAGCGCGGCGTTGATGTGCTGGTCTGGGAAAGCTTTGGTAATGACTGGGCCAAAGACGCTAAAGACCAACTCGGCATCGAAGATTTGCGCGTATTGAAGGCTGACTACGGCCAGTTGCCCGACCTTAATCAGGTCGATTTTAATCGCGATGTCATCTTGACCTGGAACGGAACCACGTCTGGCGTGCGCATGATCGACGGCGATTGGATCCCCGACGAGCGTGAAGGCTTGGTTATCGCGGATGCGACGTCGGCTGCCTTTGCTATGGATTTGCCCTGGGGCAAGCTGGACGTTGTGACCTGGTCTTGGCAGAAAGTTCTGGGCGGTGAGGCGGCCCACGGCATGTTGGCGCTGAGCCCGCGCGCGGTCGAGCGTATCGAGCGCTACAAGCCCCAGCGTCCCATTCCCAAAATTTACCAGTTACGCAAAGGCGAGGGCCTGAACGAAGCCATTTTTGAAGGCGCGACGCAAAATACGCCCTCCTTGCTTGCGACCGAAGATTGTCTGGCTGCTCTGAATTGGGCTGGCGATCAAGGTGGCCTTGGCGGCTTGGTCCAAAAGACCGACGCCAATGTTCAGGTGCTATTCGATTGGATTGATCGCACGCCGTGGGTGGAAAACCTCTGCCAAGATCCTGCACATCGCTCGACGACTGGCGTATGCCTGAAGGTGGTCGATAGCGACGTCGCAGGCTTGGATGAAGGCGAGCAAAAAGCCTTCTGTAAGGCCATGACCAAATTGTTGGACGGCGAGGGCGTTGCTTTTGACATCGATGCCTATCGTGCGGCACCGGCGGGCCTTCGTATCTGGTGCGGCGCGACCATTGAAAAGAGCGACCTTGAAGCGCTTACCCCATGGTTGGATTGGGCGTTTGCCACCGTCAAAGCAGAGACCTTCGCGCAAAAAGCTGCCTAACCCCGCGTAAGGGCGGCCCCGAACGTGGGCTGCCCATGCAGACATTTTTTATTGTGCCCGACCGCAACAAGGCGGGCAACCTTTCCGACATTTTGAAAGATTGAACGATGACGACACCCAAAGTCCTTATTAGCGATAGCATGAGCAGCATGGCGGCCGACGTGTTCCGCCAGCGCGGCATTGATGTCACTGTGTCCCCGAAAATGAGCCCCGAAGAGTTGGAAGCCGTCATCGGCGACTATGACGGTTTGGCGGTGCGCTCGGCCACTAAAGTTACGCCCGAATTGCTGGCCAAAGCGCCAAACCTAAAGGCCATTGGCCGCGCCGGTATCGGGGTTGATAACATTGACGTTCGACGCGCCACCGCCCAAGGCATCGTGGTGATGAATACGCCCTTTGGCAACGCTGTCACCACTGCTGAGCACGCCATTGCCATGATGTTTGCCGTTGCGCGTCAAATCCCAGCGGCGAGCGCCTCGACCCACGCTGGCAAATGGGAAAAATCCAAGTTCATGGGTACCGAGATTACCGGCAACACCCTGGGCCTCATCGGTTGCGGTAACATTGGTTCTATCGTCGCCAGCCGCGCTCTGGGGCTGAAGATGAAGGTCTTGGCTTACGATCCTTTCTTGACCGAGGAACGCGCCGTTAAATTGGGTGTCTCCAAGGTCGAGCTGGACGAGCTGCTGACCCGCGCTGATTTTGTGACACTGCACGTACCCGCGACCAAAGAGACCAAAGGCATTATTTCTGCGTCGGCCATCAATAAGATGAAGAAGGGCGCCTATCTGATCAACTGCGCACGCGGCGGCTTGGTCGATGAGACCGCTTTGAAAGCGGCGCTTGATTCTGGCCACTTGGCTGGCGCTGCGCTGGATGTGTTCGAGGTCGAACCCGCCAAAGAGAACATCTTGTTTGGCAGCCCGAATTTGGTCTGCACGCCACACCTAGGCGCTGCGACCAGCGAGGCACAGGAAAAGGTGGCGGTACAAATCGCCGAGCAAATGGCGGACTTCTTGTTAGATGGCGCTGTGACCAACGCTCTGAACGCGCCTTCGCTTACCGCTGAAGAAGCACGCGTTCTTGAGCCCTATTTGCAGCTCGTTAAGGGGCTCGGCACAATGGTGGGGCAGCTCACTAAGGACGAGATCACACAGATCCAAGTGACCTATGCCGGCCAAGCTCGCAATTTGAGCCATGGTCCCTTGACCCAGACCGTGGTGCAGGCCGTATTGGCGCCAACGCTCAGCTCAATCAACATGGTGAACGCGATGGAGGTGGCCAGCGAACGCGGCATCCAGGTTGCTACAACCAAGACCGAGCTCGACGGCGATTTCCAGACCCTGATCGGTCTGCAAATCACAACCAAGTCTTACTCCCGCGACGTCAAGGGCACCTTGGTCAACGGCCGTGAGCCGCGCGTGGTTGAAGTCAAGGGCATCCCGCTGGAGAGTAACTTCGGCGAACATATGCTCTATGTCGCCAACCAGGATCAACCGGGCCTGATTGCAGGGCTGGGCGCCGCACTGGCTGACCGCGGCGTGAACATTGCGTCATTGCACCTGGGCCGCCAAGCCCAGGGGGGAGAGGCCGTTTGTTTGCTGGAAGTGGACTCACCGATGTCAGACGAAATGATGGAGACCGTTCTGGCACTTCCCCAAGTTGATCGTGCCGCTTACTTGCGCTTCGATCTTTAAACATTAGGCTGGGCCAGGGGCGTTGTTCCTGGCTCAGCCTGTTACCGCCTTAATCTTTGATTGCCGCGACGGCAGGACCGCAGCCAAGCCAGGGTGCGGTAAAAACATAATAAAGAAGACCAACGCCCGTGTCCGCATTGCCTCCCAAATCCCGAACCCCGCACGTCATTACTTTGGTGGCCCAACCCTTGCCAAGCTCCGCGCGCGAGCGGGCCAGAAGCTGCCTACAGGCTGTTGGGGGCAGCATACAGGATGAAAAATGGCTAGCGCATGGCCGGGCGCTTGATCTCTATTGCGATTTGCGCAGCGAGCAGGCCGAACCTTTGACGCAAGCCTTGTGGGCGGCGTTGCCGGGCGTAGATTTGGCCGTCATGCCTCAGCGCAATCGGCGTAAGCGCTTGATTTGCGCGGACATGGACTCGACGATTGTGGTCGGCGAGACCATCGAGTTTATGGCCGAAGTGCTGGGCGTTCGTGAAAAGGTTGCCGAAATCACCGAACGCGCCATGCGCGGGGAGCTGGATTTTACGCAAGCCCTGGTTGAGCGCGTGCGCATGCTCCGTGATTTGCCGGTCGCGCGCTTGAGTGAAATTGCTGCCTCGTTGCAGTATCACCGGGGTGGACGCCGACTGATCGCCACCATGAAAAGACATGCAGATGCCAAAGCGATTTTGGTCTCGGGCGGATTTGAGCCCATCGCCGAGGTGGTGCGCGCCCACCACGATTTTGATCGCCAGGTGTCAAACGTATTGGGGACCACCGGCGAAGGAAATCTGTCCGGCACCGTGCATTTGCCGGTCGTGGATGGTGATCGGAAGCTCGATGTTTTCCAGTCAGCCATAAAGGACGAGCGTTTGCCCGCAAACCTGACCATGGCGATCGGCGACGGGGCCAATGACCTGCCCATGATCCGGGCCGCCTCGCTGGGCATAGCCTATAAGGGCAAGCCGTTGGTCCGCCAAGCGACCCGTTTTCAGATCAATCACACCGATCTCATGACTGCCCTTTATTATCAGGGCTACGATGAAAGCGAGATTGAAAAGGTCGATTGGAGCTAGAGCGTAGCGCCAGCTAAACCCCAGACCCGGCTAGCGTCCAGACCCGGTTAGCGTCCAGACCCGGTTAGTGTCCAGACCCGGTTCGCGTCCAGACCCGGTTCGCGTCCAGACCCGGTTAGCGTCCAGCATCGCGCCAACGCACCTTGTGTTGAACTGGCGGACAAAACCGGCTCAAACACGGCGGATGCCTAAGCATGGCCACACCGCGCGCGCGTCTTACCAAGCCCCCACCAAATTCACCAAGAAACCGGACTGGTCGTACTCAGCGCCGAACAAGTCGTCGCCGATGCCGCCGATGTTGTATCCTATCCCCAGACGCAAGGAGTCTTGGCCTGGCACCTTGGTATAGAGATAAGGCACTGCGCCGACCGACCAAAGATCGCTGGCGTTGAAGTGCATTAACCGGCCCTCCAATGACACAGAGATCACCTGATCGGCGAACAATTCCATGCGCGCAATGCCAAGCTGGGCAGAACTATCAAACCAAGCACTGCCGTCGCGCTCGGAGCTGACTTGACCGACCTTAAAGGCGTACTTGCCCGACAATTTGAGGTCAGGATTGGCGTTCCAAAATAGCTCGGTCGCAAACTGGTGCTCTTTGCGCCGCTGCACGGCACTGGATGCTTGTGCTTCGGGCGGTAGCTCATAGACGAAATCATAGCTAAACAGCGCGTTCAGTTCGTCATTGCTTATCGGGCGATAGGCCGCTGCCATACCGCCTTCAAGCAGCACCTGATCATAGCCGGTCTGATCGCCGCTGCTGTTAGCAAAGTCATCGTAGGAAATGTAGCCCTGCAAATAGGCCTGCAAGGTCCAATCCTCAGAGCTGTTGGCACGGATATTGAGGCTGTTGAGCAGCGTTTGACGCTGTTCGCCAGTTTGCAAGTCCTCATCGCGGCGATATTCGACGCGCGGCTGCAGATCAAACAAGCGGCCCTGCCAAAGCCCAGCCGCACTGACGGCCTCGCGCCGCTTGGCGTCTACCTCGCCGAACTTGAGAACGGCGGTGCAAAATTAGACCACGGTAGCGCCGCCCTGTTGGCGGTGCGGGCGGCGTAAAAGTCGTCCACTTTTTCCCTTCTTGTGGCTGCAGGGAGGGCGAGGAGATATACACCGTGGAA
>JAUIDR010000093.1 GCA_030428565.1 Alphaproteobacteria bacterium
TTCTGCCGCGCCCCATACTCACCGCCACCTTCATATGGGACTGGTCGCGATGGCGACGCGAGCATCAAGTCGCCGCCGCCATTGCTCATCGCAAAACACGCCATAAAATGCAACTGTAGTACTAGGCTGACGTTGATTACCGAGTAGGTGGCTCCGTCCGCGCTCGTTGGCTGCCGTTATCAGCGATGGAATGTTGGTGCGCTGGTCGCTTCAAGATTGCGATCTGCGCCGGCCACTACACAGCATGAAAGCCTAACGGGACACAAAAAAGGCACCTGAAGCCGAAGCCCCAGGTGCAAGATGCCACCCCGTCAAGTGTGGTCTTTGTATAAGCACGTCACCAAAGGATCTATTGGCTGTTGGCTTAAAACTTGTCCGCAAATTCGCCACGCGTCATTTTCAAAAATACCAGGTAGAGCGGGCACAGTTCTTGAGCAGCCGACGCCCTGACACCGACTTTCTATATAATTGACCCATCAAAAACAAGATGTATTATTAATTTCTATCTACTAAATAGGCTGTACGGATACTCCGAAGTATACATAATCGATTAATTACGTTTCAATAGAATAGTAACCGGTAATTTTAAAGCAGTAATAATAAACTATTTAAAACAATCGGTAACAGTTTGCGCCCAGTCTATAAGTTTCTACTGAAACTATTTAGCATTGCGGATCAATTGTAAGGTATGTGCTGCAGTACTATACCCATTCGTATAAGTACCTATCGATGCGAGGGGTAAGAAAACGCTATCGCTGGCGTCAGAACGCACCTTAGTCCGCTAAGTACAAGACGTGCATGAAGCGCGGACCATGCGCTCCGCGGACATTCTTGGCTTCAATGTCGGCGGTCCCGCTGGTCCCCGTCAGAAAGGCCAGGCTGCGGGGCATGTCGGCTGTAGCGCGCGCGCGCCAAAGGTCTTCAGAATAGTCCAACAAGCGTGAACGGCGCAGCACACAGATGTGATAAAGCGGCAGCATGGCATAGAGCAGCGGGCTCGCGGGTGCCGAGAGATTGATGAGCGAACCGGTCTCAGCAACGCCGTAATCGGCCCAGGTCAAAGCGGCGTCTTGGTCCAAAGCGATCTCATGTGTGATGGGAATATCCCACGTCAGCCCCGCGAATGGCGAAGCCTCGGACAGAGCCAGCGGGGTGCTGATCCGGTGCTGTGCCAGATAGTTCTTACAGGCCTCGGGTACCTGTGACAGATCTTGCAAATGGTCCACCGTGGCGGTCAGCCGCTCTGAGGTCAATTTGGCTAAGAAATGCGCCTCTGCGCCACCTTCTAGCGGCAATCGAGGCGCTGGCGAGGGGCGCTGTAAGGCTTGTTCGGGGGCAACAGCGGGCGCGTCGTGATGCGCGCCACCTTTGAGCTTTGCGAACAGTCTAGCGCGCGAGCGGCTGGAAATAGCGTCAATCACCGCGTTGGACTTGGGCGTCGTTTGTGTCATGTGCGCGGCTCCTGCTTTGCTTTGCGGCCCCGCTTGCCCAGGCGGTCGTTCTTGTATTGGTCTAAGAAACTTTGCGCAGAAGGCGCGGGCAAATCGCGACTGCGGCTCCAAGCGCCTGCCATTGGCAACACAGAGATATTCTGCCGGCCAGCAGCGAGCACGCGTAGCGCCAGGCTCGATAGGCGCTCGGTCCAACGATAGAGCCAAGGGCGCGCAGCCAGATGGCTCCACAGTCCCAGGCCAACCCGCCAACCGGGACCGGAAAGCCCTTGGTCGGTCACGTCTTGGCGCAGGTCGCGGATCATGTCGGCCAACGGGATTTTAACCGGGCAGACCTCCTGGCATCGCCCGTTGAGCGTACAGGCTTGGGGCAAGTCCTTGGCTGTCTCCAGGCCGCGTAGGGTAGGGGTCAAGATCGCGCCCATCGGCCCGGGATAGACCGCCGAGTAGGAATGACCGCCAACCTCGCCGTAAACCGGGCAATGGTTCATGCAGGCCCCGCAACGTATGCAGCGCAACATGTCGCGGTAGCGGGTCGCTGCCAAGTCTGAACGTCCTGCATCGACCAAAATGATGTGCATCGCGCCAGGGCCATGAGTCTCACCATTTCGGCGCGGGCCAGTATAAAAGGTCGTGTACTGGGTGAATTCGGTCCCCAAAGCCGCCCGTGAGAGCAATCGTAACAAAAGGCTCGCGTCTTCCAGGCGGGGCACTAGTTTTTCAATACCCGCGGTGACGATATGCAAGTCTGGTAGTTCGCAAGTCAGCTCGCCATTGCCTTCGTTGGTGACGGTTGCAATCGAGCCTGTTTCGGCCACCAAGAAATTAGCGCCAGAAATGCCCACGTCCGCGGTTCCAAATTTAATTCGAAGTTCGCGGCGCGCACTGCCAACCAGGTCTTCCACCTTATCGCTATCGGGCGGGGTCGCGTGCTGTTCATAGAACAGCGCCGACACCTCCTCTTGGCGTTTGTGCATGGCCGGGATGATGATGTGCGAGGGAGGCTCTTCAGCCAGCTGAATGATATGTTCGGCAAGGTCGGTCTCGATCGATTCAATGCCCGCAGCCTCTAGTGCGCGCGGCAAGCCGATTTCCTCGCCCAACATCGACTTGACCCGGGTGGCGCGCTTGGCCCCATATTCGCGGCAGAGTTCTACAGCGATTTGTGAGGCATGTTCGGCCGTATCAGCCCAATGAACGACGGCCCCGGCAGCGCTCGCGCGTTCCTCGAATTGTTCCAGGTAAAACGCCCAATTGTCCAAGGTGTGCTGCTTGATGGCGGCCCCTTGAGCCCGCGCGCGCTCGTAGTCCTCAAAGCGCTCTAAAATGGCGGCGCGTCGGCTCTTCAGCAGGCCCGTCGTGCGATCCAAGGCAATCTTCAAATTGGCGTCATTGACTGCTTTTGCGGCGCTCTGTCGGAAGGGGCGAGGGGTTATGCTGGCACCCATGTTAGCGGTCCTCCTTATTGACGCCGTTCGCGGATTCGGCATTTAGATCAGGGCCGATATCATCAGTGGAGCCGGTATCACAGATGCCGCCTTGCTCCATCCGTCCTGCCAGAATTTCCGCGGTGTGGTAGACCGCGATATCCTTGCCGCTGCGCTTAATACGGCCAGACAAGTGCATCAAACAGCCAAAGTCACCAGCCGCTAGAATACTAGCGCCCGTCTGTTCGACCTTGCGGATTTTCTCGTCGGCGATAGCGGTAGAGACTTCGGGCTGTTTTACACAAAAAGTACCGCCAAAGCCGCAGCAGGCGTCGCGATCCGCGAGTTCTGAGACCTGGGCATCTGTTCTATCCGCCAACAGCGTGCGCGGCTGATCACGAACGCCAAGTTCTCGCAAGCCCGAACAGGAATCATGGTAAGCGATGTGCTGGCCTTTCAAGGGCTTGTCCCCCTGCGAAGGGCTCGGCTTCCAGTCCATGACATCGACCAAAAAGCTGGTCAGTTCATAGCAGCGCGCCGCCAGGTTCGCGGCTTCTTCGGCGCGCTCGGGGCGAGCCTTGGCGACCAGAGCTGGCAAATGGCAGCGAATCATACCAGCGCAAGATCCGGACGGGGCCACCACGTAGTCACAGCCTGCAAACGCGTCTAATACCGTGAGCGCAACGGGCAGGGCCGCGGCTTCATCGCCTGAGTTGAACGCCGGTTGGCCGCAACAGGTTTGACTTTGGGGCACAGTAACCTCGCAGCCTGCCTCTTCCAATAGGTCTAAAGCGGACCAAGCAATGCTCGGCCTGAATTGGTTGACTAGACATGTCACAAACAGTCCGACTCGCGGCCGGTCTTCAGCGCGAGCGCGCGGGCTTTTGGTTGCACCTAAGCGAGAGCTTTGGGACATGGGCAATCCTTAAGAAATTCAACAAGCCGGGAGGCGGTCGCGTCGCTCCGCCTGTCGTTGGCCGATTTCTGGGAGGGGGGCGATTTCCGGGGCAGGGACGCTTAATGCATACCGTACCAGGCAGGCTGCGCGCGGGACAAGAGCTTGTTTGCAGTGCAGGCTCTCAATCGTTCTGGTCTAGCGCAAGTGCCGGCGCAGGGCAGCCATGCTATCGAGGAGATCATTCGGTTACGCTTTGTCGCTTGTCACAGTCCCGATCAGACGTCAGGCTGGCCTTGTTGCCGCTCTTGCCAAAGTCTCGGCCAGTCATTGTTCTGGTCCACACTTTGGTCTTGGCATCGGCAAGAATTGATCCACGCCTAGCTGTAGAATATTTGCGTGCTGAGCTGAACTCGTCCTATAACTCAGCGCAAGCATGCAGCCTCGGCTGAAAGGAAATGATTAGGTGCTCATGGTACTCGCTCACACTCTAAGCCGCCTCTTGAGGCAGACATGGCTCACCGGCTTTGCTCAGCAAGCCCAGCACAGACGTTCTGCGGCTTTAGCGGCCTTGCTTGTCGGCTTTTTGGCACTCGCGGGCGGTCCTGCAGGAGCGCAAAGCCAGAGCGAGCAAGCGAACGCTGATGGCGCAGCTGGTTCCAGCTCGATCATCGACCGGCCCCAGACCTTTTTGCTGCTGGACGGTTCGGGCAGTATTTGGGGAAGCTTTCCCGGCGCGACATCGCGATTGACCGCCATGCGCGCGACCACGATCGACCTGGCAAAGCGTTGGAAGTATAGCGAGAGCACCTTGGGGCTAGCGGCTTATGGTTCGCGCCGCGAGGCGGATTGCAGCGATGCTGGGATTATCTTGATGCCGGGCAGTGATGCGGCACGCCTGGCGCGCAATATCACTGCGGTTCAAGGTCGTGGCCGTACTGCGATTGCTACAGCGGTTGAGCAACTCGGCAACGCTTTGGTCACAGCGCCGGGGCCCAGCTCCATCATCCTGATAACCGATGGCGAAGAAAACTGTGACCGCGATGTCTGTGCCGTCGCCGAAGCGCTGAAAGCGCAGGGCAACGTTTCGGTCCATGTCATCGCCATGGGTATGACGAGCGAACAGGCGCGCTCCTTGAGCTGTTTGGCTGAGCGCACTGGCGGCAGCTTGCAGACGACCAGCACCACCACAGAGCTGCGCCGCGCCACGCTGCGGGTGCAATCCTTGATCGAGACTCGCCAGATTACCCAGGGGATCCAGCCGGTCTCGGTGTCTGTTGGGGGCCAAAACCTTGAACTTAGTCCAAATTCCTTGGTCGATCCGGGGCAATTCAATCTGACCGATGAAGAACGCGCCGCACTGCTGACACTAAAGGAAGATGCCAGTCAGAGCGCTCAGAGCGCCGAGGATAACCGCGATTTTACCGCCAATCAGACCGGTGCGGGACTGGATCAAAAAAGCAAGAGCAGCGTCTTGCGCGCGATTACCAAGCCAACCAATAGTGCTAGTATTGATACGCTTGAAGCCAGCGGCGTCGCGGGCATCGAGACCGACTTGACCCGTTTGGAAGGCTTGCTGTCTGAACAAGAGCCTGAGCGCCAGGCGGAACTTGCGGCCTTGATACAGGCACGGCTTGAAGCAGAAGCGCGATTTGAAGAATCGCTGACTGCTCTGCGCAATCGTTTTGAAGCACGCGATAAACGCCTGCGCGATCAAATGCGGAGCACAATGGACGAGGCAACGCGCCAGTTGGAGCGCGAGCGCCAAGCCCGTTTGAAGCTGACCGAGCTCAATCAGGTGCAAGAATCGACGATTGAGGAACAGAGCGAAATCTTGGCGGACCTGCGCAAGACACTGAGCGAAGAGACCCGCCAAAAGGTGGAGTTGGCCTCGGAACTGGCGAACGAGCGCCTAGAATTGCGTCAGCAGCTTGATGCTCTTGGTCAGCTTCAGGCCGCCAATACGCGCTTGTCGCTCCGCATCGAAAGTGCCGAAGAAGAAGTCAAGCGCGCGACCGATCAATACGCCGCGCTGCAGAAGGCCACCGCCGACACGCGGGCCGCTGGTGAACAAGCGGTGCGCCGCTATGGCGAGTTAGAGCGCATCCTAGAACGCGCCTTGACCGATTTGGAGACCATGAAGAACGA
>JAUIDR010000027.1 GCA_030428565.1 Alphaproteobacteria bacterium
TTCCACGGTGTATATCTCCTCGCCCTCCCTGCAGCCACAAGAAGGGAAAAAGTGGACGACTTTTACGCCGCCCGCACCGCCAACAGGGCGGCGCTACCGTGGTCTAATTTTGCACCGCCGTTCTCACGCGCCGCGCGCGCGGCCTCCTCCAGGCTGATGGGTGATTAGTCGGACCTGCGATAATCGCGATACCAATCCACGAAACGCGCGATGCCTTCGTCCAAGCTGGTGCTGGGGCGATAGCCGGTCAAGCGCTCCAGCAAGCGGCAATCAGCCCAGGTCGCGGCCACGTCACCGGGCTGCATCGGCAAGAAATTCTTCTTCGCCTCTACGCCCAAGTGACGCTCCAGCGCCGCGATGAAGTCCATCAAATAGACCTTGTTGGAATTTCCAATGTTGACCACGCGATAGGGTGCAACCGGGCTAAGGCTATCATCACTCGCGATATCTTCTGGCCGCTCAGGGCGCAGCGGCGGACAGTCGATCAACAAGCGGATGGCCTCGACCAAGTCCTCGACATAGGTAAAATCGCGATAGAGATCGCCATGATTATAAACATCGATCGCCCGCCCACTTAGAATAGCTTCAGAGAATTTGAAGGGGGCCATGTCGGGTCGGCCCCAGGGACCAAAGACCGTGAAAAAGCGGAACATCGTCACCGGAAAACCGAACAGATGCGCTTGGCTATGCGCCAGCGCCTCGCTCGCCTTTTTGGTCGCCGCGTAAAGGCTCATCGGTGTGTCGCACTTTTGCCGCTCATGATAGGGCATATCGCGCCCAGCCCCATAGACCGAGGACGTCGACGCCATCAAGCAATGCTCGACCTCAAACTCGCGCGCCATTTCCAGGACGTTGAAGCTACCAATAATGTTGCTATCGATATAGCTACGCGGATTTTCGATGCTATAGCGTACGCCCGGCTGCGCGGCCAGGTGCACGATGACTTGCGGGCGAAAGGCTTGGCAGGCGGCACGAAAGCGGGCCTCATCCTCTAAGCGCGCCTCAACGGCTTGGAAGCCATTGTGGCGAACAAGTCTAGCCAGACGGGCGCGCTTGATTGCCGGGTCATAGTAATCGGTCACGGCATCATAACCCAGCACCGCATTGCCATGGCGCAACAGGCTCTGACAGACAAACGAGCCGATAAAGCCCGCCGAACCGGTGACAAGAACACGCCGCATGACGCCGACCCGCCCTATATCTGCATTTCGCGGCGCAGTTGTTCCCGCAATGCGTCGATGGGTTCCAAAGCGCCGCGCACTTCGCGGTGCCAGAAGGTCCAACCGTTGCACGACGGCGCACCCTGCAATTTAGCGCCAACTTGATGGATCGACCCTGAGGCTTGATCGGACAGCAAGGTGCCATCTGCGCGCACCGTTGCCTGATATTTGCGGCCCGGTCCTACCAGCTTGGTGCCGGGCTCCAGCAGACCGCGCTCAATCAGCGTGCCAAAAGGAATGCGCGGGGCGGTGCGCTTGGCTGGCGCCTGCAAAATATCGGTACTCTGCGGCCCCGGTGCGGCCTCGATACGTTCGCGGGCTGCGGCCAGATAGGTCTCGTCGCGCTCGATCCCGATGCAAGTTCGTCCCAAGCGCTTGGCGACAACGCCGGTGGTTCCGGTGCCAAAGAAGGGGTCCAAGACCGTATCGCCCGGGTTGCTGGAGGACAGCAGCACGCGATACAATAAAGATTCCGGCTTTTGTGTTGGGTGGACTTTCTCGCCTTCCTCATCACGCAGGCGCTCGCCGCCCTGGCAAATGGGCAGGCGCCAGTCCGAGCGCATTTGCAGGCCTTCGTTGAGGGCTTTCATAGCCTCGTAGTTGAAGGTCGGGCGTGATTTTTCCGACTTTGAGGCCCAGATCAGGGTCTCGTGAGCATTTGTGAAGCGGCGGCCTTTGAAGTTGGGCATGGGGTTGGTCTTGACCCAAATGACGTCGTTGAGGATCCAAAAACCCAAGTCTTGCAAGATGGCACCGACGCGGAAAATGTTGTGATACGAGCCGATCACCCACAGACCACCATCGTCTTTGAGCAAACGCTTGGCTTGGCTCAACCAGGCCCGCGTGAAGCTGTCGTAGGCTGCAAAGGTCTCGAACTTGTCCCAGTCTTGATCGACCCCATCGACCCGCGAGTTATCCGGGCGCGACAGCTCTCCGCTGAGCTGCAAATTGTAGGGCGGATCGGCGAAGATCAAATCGACCGATGCTTCGGGAAGGCTGGCCATAGTGTCGATGCAATCGCCCTGAATAAGGCGCGGGGGCTTGTAGGCTGACATAAAATGCGGTCTCTAAAATAAAGGTCGATAAAATGAGCGGCGCTAACGACGCCAGTGCTGAAAACAGCGGTAAAATCACCCTCACCTTAGCGAGGCTTGCAACCTTAACAAGAATAATCCCGCAACCTGGGCGAACAAATCTTAAGTATGGCGAGGCTGGGGCCAGCTCGGGTCAATTGGGGCTGAATGCTTGGCGCGCGCACGAGGCCCAGCCCGCAAACACGGCCCAGTCCCGGCCAACGCCCCGCTAATTGAACGCCGACCAGGCAAGCAGCGAGCGGAGCCTCTAACGCGAGGCAGATCGGCTTATAGGCTTTCTCTCGGCCGCATGGGCCGAAGCGTGAGGTGTTGCGCTAGGCCGGATCCCAGCAGACCGGCAGGCTGGTGGGCCCACGGAACACCCAGCCGCTCTCAACGACCGGCTGCGTCGGATCGAGCCGTAAATTCGCCAGTCGCGCCAACAGGCTCGGCACGGCGATCTCTCCGACCAAGGCACGCGCGACCCAGGTACCGGCGCAAAAATGCGGCCCAGCCCCGAATGCCAAGTGGTGATTGGGCTTGCGGAACAAGTTGAAACTGTTGGGATCCCCAAATCTGCGCGGATCGCGGTTGGCCGCCCCAACGCAAATGCCCAGCTGATCGCCCGCCCGCAGCGCCGTATCGCCCAGAACCGTATCTTGGGTAACGCGCCGCGGGTACATGCCAATTGGTGAGACCCAGCGCACCGATTCTTCGAAAGCCGCCCGCATCAACGCGGCATCGTCTTGTACCGCTTGCAGCTGCTCTGGGTGGGTCAAGAGCGCAAACAACAAGGTCAAGACCGCATCGCGCGGTTCATTCAGGCCACCACCAACAATCACCTTTATGTTGGCGCGCAGCCGTTCATCGCTGTGCGGATCGGGCGCGTTCACCATGGCCGATAGCACCGAGCCATTGGGCTCGGCGCGATAGAGGCCGACTACCGCTTCGATCGCTGCGTTAATGGCCTCAGAGGCCTGCTTTGCGCGCGCGTCTATTTCTGGATCACCCTGATAGTTGCCAACCCCATCCATCAAGGCCTGCGACCAGGCCGCAAGGTCGCGCCATTCGACGGTCTGAAAGCCGATCATCTTGATGAGCGCGCGCGAAGCCAGCGGCTCAGCAAACATAGGGAAGAGGTCGACAGCACCGTCTTGGTCAAAGCTGCCAATCAGGTCGTCAACCAGGGTCTGGAAATAGGGTGCCAGGCTGGACTTGATCGCGCGCGGGCGAAACGCGGGCTCAATGGCTTTGCGCTCGCGCTTATGCTCGTCAAAGTCTTTGCGCATCAATGAATGGCCCATGACTTTGTTCATCAGTGAGCCAGGGTTCGTCGAAGCAAATATCTCGGGATGGCGCTCGACTTCATGGATGTCTTCAAAGCGCGTCACCAGGTGCAACCGGGCGCTGTCGACCCAAACCGCCGAGCCCAAGTCGCGAATGCGATCAAAGTGCGGATAGGGATTGCGCGTCAGCTCAGAGACTGCGATGTCATTTATGCGCGGGGGTACTTGGCTCACCTTGGGCCTCCCTTCGGTGTTTTGGTCTGTTGGTTGGCCAGATCGCCAAAGCTCAAGCGGTGGTGGGCACATGGCCCCTGCGCTTCGATGGCCGCTCTATGGGCCGCGGTTGGATATCCCTTATGACCGGCAAAGCCAAAGGCTGGATGGCGGGCATCCAAACGCTGCATCGCCCGATCACGCAGCACCTTTGCCAAGACCGAAGCGGCCGCGATCGACGGACAGAGCGCGTCCCCCTTGACCACGGTCTGCGCGGGCCAGGGCAGCCCGGCAGGCATTTTGTTGCCGTCGACCAGCGCCAAGATCGCCGCCTCTGCGCGTCCACGCTGCGCCAATTGAGCCTGCACCTTGAGGGCCGCGCGCCGCATGGCCAGCAAAGAGGCCTGCAGAATGTTGATCTGATCGATCTCGCGCGCTGACGCCCCCGACACTGCCCAAAAGCAATGCTGTTGCACCCAGGCCAGAGCCAGACCCCGCTGGCGTTGGCTCAGTTTTTTGCTATCGGTCAGGCGGATCGGCAGCTCGGCCTCGGCGCCTGGCTGGTAGAAGCGATGCGGCAACACCACAGCCGCCGCGACCACGGGCCCCGCGAGCGGCCCGCGTCCGGCTTCATCCAGGCCGCAAGGCAGGCATTGCGCCGGAGCGCCCGCCGCTTTGAGACAGGACAGCTCATGGCTCAAATCCAGGCTGTAGCGCTTTGGGGTCGAAGAGAGTTTGCCTTTGGCCATAGCAAGGCTATTGGCACGCCCTAGCCGGGCTGGCAAGCTTTGGTGGCGCACTCATAGCCACCGCGGCGCTGGCGCTAGCCTTGCCGACCTGCCCCTCCCACCCCGACACCTTGCCTCATGTCCACTACCAGCCGCCATTTGTTGATTTTCGCCCGCCACCCCCGTTTGGGTCGGGGTAAGCGTCGCCTCGCAGCACAAGTGGGCGATGGCCTAACGCTGCGCTGGTATCGCGCTCACCTTGAGGCGCTATTGCGGCGCTTGGCGGCACCAGATCGCTGGCGTCTGGTGCTGGCTCTGGAGGCGCCACCCGCCCGGTATAGCGCCGCGGCGTGCCTACCCGTGCCGTATCTGCCCGTCCTACGGCAAGACCAGGGCGCAGGCCCCAAGGCAGATCTTGGCGCGCGCATGCTGACTTGTATGCGGCCCCTTGCACCTGGGCCGACTGTCTTAATTGGTTCGGACGTCTTGGGGATTGAACGCTGCGATATTGCGCGGCTTTTCGCAGCTCTGGAGCGGCCAGGTAGCCTGCTGGCGCCCGCCCGCGATGGCGGTTTTTGGGCTCTGGGCCACCGGGGTCCAGCATTAGCCGGAACGAGCTTAGCAAAGGTGCCTTGGTCGCGGCCCGACACCTTCGAGCAAGCCCGCGCGGCCCTAAAGGCACGCATTATCCCACTGGTGAAATCGGATTTGGATTCCTTGGGCCCACCTTGCGAAGCGCCGCAGAACCGCCGCCCACAGAACCGCCGCCCGCAAAATACTCGCGCGCATTACACCAAGGCGCATATGAGCTTGGCGCGGGCCCAACCCTTAGCACCGCTCATGCCCAACCTTGAAGCCAGTCTTAAAACTTGAACTTGCGATTAGAGCCTAGGAAGCGGCGCCTACAAGGATTGCCACCATTGGCGCGGCGGTGGCTTTGATTTAGGCGGCTTGCTCGACCGGCAAGCGCGGCGGTGACAGCTTTTCCCAGACCGTGACCAGCGACTTTACCAAATGATCCATATGGTCATCGGTGTGATGCGGGGTCGGTGTGAAGCGCAACCGCTCCATGCCCTTGGGCACGGTGGGGTAGTTGATGGCCTGCACATAGATACCGTGGTCATGCAACAGCATATCGCTGGCTTGTTTGCACAACGCCGCGTCATAGACCATGACCGGCACGATATGGCTGGGGGTCTCCATGACCGGAATGTTGGCCGCCTGCAGGCGTGCTTTCAGGGTCGCCGCACGCTCTTGATGTCGCTGACGCAAGGCGTCATCCTGCTTCAAGTGACGTACCGAGGCCAAGGCACCGGCGGTCAGAACCGGGCTCATAGAGGTGGTAAAAATAAAGCCCGAGGCAAAGGAGCGAATGAAGTCCACAAAGACCGGTGAGGTAGCAATATAGCCGCCCTGGACCCCGTAGGCTTTGGCGAAGGTGCCTTCAACAATATCGACCTTGTCCAGCACCCCGTCACGCTCGGCGACGCCGCCGCCGTGGCGACCATAGAGGCCCACCGCATGGACCTCGTCCAGGTAAGTCAGAGCGCCGTACTTGTGCGCCAGATCACAAGTCGCGCCAATATCGGAAATATCGCCATCCATGGAATAGACCGATTCAAAGGCCACGATCTTAGCGCGGTCTTTGGGGTACGCGGCCAGCTTGGCTTCCAAGTCCGCCAAATCATTGTGCTTAAAAATGACCCGCTCGGCGCGCGACAGGCGCATGCCTTCGATCATAGAGGCGTGGTTTTTGGAATCCGAGAAAATCACACAATCGGGAAGGCGCGATGCCAATGTGCACAAAGCCGCCTCGTTGGCCACATAGCCCGATGTGAAGATCAGGGCCGCGTCCTTCTGGTGCAGGTCGGCGACCTCGGCCTCAAGGGCTTGGTGCAGAATATTGGTGCCAGAGATGTTGCGCGTACCGCCCGCACCCGCACCGTTGCTGTGCAGCGCCTCTTCCATGGCTTTGATAACTTCGGGGTGGTGGCCCATGTTGAGATAGTCGTTCGAGCACCAGACGGTGACCGGCATAGATTTGCCGTCGCCGTGCCAAACCACTTCGGGAAAGTTGCCCACCTGTCGCTTCAGCGCATTGAAGACGCGATACCGCCCTTCGTCCTTGAGCCCCTGAAGATGCTCAGCTGCAAAGCCCAGATAGTCCATGTCAATTCCTCTTGTTGGCCCTTCCGACCCGCCGCAGCGGCACGGGGCCGAATGTGTCGCGACCGGCTGCCATGAGCCAGAACGCTTCGCTTAGACCCGCAGCGGATCAGTGGCTTCTTGTTCGGCCGATCCTAACAGCCGCCCCAATAGGTGCAATGGCTGATCGTGAACCATCAAGCGGTCTAGGCCTTCAGATAAGGCTTCTAGGCGCAATCGGGCCAGTGCCACATTGCCGCTGCACGATCTAAGTTGGCCCACGGGTTTACCGTCAAGTGTGACCGCTTCCCCATGGCCTAGATCAAAGTCTGCGAAATTTCCCGTCGCGAGGCCGACCGGGAGCAGATCCCATTTAGCCAGGCCGCGATAGCGCATACGCGCCGTGATCTCTTGGCCCATATAGCAGCCCTTTTGCCAAGCAATGGCCCCCGCGTGGTCAAAACCATTGTCCAGCAGGGTTGATTTTTCGCGCTCAACATCTTGTTCGCCGTCGGGCAAGCCCAAGCGGATGCGCTGCTGCTCGTAGGCCTGATAGGCAGGCGAATCGGTACCGGGTGCGCCGTCTAATCGCTGCTGGCTATAATAGCGGCTGCCCAGAATCGCCGCGCCCAGAATCGCCGGGCCCAGAATCGCCGGGCCCAGAATCGCCGGGCCCAGATCCGCTTTCCGCTCGTCCACGGTCCCCGGAGCTGCTGTTATCTGGTCTGCTGACTCCTGATCTGTAGGCTGCTTTTCGGCTAGAGGCGTGGTCGCGCGGTTCTGGGCGTTGTCGCCAGCACTACTGGGGCGCGGATCGCAGCACCACAGCCCAGCCTGAGGTGGCAAGTCTGTGCCCAGTTCTTTAGGGTCACGCGCCAGCGACACGTAAACGTGATGGACCGGCTCCAGCGCCGCTATTTTCACGTCGGCGCGCAAACGATAGAGCGCCAGACGCCGGGCAATGGGGACCAGACGCTTTTTGCTGGCCTCCAGCCAGAGAAGATTGTCGTCCTCGGCGTCCGGTTGGACCAAAAAGAAATCATCCAGAAATTTTCCCTGCGGGGTCAAGAGGGTCGAATAGAGCGCGCGGCCCGGCACCAGCAGATCCAGATCCGCAGTCACCAATCCTTGCAAGAAACTGCGCGTATCCTGGCCGCTCAGAACCATCAGGCCCCGATCTTCAAGGCTTATCAGCGGGGTGTCCCGCTTTGCTGGCGTCGAAACTGGCGTCTCTTCTGGCATGGTTGCGATGTTGCATCCTCTCGTTGCTGTTCGCGCCAGGTCAAGCACGATTCGCTCATGAGTTTAGCGCGTGGGCACGGCCAAAGCCAGGACCACGGCGGATATTTCGATGCCATTTGCGCTGCCGCGTCGCTCGGCGACATCACAACTGCTTGCTCAAACGCAATCCAGCGACGGCAGGGGCTCTAAGGGCCAATTGCAGATTGCAATTTGCGGTTTGGCTGGTATCAATCGCTGCTAGATTAGAACAAGGGACCGATCGATGCGAAACGCGCCTGCAACCAGGACGCTTTTGTCATTTCCTGGGCTTTGTGCCCCGGTCGAGCCAGACCCTTGCACCCCAGCCCTTGGCACCCCAGCCCTTGGCACCCCAGCCCTTGGCACCCCAGCCCTTGGCACCCCAGCCCTTGGCACCCCAGCCCTTGGCACCCCAGCCCTTGGCACCCCAGCCCTTGGCACCCCAGACCTCGGCCGGCCCCTTTACCCCGGCGCGGGCCCGTCGCAGCCCGCTTGGCGCTCGGCAGCGACGGGACCTAGGATTTGGGGACCAACGCTAGCCGATACTTGCTCTTAGTAATTAAAAGGATTGTCCATGCTTCGCCGAACTTTAGTGGCGCTCTCCTCTGTCCTAGCCCTTGGCCTGATCGTCGGCCTGAGTGGTTGCGGACCCGAAGGTCTGACCGTTGCGGATGCCGACGGCAATACCCACCGCCCCGCCAAAATCGACAAGTCAGGCCGCCCCGGCACGCGCATTGAGGTCAGCTTGGCAAAGCAATCGCTGGTGGTCTATGAAAACGGCCGTGTGGCCATGCGTATGCGCGCTATTGTTGGCAGCCCGAAACGCCCCACGCCGATTATGGTCGACAAGATCTCTGCGATTAAGTTTGCACCCGAATGGAACCCGCCCAAGCGCATCGTCGAAGAAGACCTGTACCCCGAGTTGCGCCGCAATCCACGCTTCTTGTACCGCGGTTGGACCGTCTACAAAGGGGGCAAAAAGATTGATCCCAAGAAGGTCAACTGGAAGACAGAGGAAAACCTGAAGCAATATCGTTTTGTGCAGGATTCGGGCAAGGGCAATGCCTTAGGTTCGATCCGCTTCACCATGCACAACAACCAAGCCATTTTCATTCACGACACGCCGTTTAAGGCGCGCTTTGGCGCCGAGGACCGCTATGCCTCCTCTGGCTGTATTCGTGTCGAGCAGGCGGGACGACTGGCGTCTTGGATGCTCAAACGCGATGGCCAACCGCGCTCACGCAGCGAGATCCAGGATCTTAAGAGGGGCCCGACCAAGTCGGTTCGTCTGAAGAGCTCTGTGCCGGTCTACGTCGACGCCGCCTAGACAGCAGGCTGAGATCAGGTCATCGTAAAGCAAAAGCCCGCCCCGGCCCCGGAGCGGGCTTTTTTGTAAGCTGCCGATATGTGGAGCCGACTACCATAAGGCCCCCAAGCTAGGCCCCCAAGCTAGGCTCAGCACGCGCGCTGCCAATTTGGTGCCACGCGGCGGCATTCATCTTCTGCGATTGTAGCATGGTGCTAACGGCGGATCGCGGATCGCTCTAAGCGCCAACTTTCTGACGAAGGTTTCGGCGGTGCGCATCTACCGTCCGCACAGAAATAGCGAGCTGCTCAGCGATGGCGCGCGAGGTCAAGCCCTGCAAGACCAACTGCCAAATCTGCTGTTCGCGCGGGGTCAAACTCAGCGGGTCGGCTGCCGGCTGCGGGCTCAATGCAAGGCTCGCCGTCCCAACCAAAGGCTCAAGCAGTCGTTGTTTGATATCTGGCGCAAAATAGCAGCCCTGCAGTTGTACGATCTGAACGACGCGCAGTATTTCACGCGCAGATGCATGGCTAGCTAGGCAGGCTGCAACCCAACCCAGCAAAGCCGGGCCCAACGCCTGGGCTTGGTCAACGTCTGCTAACAGCAGGCACGGTACTTCCGGCAGCCGTTGCGAAAGACTTTGCAGCTCTCGCGCTACCTGTTGGGGTTCTAGACCAGCGTCTTGCGGCCAGAAAATCAGACATAGGGCTTGCGGATGGTCGCAAACTGCCGCCGCCGTGGCTTGCGAATGTAACTCACCAAGGGATACCGCCTCCACCGCTTGGGCCTGCTCATTCGCGACGACCGCCTTCGGGCCTGCCGCCAAGGGCGTGCATTCCAGACCGATTAGTCGCAACCGCGCGGTCAAGTCATGGCATTGCCTCTGCGAGGCCGCATCATCGCCCAGGCAGACCAGATACAAGGGTGGGCGGGTCCGCGGCAAGGGGCGGCGAGGATTATTCATCGTTGTTCAAGCGACACAAATGGGCAAGCTGCAGCGCAGGTCAGCGCTGCCGTGCGAGGCCTACAGAGGGGAGGGAAAGGGCATCAGGCCCCCAAGCGTGCCAGAACAATGCGCCCGGCCGCTTTAAGCTAGACTAGTTACTTGAACAGCCTACGCAGCAATCTCAAGGAACTTTTTATATTGCGAGATATCGCTAGGGCTCGACTCCCCTACTGAGACCCTCAACCAAAGTAGCAGAGAACCGCCCTTCAAAGCAGAGACGAATCATCGCTGCCTAAGCCAAAACGACCGTTAGAGCGGTCCAGCGCGGATATCGAATTATTTGGTAAAATCATTTTGCCATATTGCGACATAAAGCCACGTATTCGCAGAGATTTAAGACAGATTTCCGACCGATCCGGCCGTGTGATCGCGTAGCCAAACTAACTGTTCTTAGAACAGAATCAAACAGCTTAAATATATTAAATCATTTTTAATCAATATCATATCACCCTAAATCCTCCGCAGAGCGCCACTTTGAAAGCAGGGTTCAGGCGGGCAAAAACCAAGTTGCCAAATTGGGTAAAAACATCTGTCCAAAATCCAGCGATATGGCGCAGACAAGAACTGGACCACAGCGCCAGATCTGCTAGACATATCGCTAAGTCTACGCGCAAGCTTAAGGAATTCGCCCAGGGCGGTTGCAAGGGGGCGCGCATACTGGTAGGCGATTAAGTATGTCATTCAAGCATGGAAGTGATGCGTTCGGCGCATGCCTCAAGCGATGGCATCAAAGGCATAACACTCTTGGGAGAGACAATCATGCAACGTCGTGATTTCCTTAAAAAGGCAACTCTAGGCGCAGCAGCAGGTGTCGCTGGCGCATCAACTCTGGCAGCTCCTGCCCTGGCTGGCAGCCACGGCAAGACCCTGACCATGGTCACAACTTGGGGCCGCGGCCTGGCAGGTGTACACGACGCAGCTCAGCGTTTCGTGGACAACGTCAACAACGCCGACGCTGGTCTGACAATCGATCTGAAAGCAGCCGGCGAGCTGGTTGGCGCGTTTGACGTGTTCGACGCCGTTGAATCAGGCCAAGCTGACATCTGGCACGGTGCGCCTTACTACTTCGTTGGTAAGCACCCGGGCTTTGGCTTCTTCACCTCGGTTCCCTTCGGCATGACCGCGACCGAATACAACATCTGGTACGACCACATGGGCGGTCGTGAACTGGCGAACGAGCTGTTCGGCGAATTTGGCCAGATCGGCCTGCCTGCTGGTAACACCGGCCTGCAAGGCGGTGGCTGGTTCCGCCAGGAAATCAACTCTCCTGCTGACTTCCAAGGCTTGAAGTTCCGTATGCCCGGCCTGGGCGGCCAGGTAATTTCTAAGATGGGTGCTTCCGTTCAGAACATCCCCGGTGCAGAAATCTACCAAGCCCTGTCAACCGGCGCCATCGACGGTACCGAGTGGATTGGCCCTTGGGCAGACGAGAAGGTCGGCTTCCAAGAAATCACCAAGATCTACTACACCGCCGGCATGCACGAGCCCGGCGCGTCTTTGATGTCAGTCTTCTCTCTGGATGCCTGGGAAGACATGAGCGACGCTCAGCGTCTGGTTTGTACCAACGCTGCCGCTGAAGCCAATGCTTGGAACCTGGGCCAGTTCCAGTCCAACAACGGTGCCGCACTGAAGCGCCTGATCGCGGCTGGGGTCACGCCGACCGAATTCAACGAAAGCGTTTGGGACGGAATGGCCACCGCAGCATCTGAGTTGTACGCCGAAAACCGTGACGGCGGTCTGTTCGACAAGATCCACGACAACTACTTCGAGTCTATGTCGACTCTGTCTGGTTGGTTGTCACTGTCTGAAGGCCAGTACATCGCCCAGCGTAACCGCGTTCAGAACGCTGGCTTGGTCGGCTAAAGTCTATCGCAGTCGCCCGCCTCGGGCGCTGCCAATTGGTAGGGCAAGCACAGCCATAAATCGGGTGTTGCTTGCCCAACTCACGACGCTTGAGGGCGGCACGTCAGCTTTTCGTTCGGCGTTGCCCGCCCTTTTTCGTAGGGCCCACGTTATATGCTAACAGGTTTAACTATGAATTGGCTGAACGCTGGCTAGACCTTTCACCGGGCACTAAAATGAATGAAGAAGGCGCCGAACCGCGCCCTTTCCTGTCGGTCTTTCCCTTGCAACAAGGGACACAAGCCCGACCACACGAATTAAGGCAAACACAAAGACAGGCAGCACTATGGAAGATGCAAGTTTGCTGGCCGGGTTGAGCTGGTTTATTTCGGCTCTGCAGGACGGCTCCTTGTGGGGCAACAAGGTATTTTGGACCGGCGTTATGCGGGCCGGGGTCTCCTGGCCGGTGCTCTATGGCTACATCGCCATTGCGACTGGGCTCTTGGTAGCAACCCTCTTTTCGAGCCGTATCGGCGAGACCACGCGCGGCATCATTGACGGGTTTGCGTCGCGCCTTGGGCGCTTCGTCTGCTGGTTCGCGGTCATTATGGTGGTCCAGCAAATCCTTGTCGTCATGATGCAGGCCATTTTCAAGACGCCGATCATGTCTGTCGCTCCCTTTGGCGTTGGCATCAGCGAAACGCCGCAATGGTTCGGCGAAGAGTTGCGCCTCTACAACGCCCTGCTGATCGCGCTGGGCTCGGCTTTTACCTTCTTGCAAGGCGGCCACGTCCGCGTTGACTTGATCTATGGCGGGGTTTCTTTTCGAACCAAGCGATTTATAGATCTCTTCGGATCCTTATTCCTGATGACTCCCTTGATGATGACGATTTATTTCTTCTCTTGGGGTCTGATGTGGCGCTCGATCGCCAGCGCTAGCGCCAACCCTTACCGAGATTCCTATCGCTGGCGCGGCTGGCAACTGGAGGCCTCGACCAACCCGTCGGGCTTCAACGAAGTCTATCTTTATAAAATTTTGATCTTCATTTTCGCGGTTCTCATGCTGTTCCAAGCGCTCTCAATGGCGTTGCGATGCATCCAAGAACTCAAAGAGGGCGAGCCGGAAGGCGGCGATCCTCAGATCATCCAGCACTAAGAGGCCAAGCGAAACATGCTATTTGGACTGAGCGGCGTTGAAATCGCCATCTTGATCGTCTTCGCCTGCTTGATTGCGGGCATCATGTCCGGCTTCCCGGTGGCCTACGCCCTGGGTGGATCGGCCCTTATCTCCTTCGCCATCATCGTTGTTTTGAACCAAAATGGATTGCTGCTAACCGAAGCGGGCAACCCCATCATTGATCCCGGCCGAGAATGGAAAGCCTTTACGGTCTATCCGGGCTCGGCGGTCTCTAATATGTTCTCGCGCATATTCGGGGGTGGCAGCGTTGACGTATTGCTGGCGGTGCCTTTGTTCGTCTTCATGGGCATTACACTGGAGCGCTCCCACATCGCCGACGACCTTCTGACCACCATGGCGCGGGTCTTTGGCCCGCTGCCCGGCGGCCTGGCCGTATCGGTGGTCTTGGTGGGCGCGCTGCTGGCCGCATCGACCGGTATCGTCGGTGCGACCGTGGTTACCATGGGGCTCCTGTCCTTGCCGACCATGCTCAACAAGGGCTATTCCCCGGAATTGGCAACCGGAACCATCTGTGCATCGGGCACTTTGGGTCAGATCATCCCGCCCTCCATCGTCCTGGTCCTGCTGGGACAGCAAGTCGGTGAATATTACTCTGAAGCTCATCCGGGTACGGTGGTATCGGTCGGCACCTTGTTTAAGGCTGCCATCATCCCCGGCATCATGTTGGTGGGGCTCTACATCGCCTATATCATGTGGGTCGCGCTGACCAAGCCGGACAAGGCGCCAGCGGTCCACGACGAAAACGCCGAACCCGATCCGGCCATCACCCACTTTGGCGGCGTAAAGCGCTTCTTGATAACCCTGTTTGTGCCCATCGTCGGCATTTTTGCGCTGTGGGTGGTACTGGGCATGATCGGTGTCACCGGCCCGCAGGCTCCGCGTCCTGGCGCTGAAGCCAGCGACTTCGTGGCCGACGCTATCTCGCCGTCGATCATGGCGCTGATCGTCTTGGTCGCAATTATCTTTTGGCTGCGTTACGTCTTGTTCCCTAACGCTGCCATGCGTCCGCTCTTGCTCGGCTGGTTTGGCTTGTTCCTACTGGCGGTTGTCTCGATATTCATCGTCAATCCCAGTATGTCGCCATCGGGGGCAACGCTGTGGTACGCGGTGCCGACTTACCTAGTGATCCGCGGCCTTATCCACGCCGCTAAGCATTTGCAGCACAATGACGTGATCCGCGTGGCCTTCCCGCCCATCGTCCTGATCGTCGCGGTCTTGGGCTCCATTTTGGGCGGCGTCACCAACCCTACGGCTGCGGCCGGCCTAGGCGCAGGCGGCGCGATCATGTTGGCCGCCGGACGCCAGATCAAGCCCGGCCAAGCCTCCTGGCCGATCCTTTGGGCCGCCTACGCCATCGTCATTCTGCTGTTGATCTCCAACAACTTCGACATTCGTTTGTTGGAGTCCATGACCGCAGAGAATTCCTTGGCTTATGCTGCGGCTTTCATTTTGTTCCACCTGGCCTTCGCGGGCTTTCTCTACTGCCTCTATATCTTGTGGGCCGCCCACACGCGTCGAGGCAAGCCGGTCATCTTTGAGATCTCGCAAGAGACCATGAAGATTACCTCCATGGTGTTTGTGATCCTGATCGGCTCGATCATGCTGAACTTGGTGCTCAAATCCTTTGGCGGAGACCACTACATCCAAGAAGTGCTGCGCAGTTTTGAGAACGAACGCTCGGTCTTGCTGCTGGTATTGGTGGTGATCTTCGTCATGGGCTTCATGCTCGACTTTCTTGAGATCATCTACATCGTCATTCCCATCGTTGGCCCCGTCATCTATGGCGGCGATATGGACCCCAAGTGGGTAACGATCCTGATCGCGGTGAACTTGCAGACCTCGTTCCTGACCCCGCCCTTTGGCTTCGCGCTGTTCTATCTACGCGGTGTGGCACCGCCGAGCGTAACGACCATGCACATTTATCGCGGCGTGGCGCCGTTCGTTCTGATCCAGGTCCTGGCGCTCGCCATCCTCTGGTTCGTCGAGCCCATCTCAACCTTCTTGCCAAACCTTCTGCCCGAAGGCGGCTAGAGCCCTGAGCAAGGAAAGGCGTCTAAGCGAAGTGCCCTGACGCTTTGCCGCCTGACGCTTTTGCCGCCTGGCGCTTTGCCGAAAACCTCAAGACCCCGGATCGGCCCCTGGCCCGTCTGGGGTTTTTGCTGTCCGCCGGGCGCGCCCCCAGAGCGACCGGGCCTCACCATACCTAGCCTCACCAAACCTAGCCCCATCAAACTTAGCCTCACGCGATGCACCGCTTTCAACTCGGGCGCAAAGGCGCTAGGCTTGTGCACCGAACGCGCCCTTTGCCACTTTGCAAGGATCGAGCTTTGCCCCGCCATTACTCCGATACCGCCGCGCGGCCGGATTTACTGCACCGCCAGCCCACCGCACGCGCGCTAGGCTGGGCGCGCGCAGGCGCACGGGCGCAAAGCGTCTTGTTGCGCTTCTGTTTTTCGGCCTTGGTCTTTGCCGCCTTAGGGCTGGTGTTGGCGACCTACGCCCAGGCGCAAAACCATTGGCTCGGGCAGAGTTTGATTTGGTGGCGTGAGCTTTCTTACGGCCTACACGCTAGCCTGCTCTTTTTCGCGGCAATGCTGGTCTTGGCACGCGACCAGCACCTTCGCATTGATCTGTTCTACGCACGGCTTTCAACCGCGGCGCGCGCGCGTCTAGACCGTGGTTTCGCGCTGGTATTCATGTTGCCCCTGACGCTCTTGGTGTCCGTGACGGCCCTGCCCTGGGCTTGGCAGGCCTGGAGCCGCTTAGAGGCCTCGGCCAATCCGTCTGGCTTCGCCGCAATCTATCTGATTAAGGGGCTATTGGTGCTGGCCGCCCTGCAAGGCCTAGCCCTAGCCCTCGCACGTATCGCTGGCTATAAGGCCCCCCCGCCTTCATGAGCCCCGAACTTGGCCTACTGATCCTGATTGCTATGGCCGTGATCGCGCTGATGTCGGGCGCGCCCATTGGCCTTGCCCTGAGCGGTGCCGGCCTGCTCACCCTGGCGCTAGCGCTGGCGGGCGGGTTGATCCAGCCCCAAGACTTGCTGCGATTCCAAGTGCTGCCCGATCGCCTCTTGGACGGCATCGCTTTCAATCCGACGCTGCTGGCGATTCCACTGTTCTTGCTGATGGGCAGCCTGTTGCAGAGCTCGGGCCTCATTGCGGATCTGTTGCGCCCACTACAGCGACAGGGCCGCGCTCTGCCGCCCTTCATCGTGGCGGTTGGTGGTCTGATGGGGGCCAGCACCGGCGTTGTTGGCGCCAGCGTCTCCGCGCTCGGGCTCTTGACCTTGCCGTCGCTGCTGCGTTCCGGGCTGGCCCCGGGCCGAGCGGCGGGCCTGGTCGCCGCTGCGGGCTCGCTTGGCCAGCTGGTGCCCCCCTCGATCGTGCTGTTGGTCTTGGCCGATCAGGTCAGCCAACTCTATACCGCCGCTCAATACGAGGCTGGAAATTTTGCCCCTGACGTCATTAGCGCGGGCCAGGTCTTCAGCGCGGCCATCCTGCCTGCCCTCGTTTTGATCCTGATCTATGCGCTCTACGCTAGCGCGGCCTTGCCCTTGTCGGCGAGCCAGGTAGAACAAGCAGCCAGCTTAGCGTCCCGCTCACAGCGCGACCGTGCGTTGCGGCGTGGTCGGCGCAGCCGCTCGCTGCTCGCCCTTGTTGGGTTGACCGGGCTGGCGGCGCTGGTCTTGGGGGGCATTTTGCTGGGCTGGTATCCTCCCTCGGACGCCGCCGTTATGGGCGTGGCGCTGGCCAGTATTCTGGCGGCTCTGCGTCAGGGCAGGCGCTGGCAACGGGCCCTGATGGCGGCGGGCCTGGGGCTGGCGGCCCTGGCTTGGTTGGGCTGGGGTCAACCGCTATACAGCGGGCTTGGCATCACCGCGCTGGCCTGGCTCATTCTAGTGCAGCGCGGCCTAGTTGGCGCGGCCTTGGACCGAGCCATTCGCCTGACCGGGGTCATCTTTTTCATTCTGCTGGGTGCAGCGGTCTATGCGCTTAGCCTGAAAATAATTGGCGGCGATGCGGTCTTGCAAGCCAGCCTGACCCCCTTGCTTCAGCGCGACCCTAGGCTTTTGCTGGCGGCGCTATTGGCGCTCATGTTCCTTATGGGCTTTTTCTTCGAATTCTTAGAGATCGTGCTGATCTTGCTGCCCGCGGTTGGACCGGTGCTGTTTGCCGGTTCGCTGGACCCGCTCTGGGTCGCTGTCTTGATGGCCCTGGTGTTGCAGACTTCATTCTTGACGCCGCCGTTTGGGCTGGCGCTGTTCTATCTAAAAGCGGTGGCTCCCCCGTCCGTGACGACACTAGCGCTCTATCGGGGCGTTTGGCCCTACGTGGCTCTGCAAGGCGCGGTCGTCGCCCTGGTCTGGTTCTGGCCGGGCCTCATTTGGCATTGAGATCGGTGTTTCAGCCCCGCCCAGGGGGATCAAAGGCATGCGCCCCGAGCCCCCGTTCCTGCCGCTTGCGTCCAAGAAACCGTTTGGCATTGCCCTAGGCGACCAGGCGTTCGGCCTCGTTCAGATCCAGGCTGACCAGTGTAGAAACGCCGCGCTCTTGCATGGTGACACCGAACAAACGGTCCATGCGCGCCATGGATACCGGGTGGTGCGTGACCACCAAAAAGCGCGTGCCAGTCGTCGCGGCCAAACGGCGCACGATTTTACAAAAGCGTTCGACGTTGGCTTCATCCAAGGGTGCGTCGACCTCGTCCAGCACACAGATGGGCGCTGGGTTGACCAAGAAGACCGCAAACAACAGTGAGATTGCGCTCATGGTCTGTTCGCCGCCCGACAGCAGCGACATGGATTGCAGCTTTTTACCGGGTGGCTGGGCGAAGACTTCAAGCCCGGCTTCTAAGGGATCGTCGCTCTCGATCAGTTCCAGGCTGGCGCGCCCGCCGCCAAACAGCTCGGTAAACAAGTCCTTAAAGCGGCTATTGATGGCCTCGTAGGCTTCCAATACGCGCTGACGGGCTTCCTTGTTCAGGGTGGCAATGGTGCGGCGCAGCTTGGCGATCGCCTCTTCCAGCTCGGCCTTTTCCTGCTCATAGTCCTGAGCGTTGGTCTGCAATTCCTCGGCTTCTTGCGCCGCGCGTAGGTTGACCGCGCCCAGGGCTGCGCGCTGGCCTTTGGCCGTATCCAATCGCTGCGCCAGGCCATCGCGCTGGGGCAAATGCTCAGCATCGTTGAGATCCAGCTCACACTTGGCCATGATGCCATCGGGCGTCATGCCGTGGGCCTCCGCCAGGCGGGCCTTGAGCGCCTCACGCTGCTCGCGAGCGCCTTCAGCAAGCGTCTCGGCGCGAATAAGATCGCCCTGAGCCGCCTGGCCTGCCTGCTCTGCGGCCTTCAACGCCCTTTTGAGCGTGTCCAATTCTGCATCGACATCGCGCAGGGTCTGGGCGGCAAGCTGGTGTTGGGCAGATAGGGTCTGCTCCTGGCCGTTCTGGTCACTCAAAGCAGCGCTTAATTCAGCTTGGCTGGTCTCCAAGCGCGCGATTTCATCGTTAAGCGCCTGGCAGCGCTGGTCAAAACTGCTCTGTTGTTCGTCGGCCGCCTTGGCTCTATCGCGCCAGATTTGACGCTCTCGCGCGATGGACGACAGCCGCTCTTGATTGCGCAGCTGGCGTTGCTTGCAGACCTCAAGCGCGCCGCGCTCTTGGCCCATGCGACGGCGTTGGTCTTGTAAGGCTGCGGACGCGGCGCTTATTTCTTGCGCCAGAGCGCTGGTATCGGGCAGGGCTTGGCGCTTAGCGTCCAACTCTTGCACCAGCGCTTGCACGCGCTCGATTTCTTCGCCAGCCTGTTCGCCCTGGGCTTCCAAGCTGGTGAGCTGGCGTTGCTGGCCGTCCAACGCTTGTTGCTGGAGGCTGAGGGCCTGTTCGGCCTGGCTCAAGGCGGTCTGCAGCGCTTGGCGCTGGCTACGCGCATCGCGGAGCTGTTGCGTGCTTGCTTGGCGTATCTCCTGCGCCGAACTGGCGGCCTGCTGCCTGCTTTGAGCCGCCGCGCTCAAGCTTGCCAATTGCGGGGCCAATTCATCCAGTCGTTCTTGCTGGCGCAAGCGTTCGGCAAGGCCCGTGTCAGCCGCATTGGGATCGGCGATCAGGCCGTCCCACGTCAACAGCCAGCCTTCGCGCGTGACCAGCATCTGGCCCGCGCTCAGCTCGGCTTGCTGTGCGTGCGCCTCTAACAGACTGTCCACCAAGCCGACACCCTGGAAGCGGCGGGCCAATTCGGCGGGCACCTTGATCAACTCGAGCAAGGCCTGACTGCCAGAAGGGGCCGCCAGGTCATCCAAGCGCTTCAGACTGCGCCATCCGCCCGCATCAGCGCCGGGGCTTGCCGCCAGGCTCGCATCGGCGCCCAACACGGCGGCCACGGCGGCGGCCAAATCTGCGGGCGCGCGCAGGCCTTGGCTCACTGCCTGTTGGACAGACTGTTGGCTGTTAGCCGCCAGAGGGCGTCCCTGGCTATCCAGACCCAAGGCGCGCTGCACGCTGGCGATTTCGGCCTCCAGGCTGGCCAGAGCTTGCTTTGCTTCGCTCGCGGCCTCGCGGGCGCTCTGCTCGACGCTTTGCTCTTGCTCCAACCGCTCTTCCAGCTCAGCCAGCGCCTGGGTCACATCTGCCAGCGCGGCGCGGCGTTCCTCACATTGGGTTTGCGCCGCGCTCAGACCTTGGTCGTTGGCCAAAGCCTGCTCCAGGGCCTGGCGCTTGTCCGCCAACTGGCGCGCTTGGTTCTGGCGCGCCTCCAAATCGCGGCGCGCGCGGGAAAACTGAGAGTCCAGCGCCGCGGCTTCACTGGTCAGCGCGGCTTGATTTTGCCGTTGCGCCTGCAGGGCTTCATCGGCCTGTCGCAGCGCTTCGGACAGGGCCTTGACCTCGCCCTCATGACGCGCGAGCTCTTGGCTGGCCTCGGCTTGGTTTTGGCTCAGCGCCTGTTCTTCGTCATCCAAGGCGGTGCTGGTCTGGCTGGCTTGCTCCAAAATCGCGGTCTCGCGCGCCAGATCATCGCGCAACTGCTTTAGGTTGGCGCGCGCGCTCTCGCCTTGGGCTTGGGCGCGGGCCAGGTCCGCGCGGGTCTGGTCGCGCTTGATGCGTAGGTGCTGCAGCGCCGCAGCGGCGGCTTGCTCTTGTTCGCGGCGCGGCGCCACCAGCGCCTCAAGCTCTTCAAAGGCCGCTGTTTGGCGGGCCAAATTGGCTTGGTTTTCGGCGGCCGTCGCTTGCGCCTGGGTCAGTGCTGAAGCTGTCTCTTGCACGGCCTGCTGCTGGCCAAGCCAATCCAGCGCCGCGATTTGCAGATCTAAGCGACGGATTTCTTCCGATAAATTGCGGTACTTTTCGGCCTGACGCGACTGGCGCATCAGCTCACGACGGCGCGCGCCCAGATCGGACAGCACTTCGTCCAAACGACCCAAATTGGTCTCAGCATTCTTCAAGCGCAAGTTGGCTTCGTGGCGCCGCGTGCGCAGGCCGCCGATGCCGGCGGCTTCTTCCAACAGCATGCGGCGCTCGGCGGGCTTGGCCGTGATGATGGCGTTGATTTTGCCCTGCCCCACGAGCGAGGTCGAGCTTGCCCCCGACGCGCTGTCGGTAAACAACAGCTGGACATCGCGCGCGCGTACTTCTTGGCCATTGACCCGATAGGTCGAGCCGCGATCGCGGTCGATTTTGCGGCTCACCACCAAATCATCGTAGTGATTGAAGGCCGAGGTCACGCTGCGCTGTTTATTGTCGAGCGAGATCACGACTTCGGCCAGGTTGCGCGCCGGGCGCTTTTCAGTGCCCGCAAAGATGACATCCGCCATCTCGCCCCCGCGCAGGCGCTTGGCCGAGGTCTCGCCCATGGCCCAGCGCAAGGCTTCGACCAAATTGGACTTACCACAGCCATTGGGCCCGACGATGCCGGTCAGACCCGCCTCAATCGGCAGGTCCGTGGCCTCGACGAAGGACTTAAAGCCCTGAATGCGCAGTTTGGTGAAGTTGATCAAAGCAAGCGCTCGTTCTGCTCTTGATGGCGGATTGTTGGAATTGGGCTAGAGCTGGTTGATAAAGCGCGTGATATCGCCAATCGTCCGGTCGCCCCGATACTGACGATTGTTGATGAAGATGGTCGGTGTCGAGTTGACCCCCAGGCCCTCGGCTTCTTTGCGCGCGCGCAACAGCTTGTTCTGTAATTCTTCGTTCGCGACACAGGCATCTAACTCGGCCTGGCCCACGCCCAAATCCAAGGCGATTTGGGTCGGAATCTTGAAGTAGTCATTGTTGGGATCGCTGATCCAGGTCGGCTGCTGGGCATAGATTTGTTTGGTGTAGAGCGGCTGTTTGTCGGCGGGCAGGCAGCGGCCCATGACAGCCAAGCGGAAGGCGACGTTATCCAAAGGGTAGTCGCGGTAGATGAACTTGACTTTGCCGGTGGCGATCAGGTTATCGACGATGGGCTGAAAATCGTTGGCGTGAAAAGCTTGGCAGTGGCCACACGTCATCGATGCGTACTCGGTGATGGTCACCGGCGCGTCCATATCCCCAAGGATAACATCAAAATCGTACAGCCCAGTGCCAAGGCCGCCGTCATTGCCAGGGCCAACCAGGCCCGCTGCGGCCGCCGATGTTACGGTCAGCGCGCTGATCTCGGTCATGGATGCATTGCTGTCCACGCTGGCTTCATCCGAGCCACCGAACAGGCTCTTGTGGAAGAAAGCTGAGGCCGCGCCAACACCAGTAACAGATAGGAGCACGCCAGCTAGCAGCGTCACCATCATCTTTTTCATCGTCAAATATTCCTTCGTTTGTCATGAGCGATGCAAAGACCAGGCCAAGCCGAACGCCATTTTGCCGTTCTGCACCGGACCTGGTTGCAGTCTTAAGGGCCCCAAACAGCGATGCCAAGCCGCGAAATTGCCTATCAACGACCTGTTGATTTCTGCTTGATAATCGCCTGCAGGCGTGCCAGCCGCGCTGCCAGTTCGGGGTCTTGGATTTTGTTAGGCGGCAAAGAAGACAAATCAGCGGCAGCGCCATGCAAGTCGAAGTCACGTTTGTGTGCGCGTGACCCGATTTTGACCCGTTCAGGAAAGGGCGTCGCGGTCTGCTTGATTCTGAGGCTGGCGACAAGATCGAAGCCAAAATAGCGATTGACGGCTTGGAGTATTTGCGGACTAGTTTGCTGAATTTCCAGCACAAAAGCTCGTTGAACCGAAAGCTCCAGCACGGCGCCCTGGCGGTTGGCTCCGCTGCCAGCGCCGCTTGCAGTCCCGCCGGATTTCGGTGCGACCAAACGGGCTGGCCGGGCCCAACGGTCCAGCTCCTCGCCCACCAAGCTCGACCAATCGCGCCGCAGCGCCAGCTCATAGCTAGAGCGCCCCCACATAGCCCGCTGGGTCAGTTTCGGCACGACTTTAGCGACCGGTTTCACCGCAAGTTTTCCCCAGGTTATCATCCACAAGTTGCAGACCGGCGACGGTTCTCGCGCCAGCATCAGCCGCGCAGTTTGCAGCTCGCTCTCAAACTGCAACGGCCCGTCGGAGGCCGCCAGCATTGAATGCACAAGCCCACTCACAAAATGCAACACAATTGGTTGAATTTCGTGAGAAAGCGGGTTTTGGCCCTAGACTTGCCTTGAACCCGCCCAGATTGGCGGCCAACCCAAATGACGGTTTTGAGCGCCTCACTAGGTGTTCGAGCCGCCAACAAGTTGGATCGAAAAACCAAAGGTTAGATCGAAAACCAACGTCAACAAGAAATGCGGAAAAGTGGCATCAGCGCCGCCCCGACCACCTTCGAGGATCAAACCATGATCACTTTGAATTTAGAGCCAACCCAAGAGCGCAGCACCGCCGTAGGCGCGCTGATTTATCGTCCTGGCCTGGGTCTCTACATTCAAAAGCAAGCGCAGGACCGCGGTCATTTCCAAGATAGCTGGGACATGCCCAAAGTGACGATGGCCAAGCACGAGAGCGTCAGTGACGCCCTGGCCCGCCAGGTCACCGGCGAGACCGGCTGGACCCTGAAAGAAGTCAAGGCGTTGCTGGGCCATCGGGTCTGGAAAGATCACGAACTCGATCCGGCGACCTGGACGCAAGGCTGGGTCGATGAGTACGATTTTTTGGTAACGGTCGAAGAAGACGCTATCGCGCCCTGCCGCCAAAATCCCGGACAACAGAATCCCGGACAACAGAATCCCGGACAACAGAATCCTGGCACCGCCAACTTGCACGGCCAAAGTTCATATCGCCAGGCTTCAAACGGCCACCGCTCAAACAGCAATGTCCCGGAAATCAAAGGCTGGCAGTGGCTGACCCGCGAGAGCCTGAATGAATTGGCACGTTCCGAAAAGCGCCACGTCCACGATATGGTCAAAAACGCCATGGACTACCTAGGCCTCTAGCCGTCGCCGTCTACCCTTTTGGCCCCGCCAATCGGCTTTACTTGCGGTTTGGTTAAGCTACATTTTAGTGCCCCAACTGACACCCGCTCGCGCGATCCAGCGCGCGCTGCTAACGATCGATCCGCGTGCCCGCCGTAAGCCAACACCAATCCGCCCTTCTTGACTGGTACGACCAGCATGCGCGCCAACTGCCGTGGCGCTATGCGCCGGGCCACCCTGCCGATGCCTACCGCGTCTGGCTGTCCGAGATCATGCTCCAGCAGACGACGGTGGCCAGCGTCATCCCCTATTTCTTGGCTTTCACCCAGCGTTGGCCCCGCGTCGAAGCGCTGGCCGAGACGCCGATTGAGACCGTGTTGGAAGCCTGGGCTGGGCTGGGCTACTACGCGCGTGCGCGCAACCTGCATGCTTGTGCCCGCGCGGTCAGCCTGGATCACGGCGGACAATTTCCCAGCGATTTCGATGCTTTAAGGGCCCTGCCCGGTATCGGCGACTACACCGCTGCCGCCATACGAGCCATCGCCTTTGGCCAGCCAGCAGTGGTGGTGGACGGTAACATCGAGCGCATAATGAGCCGCTTGGCGCGCATCGAAGCAGCGCTGCCCAAGGCCAAAGCCGCCATCCGCGCCGAAGCCGCCCGCAGAGCGCCCGACCAACGTTGCGGGGATTACGCCCAAGCCCTGATGGACTTGGGCGCGGGCATTTGCCTGCCCAAAGCCCCGCGCTGCGCCGCCTGTCCGCTGGCGTTCGAGTGCCAGGCCTTGCGCGACGGCGGCCCCGAACTGGCCTCTCAATACCCCCGGCGCCAGCCCAAAAAGGCCAAGCCAACCCGGTACGGCGCGGCGCTGTGGCTGAGTGATCCGCAAGGACGCATCTTTGTGCGCCGCCGCCCGGAAAGGGGCCTGCTGGCTTCTATGCTGGAAATCCCAAGCACCGATTGGCACGAAGACCCAGCAATGATCACCGACCCCGATTGGCTCGGGCTGGAGTGGCAGCGCCAAGATGGCGAGATCAAGCATACCTTTACCCACTTTCACCTGCGCCTTGAGCTCTGGCAGGCGCGCCTTCCACAAAACGCCTCATCCGTTTTTTTGGATCAGCTCCACGCGGACCGTGATGCCCGTTGGGTCGCCCCCGCCGCCTTGGCAGACCTGGGCCTGCCGACCTTGATGCAAAAGGTTGCCGCAGTGGCCCTGCACGCTTAGCCGGTCCACAACTTGACCTAGATCGACGAATTTGTGGCCCAAGGCTCCGTTGACGGCCCTTGCTGACATCCCAAACCAGAGCCATGCAGCGCTGATCCGTCAGTCTGATTTGTTCTTCTTTATACGATCAAAAAAGACCTGCACTACCATGGTAATTGGCGGGAGAATTAAGAAATAATGCCAATTGGCTAACTCCTGGAAACGGGAAAAAGTGGCCAAGGCAGCTAATGCCAGTATCATGGTTGTGGCCATTTGTAAGAAGAACATATCGGTCTCTCGATTTGGTCATATGGTTGTGCGGAAGGGCAGCTGCTCTTCCGCTTCGGATTCTAACTAAAGATTGGGGGCTTATTGTATTTCCCATGTGATCGACCCGAGGGGACTTATTGGGCAGGCCAGGCTCGATATACGGGACCATAAGTTTGCCTGCTGAATCACAACCCCAAATACCAAGGGCGGTTCCGAGTGTGCCTCCGACCACGCCACCAAACCCACCATATCGAGAACCTTGCCAGGCCACTAGTCTACCTGCTGTGGCTACGCATAATGCGCGCGCATTCATTCCGCCTTGGGTTTTGGCGCCCATTAATGGCCTAAATTTCCGATAGCACGACTGGTTTTTTGCCAAGCTTTATCCGGGTCCACTGACGAAATAGTTCCGGGCGTAACGGTCCCAGGTGTGTGGGCAGGTGCAGCATCAGCGAGCTGCTGCTCAAAGGCAGGCGCGCGCCAGGAGTGAGGCTTTAGTGTCGACTCCGGTTTGCCAAAAATGAATCGTTTGACCGCTTCACTTCTGGGACCAGGTCGCGCGAAAGATCTCGTCTGGTTATAGGCTCCGCCAGCCAGAGGCTCAGTGTTGGCTGAAGTGCGCGGCCTTAAGGGATACTTCATCGTCATGGACAGACCCCTTAGTTGATGTTGGGTTAGGGTCATAGGTATGTTCTATATATGTTCTATCCTCTACCCGCACGATATGCAATGCCTAAATTTGCTCTAGATGAGTTTGCGGCCTGTTCTTCGCTGCAAGGAAGTGGCGAATTCCACTTACGGCCATGCCAGGCCTGCCGAATTCGCAAGACTTTTTTTGCGCCGGCAGGTTTGACGCGCGTGCTCAGCGCGGCAAGATGCACTAGGATCGCCGGCGACCCGCCACGACCACCAAGGACCGCGCCATGGAAAACCTCAGCCTGCCTGCCCTCCATCACCTGTTGAAAGACGCCTTGACCGCGAGCGGGTTTTCCGACGCCAATGCTGAAGCGCTGGCCAAGCAAACCGCCCTGGCCGAGGCCATGGGGCAGACCAGCGTCGGGATTAGCCACATGTTCGACTATACCGACGGCGTGGCCGATGGGCGCCTAGACCCTCAAGCGGAGCCCATCATCAGCCAGCCTGCGCCCTGCATCATAGCCTCAAACGGGCAAGGCGGACTGGCGCAGACGGGCTTTGATGCCGCCTTTGATCGGCTGGTCGAGCAAGCCCAGAGCTTGGGCCTGGCGCTGTTTAGCCAAAAGAACACCACGCTTTGCGGCGCGTTGGGTACTTACTGCTATCGCCTGGCCGAACGCGGCCTGGTCGCGATGGCGGCGACCAATGGCTCGCCATTGATGGCGGGTTCGGGCACCAAAGCGCCGGTCTTTTGCACCAACCCAACCGCCTTTGCAGCTCCGCGTGCCGACCAGGCCCCAATCCTGATCGACCAGTCCTCCAGCGCGACCGCCTTTGTCAATATTCGCAAAGCGAGCGAGACCGGCGAAACCCTGGCCGAAGGCCTAGCCCTGGACGCCAAGGGCCAGCCCACAACCGACGCCAAGTCCGCCTTGGCCGGCATGCTTTTGCCCTTCGGTGGCGGGCGCGGCAGCAATATCGCGCTGATGGTCGAGGTGCTGGCCGCAGGTCTTTCGGGCGCAAACTGGTCCCACGAGGCCCCGTCGATGTTCCAGGGCAACCAATGCCCCAATACCGGCCTGTTTGTGTTGGCCATCCGTCCCGACTTGGTGGATGCCGACTTTGAGGCGAAGATGTCCGAACAGCTGCGCATTTTGAGCCAAGATAAGGGGCTCTATTTGCCAGGCGACAGCAAGAGCCAAGCCCTAGCGCGGGCACGCAATGAGGGTATCAGGGTCGATGAAATCACCCTGCGTCGCTTGCAAAACATGGCGGCGGGCAGGCGCTAAAGCCTTACCGGCTAGGCTTGAGACAAAAAAGCCTGATCGCGCGCGCATTTTCAGCGGTTTTGGGTGGCTTTAGCGGTTGCGAATCGCAGGCGCGCTGCCTATACACGCCCTTCACTCTTTGCGGAAGGTCTGCCTGGGCCGCACCGCAAGACCCTATGCGCCCTGGGATAAGAGCGCATCACTTTGTTAAGGGTTCATACCATGGCAAAAAAGATCAGCGGCTATATCAAGCTGCAAATCGCGGCTGGCCAAGCCAACCCCTCACCGCCAGTTGGTCCCGCACTGGGTCAGCGCGGCGTCAACATCATGGAATTCTGTAAGGCCTTCAACGCGGCTACACAGCAAATGGAGCCGGGCTCTCCTATTCCAGTTGTCATTACTGTTTTCAGTGATAAGTCCTTCACCTTCGAAACTAAGACCCCGCCGGCGTCTTACTTCCTGAAAAAGGCTGCCAAGCTGAAGTCAGGTTCAAACGCACCTGGCAAGCAGGTTGCCGGTTCTGTCACCATGGACCAAGTGCGTGAGATCGCAGAAGCCAAGATGGTTGACTTGAACGCCATCGACATCGACGGCGCGGCGAAGATCATCGCTGGTTCCGCCCGATCAATGGGCTTGGAAGTGAAGGAGTAAGGCACAATGGCTGGCAAACGTATCCGTAACGCCTACGAAGGCGTTGATCGCAACGCGGTCTATAGCCTGTCTGACGCCCTCAGCATGGTCAAAGAGCGCGCTGCCGTTAAATTCGACGAGACTCTTGAAATCTCAATGAACCTGGGTGTTGACCCTCGCCACGCCGATCAGAACGTGCGCGGCATGGTCTCTTTGCCTAACGGTACAGGTAAGACCGTTCGTGTTGCCGTTTTCGCGCGCGATGCCAAGGCAGAAGAAGCAACCGCTGCTGGCGCTGATATCGTTGGTGCAGAAGACTTGATGCAGCAGGTCCAAGGCGGCGACATGCCGTTTGATCTGGTGATCGCCACCCCCGACATGATGCCGATCGTTGGTCGTCTGGGTAAGGTCCTAGGCCCCCGTGGTTTGATGCCCAACCCCAAGCTGGGCACCGTAACCCCCAACGTGACCAAGGCCGTTGAAGATGCCAAAGCGGGCCAGGTTCAGTTCCGTGCTGAAAAAGCTGGTATCGTCCATGCGGGCATCGGTAAGATGTCATTCGATCAAGCCAAGTTGGAAGAAAATGCCAAGGCTTTCATCGACGCTATCACCAAAGCCAAGCCGTCAGGCGCCAAGGGCACCTACATCAAGCGCATCAGCTTGAGCTCTTCTATGGGCCCTGGCATCAAGGTCGATGTCGCGAGCCTGGAAGGCTAAGCTTCCAACGCTCCGCAAGGATTGAAAAAGGCCGTTGCCCCCGCGCAGCGGCCTTTTTTGTACCCGAAGGCGGGGCCTTGCGGCGCTCAGGATTTCGCGCGCGTTGAACCCGGCCCTTTCCACCGCCTATACTGGCGGGCGAAAGGAAACGCTATGCCCCAGGCCACCATGCACCAGCCTGACGCCGCCGGTCGCGACAAGATCGACTGCCCCGATGCCTTTGCCGAATGGCGCGCGATGTTGCACCAGCAACTAGCCGACAAAGCGCTGTTCGAGCAAGCGCGCAAGGCCGCCTACACCTATCTTGATGAGCAGCCCAACCGCAGGGTCTCACCCGACCCGCAGGTGCTGGCGGCTTTGGATCTGTTCGACCAGCCCCTGCCCGACGCACCGACCGCCGCAACGACGGTCATGGAGCAACTAGACTCGCTCGGCAGTCCCGCCACCATCGCTCAAGCCACCAGCGGGCGCTATTTTGGCCTGGTCAATGGGGGCGTGTTGCCGGTGGCATTGGCGGCGCGTTGGTTGGCGGATGCCTGGGATCAGAACGCAGCGCTCTATCTCTCCTCACCCATTTCGGGCAAACTAGAGCAGCTCTGCCAAGACTGGCTCTGCACGCTGATGGACCTCCCTAGGGGCAGCGTTGCGGGTTTTGTCAGCGGCTCATCAACCGCCATTCTTTGTGGGCTGGCGGCGGGCCGTCACCGCCTGCTTCAGCGGCAAGGCTGGGATGTCAACCGCCAGGGCCTGAGCGATGCGCCGCGCCTAAGGCTGATCGCGGGGAAGCATGCGCATGCGACGGTGCTGAAGGCGGTCGCAATGCTGGGGCTGGGCACTGACAATATCGAGTGGGTTCCGGTAGACCGGCAAGGGCGCATTCACGCGGACAGCCTGCCTGAACTAGACGACCGCTGCCTGGTCATGCTGCAAGCGGGCAACGTCAACTCGGGCGCTTTTGATGACTTCGCGCGCATCATACCCTTAGCAACGGCGGTAGGCGCTTGGGTGCACGTCGATGGCGCTTTCGGGCTCTGGGCAAAGGCCAGCACCACCTTACGGAGCCTCTGTGATGGGATCGAAGGAGCGCAATCCTTTTCGCTGGATGGCCACAAGACTCTAAATACGCCCTATGACAGCGGCATCGTGCTTTGCAGCGACGACGAAGCTTTGCGTTCTGCGCTTGCAGCCAACGGCTCCTATATCCTCTACAGCCAAGAGCGCGACGGCATGGCCTATACGCCAGAGATGTCGCGACGCGCCCGCGCGGTTGAACTGTGGGCCGTGCTGAAATTCCTGGGGCGCTCGGGCCTCGACGACCTGGTGACGGGGATACATCAACGCGCCGTTCAATTGGCGCAAGGGCTTAAAGAAGCGGGCTTTGAAATTCGCAACGAAGTTGCCTTCAATCAGGTCTTGGTGGGCCTTGGCAATGATGAGCATGTTCGCGCATTCATCGCTGCCCTGCAAGCAGACGGCACTATTTGGGTTGGCGGCGGCACTTGGTTTGATCGACCAGTCATCCGGGTCAGCGTCTGTTCCTGGGCCACCAGTCCGGCCATAATTACGGAAATCCTGGCTACTTTCAAACGGGTGCGTATGCAGCTGGGGCTCGAATAGAACGCCCGCCGCTTTCATCCCAGAAATAGCGGAAGCCTGCGACATTAGGCGGGTCTCTTGTGTCACAATTTACGTTACATTGCCGGTCTAGAAATCCGGAGCAGCCGGGCGCGCCAAACGCTGGCCGAAGCCCAAGAACGGCTGACAAACACCATCCTGCGGCCACCGCAGCACCAGAGGAGTTTCGCGAATGAAAATCGCAGTAATGGGCGGAGACGGCTTTTGCGGCTGGCCCACATCCTTGCACCTATCCGCACAGGGCCACGAGGTTGCCATCGTTGACAACCTGAGCCGTCGCTGGATCGATACCGAGCTGGGCGTGCAGTCACTGACCCCCATGGATTCGATCCAAGAACGCCGCCGCGTTTGGAAGCAAGTCACCGGCAACGACGTCGAGTTCTACCTGCTCGATCTGGCCCGCGACTACGAACGCTTCAAAAAGTGGCTGCTAGACTGGCGCCCCGATGCCATCGTCCACTTTGCAGAACAGCGCGCCGCGCCCTACTCCATGAAGTCGGATGTGCACAAGACCTACACGGTCAACAACAATATCAGCGCTACCCACAACGTGCTGAACGCGCTGGTCGAGACCCAGATCGACGCTCACCTGGTCCACCTGGGCACCATGGGCGTCTACGGCTATTCAACCGTCGGTGCCACCATTCCCGAAGGCTATTTGGACGTTAAGATCCAAAAAGAAGACGGCAGCATGGTCGATCAGTCGATCCTTTACCCAACGCGCCCGGGCTCCATCTACCACATGACCAAGAGCCTGGATCAGATCATGTTCCAGTTCTACGCGCAAAACGACCGTTTGCGCATTACCGATCTGCACCAGGGTATCGTTTGGGGCACCCAGACCGAGCAGACCCGCATGCACGAGCAGCTCATCAACCGCTTTGACTACGACGGCGACTACGGCACCGTATTGAACCGCTTCTTGATCCAGGGCGCGATCGGCTACCCGCTGACAGTCCACGGCACCGGCGGCCAGACCCGGGCCTTCATCCATATTCAAGATACGGTCAAGTGCGTCGAAGCGGCCATCACCAACCCGCCCGAGGCCGGCGAGCGCGTCGAGATCTTTAACCAGATGACCGAATGCCACCGCGTGCGCGATTTGGCTCAGATGGTGGCCGACCGTACAGGCGTTGATATCAAGTACCTGCCGAACCCGCGCCAAGAGGCCGACGAGAACGATTTGATCGTGGCCAACGAAAAGTTCCGCGGCCTGGGTCTGGACCTCATCACACTGTCCGATGGCCTGATGAATGAAGTCATTGAGATTGCGCAGAAGTACGCCTATCGCGTCGATCGCTCTCGCATCCCCGCCGTATCGGGCTGGAACCGCGAACGCGCTTCGCAAATCGTCCACGATCCGGTGAAAGCCAACTTAAAGGCTGTCTCCTAACATGTCTGGCAGCCCGTCGATGCAAGCCCCGGCTAACTCCCCGGCCATCGCTCCCGCTTACGCTTACGTTACGCTCGTCACCAACGACGATTTCGTCACCGGCGCGCGGGTCTTGGCTAAGTCGATCAAAGCGGCGGGCTGCCGCTATCCCTTGGTGGTGCTGACCACCTTTGAGGCCGAAACGCTCCAGCCTTTGCGCGACCTGGGCTGCGATGTGCGGCTGGTGAGCCCACCTGCGGTTTCTAGTGGCTTCAAGCAACGCCACGCACGCGATCAGGTACACGGCAAGGCCCCCTTTACCAAAGGCAATAAGCCCGCCTTTCACAATCCTTTAGACAACTTTGCCAAGTTGGAGCTCTGGCGGCTGACCGAGTTCGAAAAGATCGTCTTCCTGGACGCCGATACGATGATGCTGCGTTGCTGTGATCGGCTGTTTGACTACCCGGCCTTTTGCGCGGCGCCCAACGTCTATGCCGAACTGGCCGACTTCAACCGCATGAATTCGGGCGTCTTCGTCGCCCAGCCCAGTGCGCAGACCTACGCCGACATGCTGGCCCGTCTAGACGCGCCGGATGCCTTTTGGCGGCGCACCGACCAGACCTTTTTGCAAGATTTCTATCCCGATTGGCACGGCCTGCCCTATACCTACAACACCCTGCAATACGTCTATTTCCAATTGCCCGAGCTGTGGAACTGGCCCGAGCTCAAGCTGCTACACTTTCAATATGAAAAACCCTGGCAGGCGGATCATCCCAAGCGCGCACAGCTGCAGCCCTTGATTGATCTTTGGCAGCACATGGACCGGACCGGCGAACTGCTGAGCCAGGGCCCCCACACGCAAGCGACGGGGCGCTGAGACCATGCGCCTTGCCCTGACCGGCGCCAGCGGGACGATCGGGGAGTTTTGCCTGCGCGACGGCCTGCAACGCGGTTGGCAGCAAAGGCTTATGATGCGCCACGGCAGCCTGCCTCCGGCCCTAGCTGGCTTGGCCCAGCCCGGCCTGGAAGTCTGCCAAGCCGATCTAACGGACCGAGATTTTTCACCCCTCTTGGATGGCTGCGAGGCCCTAATTCACGCCGCTTTTGCCCATGAGCCGGGACGCTATCGCGGCGGTGAAGGCGATGACGCGCGCGGCTTTTGGGAGCTGAACCTAGGCGCGACGGTCGCGCTGTTGGAACAGGCGCGCGCCGCGGGCGTACGCCGAGTGGTGCTGTTTTCCTCGCGCGCGGTCTTTGGCCCCCAACAGATCGGACGGCTCGACGAGAGCGCCCCTTGTCAGCCCGATACTCACTATGGCTTGCAAAAACTGACCCTCGAAGGCCTAACCCGGCTCTATTCCAACCAGCCCGAGCGCTTTGCTGTGACCTGCCTGCGCCCGACCGGCGTTTATGGCACCCGCCTGGATGCCAACGCGAGCAAGTGGGCCAGCCTGGTGCAGTCGATTGCTGCGGGTAACTGGCCGCAGGGCAACCGCCAAGCCAGCGAGGTTCACGGCGATGACGTGGCACAAGCCGTGGCAGTTTTGCTAACAGCGCCTGTCGATGCGGTCGCCGGGCAGCTCTTCAATCTGTCAGATTTGGTAACATCGCAGCAAGATTTGGCCGACCTCATCGCCCATCAATTGGGGCGTGCCTTGCCTTCCAGCCAAAGACGACCGGCGCTTGAGCCCATGCGCGGGCCTCTGCTGGATTGCAACAAGCTGTTGGCCCTGGGCTGGCGGCCCCGCGGTCATAGCGGCCTCGTCGCCGACCTGGCTGCGCTGGTGGCGGACCTCAGACTTTAGAAAATCGAAGTCGCACCGTCAGTGGGCGCGGCCTAGAACTCGGTGAAGGTCTTGCGCGACCAGAGGATTACCGGCGCGATCAGATAAGCGGCCAGGCTGCGATCGGCGGTGGGGATATAGCCCGTTACCGGTACGCCGTTTCGCGCCAAGCCCTCCAACAACTCGCTGCTGTCCAACAAGCGCAGCGTCACCGGAAACGCTGCCTGGCCGTTGTCCAAAATTTTCAAGTCGGCAGCCACCGTTTCTACCCGCGCTTTCAGGCGGCGCTCTGAAGCGTTCTTGAGCGTCGCCACTTCCAATTGCGCGGGCGCGCCTTGTTCCAACAGATCGATTTGACTGGGCGGCACCATGACTTCGGCCAACACGTCTTGATCGGCTGGAATGATTTCGGCCACCACATCGCCCGCGCGCAGCACAGCGCCAACGTTGAGCTCTGCCATGTTGGCGATGCGCCCGGCCAAGCCTGCGCGCACATCCAAGCGGGCCAGCTCTTCGTCGATCTGGTCACGTTCGGCCAACAGGCGATCGAGCTCATCTTCGCTGTCGATCAGGGCTTCCAGCGAGGTCTGTTGAAATTCAAAAATCCGCTTGGAGATCTGCGCTTCCAGAGCTGCTACTTCGCGCCGCGACTGGGCCGCGGACTTGCGGGCATCGACCAGCTCGATTTGCTGGCCGCGCAAGGCATTGCGCTGTTCCTTGAGCCGAATTTGCGTCTCCAGACCTTGCTTGACCAGCGATTCGGTCTTGGAGACGGTATCTTGCAGCTCGCTTAGCTGGCGCTCCAACAGGTCGATTTGACTGCTTTGCAGCGCCATGACCCGCCTCAATGAGGCGATGTCCGCCCGGTCGGCTTGGTTGAAGGTACGAATGCGCGACAGGGTCGCACGAATAGAGGCACCCTCGCGTCCGTCCAGCTCAGAAGCGCTGAGTTGGGTTGCAACAGCATCACTTGCAAGTGAAAGATCGTCTTCTAGCACCGCCCGCAGCCGCGCGCTCTGGCGCTCTAAGCTGTCGATGCGTGTCATGAGCTTTTGACGCGACAGGCGGGTCTGGCCGGCATCCAAACGCATGACCACATCGCCCGCCTCGACCTGGCTGCCGTTGGCGATGATCAATTCGGCGATGCGCCCGCCGACAGGGTGCTGAATGAGGGTCTTTTGCGTCGTGACGCGCAACTCGCCGGGGGCCACAACCGCGCCCGCGATGCGCACGAACAGGCTGGCCACGACCGCAAGGCCACCGACCACCAACATGGCCGTCAGCACAACCGCGAAGGGGCGACGCAAATTGGAGAGGCGCTCTAGATCGCCCACCAGCTCGCCCGCAAGATCGCCGCCTTCCGTTGCCCGGTCCGCTTGAGAGCGCTGGGCACTTTGGGCCTGGTTTTTGGGGCCCAGCGTCATTGCCAGGGTCGCTTCATGGTTGGGGACGCCTCACCATCAAGACCGCTTTTTGAGCGGCGACCTACCAAACGGGTCTCCGGGGAAGGGTGGCGGTCCCGCGTTGGCGCCGGGCTGCTGGGCCGGTCGCGCCTGCGTGGGTTCAGCGTCCGGGAAGGGCTGTTGGGTGCCGCCGTGTTGACCGCCTACTTGGTTGTGCTGGGGCAGGACCGGGCGGCGTCCGTCAGAAACCAATTGCAAGCCAGGCCGGGGCGCCGAGGCCGCGCGCGGGGCGGTCTCCAAGCCGCCCAAGATATCCGCGCTGGGGCCAAAGGCCGCCAAACGGCCGCCGTCCAGGCGCATGATATGGCTGGACTGGTGGATCAGCCAGGGGTCATGCGTGGCAACCACCAGGCTGTGGCCCTGCTCGGCCAGCGCCTGCAACCGCGCCACAAGTTGTTGGCGCAGGTTGACTTCCAGGGCGGCGGTGGGCTCGTCGAGCAACAAGACCTTTGGCGGACCAAACAGCGCGCGTGCCAACGACAAGCGCGCCTTTTCACCGCCCGAAAAGATGCGCTCTGCCAGGTCAATCGGCGTTTGATAGCCCAGGGGCAACTGCGTGATTCGCTCGTGAATTTGGGCCAAACTTGCCGCTTGGATCAGCGCTTCAGCGGTCACATCGGTGCGAAATCCGCTGAGGTTGTCTGCGATGGTTCCGGGCAGAAATTGCGGGGTCTGCGGCGTCCAGGCCAACAGGTCGGCGCGCTGCCATTCGGCCAAACGCTGAATGTCGAGGCCATCATACAAGACCTGGCCGTCGCTGGCCGGAACCAACCCCGCCAAGGCACGCAGCAAGCTGGTCTTGCCGGCGCCGCTGGAGCCAATCAAAGCCACCAAGCTGCCCGCTGGCAGATCGGCAGAGATGTCCTCTAAGATCGCAAGCTCGCGGCCTTGGGCCTGCGGCACGCGTAGGCTCAAGTGCTGCATGCTGATTTGGCCTTGGGGATTTTCCAAGGGCAGGCCATCCAGCGGCTGTTGTTTGGCCACCGCCACCCGGCCCAAGCGCTGCCAGGCGGTCTGAGCGGTCAGCAAGGAGTTCCAGGCATTGGACAGCACATCAATCGGCGCCATGACCCGGCCCAACAAAATCATGGAGGCGAAGATCAAGGCAGGCGGCATGACCTCGCGCAGCACCAACAAGGCCGCTAGCCCCAAAATTCCCGACTGCAAGACCATACGCATGCCCTTGCTCATCGATGACCAGCTTTGTTGTTCTGCTGTCGAGCGGGCTTCCTCGCGGCTCATCGCAAGTCGGCGCAGGCTCAAGACCTGAGCCACCACGCCCGCCAAGCCCTGCGCGCGGATCAGATCTTTGCCTTGGTCGGCTTTCTCAATGGCGCGATAGGAGGTCAACTTAGCCGAAGACTGGCGCTGCGATTGGCCTGACTGCCGCCAAAAACCAATGATCGCCATCAACAAGACCAAACCAGCCCCAGCCATGGCATAGAGGCCGAGCCAAGGATGAATGGCGAACAGGACCGTGACATAGAGCGTAAGCAGAGGCAGGTCGATCAGCGCCGACGGCCCTGGCCCGGTCATGAAGCGGCGAACCTGATCCAGATCGGTCGCGACTTGGCGCAGCTCGCTGTGGGTCGCGGCCCCGTGCTGGGCGCTGGCCAAATGCTGTTGCAGCAAAACGGGTGCAATCTTCAGATCCATGCGGGTCGCCAAGCGCCCAAAGACCCAAGAACGCAGGCGCTCAAACAAAGACAGGCAGGCGAAGGCCAGCACCATCAAGGCAGTCAACGCAAACAAGGTGTTTTGCGACTGACTGGCCAAGACCCTTTGATAGATCTGGGTCAAATAGATCGGCGAGGTCAAGAACAGCAGGTTGACGAACAAGGAAGCCAAGATCGCCAAGAAGATGTACGGCCAAGCCAGAGAGACGAGTTTGCGATGCATAAACCCAAGCTACGCGATTTTTCCTGCTTCATATGTGCGCTTTGGCGCGCCCAATAGCAAGCGCTCGAAGGGCTAGTTTGATCCATATTGACGATTTGTCGAGGCCATCGCCACATTATGGCGCAGCGCAGGCTAGGCGGTAGGGCTGTTTTCCGAGCCAGCGCCGGATGCCAAGCGGGGCAAGAACGCGCCCTTTTGAGCTAAGATATAGTCGTAGACCGCTCTAAGTGTCGGGGTCAGCTCCAAATCCTTGGCGTACATCAAGTACCACTGGCGCACGATGGCCGGGCGCTCGGTCCTCAGCTGTACCAAGCGGCCCGACGCCAATTCCTCGGTCACGGTGTGCTGCGAAATCATGGCAATGCCCAACCCTGCCATTACCGCCTGCTTGATGGTCTCGTTCGATCCCATAGTGCTTGTTTTGTAAGGCTGGCCATCGCCGATCTGACCTAGGTAGCGCTCCATTAGGATCCGGGAGCCAGAGCCCTGCTCACGGCACAAAAAGGTCTCTTCCAGCAAGTCGCTCACCGCGACCGTTTCCAATCCTGCCAAGCGATGGTCTGGCGCGGCGATAAAGATATGCGGATGGTCGCCCAATTCGCGGGCAATGACCGCGGGTTCGCGCGACGGGCGGCCCATAATCAGCAGCTCGATCGCGCGTTGGCTGAGCGCCTCCAGCAGCGTATCGCGATTGCCGACCTTCAACCGAATATCGACATCGGGGAAGACCTGGCGCAAATCAGCGACCAGTTTCGGGGCAAAATATTTGCCCGTGCTGGCAACGCCCAGCACAACGCTGCCCTTATACCCATCGTGCAGCGATGCGATTTTCTGCAAACTCGACGCCAAAACGGCCTGCATGCGCTTATGGGCGTCCAGCAGCAATTTACCCTCAGCGGTCAGAGCGGGACTACGGGGGTCGCTTCGGTCCAGCAGAGCGCAACCCAGATTCTCTTCCAAACTGCGTAGCTGGGTGTGAACCGCGGGCGCGGTCAACCCCAACTGCTCGGCGGCCAGCGATATTGTGCCGCGTTCTACCACAGCCTCCAAGGCGCGTAATTGTTTGAAAGTGATAGATTCTGGCCGCAGCATTAATTAAATTTACTCCTGATTCATATTTTTTGAATTTTTATAATCAATATTCCAAACTAACAATATGTCAACGCAACCCGAAAGCGATGACTGCTATGGAGGCCCCCACCCCTTTGCTGAACGCCCTAGGCTCCGACGATAAGGCTCCGGTTCGCCCCCCGCTGTCGCCCGACGCCAGCGCGCCTGCCGCGCCCATCGAGGCCGGCGCACAGGCTGCTATCGACACGGCCAGCATGCCGGATAATTTGGCTCCCGTCATGACGGCATTGGCAAATGTCGCGGTCACGCTGTCGCGCACCATTGCCCGCGCTGAACTCGCCAGACACGAGGGTGCGGGCCTTGGCGCTGAGGTGGGGCAGAACCTGGGCGGAGACGGACAAAAGGCGCTGGACGTGCTGGCCGATCAGGCCTACGAAGCCGCGCTGCGCCGCACCGACACGCGCTTTTATGCCTCTGAAGAGCAGGACGAAGCGATCGAGCTGAACCAGAGCGGCCGCTTTGCCGTGGCGCTGGACCCGCTCGACGGTTCTTCCAACATCGACGTCAACGTTTCGATCGGCACGATCTTTTCGATTTTTGAAGCCGCAGACAACGCCAACGACAGCTTCTTGCGCCCGGCCAACGAACAATTGGCGGGCGGATATATCATCTTCGGCCCGCAGTGTTGCTTGGTCGTAACATTTGGCGACGGTTGCCAAATGTATAGCCTGGACCCCGACAGCCAGCGCTTCGTCTTGGTCAAAGAGCGCCTGACGGTGCCTAGCGGCTCCTGCGAATTTGCGATCAACGCCTCCAACTATCGCCACTGGCCGCGCCCGGTGCGCGCCTATATTGACGACTGCTTGGCGGGCCAAGAAGGCCCGCGCGATAAGGATTTCAACATGCGTTGGGTGGCCTCGCTGGTCGCCGAGACCCACCGCATTTTGAGCCGTGGCGGCATCTTCTTATACCCCAATGACGAACGCAGCGGCTATGAGCGCGGCCGCCTGCGCCTGGTCTATGAGTGCGCACCCATCGCCTTTGTCATCGAGCAAGCGGGCGGCAAGGCCAGCGATGGTTGTGATCCCATTATGGGCAAGACCGCTCAGAGCCTGCACGCGCGGTGCCCCTTGGTCTTTGGTTCGGCGGAAAAGGTTAACCGCATCGCCGCCTACTACGACCTGCCCGACCACGAGGTCTCGGCGCTATTTGGCCAACGCGGTCTGTTCCGCGCCTAGTTGGCCAGGCTGGCCGCTTTGGCCAGTTCAACGCTTACGACCTTCACACCCCTGCCCCTTCACACCCCTGCCCCTCACACCCCTGCCCCTCACACCTTTCGACCCCGCCGACCGCCGCTAGAGGCCCCAAGGAACCCGTCATGAGCAAGAAGCACCCAATCATTTCAGTCACCGGCTCTTCCGGGGCGGGCACCACGACCGTCAAATCCACCTTTGACTACATTTTCCACCGCGAGGGCGTGAAGGCAGTCTCAATCGAAGGCGACGCCTTCCACCGCTATGACCGGGCCGCCATGAGCGCCGAACTTGAGCGCCGCAAATCCAACGGCGATCACACCTTCAGCCATTTTTCCTACGAGGCCAACTTGTTGGACAAGCTGGAAGATGTGTTTCGAACTTTCGGTGAGACCGGTAGCGGCGAGACCCGCCACTACGTCCATGATGAAAAGGAAGCCAAGCGCTGGCAGTCTCAGCCCGGCACCTTCACCGGCTGGGAGGCGTTCGAAGATGGCGCCGATCTCTTGTTCTATGAGGGCCTGCACGGCGCAGTAGTCAACGAGGAAGTCAACCTCGCCAGGTACGCCGATCTAAAAATCGGGGTAGTTCCGGTCGTCAATCTGGAATGGATCCAAAAGATCCATCGCGACAAGTCCCACCGCGGTTACTCGACCGAAGCCGTTACCGACGTCATTTTGCGCCGCATGCATGCCTATGTGCACTGCATCTGCCCGCAGTTCATCGAGACCGATATCAATTTTCAGCGGGTGCCCGTGGTCGATACCTCGGACCCCTTCATCGCCCGTTGGATTCCAACCGCCGATGAGAGCCTGGTGGTCATCCGCTTCAAAGACCCGCGCGGCATCGATTTCCCCTATCTGACATCCATGATCCAAAACTCTTGGATGAGCCGTGCCAACTCCATCGTCGTACCCGGCGGTAAGATGGATCTGGCAATGCAGTTGATCCTAAACCCCATGGTGCGACGCCTGGTGAGCGACAGCAAGCGCGTCTAGACGGCCAAAGCGCCCGCGCAAGACAGAACAGACGCCAGCCGCCCAGTTTCAGGAGGCCCCCAATGACCCAAGCCAAACTCAATCTTGCCAACGAGACCTTGATGGCCAATGCCATTCGCGCCTTGACCATAGACGCCGTGCAGACGGCCAACTCGGGCCACCCCGGCGCGCCCATGGGTCTGGCCGACGTGGCAGCCGTCTTGTTCAATCGCTTCATCAAGCTGGACCCCAGCCAAGACACTTGGCCCGACCGCGACCGCTTTGTCATGTCAGCGGGGCACGGCTCAATGCTGGTCTACGCCGTCAACCACTTGCTGGGCTATGACGATATGGACATGGACCAGCTGCGCAATTTTCGCCAACTGGGCTATCGCACCGCTGGCCACCCAGAATACGGTCACGCCAAGGGCATCGAGACCACAACCGGGCCCCTGGGCCAGGGTATCTCTACCGCAGTGGGCATGGCCCTGGCCGAACGCATGGCCGCTGCGCGCTATGGCAGTGAGTTGGTGGACCACTATACCTACGTTTTCGCCGGTGACGGCTGCCTCATGGAGGGCATGAGCCAGGAGGCGATTGACCTGGCCGGGCACCTGGGTCTTAGCCGCCTAATCGTCATTCGGGACGACAACGCTATCACCATCGACGGCGACACGGGGCTTTCGACCTCGATCGACCAAGCCCAACGCTTTGCTGCGAGCGGTTGGCAAGTCCAGGCCATCGACGGCCACGATCCTGAGGCCATCGCCGAGGCCATCACCAAAGCACGCAGCGATGACCAGCGCCCCAGCTTGATCGCTGCCAAGACCCTGATCGGTCGCGGCGCGCCCAACAAGCAAGGCAGCAAGGCTACCCACGGTGCGCCCCTGGGCGAGGAAGAGATCGCGGCGACACGCGAAAACCTTGACTGGCCGCACGCGCCCTTTGTAGTGCCGCAGTCGGTCTATGACGCTTGGCACGCGGTCGCAGCGCGAGGCCAGGCCGCACGATTGGCTTGGCAGACCCGCCTTGAGCAAAGCGACCAACGCATGGCGTTTGAGGCAGCGCTCGCCGATCCAGACACACAGAGCCTTGCAGACGCCATGACGCGCTATAAGGCACAGCTCTTGACCGATGCGCCCAAGGTCGCCACCCGCAACGCCAGCGAGATGGCTCTGGAAATCCTCAATACCACGCTGCCCAACACCGTGGGCGGTTCGGCCGATCTAACCGGCTCCAACAACACGCGTAGCACGGGCCAATTTAGCGTTTCTCCGGGCGCTTTTGCTGGCGACTACCTCCACTATGGTATCCGCGAACACGCCATGGCTGCGGTCATGAATGGTTTGGCCCTGCACGGCGGCTTTCGTCCTTACGGCGGCACTTTCTTGGCTTTTGCGGACTACTGCCGCCCCGCCATGCGCTTATCTGCGTTGATGCAAGTGCCGGTGGTCTACGTCATGACCCACGATTCCATTGGTCTTGGCGAGGACGGCCCCACCCACCAACCCGTCGAGCACCTGGCCAGCTTGCGCGCCATGCCGGGCCTGTTGGTCTTCCGGCCTGCCGACGCGGTTGAGACCGCCGAAGCCTGGCAAATCGCCATGTCCGAAACCCGCCGCCCGTCGGTGTTGGCGCTGTCCCGCCAGGGACTGCCTTGCTTGCGGGGGTTGATGGGCGATTGCGAGCCTTCCAATAACCCCACCGCCAGGGGGGCCTATGTGCTGCAAGAGACCGAGGGTCCGCGCGACCTGACGCTCATCGCCACGGGCTCAGAGGTGGAGATCGCCCACGCCGCTGCCGAACAGCTCCGCGCAAAGGGCCTGAAGGTAGCGCTGGTCTCGGCGCCCTGTTTTGAACTCTTTGAGCAGCAAGACGCCGATTATCGCGCCCGCGTCTTAGGCCATGCCCCGCGGGTAGGCCTGGAAGCGGCCATCCGCCAAGGCTGGGGCGGCCTGCTTGATAGCCGCGACGCCTTCGTTGGCATGACCGGCTTCGGTGCCTCTGCGCCCGCCGCCCAGCTCTATCAGCACTTTGGCATCACCGCAGAGGCGGTGGTCGAAGCAGCCCAGGGCTTGCTCGCTGGTGCCCGCTGAAAAACCGCTGAAA
>JAUIDR010000094.1 GCA_030428565.1 Alphaproteobacteria bacterium
CCGCCTAATTGAGGCGAAACGCGGGGGAGGCATCTCTCCAGTCGGGCTACGCCCTCCCTGCAAGACACCACCCCCGCGTTCTCATCCTGATTGACGCTGGATTCTCATCTTGTTTGTCGCGCTGCAGAAGGGTGCTTTTGGTACTATACCGGGACACACTGGTCTCGAATGACGGATGAGCAGCTTTCAAACAAGATTATCCAAGTCATCGAAGGCTCTGGCGATCTTGGCCGGAGCAGTTACAAGACGATCAAAGATGAAGCGCTCAGCCTTCTCAAAGGTATGCAGGCATTAGAAGGCGATCGACTAGGCCGCACGGAGTTAGCACATCCTGTGATCAATTGCCAAAACGGCGAGCTTTGGATTGCTGAAGATGGCTCTGTAGAGCTGAGGCCTCACCGATTTGATAGCTACCTAACAAGCGTCATTGAAGTGGACTACAAGCCAGGCGCGAGTGCACCTCGCTTCCAACAAGCGCTGCTGGAGATTTTTGCGGGGGCCTCGGACCCAGATGAGATGGCGCGGCACTTCATGGAGCTCTTCGGTTATGCCATACAGCCGCGCAGAGACATTCCGTGCTATTTTCTTCTTTACGGCCAAGGCGCGAATGGCAAATCCAAATTGATAGAAACACTCCTGCTCCTGGTTGGACAGTCATCTGCTTTATGTGTGCGCATATCAAGCCTCGACGGCGACAAGTTTGGAATGGGGGCCTTAGTCGGCAAGCTGGTTCTGATCGACGACGATGTTGATGTGAACGCCAAGTTGCCGGACGGCACGCTCAAGAAGATCTCTGAAGCCAAGGTGATAACGGGTCAACGCAAATACCAGGACTCCTTCGAATTCAAGGCGACCTGCGTGCCGATCTTGCTCGCCAACACCTACCCGCAGCTAGACGACCTATCTTTAGGCCAGCGTCGCCGGGCAAAGGTCATTCCTTTTGAGCGAACATTTTCAGAAGAAGAGAGGGACGAGAAGTTGTTCCCCGCGATTTGGGCCGAGGAGATATCGGGTGTACTCAATCTGGCAATCGAAGGCCTGCGCCGCTTGAGGCGGCGCGGTGCCTTCGCAGAGCCCCGCGATTGCGATGAGGCAAGGAACAGGTGGATGGCCTCGGCAAATGCCACGCTTACCTTCGTTGATGAGCAGTGTCAGGTGGAGCCAAATTCCAGAATATTGGAAAGGGTGCTTTATCAGGATTTTGAGATTTGGGCAGGGCAAGCAGGCATTCGCAAAGTCCCGCCGCGCAGCAAGTTTAGGCGCGATCTAGAAAGCCTCGGGCATCGTATTGTTCGCAGCAGCAAAGGCAACATGGTCAAAGGTATCAAGGGCATAAGAGGCAATTGACCCATCATTGGCTCCCTGCTCGATCCGCTCGAGTGACGAAAGTGACGTGTTTTTCAAAAACTATTTTCCTATAGAAAAACAAACACTGCTCTATATCCCTACGCGCGATGTAAAAATTGATAATGATTGTTAATGTCTTGTTATTTTCTAGACGTAGAAAGGTTTTCAGAAAAGCCGTCACTTTTGACACTTTTGCTGTAAGATGCTGGTATAATTGAAGAAAAATGGGTCTCTCGGCGCGGCTAATGAGCACGCAGATTGTGTGCGGAATGGCCTTCTGGGCAGTCTCAGAGATGAAGTGCAACGTTTCGGCCTGATGTGATATCAGGCGTAAGCGTCCGGTGTGCCTGCGGTTGATTATTTTTTCTGGAAGTTCCAGGGCATTAGATCTTCGATGCGTTTGGAGTTGTGGTCCTGAATGCGCTCTAGGACCCATGAGAGCCAGGCTTGTGGGTTCACTTGGTTCATGCGGGCGGTTTCGACGAGGGTGTAGGCCACGGCAGCGGCTTTGCCGCCCCCTTGTGATCCGACAAACAGGTAGTTTTTGCGCCCCAAGGCCACGGGGCGGATTTTGTTCTCACAGATGTTGTTGTCGATCTCAAAGCGGCCGTCGCTGAGATAGCAGCGCCCCTTGGCCATGCGACCTTGGGCATATCGGATCGCTTCGGCGAGTTTCGACTTGCCGGAGATTTTGGGGAGCTGCTCCGCCAGCCAGGTCTCAAGGGCCTCGAAGATGGGCTTTGCCTTATGTTGCCGCATTGCGGCCCGCTCCTCAGCAGGCTTGCCGCGGGCGGCTTTCTCGACGGCATAAAGCTTGGCGATCCGCTTGATCGCCTCTCCGGCGATGACGGAACCCTCACGCTCATAGATCTCGAAGAACTTGCGTCGCACGTGGGCCATGCAGGCCTGCTCGCTCGCAGCATCCGGGCCGAACAGGCCATTGAACCCAGCAAAGCCGTCCGCATGCACGCAGCCTTGGTATCCAGCCAGATGGCTGACAGGATGATCGCCTTTGCGATCAGTGCTGAACTGATACCAGGCGCACGGCGGCGTCTCACCGGCCCAGGGCCGCTCGTCGCGGACATAGCACCACAGCCGTGCAGTCTGGGTCTTGCCGGTTTTGCCCTTGTTTTGCAGCTTGAGCGGGGTGTCATCGGCAAAAAGGGCAGGCCCGGCACGGACCAGTGCGCCGATATGATCTGCCAGTGGGGTCAGTAGTCTCGTGGAGCGCCCAACCCAATCGGTCAGCGTGGAACGCTGAAGGTCGACATTCTCGCGGGCATAGATCTCGGATTGGCGATAGAGCGGTAAGTGATCGCAATACTTGCTGACCAGAACATGGGCCAGAAGGCCCGGGCCGCCGCGCCCACGGGTGATGGGCCGTGACGGCAGGTCTGCCTGTGCAAATGCTTCACACCCGTTGCAGACCATACGCGGGCGCAAGATGCGACGCACCACGAAGTGTCCAGGGACGTAATCCAGCTCCTCGGTGACGTCTTCACCAAGCTGGCGCAACGTGCCTCCGCAATCCCCGCAGGTCTCGCCGGGGGAGAGGAGCGTATCTTCGCGATCGAGATGATCGGGCAGTGGCGCCCGGTTATGGCTTCGCTTGGGCGAGGTTTTGGTCTCGCTTGCACTGTCGCCATCATCCCCATCCTGCGCTGCCTGATCCTGCGCGGCCGCGTCGATCGCGAGCTCTTCCTGCAGGTCGAGGTTCAACTGATCGCACGTCTCGGAGCTGGTGCCGAAGCGGACCTTGCGGTGGCCGTGGAGCTCGGCCTTGAGCTTCTCGATCTGATAGGCTTGGGACTGGATATGCTGGACCATCAGCTTGCTGACTGCCCGCAGCTCGGCGGGGTCTTCAGGCAAGGATTTGAAGGTGTCCAACATGGGAGAACCCATACCACACAGGCGCATGCAACGGAACACAAAACCGCCTGAAAGACCAATTCTGGTTGGGCTTCCTTCTTACCCTACAGTCACAGGCCGCCAGGTCTTTTGGGGCGTCCTCCAGTCGATCCCTTCGAGCAGCATCGCCAGTTGCGCCGGGGTCAGGCAAACCTTACCGTCCTGCGCGGCAGGCCAGACAAACCGGCCCCGTTCCAGCCGCTTGGTGAACAGGCAAGCCCCCTGGATATCCCACCAGATGATCTTCAAAAGATCACCTCGCCGCCCCCGGAAGACGAACAGATGGCCGGAGTAAGGATCCAACTCCAGAACCTTCTCCGTTTGCGCCGCCAGCGTGTTGAAGCCCCGGCGCATGTCGGTCACGCCCGCCGCCAGCCAGATACGCGTGTTGCTCGCCACCGGGATCATACTGACAGTCCTTCGACCATCGCCACGACCGCAGCCAGCGCCATGGTTCCCTCGACCAAAATGCGCCGCCCGTCCGACAGGGCGATATCAACGCGCTGTGCCGTTAGGGGCACTGCCAGGGCCGCTTGATGCGCAGACGGTGTCCGATCAGCGACGGCAGTCACACCTTCAACTTCAACCGAGAGGAAAACCGCGTCCTGCGCAACTGCGGGCACGCACGGCCCGTCCGCCGATACAAAACGCGGATCACGAAGCCACGTGTGGATCAGGTTGGAATTCATCGCGTAGCGCCGGGCAACCTGCGCGACCGACACGCCCGGCCCACGCGTCTGCAAACAAATCGAGCGCTTCTCCTCGTCAGACCAGAACCGTCGCTTGCTACCATTCGTCGACCCCATCGCCTGCTCCACAATGCCCATTAACGATAATGGACATTAACGGCTTACTTCCGACAGCGGCAGAGCAGTCACACCGGACGCTTACTATCAGGCAGTTGACAAAACCAATCGAAACGTTGCCATGAAACACTACAAGCAGTTAAGCCACGACGAAAGAGAAGAAATCGCGGCGCTAGCAAAGTTAGGCCAAGGGCCGGCTCTCATTAGCAGGGCCCTTGGCCGGGACAGATCTACGATCAGCCGCGAATTAAAGCGGAACCGCACCGCTAAGGGCAGTTACACTGCCACGCATGCGCATGGGAAAGCTTTGTCTCGTCGCGCTAAACCCAGCCGCTTAGACCAAGACGAGGCTTTGCGTACTTTCGTTGAGCAACGGCTGTTAGACGGCTGGTCCCCAGAGCAAATAGCGGGCTGGCTGAGAGGCGGAAATGAAGAGCTGAGCTTCATCAACCATGAAAGCATCTATCGCTATGTTTACAGCAAAATGGGCCTTGCTCAGAAGCTCTATCTTTATCTTTTTCAACGAAAGAAGAGACGACGCGCTCTCAAGGCTCGCAAATCCAAAGATCGCATTCCCAATCGAACCTCAATCCATGACAGACCCCAAGACATTGAAGATAAAAGAAAGATTGGCGACTGGGAGGCGGACTACATGATCTTCAAGAACCACCAGCCTTTGCTGGTCTTACACGAGCGCAAGTCTCGCGTCGTGCTGGCCGTCAAGCTGTTTGGCCGCTCCGCCGCTGAAACAATTGCTGCGCTGATGGCTAAGTTCAAACGGCTTGGAAAGAGCCTAGCGGGCTCGGTCACCTTTGACAACGACACTGGATTTGCCCTGCATCATCTCTTGAAAAAGAGGTTCAATATCGAAACCTATTTCTGCGATGCCTACGCTTCCTGGCAAAAAGGCGGTGTCGAAAATTCAAACGGGAGGATCAGACGATGGCTGCCAAAGCGCATGGACCTAAGCAGCGTAACTGAAAAAGAAATCGATGACATCGTCATGACAATGAACCTGACGCCTAGGCGATGCCTGGGATACAAAACCCCCTTGCAAGCCTTGCTCGAAAGCAATAACAGATCAATTCAACTCAAATTCGCCTAGCGTTGCACTTCGCGGTTGAGACCGCCCTGGCTAGCGCGGTGCAATGCCAGGCCCTGCTGCGCCTTTGAACAGAACCGGTGTCGAGTGACGGGTAGGGCTCATATGCGAAGATGAAGCCTCAGAGGTAGGAATGTCGGCCGCACTGCTAGCCTTCCCTGGTTCGCTGGTCCCTTGAGCACGAACGAGCGACTAGCGCCATCTCCTCTCATTACCGCCAGGCCGGTACCCGCCAGCGACAAGGGCGGCGCTCCATGCCACAAAATGGGCCCCGCTGATGAGAGTGCTGCACCCCGCCACTTGAGGCCGGGCTGCAATGGTGCGTCTGGACCAATTTGCGGCGGCAAAACTGTCAGGAAAAGTCGCCTTGCCATGCAGCTCGTAGGGCAATGTTTGAGGCCCTGTCGTCGGGTTTTCAAACCCTACCAAATGCGTAAGCGTCCGGTCTGACTGCGGTTGCTTTATTCAGCGTTGAAGCGCCAGGGCATGAGGTCTTCAATGCGGTTGGTCTTATGGTCCTGAATGCGTTCGAGAACCCATGTAAGCCAAGCTTCAGGAT
>JAUIDR010000028.1 GCA_030428565.1 Alphaproteobacteria bacterium
AGCATCTTCGAGAGAACCGCTGCCTTGCGTTCTGGTGAGTAAGCCAATTTGTCATCCTGTTCTGCCCGCCTCATCATACACTTTTTTTAAAAAGCTAGGCGACAACTTCCCTGACAGAGGGGGGGGCGAGGAATGTTCGATCACTTGGCAGCTGGGACTTGGCACGTTCAAGAGCCTGAATGATATCGGACTGCTTGAACAAAGTTGCTGAAATGCTTGGAATGCCGTCTTTGGGAAGAAGACTGCTGTCGCCAGAGGAATTCGGTAGGCCATGGCTTGAAACATAGACGAGCACATTGGACTGAAGACGCCTTGCTTCTCTATCAATCAAGCCCCCTTCACTGAAAACCTGAAGGTAATCTGTCAAGGTCGCGTCTCTTAGTACATGAACTTGCTGATCTGGCACGCCCAGTCCATCACGAGCATATGAGGCCATTGCATCAAGATCGTTATTCACAAAATCTAGTGACGGGGCATTGTCATAGTCAGAGCTACCAATGAGCACGACCAGCGTGTTTTGCCAGCTACTAGCTTTAGCGCCTACAACGCTTAACGCTAACAGCAACGTGATAGTCATAACTCTAAACATAAAAATTTACTCCAAACATGCAGCATCGCGACAACGATGCTAGCGTCACTTGCAATAGCTCACGTCCCTAGAACCTACCCGCTCAACTTTTTCCGACAAAACGAAAATATCATGAAAATTGAAAAATATCTCAATTTCAAAATTTAAGTCATAACCGAACACCTTGCAGCCATTTGCGATGGTCTGACTGACGGAAAAATATAATATGCCTCTATCATCATCTTGATCTTCGAGCTTTATAGAAGTTGGATTACGGTAGAGAATATCCCATCCTGCATCGCCAGGCTTCATTTTCAATCGAATGACATCGTTAACTGGCAAAAAATTATCTAAATAAAATACCTGCGAATTTGGCTTGTAAAGTTTTCGAAAATTGTCAGCTGTTCTGTCAAATTGTTGCAATTCTGGGTCGGGATTCTGTCGCCAATTTGACAGTAAATAGCGTTGTGAAACAAATTTGTCGAGGCGGAAAAATTTCAACTTGTCAAAATCATCGTATAACTCTCTAGGAATGGATTCGGTGTTATTGTTAACTGCCGAGACCCAACTGTCGCCCGGATTAGCAATACAATTAGGCACCACATCTCCATACCTATTTACCAGATCTTCATATTCTTTATCGGTTTCAAAGAGAGCGAGTTCTCTGCGTTTTTCATGACAAATCGATAGTGCATCAAACACCGAAACTCTCGTAGGGATAATCTCGGAATTATTCATAAGCTCTAATTCTAAGCGCAATCTCGGAATGTTATCAGCGTATATAGCACTTCCTTGGAACAAATAGATTTTTGGATCTCGTGCCCATCCATTGTAACATTCCAGCATGTAGAAATCTCCATAATAAGCATACGTCGTTGCTGGCAAACAACTCATTTTTCCCGCAATGGTATGAAAGTCGTCAACACCCAAGACAACTCCTATATCGGATAAGTTAACAAACTTGGAGGAATTCACCTCTTCCCTTACTATGCTCGTTTTCCAACGCTCATCTTCATCTAAGTATTCTAGCCACCAATTTTTGTAACTGATGAATCCGCTACCATCTACTGTGTAGGATAAGTACCCTCCGTGGAAAAATATATCGTACACATTGACCATGGCATTAGATTTATGCCTATTTAAAGTCCCTCTAATTTTTTTTAGTTCTTCATCTAATAATTGATAGGCTATGCTTATCGGAATGAATTTTGCCGCAGCAATCGGATCTGTCGCGACTGAGAGATAGCGTCTTGCCTGATCAATGTTGTCAATTTTTGTTATCGCATCGTCAATCTTTAAATTAGTGTTGGATATATTTTGATTTGTGATGTTTACATCTCCCGCTCCAGAATTGCTCACGTCACCTTGTATGATTATACCTTTGTTTTGAGTGGCAGGATCGCTTTCCGTTTTCTGATCGGCAAACAATATCGATCGCTTTAGACATGCCTGGTCCAAACTTCCACTCTGTCGATCAATCGTCCATGCTTGTATCTCCAGCATATCGGATCCCTCCAGATTGCTAAAATCGGCATGGATATAGAGGCCTGGTTCGTTTACCGCCTTTAATGAGGTCTTAATCATGTCCACGTATTGACCAGAGCTACCTTGATCCAGTTTGGCTATCAAACCCAAGCCAGAGACATCAAAGAACGATTGGTCAGGAAACACTTCTTGGATACCTGACAAGACATCCTTCTCAACCTGGTAGCTTGTTCGCGACTTGGGCCCTTTTCTGAAATAGAAGAGCTTCTTGGCCTCTGTGGCGTTGCAAGATCGGTCTGTTCGGATTGCGTTCAGCGCAGAAAACAGCTCCGTCTGATCTATACTTTGTGCATAGCTAACGTTGCTCCCCATCCAGAGAATGACGCTGATCAATGCCGTGAGAAATTTCATGCTGAGGTCTGCTTGTCGGTACGAGACACGAGTTAGACTGCCATGTTTTTGTGTTGGTTCCAAGCCCCAGGCGGATTAACAAGCAGTTATGGAAGTCATCAGTGGACAGTGCTACTCATAGACGTTGGCATGCTGTACTGGTGGCGGCCTGTCACAAGCCAATAAATGTGTTGGTTTGGTTGCGAATGTTTTGCGACGCCCATCAAGATGGCCGTAAGGGCTCTGTGGCATTTGAGCCTGCATTTTGGCCCTCTTTGCCGCTTGTACGATGCCCTCTCCGAGTCCCTCAGGAAATCAAGGAGGGGATTTTGGCTAAAGCCGTTGGTTTTCCTGCTGTCAACGGAAACAACGCCCTGATCGGACTCCATAGCGCCCTCAGCAGCACATCTGGCTGTAGGGGGGCATCATTCAAGTTCGGGCATGGCTTGACCTGCGTCTGACTAACCGCCTTGAGTTTTTGTGTTGCTCAACAACGCTCAAAGGCGCTTTGCACCCGTCTTAGTTCCATGGACAAAGCCTGCTCTCGTCGCTTTGCTACCCCGCTTACCGTTTTTGGCTATAGGGTCCGTCTTGGAACAGCATGTCCTCCAAGCTGGCCTTTCAAATGGTCCCATGCTCTGATCAGTCGGCCCGTTGCGATGTGGTTGGCCAATCCCGTTGCCAGAAACGATTTATCTGTGCTGTTCGGGCCAAAGAGGGCTGATATCTCTTGTAAAGCACCAAAGCCCCCTAACGCGACCATATGGTTGAGACTTAAACTATTGATTTCAATTGCTTTATTGAGATTAAGTATCCTCATGCATCGACCTCATTCTTGGATGCACTGACACGGTTCAAGATCCATTGGTCAATGTCAGCTGCATACCAGCCAATTGCACGAGCACCAAGCTGAACGCTCCTGGGAAACGATTTATCGGCCATTTTGTTATAGATCGTCGAACGAGAAAGGCCTGTACGTTCTTTGACAATTGGTAAGCGAATGATTTTGTGTTCCATGGATTAACTCCCTTCAAAAGTTTCTAAATGAGGCTTCCAGATGCGTGGAAGCGTTGATGTCGATAAAGGTAAGGCATGAACAAAACGGTTAATAGACCCATTCTTGAAAAACCTTGGAGCGGTTTCCTTTAAGCGATTAATCGCGCCCTAAGTCATTGATTTACAGAGAAACGTTGAAAAAAATTAAAATAAAATGCGGGATTTTCCCTCAAAAATCGCTTGGAAAACCATCGATACGAGCTTGATATTTTTATTTCTATTTTTGCCTTGTGTGTTCGATGTCTTGGCATTCCAAGATGGAGCTCTGATAATGGCCGCCAACATTAACCGTGTCTCCAGCAAATCTTATCCACATGTCACAAGACCATTACCCGATTCGCTACCTAAAATTAGTAGTGATAAATTTCCCAGTAATGGTATATAGATATCCTATATTAAGAGAATTAATTATGATAAATTAAATATGTGCATTTATAAGGAATTAATTAATGAAAGAAATTCAAGATCCGCACCATTCGATTAAATTTAATACAAACATCTGGTCTGAAGCCGCCACGGTAAATCAGCTCGTTGAAGAAATTTGGAGCAATGTCATTGGTAACTTTGCTGACAGGTTCGTTCATGTTGGGCAACGGCAACCAAACACCTCCAGCAAAGACCAATTGAAAGTTATTTTGCTCAACCTAGTTTATGCATATCAAATTGACCCAAACATATGTGTTGGAGTTGGTTTGCGTAACTCGGATTACTCGCCCTCTTGCAGATACAACGTTCTTGATTTATCAATCAAGTTGATTGAGCTGGTTCATGCGTTACGCGACCTAGGTTATCTTGACTGGCATGATCATGTCTTTATCGAAATGAACTCGAAAGAAAACCAACGCACTCGCATTAGGGCATCTGATAGGCTTTTGGATGTGTTTAAGAAATATCCATTGGGTTTGGAGGAAATTGGTCTCGCCTACAAGCAGGAATGCATTGAGCTGAGAACCAAGATTTATGAAAGCGCCCTGGGTGTTAACTTGAAATCCAAACCAATCACATATGAGGATACAGAACATACTAGAGCAATGCGAAAGGTCGTTGTAGCCTATAATGAGCTACTGAACGCCAATTTCATTGATGTCTCGATCTATCCCGATCAGAAATACGGCCACAGTCTGCCCAATGGCCAGGTCATTAACATACCAATCGTTCAGGGGCAGCACTTCGTTAGGCGTATCTTCTCAAGAGGCAGCTTTGATTTTGGTGGGCGTTTCTATGGGGGCTTCTGGCAGCAAATACCAAAGGAAGACAGACCCTTCATTCGCATCAATGGTGAAGAAACCGTTGAGTTGGATTTCAACGCTCTTCATCCACGATTGCTAGCTGCTGAGAAGGGCCTGACCATTGAGGGTGACCCCTACGATCTTGGAGTTGATCTGTTGCCAGAGCATCTGATGTATCTGCAACGAAAGTATGTGAAGAAACTTCTGTTGGTCGCCATTAATGCCAAGAACCGTAACGAGGCCTATCATGCCTTGTTGCAATCTTTGCCAGAGGAGCTCTCAACCCACTACTCCAAGGACATGCTGAGGGAAGGCTTGAAAGCGATACGGCAACGACACCCTTTTATGGCCGAAACCTTGTGCTCTGATGCTGGTATCCGCTTGATGAAAACCGACTCAGACATCGTTGAACATGTCCTGAAGCATTTTATAGCCCTGGAAACCCCTGTGCTGCCCGTACACGACAGTTTCATCGTACAGGCAAGCAAGGGGGCAATATTAGAGTATGCCATGGGAGAGGCTTCTAAGGCCGTTACAGGGGTGGAGTTGCCGTTTGAGCAAGCGCCAAAGGAAACAGGGTGGAGAAGTTGCCACCAAAAGCAATGTATGGCATATGATCCTACAAGTTGTGGGGAATTCGTATAGCACTGCCATGGATTTTTACATAGATCGATCAATCCTAGCCAAACTTAGCAAAGGGTCGTTCTATTACCCCGCATGCGGACAAGACACCGAAGAGCCTATAAAGCTGTTTGGGCACCTTGTTTCAGAATTTTGGTTTTGTGATCTTTGCTACGATCAACACTTAGACCTTCCGCCAGTGTTCCCTCAAAGCACGCACAAGATCATACGATCAGATAGATATGGAGAGGTCGGCGCTCAACTGCGATGGGTTCCTTTCCAATTCACTTGTGCTTGGGGACGTAGCCACTGGGCCCCTTACAGATACCTGGAGCCAAGCTATCTAAGTGAGGTGTATTTAGGCCCTGACGGCAACACTACCTCGGTGGTAAGGAGGCGAGGCTTTGGACAGTTGGCAATTGAAAAAGATTTCCACGATGATTCAATCAGCATCTTCATGCACAGAGGCGATTCTATTGGGGAAGGTGGTTCAGGCATGTGGCTAATCGACAACCGAGAAGCTAGATATGAGCCAATATCGAACATATTCGAAAAGTTAGAATCGAAATTGACAGAAAATGCCCTTATTATTTCAGACGGTTCAAACACCCGTGTCAAATTTTTGAATCAATATAACTGGCAAGGCATTTCGGGGAGGCAAGCATACAAATCTCTAAAAAACAAAAGATATGAATTTGGAAATAGAATTTGGCGTTGTATTGGGTGGCTAAGCCGCAGGTATGGGCCAACACTGGTTTGGAATGTTGTTAGAAAGGAAAAAGGCGAATATGCTGGATCACGTTACAGTCACGAAATTTGTTAGCTTCTTGAAAAAGAATTTTGTAGTGGACAAAAGTCCAAGTGAATTGAAGGCGAGCTATAGATGGGCCATAAGCGATAAAGCAAAGAATCAGCTTCAAGAATTATTGTCTGGAAGTTGCTCTAAAACTTCGATCGATGAATTTAATGATTTTTGTGAAAAACACATGTGGTATGATGCAAATGTAAAACTAAGAAAATTATTTTCAGAATATTTCTCTGCTAATGAAATGGATCTGCCTGTCGCGAAATGGATTGCACAAGCTTGGGGAAGAATAAATGGAAACCACGAGCAAAGATTGTCAGAGTATCTTAAAAGGTACTTTTCAACCAACAGCGATGTGGATTATCCGCAACAAGGTATAGCAACATATTCCAAATTGCTTGCCTTTCGGCACCCTGATAAATTCGCAATTTTTGATGCTCGTGTGGCAGCTTCGATCAACGCAATTCTGATTATGACGGATGGAGACAGAAAACCAGACAGAATTTTTCCGCTATTGCCTACGCAAAATGGGCAAGTACGAAACTTTAACACTCAATTACAACAAATGCAAATTCCGCCGATTGATGATTTTTATCAAGCATATTTGAATTTGCTTAAGCAGGCGGCAGAGGTTTTAGATACAGAAAATGGCTTGGCTCTTTTAGACGTGGAGATGTTGTTGTTTGGCAATGCAGAGCGGCTAGTAGAGGAAGCCAAATTAGCCATTTAACCAAGAATCAGACATCGTTGAACATGTCCTGAAGCATTTTATAGCCCTGGAAACCCCTGTGCTGCTCGTACACGACAGTTTTATCTTACAGGCACATGGGGCCTAATGTTAAAAGACGCCATGATAGAGGCTTCAAAGGCCGTTACAGGGGTGAAGCAATCTAACACCAGCAAAAACTGAAATAACCGTTTGCATAAGTGTAACAATACAGGATCGGCCGCGAGAAATTGCACTAGCAAGCAATGAGTGGTATGTTTTCGATTGACGGAACCTTTGTGTGTGCCGCCATTAAAACTCAGGTAGTTAGGAGTCAAAACCGTGCACCACTCAGAGTGAGTTATCAAAATTGCCTTAATTGCTTTCGCTTTTTTGGCATTGTTTACGAAGCCAATCTTTGCTGATTCGTGGCGTGCGGTGCTGGAAGACAACATTACGAAATTTTCCGAATGGGGGAAGCAAAAAGAGAAGTCGTTAGAGATGGGGATCTACGGAAGGTCAAAGTTTCTGGTAGATCAAGAAACGGGCTTGACATCGGAACCTGTATCAAATGCGCATTATGATATACGCGAGTTAATGCTGCCAAGAGATTCTCAAAATTCATTAAAAGTATTCAGTAAATCTAACAAAGCGTGGAGCACACATTTCCTAACAGTGGCAACTTGGCAAGAGTCCAGCTTAAAACCATTCGTCCTATTGACAGATGGTCTCGTCTATGAGGGCATGTGCCTGTTTAAGCAATTAGCTCGTTAAGGCGAAGCAATATATTTGACATAAAAATGCGAATGCACCTTGCTACAACGCAATCGAAAAAAGGTAAGTGAAAATTGTACAACGTTCGTAAATCAATATGACGAACGTGGTCCCATTGAAGTAGGTTCACACCTAAAATTTTGACCCGAATACTTTAAATTTGCCCAATTTGCTATGTCTTGGCACGCGGAGAAGGTGTTGCCCCCAAAGCCGAATATAAATCCGATAGGGTCAGTTTGATTTAGTCCGAAAGTGGATTTTGTGAGGGTCACGGGTTGGCCTCCGATGTAATAATTTTCGTTATCGAACCCCAAAAAAATAGTAGTATCTGAATTGCGATAATAGTAAAATTGCAGTTTTTTATCAGCTAGTGCATATCCTACCAACCCGAAAAAAAAGGCTGTTAATCCAACACAGAGTGGCAATATTATCCTACACATTGCTAACTTTGCTCCTTTGAAAACTTATTGCAGGGCACTTATCAACAGTTCATCTCTTTTGGCAACGTGCTCAGGGTTTGTTTTGTCAAAATTATCTGTGCCAATATACGCTAACACCCATTTTGGCGTCATTCCCTGGCCCGACCATTTGATATCAGGATCTGTTGGGTGCTGGTATTTTGGTTGCACTTTTTTCCGAGTCTTGACCGCCTTCTCGCCTGATCCATTTCCACCAAGTTTTGCAAGGATATCGGAAATTTCGATACCGTTCTTTTCAGCCAGTTCACGTACTTGAGCAACGACATCGATCAAGGCTTGTTCGCGTTGTTGATCAATTAACTCTTGCGTCTTTGTTTGTAAAGCCAAAAGCTCTGCATATGACATTTTTTCTAAAGCAGCTGACATAAACTCTCCATGGATGATCAATGGCCATATAAGTCTTTTTGAGGGAGGCAGTCAATCATTGACTAACAAGCTAACTGAAAGTGTTGCTTCTAAGGCCAGCAGCAGAATTGCATAAGTACTAGAGTTACTGGCTGCAATACGAGGAAACCTATGAAAATTAAGTCGTTTAAACAATTTTTGGCTGAACACAATAGCACGTTAGATGGCAATGATGAAAACTCATTAAACCAACGCCTTAAACGTATTGATCAAGAGATGCTAGCTTTGAAGCCCAGGCCTGAGGGTGCATTTAATTCGAAGCAAAAAGCCAACGCAAAGGCCAGGCGATCGTCCCTCTTATCAAAATTAGGTCAGATCCACTATCGTTATAAGAACAAAGACCATCAAGAATAGACGGCGGACAATTTGATAGACCACTACCAGTCTTCGGCAAGGAAACGTCCTGAAGACCAACCTCGTACAGTCCATCCGTAACGGTCAGTCCACTCCACATAGTGCCAAATGGCTCTGCGGTAATTCATGAGCTGGTCCATGGTCATGCAACGGCTTTGACGTGTACATCCGCAAAGCCCTGGGTATTGCTCTCCAAGATTTCTGACGCCTCTTGCATTCGGCGGCATCTCCCCAACAATCTTGTATTTTGTACCAGGGCCAGAGCGAATGTTGAGCGTATCCCAGGAGGAAACACCTACTACGCGAAAATAGTCAGGCCCATCGGCACATGCCCAGGTCGCACTGCTCGGTAGAAACACGGTCAAAATCAACGCAATCAACAATCGAGCCATTAGCTTCATCCTGTTTCGTACGATAGAAGCTTATCCCTAACCCGTCTTGAGTCAAGATTCAGTTCGTTTGGGAGGTCTGCCTGGGGTAGAAAGCGAAGGTTGTTGCGTGGTCACCTGATCCCATACCGATTTCCAATCTTTTCCTCTGTCGGCCATTCTTGGGGCAAAGAGTCGGCGGTATTCTTTGTTGCTGCGTTTGATGCCTGTCGATTTGAAATCTTCCAGAATGGCGGTGATCGCTGTTTCAACGGTTGTCTTTTGATCAACGACACGCTCCAGCAGCTTGTCATGGAGACGCTTTTCAATGAAGATGTGGCGGTGGTAAAAATCTCCGTAAGTTTGGCGAATTGTGCTTGGGAGCGTTTGATCGCCGATTAGGCTGTTCGAAGTCGGTTGGTGTTTGGCAGCCAAGGTGCCCGTACCAAGACGACCATCAAAGACATCGAGGTGCAGGCTGTCATCAGGGGTCACGATGGGACTCCGTTCGTAGTGCCTCCATGGATCTAAAAACTCAGGCAGGTAAGCGGGCTGTTTTAGATTTCGATCCTTTTGCCAACACGGAACGAAGCTAAGCTTCTCGGAAATCCTGTGAACCAAATCGCCGCCATGGAGGATACCACCTCTTAGGATTTCTTTGTGAAGTGGCTTCAGCTCGCCAGCTATGGATTCAACCGACATAACTGGAAAAGTCCCAAGGTTGTTCGGCATTCCCAACCCGAGCCACACGTATAGGCTGGTGAGCGTCCGCAAATCCTTCTCTATCAGAGCGTCTTGAGCGTCGGCTTTGTGATCCTTTGGTAAACTGCTTAAGGAGAGCCCAAGCGCCTCGTACCGATCCTTAATGGCAAGGTAGACGGCTGTTGTGTGATCTTGAAGGCGAATGTGATTGTCGTGTTGGAGCATAATGCGTCTGATAGTCGATGACACTTCTGCTATAAAGCAACATGGATCGTCGTGTTTGCCAACCCCATCGTTTCATAGTCTGATCCAAAACCATCTAGCAACGTCTCAGGAGGGCTTTAACCAATATGTCTCTAGTTATGTCTCTAGCATTTGCGGCTAAAACATAAAATATTGATTATAAAGCACAAAATGGTTATGTATGGTGTCCCCGACAGGAGTCGAACCTGTGGCCTACCGCTTAGGAGGCGGTCGCTCTATCCTACTGAGCTACGGGGACGCTGGCCTCGGTGTGCCTGCGCCCCTGTTTAGGCGAGGCTCGCGGCAAAATCTAGCCCCAAGCTTGGGTGGTGTTAGTCCGCCGTGCGCCAGCTCGCGGGCACGGTAGATGGCTGAGGCATAGTAACCAGCCGCCCAGGTAGCCGAGGCATTGCAGTTAACCACGCAGGTAGCCGTGGTTCCCGATACTCTAAGAGCATACTCTAGGAGCCCCGGGTATCCTAGGAGCCCCGGGGATCTGGGGAGCCCATCAGGTGGCGGGCAGGGATTGGCGGATCGCCAGCTCCAGCTTATCGACGACTTCTGGGATTTGCGCCTCGGTCATGATAAAGGGCGGGGCCAGCAGGACATGATCGCCGTTCTTGCCGTCGCGGGTGCCCGACATGGGGTAGCAGACTAGCCCCGCATCCAGCGCGGCGCGCTTGATTTTGCCCGCTAGACCCAGAGCGGGATCGAAGGGCTGCTTGGTGGTGCGGTCGGCCACCAGCTCGATCCCGCGGAACAGGCCGCGGCCGCGGATATCGCCGACGTTGGGGTGCTGGCCCAGGGCTTGCTTCAGCGCCGCGTCCAGCTTGTCGCCCAGGGCGCTAACGCCTGCCACTAGGCCCCGATCCAACAGTGCACGCACAACGGCTAGCCCAGCGGCGGTGGCCACGGGGTGGGCCAAATAGGTGTGGCCGTGCTGGAAGAAGCCCGAGCCCGCCTCGATAGTCTCGTAGATGGTCTTGCTGCAAAGCATGGCGCCGATGGGCTGATAGCCGGCACCCAAGCCTTTGGCGATACACAGAATATCGGGTTCGATGCCGTCGGCTTCACAGGCAAACAAGTGGCCAGTACGTCCCATGCCGCACATGACTTCATCCAAAATCAGCAGCACGCCGTATCGGTCACAGATCTCGCGCACGCGCTGGTAGTAGCCCGGGACGGCGGGCACCGCACCCAGTGTGGCTCCGACGACGGGTTCGGCGATGAAGGCCATGACGCTATCGGGACCCAAGCGCAGAATTTCGTCCTCCAGCTCCTGAGCGACGCGTTGGCCGTAGTCGTGTAAGGTCTCGCCTTCCTGGCGCTCGGCGTATTCATAGCAAGGCGCGATGTGGCTGACTTCGATCAACAGGGGCGCAAACTGCGCGCGCCGCCATGCGTTGCCGCCCGCCGACAGAGCGCCCAGCGTGTTGCCGTGGTAGGATTGACGACGCGCGATCAGGTGGCGACGCTGGGGCTCGCCGCGCTCCAGGTGATACTGTCGCGCCAGTTTGATCGCCGCTTCGGTGGCCTCCGAGCCGCCCGAGACAAAATAAACACGGTCGATATCACCCGGCGCATTGGCGGCTAGCAGATGAGCCAGTTCTTCAGCGGGTTCGGAGGTGAAAAAGCCGGTGTGGGCGAAGGCAAGCTGGGCAACTTGATCCTGCACGGCTTTGATGACTTCGGCGTCGCTGTGGCCAAGGCAGGAGACCGCAGCACCCCCCGAGCCATCAAAATAGCGCTTGCCGTTGGCGTCGATCAGATAACAGCCGTCGCCGCCGACCGCCATCGGGGTCTGCGCTTTGGTGTGGCGCGGGAAGACGTGCGACCGACCGGCGTAGGGATTGGGTGATGTATGGGGAGCGGCTTGAGCCATGGGATGTGTCCTTAGTCTCGGGACGGTGAAGAGGGGGCGGTTGCGCCTGCTGGTACAGCATTGGTCTGACTTGGCCACAAGTTTGCTGCCTGGCCGCGCTGAATCAGCCGCGCGACAGAGGCCGCATTATCGGCCCAGAGCCCGCCGTTTGGGTCATGAATGTTGTTTTCAAAGCCAATGCGCGCGCCGCCGCCTTGCGCCCATGCGGCCAGCAGGCAGTCGATTTCTTGCGGGCCGAAGGCACAGATGCTCCAGTTCCAACGGTAGGAGGCGGACGAGGCGGCCGCATCGGGCTGCAAACCCTGGCCCGCGATGGCTTGCAAGAAGGAGGAGAGGTCTTGCGGGCAGCCATGGCGAGCCGGGGTGTATTGTCCCAAGACAAAAATGACATCGTTTTGCAGCGGGCCGATCAGACCCTGGGCGCTCCAGGTCTCCAGTTGGGCCAGGCAGTCTTGGGTATAAAGAATGTGTTGAACACGCGTGCCAACCTCGCGGCACAGGGCATAGACGCGCGTTGCTAGCTCAGGTTCGCGCGCCATTTCGCGCACTGAGATGCTGGCGGCCGCTGGGCGCAGCGCTTCCAAGCAAGCGAACTGGTCGGCAACGCCAAAGATGCCCGCGCTCTCGGTGGTGATTTGGATGGCAAGGCCCGGCACAGCTTCGTTCACGGCCGCGATGGCCTCGCGATAGCGGCCCGCGTCCAGGCTGTGGCCTTGCTGCTCGTCGCGCACGTGCAGATGCAAGCTATCGGCGCCCGCAGCAAAGGCGGCCTTGGCGGTGGTGGCCAGCTCGCTCGGTGTGACCGGCAAGGCCGGGTGGTCGGCCTTGGTCCGTCTGGCGCCGTTGGGGGCCAGCATCAGCGGTGGGCGGCGTAGGGGCATCACAGCAGCGCTCCCTTCATCCGCTCGCCCTTGGGATCGTAGGCGGGCGCCAATTGCAGCCGCGCGCCATAGCGTCGCCCGGTCACATCGACCTCAACCGCCAGGCCTGCGGGCTCTAGGGCCTCTAGCGCGGGCGTGGAGACGTGTGCTAGGGCAAGCGGGCGCTGGATGCGGTATCCAAAGGCAGCCGAACTGGTGGTGCCGATGATCTTTCCGTCCAGCAAGACCGGTTCGTGGCCCAGGGGCGTCGCGCTCTGATCGTCGAAAATCAGAGTGACCAGGCTACGGCGCGCGGTCTTACGGCGCTCGACCAAGGCCGCAGCGCCCAGGAAGTCTTTCTTCTTGGAGGTCAGGCCATCCATCCCGGTCTCGATTGGACTAACATCTGCGTCCAGCTCGTGGCCCATGGCGGCAAAGCCTTTTTCAATGCGCATGGCGGTCTGCGCGTAGAGGCCCGCGGGTTGCGCCCCTGCTTGGGTCAGGGCGTCATAGATGGCGGCCGCGTTTTCCCAGCGGCAGGTGATCTCAAACCCGGCTTCGCCGACGTAAGACATGCGCACCGCGCGCAGGTGTTTGCCCGCGATATGGGCCGGGCCGACTTTGAAATACCCCAATTCGCACAGCTCTGAGGCGCCGCAAGCGGCCAGAATACGCCCCGCATCCGGGCCCATGAGGCCCAAGACCGCGTAGGCTTCGGTGCTGTCGGTCAAGCTCACGTCGAATCCGTTTTGATGGCGTTGCAACCAGGCTAGATCGCGCTTGATAGCAGCGGTCCCGACAAACAAACGATAGTGCTGGTCTGCGATGCGCTGAGCCGTGATGTCGCTCTCGTAGCCGCCGCGCTCGTTGAGCAGAGCGGTATAGATGGCCGAACCGGCGGGTTTATCCATGTTTGCCGAACACACCCACTGCAAAAAGCGCTCAGCATCTGGGCCTTCGACTTCGATCTTGCCAAAGCAGGAGGCATCGAAAATGGCGGCGCTCTGGTGGGCGGCGGCCACTTCACGTCCAACCTGCTCAAACCAATCTGGGCGTCCAAAGCGCAATTCGGGTTGACCGCTATGACCCACTTGTTCCTTGGCAAAATACAGAGGCCTCTCCCAGCCGTAGAATTGACCAAAGGCGGCTCCTGCCGCCTCGTAGGCGTTGTGGAGCGCCAACTTGCGCAGTCCGCGCGCGGTCTTGAGTTGGCGGCCTGGGTAAGTGATTTCGTAGTGCGTGCCCAAAATCTCTGGCGCGCGAGCCATCAGGTGGTCGAGCGAATTAAAGATCGGTGCGAAACGCTTGGCATCGGCTTCGCTGAGATCATAGGCGGTGTGGCCGTGCACGATGCAGTGCGCCAGGTTCATGCCTGCACCGCCGCCAGAGGCAAGGCCAACCGAATTCATACCGCAGCCTAAGAACAGGCCGCGGGTCTCGGCGGCCTCGCCCAGCATGAACATGCCGTCGGGCGTAAAGCTCTCAGGCCCGTTTAGCAGCATCTTGACCTCGGCCTGCTCAAGGGCGGGCAGGCGATGCAGCGCGTTCATCATCATGGGCTCGAAGTGGTCCCAGTCTTCGGGCAGGAGGCCAAATTGAAAATCTTCGCCTAGGCTTCCGGGTGCGATCGGTTTGCCCATGGGCTCAAAGCAGCCAACCAAGAGGCCGCCGCTATCATCGCGGATGTAAAGGTGGCTGTCGTGATCGCTGAGCGAGGGCACATTGCCGGTAATGCCCGCGATGGGCTTGGTGAGCAGATAGAAGTGTTCGCAGGCTAGAAGGGGCACCTCTGCACCCGCCATAGCGCCCGCTTCGCGCGACCAAAGACCGGTGCAGAGCGCGATGGCATCGCAGCGGATCGTCCCTTTTGCGGTCTCTACGCCGACGACGCGCCCGCCCTGGGTCAGGATACCCGTAACGCCTGTATCCTCAAAGATGCGTGCGCCCTTGGCCTTGGCGCTCTTGACCAGCGCAGCGCAGACATCGCTGGGTGAAACGCGCCCATCATCAGGCGACCAGACCGCGCCAATGACATCATCGGCGTTCATCAGCGGCCAGCGTTCTTTGGCCTCGCCGGGACTGATGGCCTCTGCGCGCACGCCATAGGCTTTGGCTAAGGCTTCTTGGCGCAACACGTGATCGAGGCGACCTGGATTGGTGGCGATCGACAATGAGCCCTTTTGTATCCAGCCAACCGCCTGGCCGGTCTCGCGCTCCAGCTGGGCATAGAGATCGACCGAATATTGGATCATGCGGGTCAGGTTCTGCGAACTACGCAGCGCGCGCACTTGGGCCGCTGAATGCCAGGTTGTGCCCGAGGTCAGCTTGTTGCGCTCGAGCAGGACGGCATCGCTGACGCCCATCTGTGCCAGGTGGTAGAGCGTCGAACAGCCCATGATACCGCCGCCGATGATGACGACCGAGGCATGAGCGGGAAGCGATGGCGTTGCAGTCATAAGAAGGAAAACTGAAAGCGATTACAGAATGTCATTGCGAGGCAATGGATAACTGGGTGGGTCAATGGACGATTGACCTGCCGAAAATGATGGATGAAAAACAAGAATAGTCAAATGATCAAAAATATAACAATCGTTATTGACGGGCGCGCGCCCATCAGCCTAGCATTTGCGCATGGATCCAACGCTCAAGACCAAGACAATTGACGCTCTGAAGCGCGAAGCGGGCCAGATGGCGCCACGCCTCAAGCTGGTCGCAAAGTATATTGTCGATCATCCGCTCGATTTTGGTCTCGATTCGATCCGCGAGACCGCGCGCAAGTGCGGAGTCTCGACCTATACCCTGGTGCGCCTGGCCGAGCAGATGGGCTTTACCGGCTATGAAGAGCTGCGCGAACCTTTTCGCCATGCGCTGGTCTCCTCGACCCACATGGCCGAACGCCCGGCCTGGGTCGACTCGCTGCGGAGCGCTGGCTCGTTGGGGCGGGTGCAGGCCGCAGCATCGCTCAATTCTATGGCCATTGTTCAGCGCAGCCTAGAGCGGCTATCGCCGGAGCACCTTGAACGTGCGGTCTCGCTCATGCTCGATGCGCGCAATGTCTACTTAACGGCGGTGCGATCGACCTACGCCCTTGCTTATTATCTGCATTATGTGGGCTGCATGGCCTTGCCCAGCATGCAATTGATCCCGCGGCACATGAACTCGGCTATCGATGATATGTCCGATGCTGACGCGCAAGATGTGCTAGTGGCGCTGACGTTCACGCCCTATTCGCGCGAGGTCATTGAGGCCTGCAAATTCGCGCAGCGGCGCGGGACAAAGATTATTCTGGTCTCTGATTTCGATGTCATTTCCAGCGAATTCCAGCCCGAAGTGGCGCTGATTGCTTCGGTCATTTCGACCCATCACTTTGGCTGTTACGCGGGGGTGATGGCCGTGCTGGACGCGGTTTTGGCGGGTCTCGTCGAAAAGGGCGGGGCCTGTGCTCGCGAACGGATCGAACGCTACGAGACCCTGCGCCGAGAGAACAACGCCTACTGGGTCTCGAAAAAAACATAAGTTTTTTGGTGACAGAAAAAAAAACTTTAGCGACCTTAGGGTCGTGTTTTCAGGGCGCACTCGCACCCGAGGCACCCAAAACTAAGGGAGAAGCATGTGAATATCAAAACATCTCTAATTGGCCTGGCCGCTGCGTCTGTTGTGAGCTTGGGCTCTGCTGCTTTTGCAGCCGATCAATTCGTGACCATTGGTACCGGCGGCGTGACCGGCGTTTACTACCCCACTGGCGGCGCGATCTGCCGTCTGATGAACAAAGGCCGTAAAGAACACGGCATCCGTTGTTCTGTGGAATCGACCGGTGGTTCTGTCTACAACACCCGCACCATCCGCGGCGGTGAGCTGGACTTCGGCGTTGTTCAGTCTGACGTTCAGGCTGCAGCCATTTCTGGCACTGGCAAGTTCGCTGACGATGGTGCCTTCGAAGGCCTGCGCGCCATCTTCTCAGTCCACCCTGAGCCGCTGCACGTCATGGTGCGCGCGGATGCGGGCATCAACTCTGTGGCTGACTTTGCTGGTAAGCGCGTCAACATCGGCAACCCCGGTTCTGGTACCCGCGTTTTGGCTGAAGTGCTGATGGATGCGGCTGGCGTATCACCCGACGATTTCGCTCTGGCTGCCGAGCTGAAGTCATCTGAGCAGTCTGCGGCTCTGTGTGACGGCAAGCTGGATGCAGCGATCTGGGCGGCGGGTCTACCGAACGGTTCGTCTATGGAAGCCACCTCTACTTGTGACATCAAGCTGTTGGACCTGACCACTTCGGGCACCGATATGGTTCTGGCGTCTAACCCTGCCTACGCAGCAGCCACCATCCCTGGCGGCATGTACCCGGGCAACGCTGATGACGTAGCAAGCTGGGGCCCCAAGGCGACCTTCGTGACCTCAACCAATACGTCTGAAGAAGTGGTGTACCAGCTGGTGAAGTCAGTCTTCGAAAACTTCGACGACTTCAAAAAGTTGCACCCGGCCTTCTCTCGTCTGGTTGAAGCAGAAATGATCAAAGACGGTCTGTCTGCTCCGTTGCACGACGGCGCGGTTCGTTACTACAAGGAACGCGGCTGGATTATGTAATCTAGCTTACAAAGGTGGCCGCTCCAGATCGGGGCGGCCATTTTTGATTCTAGCGATTCGGTTCTGTCTAGCCGTTGGCTGCCGGAGCCATGATCGCCGGTGCTTGGAGTTGCCGGTCCTTGGAGTTGCCGGTCCTTGGAGTTGCTATCCTTCGGATCTAGTCCTTCGCTTCCAAGCCGTAGGGTCTTGCCGGCAGCCAGAACTGCCTGAAAATCGGGCCCGCATGCAAGCCAGGCCCGCATGTAAGCCAGGCCCGCATGTAAGCCAGGCCCGCATGTAAGCCCGCGCTGAAGACCGCCGCTGGGCTTTTGGAGTTTAGCCTTTGAGCAAACCACAGAAACCAGCTATAAATAACCGGTGCAAAATTAATAAAATCAAAAGCATAACAATAACAGGACAGTCAGGAGAGGCAGCATGAGCGACAAAGCCGAAGCGCTGGAGAACCCAGAGGACTTGATCGCAGAATCGGACACCGGAGCGCGGGTGCCAAAGGGCGCCATCTCGGCGAGTGTGCTCTGGGTCGTGCCCTTGATCTGGTCGTTGTTTCAGCTCTGGATCGCGTCGCCGCTGCCCTTTGAATGGGGCATTTTCGTCTGGAACGATACCCAGACCCGCGCCATCCACCTGGCTTTTGCGGTCTTCCTGGCTTTCACCGCTTATCCGACTTTGAAGTCCAGTCCGCGCCACTATATCCCGATACAAGACTGGGCGATGGCGCTGATCGCAGCAGGGGCAGCGGCCTATATCTGGATCTTCTATGCTGGCGTCGCCTCACGCGCGGGTGCGCCCAACACGACCGACGTGGCGGTTGCTGCTGTGGGTATCGTCTTGCTGTTAGAAGCCGCGCGCCGCTCGCTGGGTTTCCCGCTGATGGCGGTGGCGCTGTTCTTCTTGGCCTACGTCTTTTTCGGCGCTTGGGATGGCTTGCCCGATATGATCCGCTGGAAGGGTGCCTCGCTGGAAAAGGCCATGAGCCATATGTGGCTGACCACCGAAGGCGTGTTCGGTGTGGCGCTGGGCGTTTCGTCGGGCTTCGTATTTCTCTTCGTCCTATTTGGCGCGCTGCTCAATCAGGCGGGCGCGGGCAACTACTTCGTTCAAATCGCCTTTTCATTGCTGGGCCATATGCGCGGCGGACCGGCCAAGGCCGCGGTGGTCTCCTCGGCCATGACGGGCCTGATTTCGGGCTCTTCCATTGCCAACGTGGTTACAACAGGCACCTTTACTATTCCCTTGATGAAGCGCGTTGGCTTTGCGCCTGAAAAGGCGGGCGCGGTCGAGGTCTCCTCTTCGGTCAACGGGGTCTTGACCCCGCCGGTCATGGGTGCCGTGGCCTTCTTGATGACCGAATATGTCGGCATTTCCTATGTCGAGGTGGTGAAGACCGCCATCGTTCCGGCGCTGATCTCCTATATCGCGCTGGTCTATATCGTGCACTTGGAAGCGCTGAAGCACGACATGCGCGGCCTGGAAAAGCCCGAGCCAATGGCCCCCGCTAAGGTCCGCCTCATCCGAACCGGCATCACCATTTCTTCGCTGCTGATCTTATCATACGCGGTCTATTGGTTGATCCAAGGCTTCAAGGTCTGGTTCGGCGATGCCTCGGGTATGCCGATCTTGGCCTTCCTTTTCGGCTCTTACGTCTTCTTGGTCTTTTTGTCGGCGCGTAAGCCTGAATTGGAAATGGACGACCCCAATCAGCCGGTGGTCAAGCTGCCACGTTTTTCTGACGTAGCAGGCACCGGTCTGCACTACGTCGTGCCGATTATCGTTCTGATCTGGTTCTTGATTGTTGAGTGGAAGTCGCCCGCTTTCTCGGCTTTTTGGGCGACCTGTTTCCTAATCGTCGTGCTGGTGACGCAAAAGCCGCTCAAAGCCATTTTTCGTGGCCAGGCGCTGGGCTTCTTTTTGGCGGTGCGCGAGGGCATCGCTGACTTGGCCGACGGTCTGATCACTGGGGCTCGCAATATGATCGGCCTGGCGGCGGCCATGGGCGTAGCGGGCATCATTGTCGGCGCGGTGACACTGACGGGCATCGGTCAGGTCATGGCGGAGTTCGTCGAGTTCCTTTCGGGTGGCAACCTGTTGGCCATGCTGTTCTTCGTCGCGCTGATCTCGATCATTCTGGGCATGGGCCTGCCGACGACCGCCAACTACATCGTCGTATCATCGCTGATGGCGGGCGTGGTCGTGGAGCTGGGCGCGCAAGCCGGGCTGATCGTACCGCTGGTGGCCGTCCACATGTTCGTGTTCTACTATGGCATCATGGCGGACGTGACGCCGCCGGTGGGGCTGGCCTCCTTTGCGGCGGCGGCCATATCGGGCGCTGATCCGCTCAAGACCGGCGTCACGGCTTTCTTCTATTCCCTGCGCACGGCGTTGCTGCCATTCTTGTTCATCTTCAACACCGACTTGTTGTTGATTGATGTCGGGCCGGTCAAAGCCATATTCGTGTTCTTCATAGCCCTGGCGGCCATGTTGGTCTTTGCGGCCGGGACCATGGGCTATTTTATCGCCCGCAATCGGATATGGGAGAGCCTGGCACTGGTCTTGATCGCGCTACTATTGTTCCGTCCGGGGCTGGTGCTGGACTATGTACAGCCACCCTTCGAACAGGTGGCACCGGCGCAAGTCTTCGACGTGGCGCAGGGCGCCCAGAGCGGCGACAGCCTACGCATCAAGCTGGAAGGCGAGAATATAGACGGTGATTTTGTCTCCTCCACCTTCGTGTTGCCGTTGGGCGATAAAGGCCCAGAAGGCTTCGAGCGCCTCGCCAATTCTGCGGGCCTGGAGTTGATCGAAAGTGAGGGCAAAATTATCGTGGACTCGCTGAAATTCGGAGGCCCAGCCGAGCAAGCAGGGGTCGATTTTGATTGGCAAGTGACCGCGATTGAGCGGCCCGCCGAGCGCATGCCCAAGGAAGTCATCTACATTCCGGCCTTGGCTTTGTTGCTGTTGATTATCTATGTGCAGCGCCGACGCTTGCCCCAGCAAGCTCCGGCAGGAGCCCGAAAGGAGGCCGCATGAGTCAGCCCGTTCTTGTCGCCATTGACTTGGCACACCCCGAGCACAGCGACGCAATCCTTAAGCGAGCAGCGGCCATTGCCGCTTTGGACAGCGCGCCCTTGGCGGTCATGTCCGTGGTGCCCGATTTCGGCATGAGCATCATCGGTAGCTACTTTAAAGAAGGCTCCCACGATGAGGCGATTGAGCACGCGCGCCAGGCCTTGCATGGCCTGGTCGAGGCGGCCTTGGACAAACCGCAGGGCGTTCAACACGTCATCTGCCAAGGCACAGCCTACGAGCAGATATTGGCGACGGCTGCCAAGTTGCAGGCGCGCTTGATCGTGATGGGCGCACACCGTCCCGAATTCGGTGACTTCCTGTTGGGCCCCAACACGGCGCGGGTGGTGCGTCACGCCAAGACCTCGGTCATGGTGCTGCGCGACGGGCTCTAGGGGGGGGGGCTCTAGGCGGCGCTAGGCTGATTTTTTTGGGACTCTCTCTGGAGCTGTCTGGCGGTCGAGATCTGACGCACGCTGCGCTTCGACGGACCGCCGGGCCTTGCCTTTGCGCCGATCACCGGTTGAACAAGGGGGCATTTGCTGGCAAAGCTAGGCGCTAGCGGCTCGGGCGCGCGGCCTCGTCAAACGATGGCAGGTGCCGCCTGATCGCTGCGCCTGTTATCAAGCCACTTTGCCGGAGCTCTTCGCCTGTGTCCTTTCCTTCTCTTTTGACCCTTGCTCACGCCACGTCAGCGGCGGCTATTGCTGCCCAGCCCTTCGTTGGGCGGATGGACAAGAACGGGGCGGACGGTGCCTGTGTCGATGCGCTGCGTGCGGTGCTCGGCCCGGCGGATTTCCGCGGCCGTGTCGTCATCGGCGAGGGTGAAAAGGACGACGCACCCGCGCTCTACAACGGTGAGACCCTGGGCAGCGGTACGGGCGAAGCGCTGGACATCGCCGTCGATCCCCTGGAAGGCACGACATTTTGCGCCAAAGCGCTGCCCAATGCTTTTTCGGTGATCGCCTTGGCCGAGCCGGGCACCATGTTCGAACCTGGGCCCGCCTTCTATATGGACAAGTTGGTCGTCGGCCCGCAAGCGCGCGGCGCCCTCGATCCCGACGCCCCCATGGCCGACCGCTTGCAGGCTCTGGCCAGGGCCAAGGGCAAGGCGGTGAGCGAGCTGTTGGTCTATATTCTGGAGCGGCCACGCAATCAGGCCATGATCGACGATATCTTGAAAGCAGGTGCCCGGGTCAGCCTGAACTCCGGTGGCGACGTTTTGGGCGCCACACAGGCGCTTTTGGATGGCCAGGACGTCGATGCCCTGATGGGGATTGGTGGCACGCCAGAGGGCGTTATTTCGGCGGTAGCGGCCAAAGCACTGGGCGGGGATTGCTTTGCACGCTTAGCGCCGCAGCTTGACGACGAGACTCGAGCGGTGGCCGAAGCTGGTATGGATTGTCAGCGTTGGATGGGCCTGGATGAGCTGGTAGGCGGCCGCCAAGTGCAGTTTTGCCTCACGGGTCTGACGGACGGTCTAATTTTGCAAGCGCCCCTGCGTGATTCCCAAGTTTGGGTGACGGATTCCTTGCTGATTGAAGGCCCGTCAGGCCAGCTTCACCGCTTGCAGACAGAAATCCCAATTTCTTAGGAAATTTTGCAAATTTTTGCGTTGACTCAAACCGGTTAGAGGGCTACACACCCGTTCACCGAAATGCGCGGGTGTAGCTCAGTTGGTTAGAGTGTCGGCCTGTCACGCCGAAGGTCGCGGGTTCGAGCCCCGTCACTCGCGCCATTTCGGTTTATAAAAATTCCCGCCGCTGTGCGGGTTTTTTTGTGCCCTATTGGTTCCTTCTGAAGGCCGCTGATTTCGGCCAGATCGGTCGGGCGAAAGCGCGGGCCACTGCCTCACGCCGGTGAGCTTTTGACGGCATCTTCCTGATCTCAGGCTCAGATCCTTATCCCAACATGGCAGGTCAAAGCCCAAGCGCTTTTTTGGCCTTGGAAATGTTAATCTTCGCCACCGCCCCTGAACCTTGCGTGCCCCAAGACGTTACACCGGCGGGTTGTTGCGAAAAGGACACAGTTGCGCACAAATGCAACTCAACTTTAGGTTTTGGTGTTGCAACCTAGGCGGGAAAATGGTCAAGGTAGGGCAAGACACATACCGCGGGCCGAGCTGCCCGCCAATACTGGCATCTTAGGAGGCCCCATGACCAAGAGTTCATTTTCGACCCTCAATCGCGCGGCGCTGTTGGGCAGCGCTCTGGCTGGTAGCCTTGCGCTCGCTGCGAGCAGCGCCTTTGCCCAAGATCTGACCATCAGCGGCTTTATGGAATTCGAAGCCCACTATGGTGAAAATTACGATCTGGAAGATTCAGAAGTCGATAGCCTGGACTTCGCAACCGACGGCCGTCTGAACTTCGACTATTCCAACGCCACCAAGTCGGGCCTGGCTTGGGGCATGCACCTGGAGCTGGATCTGCAGGGCTCTGACGACGCCGGCATCCAATTGCCTGGCGATGTCGTCGACGGCGACGCGGTTGAGTTCAACGATGGCTATGTCTTCGTCAACTCTGCCCTGGGCAATATCAAGATGGGTGATACCGGCGATGCAGCGGGTACCAGCAATCAACTGAACGTGCCAATCTTGCCGCTGGGGGCGATCGAGCGCGACCATTTCAGCGTGCTGGAAGCCGAGCAGGTCTTCTATGCCAACTCATTTTACGGCGTCGATTTTGAAGCCTCGGTTGACGACGATTCCAACTGGTCTGTGGGTGTCTCCTACGCCGCCCCCATGGGCCCGGTGATGGTTGCCTTGGGTCTGACCGCACAAGATCAAGCTCTAGCAGGATCGCTGGGGGCAAGCATTGGCGGCCTGAGCGCGGGGGTCAACTACGCGATGGAAGAGTTCGGCGCCAGCAGCGAATACATTGCTGCGGGTATCGGTTATGACATGGGTGCGCTGCACTTGGGCCTGGGCGTCGAGACCGAAATCGCTCACATGATGGTCGTCGGTGAGACCTATACCAGCAACGTTTTTGCTGGCGCCACTTACGAGTTGGCGGACGGCCTGACCTTGGGGGCCGCCATCGGCAGCTTGGACAATGACTCGGTCTGGAACTGGAACGGTGCCAACACCGCGCGTGAAATCTCTGCCATCACCTCGGTCAAGGTGGAGTTCTAAGGCTCTGGTGCAATATCCGGGGCACTCGGATGGTCGCGCCAGGACGTCTTAGGGCGGATCGGCGCTGACAGCCAAAACGAAGAGCGCAGGGAAAACCAAGTGCGCGGACGTAAAGGCAGGCCAGCCGAACGCGCTCTAGAACTTGCGAGCGGCCAAAAACAAGCAACAAGCTAGCCGCTGCAGCCTGCGGTCTCTAGGGGGACCGCAGCGCACACATACAAGCCGCTAAGCCGGGTCGAGCCGGGCTGAGCTGGTGAGGGATCTGAAATGAACAAGAGGAGGGGCGCCTAAGGGGCCTCTCCTTTTTTTGTGTCCGCGTTTGGTCCAGGGGCTGGCGGCTTGTGCGTCGCGCGCTGACCTGCCAAGATGAACCGAGCGTGCCGTCGCTAGCGCCGCATCGCGCCCAGGGCCCGGCTTACCTTTTGGTATGAGTGCTTGCCTTGGCATCGCGCGCCTTTGGGGGTGGGGTAAAAGTCATGCGAGCAAGCGCCATCGCTTGTTAGGGGCTTGGCCCTGTGTGTCTGCTTCGCCAGCACGGGGGAATTTGGCGCCTGATGCGGGATGCCTGATGCGGGATGCCTGATGCGGGGCGCTGCAATTGCGGCGTTCGGGCCCGCGATATCTGTCAACGCCTACTCGCTTGGTAGCGGCACGCCAGCAGGCCGCCAGACCCGGTGGTCTATGACGGTTTTGAGACCACCACTTTGGGAAACGGGAGACAAAAATGTCCTTTACGCAGAGCCAACTAGACGACCTTGCCGAGCGCTACACGAATGCCTGGAACTCTAAAAAGCCAGAAAATGTAGCGGACTTTCACGCGCCAACCAGCAGCATTGTGATAAATCGCGGCGAGCCGTCGGTCGGTCACGCAGGGATCACCGCCATGGCGGCAGGGTTTCATGCAGAGGTGCCGGACTTGCAGCTCAGCTGCGATGGTATAAGGGGCGCGGGGCTGCACGTGATCTACCTCTGGACCTTTACTGGACACCATGCAGAAACGGGTAACGCGCTGAACGTAAAGGGCTGGGAAGAATGGGAGCTCAATGAGGCGATGAAAGTTACCGCCTCTTTGGGCTGGTTTGATGGCGAAGAATACGAACGCCAAATTCTCGGTTAGTTACAGACGGTTCGCCCGGCTTGCGGCGGTCGAGATTTGCTTGAGGGCTGTTTGCAAGGCCGTGCCGCTTCCCAAGGGGCTGCTTTGAGATCCTAGGCCTGTCTTCCCGACGCTATCGAGCGCTGCAGTGGTCGCGGCGGCGCGGCGCTAACAAAATTCCCGCAAAGCAACCGTCGGCCCGCTGCCGCAGGCCTCGGGTTTTGCTTTAGTGTTTAACGCAAAGCCACCGTTGGCGCGCTGCCGCAGGCCTCGGGTTTTGCTTGAGTGTTTACGCAAAGCCACCGTCGGCCCGCTGCCGCAGGCCTCGGGTTTTGCGTTAGAACCGAATGACTTCCTGGGTCTTATAGACCTCACGCAGCGCCTGATTGATGTCCGGGCTCACGAAGCCCGAAACGTCGCCGCCCAGTTTGGCAATCTCTTTGACCAAGCGGCTGGCGATAAAATGCTGCCCCTCTGAGGCGGTCAAAAACACCGTCTCGACCGCCGGGTTAATGCGCGCGTTCATGCTGGCCATCTGGAATTCGTATTCATAGTCCGATACCGCACGGATGCCGCGCAAAATGGCGGTGCCCTTATGTTCGACCACGAAGGCCATCAACAGGTTGCTGAAGGGCTCTGCCGAGACATCCAGGCCTTTGGCGCGCAGTTTGGCGAGCTCGCGGTCAACCTGTGCGACCCGTTCTTCTAGGCTGAATAGGGGCTGCTTGTCCGGGTTATAGGCCACCCCGACAATCAGGCGATCAAACAGGCGCGCGCCGCGCTGGATGATGTCCATATGCCCAAGCGTGATTGGGTCGAAAGTACCGGGGTATATTCCAGTTCTCATAAGGCTCTAGCCTTGTTGGCAGCGCCAAGATGTCAGCACCTTGGCGACGTTCGTGTCCTGTGCAGGCTTTGATGCGACGGTTGCGGCGCTCTCCAGATTTTTACCCGAGGGGCGTGCCACCAGCAGGCTTGCTTGCTCCCCATTGTGCCGTCAGTTGAACCCGCGTCAAGGCTCGCGATGGGCTTAGGGGCGTCGCGCGGCAAAAAAGTCCGTCAACAGGGCGGCGCACTCCTTTTCCAGAACACCGGAGATGACCTGAGGGCGGAAGTGGCTCTGAGGGTGGTCAAAGACGCGCGGCCCGTGGTCGACCCCGCCCGATTTCGGGTCATAGGCGCCATAGATCAATTGAGATAAGCGCGCTTGCGACAACAGCCCAGCGCACATGGGGCAAGGCTCTAAGGTGACGAACAAGCGCGCACCCGGGGGCAGCCACTTTTGGCCCAAGCGCTGGCAGGCTTGCTCGACCGCTAACAGCTCGGCGTGCGCGCTGGGGCGCTGGTCGCGCTCAACGCGATTGTGGGCGCGGGCCAAGACCTGGCCGTCCAGGCTGAGCACCGCGCCTACCGGGACTTCACCGGCTGCTGCTGCTGCCTCGGCTTCAGCAAGGGCTAGGCGCATGCCCGCTTCAAGGCCGGCGGCTAGCGGCCAGGGTTGCGCTGGGGCGCCAGGGTGGTCGCTATCTGGTCTCATGCTTTGCCCCATGCTTTCTGGCCCCACATTTCCTCGACCCATTTTTCCTGGCCCTGATCAGTTTTCGCCACGAGGGGGCTCCTCTGTGGCTGGGGCGGTTCGCTCTTGGTTGGCCGCGTCCTGCGCTGCCTGGCCGTTTTGCTGACCGCTATCCAGCGCACTCGCTGGCGGCATCTTGCCCAGGCCATTGGCGTCGAGCAAGGCGGCGTGCTGTTGGCTCAGGGTCTCTAACAGCGCCTGCATTTGCTCGATTTGTTGGCTCAAGCGGTCAATCTTTTCCCCCTCGTCTTCTTGGCTGTAATCTTCGGGGTGCAGCATGTGATCCATGCTCTCGGCTCTGTCCATCGCGTTGACCAGAATACCGATGAACAGATTGAGCACCGCAAAGCCAGAAATTACGACAAAAACAATGAAGAAGATAGGCGAGGTGGTGTGTCCCATAGCCATGAGGCCGCGAATCACGTCGGCCCAGCCGTCCATAATCATGAGTTGGAATAGGGTCAAAAAGGTCTGGCCGAGCGAACCAAATTTGTCGGGCATGGCCTCAGCATAGAGCCGCGTGGCCATGACGCCGAAGACATAGAAAAACAGCATCAGCAGACCGATGACCGTCGTCATTGACGGCACCGCAGAGACCAGAGCTTGGACCACAACCCGCAGGCTGGGCACCGCTGAAATGAGGCGGAGAACCCGCAGCACGCGCAGGGCGCGCAAGATCGAGGTGCTGGAAGATGGCACGAAGGCCAAACCAACGATGGCCAAATCAAATAAGTTCCAGCCATTGGTGAAGAATCGCAGGCGGTAGACCAGCAATTTTAGCGTCAATTCCACGACAAAGATCCAAAGAGCCCAATGATCGACGATCCTAAGAAAGCTGCCGATTTGTGCGTTGACCCTGGGGATGGTCTCTAGGCCCAGCGCCGCTGCGTTGAGCAAGATGATGCCGAGAATAAAACGCCCAAACCAGCGATGTTCGATAAAGCGATAGAGCCAACCGGTCCAGCCCTTGGGGATCTCGGCGGGCCTGCTTTGTTGTGCCGCTCGTGCCAGCTTTTGCCGCTTGGCGTCTTTGGGATCGCTCAGCCCGGCTTGTTGGTCGCGTGTCTTCTTGAGCGCAGCTTGCGCGGTGATTTGATGAATGGCTGCCATAATGTCCTTAAAATACAGAAGAAAAGAAGCTTGGAAAGCCGGTCCTGTTTTTCCCGCCAGTGCGTCGCGACGGGCTTGTCGCCTGGTTCGCGCTCTGCTTCGTCGGGCGGCACAATTTACGCGCCTGCAACCGGGACATCGGCCCTCGGCCATCGCCCGAAGCAAATCCCAAAAGGTCGCCCCAGAAACCAACCCCAGAAACCAACCCCAGAATCCAGCGCCAGAGCCAGAAGCTAACGCCAGAACTCATCGCGCTAGGTCCGTCGTTAGCGGCTGCGTTCCAGAGTCTGCGTCCCAGGGGCTACATCCAGGCCCGAAGGCCTGCCTCTATTGCTGGAAGCGCGAAGCAACGGGGAGCGCCCATCGGCGTCCCAGCCGTGCGTGATAGATATAGAACCGACACAAGATTTTGCCGACTGTCGCGACACCTTAATTTGCGCCAATGCGCCGACCTCTTGATTGAGAGGGAAAATTTGCGGCCGACTGCTGGCAGGCCCCGGGCCTCGGTTACGCCCGGATGAAGCGCGCGGGACCGAGGCGATGACATGCCATAGTGGTGCAAAATCTTGATCTATTGCATTTGGGTGCGCTTGTGATCACTTTCAAGTGATGATTGCTAAAAATTCACGCTTTGACGGGGCGACTGCCCAGAATTTGCGCCTGCCGATTGCAAAAATCGCAGGTAACAAAATCACTAAACAGCTGAATAGTCGCGAATTAGTTGGTATTAACTGAAATATAAGCAAACTTGACTTTTAGAGTGCCTGTGCGACGCCTCAGGGCAACCAGCAAGAGCGATCAAGCAATGCAAGATCAAACCAGGGGCAGGCGGCTAGCCTCGCTGGGGCCAAAAAGATTGGAGCAAAAGCAAGAAATCAGCACCAGTTGAGCGGCGGCGAATGCCGACAACAGCTGCGCTTGGGCGTTGCGGCCATCGAGTAGGGAGTCCAACGCCAGGCACCCGTCAAATCGGCTGCCGAAATCGTCCGCCAAATTCGCTGCTGTATTCGCCTGCCGTATTCACTGGGCGTATTCACTGGCCCGTGACGGCGCTAGTATCCGCGTTGAACACAGAAGTCGGCAACATCCACCATGGCTTGACGCAGATCGCAATCCGGGAACAGCGCCAGGTCGTCTTTGGCCATATTGACGTAGTGCTGGGCGCGCTCAAGGGTGGCAGCGATGGTGCCGTGGCGTTGCATGATCTCCATGGCCTGTTCCAGGTCGCCGTCTTGTTGTTCGCCGCGTGCAATCACACGCTCCCAGAACGCGCGCTCGCTCTCATCCCCGCGCCGGTAGGCCAGCAACAGCGGCAGCGTCACCTTGCCTTCGCGGAAGTCATCCCCGATGGTTTTGCCCAGCTCGGCTTGGCGCGCGGCGTAATCCAGCGCGTCATCGACCAGTTGGAAGGCGATGCCCAAGTTCATACCATAGGAGCGCAGGGCGGCTTGGCGCGCGGCCGGTTTATCGGCGACGACCGCGCCCACCTCACAGGCCGCGGCAAACAAGGCAGCGGTCTTGGCGGCAATGACCTGCAAATAGTCTTGTTCGTTGATACCCAAATCGCTGATGACAGACAGCTGATGCACCTCGCCCTCTGCGATGGTGGCCGAGGCAGCCGATAGGATGCGCAACACCTCAAGCGAACCGTCGCTGACCATCAATTCGAACGAGCGCGAAAACAAGAAATCGCCGACCAAAACGCTGGCCTGATTGCCCCAGACCTCGTTGGCAGAAGCCTCGCCGCGGCGCATGGCGCTCTCATCGACCACATCGTCGTGCAGCAAGGTCGCGGTGTGGATGAATTCGACACAGGCCGCCAGGCCCATGTGGCGCTCGCCCTCATAGTCGCACAAACGCGCCGCCGCTAACGTCAGCACGGGGCGCAGGCGCTTGCCGCCCGCATTGACCAAGTAGCCCGCAAGCTCTGGGATCAGCGGCACATGGCTTTGCATGCGCTCAAAAATGAGCTGGTTGGTCTGGGCAAGATCGTCTTTGACCAGCGTCAACAGGCGGTCCATGGCCGAAGCGGCCTGCTCCTTAGCTTTCAAGGCGACTACATTGCTCACCGGTGGCTTTCCTTTTATCGTCTTTTTGCGGGCCCGCGCCGCGATGGCTTGGGCTGCCGTTGAGTTCAAGTTTGGCTCGAACCCCTGTCCCCATGGCGTCGGCGGAGCGCCTCTTGCGCCCCACAGCGACCACAAACCCAGGTCTTAACCCGAAAGCTGGCTCTCCGCCAGAGGATCAAGGCTTGCGCCTGTGGACAGCTGCTTGGGACGGCGTCGCGCTTGCGGTCCAATCTCACAAAGTGGTTAAGTCAACCTAGCCTGGCTTGCCAAGCAAGTGCCAAACAAGACTTTAGTGAACCACTGCGGCAAATTCGCAGCCCAAAGCGAGCCTCTCATGCCTCGACCGACACCAGCGACCAGCGATCTTACCACCAAGACCGCCTCCGACGGCCCTGAAAGACCAGTCAAAGACGGACTAGTCGAGGGCGGACCCATTGCAAAGGGAGACGGCGCAACCGACACAAGCGGGCAGCGCTCATCCGAAAAAACGCCCGTGACAAGTACGGTTAGCCGCGATGCGTTTTGGGGCAGCCAGATTATGCTGAGCCAGCCACAGCGCGGCTTCCGCGCGGGTACGGCGTCGGTCTTGCTGGCCGCTTGGTTGCCAGTGAATACCAAGGGTCGTTTGATTGACCTAGGCGCGGGGGTCGGCACGCTCGGACTCTTGGCGGCGTCCCGCTTGCCTGGGCTTCAGGTGCATGGCTTTGAGCGCGTGCCAGAGATCGCCGCGCTTGCTCGTCAGAACGCCCATGACCTTGGCCTGAGCCAGCGCGTTACGGTCACCGCGCTGGACGTCTTCGATGCATCAGCGCTTGAAGCCGCCCTTGAAGGAAAGCCAGGGCAAGCTCTGGTCTGCAATCCGCCCTTTACCGGCCAGGCACAAGGGCGGCGGGCGGTCGATGCCTATCGTGCCAGTGCCCACCAGCGCGCCCAAGCATTGCAGGATTGGTTCGCAGTGGCCAAGACCTGCCTGGTTGCCGGTGGCTGGTCCTATTGGGTGCTGCCCGCCAGCCAAGTGCAAGACGCATTGCAGGCCGCCAGCCGGTGTGATTTTGGCGCTGCCAAGATTTTGCCCGTCCAGTCGTTTGCCGAGCGTCCCGCGCGCCTGGTCTTGCTGGCGTTGCGCAAAAATCGGCGCGGCGATAGCCAAATTTTGCCGCCCCTGGTGCTGTATGATGGCCCCGGACAGCAGAGCGCGCAGGCTTGTGCTATACTTAGACAAGGGCGCGGCATTTGGGAGGTTTTCCCGGCCCTATCGCCGACCTAGGTTAGCAGCCATGGACACACACACATTTGCAGGCAAGGGCGGCGCAGCGGCGCTAGCGCGGCCCGCTGGACAGGCTCATCCCTGCTTTTTCAGCGCCACCATCACCCCGCATCGCAGCCTCAGTCTGCGTGGATTTCACCGGCTGATCTTGTGTTTGGCGCTGGCTTTTACGGCACTGTCGGGCCTGTTCTTTGCGCTTGGCGCCTGGCCGATCGTTGGTTTTATGGGGCTGGAATGGCTCGGCCTCTATTGGGCTTTTAAGGTCTCATACCGCCAAGCCGAGGCGCGGGAAATCGTCGAAGTGTGGCGCGATGAGACCCGTTTGACCCGGGTCAGTCCCAAGGGCGAAGCCGACGCCCTGAGCCTGAAGACGGCTTGGGTACAGGTCATCAATGAAGAGAGCAAGTACGATCCCAGGCCGCTGTTTTTACGTTCCCATGGCCGTAGTCACCCCTTTGCCGCCGAGCTGTCGGCGGGCGAGCGCAAGGGATTGGCGCGGGCCTTGAGGCAAGGGCTCCAGCGGGCGCGGCGCGCCAGCCCCGCCGGTGAGGGGTGGGCCTAGAGCGTCGGGCGCTGGTGTCGCAACAGCCGATCCGCTCTAGCTGACTGATTTCTAACGCAAGTCCATGCTCACTCGTTGGCGGCTTGCGCTAAAGCGCACACCGGAATGCTCATAGCTGAATGTTGACGCTGGCCAGCCTCAAGCCGCCTAAAAGCTTGGGCTGAATTTGGGGGTGAACGAGCGGAGACCAGCGCTCGCGGGGGAAACGCGATAGCGCGAGGCGGGTTCTAAGGCCTGCCTCCCAAGGGTAGCATCCAAACATTGGCTTCAACCGGATCGCAGTGATCCGGCAGGTTGGCCGCAAGGCCGGTGATGCCCAGCCGTGGTTGCTGCGATAAGGCGGCGGCGGGTTGATCGTGCAACCAAAGCATAAGCTGGCGAAGCGCTGTCGCGTGGGAAATTGCCAACTCTTGCGGGCTCCAGCGCGCGTCCATTTGTAGCCAAGCCTCGTAGCGCGCGAGGCCAAAATCAAAGCCAAAGCCCAGGTCGAGCGGTGGGCCTGCCAGCCCGCGCAGGCTCTGCAAGCCCGGCCCGGCTGCTGGTTGGCTGCGGTAAAGCGGTGTCGGGGCGTCCTGAAGGCTGTGCAAAGCCGAATTCAGGGCCTCGTCTGCCAGGCTCCAATAGCAAAGATCGCAAGGCGATGCGCCTTGGCGTCGATAAAAATCGCGGGCGGCCGGGTTGTGAACTGAGATCGCCACGTAGGCGCGCTTTGCGCCTTTGGCGGCGGCCAATTTACCGATCAAATCAAGCGCGCGAGACCCATAGCCAAGCTGACGCTGATCTTGTCGAACGATGAGCGAATTGACAAACAGAGCGGGCGCGGCGGGGGCGTCGATCAGACCGGGTGTGTCACTGGAACCCTGTGCAAGAGGGTCTGGGACTAAAAAACCGGACACCAGCCCCAACAGTGCGTCGCTGCCGGGCTTCTTGGTCACAAGCGGGCCGGTGGGCGCTGAATGCAGGGGCCTAATCTTATCTTGGTGCTGGGTAGAGGCGCCGGGCGGCATCTGTCTATCGGTCGGTGCTGGGCTGAGGCCCAAATGCCAATGACCCGCCGGTGCTGCCGCTAAATATGAGAGCAAGGCGGCATGGCCCGGGTGCGTGTCCGCAAAGTCGGGCGGCAGGGCGGCATCCTCGTGTTGGGCCAAGCGCGCGAGCAGAGCCACAGCCGCAGGGGCGGTCGCTGGTTTGATGCGCACGACCTGACAGGCGGCGGTTTTCCCGCCGTCAAATTCGATCCGCAAGCGGGCCTCCTGACATTCGGCCTTCCTTCCGTTTGGGACAGGGCTAACAGTGGCAATTTTCTCGCTTTAATCAAGAGTTTTGGCTTGCGTGTGCGCCCGTCTTGGTCCATACGACTTGTCCGCAAAGCCCCAGTGGCGGAATCGGTAGACGCGGTAGATTCAAAATCTGCTTTCCTCTGGAAGTGCCCGTTCGAGTCGGGCCTGGGGCACCACACGGCTTTTTTGGTCGTTTAAGTCTTTGATAAAACAAGACAAAAATCAAGGTGCGGGCGACGAAAATTAAGGTGCGGGCGAACCGTCCCCTGATGTTTCGCTCCATCCACGTAAAGATAGGCGACGCCGATTGGCCGTTTTTGTGTAGAGCGATGCCATCCGCCCACCGTTCCAGCCAAACATTGCTTCCAGCTCCGCGACCGTCGCGCCCGCCTCAGCGGCGCGGGTCGCAGCAATCTTGCGTAGGCCGTGCGCAGACTTTTGAACGCCGGCATCTCTGCAAGCATTTCGGAACGCGTTTCCGAACGCTTCTTTTGTCATTGGCCTGCCACTCGCCCCGACAATGAAGTGGAGGTCACCCGTTGGGCCTGCGTCTATCGTCCTCTGAAGCGTTGATAGAATTGGAATTGTCACCTCCGTCCCGGTCTTGTCAGTCTTGATTGTAGCTATGCCGTTGCGAACGTGCTGGCGGCCAAGGCGAGCAGCGTCCCCGCGACGAAGTCCGGTGTACAGAAGCACGTCCAGCCAAACCCGCTCCTTGGTTCCGAGAGGCCAATGCGCTTCATATTTAAGAAGTTCCTCTTCCGTCCAGGCGGGAAAGCCAGATGATTTTGGTGTCTTTAGCCGGGCTACGTTTGCGGTCGGGTCACTTTCCACGAGGTCCGACTCAATCGCCCATTGGAAAAGCCCGCGCATCGCCTTGATAAAATTACCCGCCTGGGATGGCGTATCTTTCCTGCGGTCTCGGCCTTCGACGATGTGCTTTCGGGTGATTGCTTTGAACGGCTCTTTCCCCGCGCCGTCGATGACGTGCTTGAAAATGTTATCGCGCTGCTTGCGTGTCGCCGCAGACAGGGCCGTGTACGTGGCAGAGGTTCTGTATTGGCGGATAAGCCATTCTAGTGAGCGGGAGTCTACCGGGGCGGCCTTCGCTGGCTTCTTCGCCCCCCATTTCAACGCCCGCATGTAGGCTTCATCGAAGGCCTTGTCGTAGAGGTCCGGCAGGCGGATGCGCTTGCCGTGTTTGCGGCGGAAGTAGTAGCGGACCTGCCCGTGGCGGCTCCGCTCCTTGGAGACGTAGGGTGGGATATTCTTGGGCATAGCCTCATCAGAGGCGAATTTCTCGTTCATTGTCAACGCTGTATGCCTGGTCGTCTAGGTCGTCTTGGTGTTCTGAGGACTGCTCTGGGGAGGAGCTGGGAACGATCCTGATCCGCCCGTCAGGTTCGATCACGACTTCCTTGTCGCCGCCGGTCTGATCGATGGCGCGCAGGGCGCGCGCCACGTCAGCCTGGGTAAAGCGGGCGGGGGTGCGGCTCATCTCTCTAGCCTGGCGATGGCAAGGTCGAGGGCCTTCATGGCGGCCTGTCGGCCATGTTGATGCTCGTAGGAGCCTACGGTTCCGAGCCTGTAGCTATCTCCCCACATTGCCTTCTTGAGATCAATGTAGGCGCGGCCGTAGCCATTGGGCGCCAGAGGGACACCGTTCTGTTCGCAGGCCTCTGGGAGCGCCCTTGAGAGCGTTGCACGGGCGTTTGCCTGCATGATTGCTCTTGCTTCTTTGAGGATTTGCAGAGGGGTCATATGCTTGCCTTTCCGAAAAATATGGGGCGACCCGCTGCGACGGGCCGGAATTTGTACCAGCAGACGTCCTTGGTGCTTTGGGCGTTGCTGCCCGCGATCCACTTGACCCGTCCGACAGAGACAATGCGCTCGCAGTAGGGGCCAAACTCGGCCCAGAGGTCGCCGGTATGGGCAAAGCCTGCATCGATGAGCAGCCAGGTGGTGCGCTTGGCATTGAACACAAACTCGCGGATCATGCAGGGCAGAGGGCTGCGCGCCGGGTCGCTGTAGTGCCCTTTGAGGCGCGTCCACGGCGGGTTGGTGATGATGGGCGTATGGCCTGGGCCGATCGGGTGGCCTGAGAGGACATCGGCTTGCTCGATCCCAGGCCCGCGTGGGTTGATATCGCAGGCATAGACGCAAGAATGGCCCGCCGCGCCTAGGGAGCGGATCAGGGCGCCATCGCCTGCGCATGGCTCTATGTAGTCCGTGTGCGGCGCTAGGTGGGGTAGGAGCGGCTGCACAGCTGCCTCTGGGGTCGCATAGAAGTCATGCGGCCTGCGTGCGAACACCCGGCTGGTCTTGGTGGCGATTTGGTTCATGATCTGCGTCCTTGTCGTGAGGTCCGTGCAAGCGGACATTGGGTGTGTTCTGGCCGCACGTATCATTTTGCCTCCGGGGTTGGCTGTATTGTCCGACGTTTGAACCACAAGCAGCCACTCTCAGGGCCTACACGCAAGTTGGCGGGCATGGTCCTGCCACACCTGCCCTTCCATTCATTTATTGTCGGCCGCTGGTAGTATGTGCAGTATTCACATCTTGGTTTCATCGCGGGTATCCCAGTCCCATAGACATCAGTCGAATTTTCATGTCGAACAGCGTGACGCCAAATATCTCTGCAAGATCATCGACAACTTCATCCGAATTATCATTGCTGCTTTTCTTGCGAAGCTCTGAGTATAGTATCCTTCGCGGTATGATAATTGCGTACGCAAGCCCAGTGGCTTCCGCGTTTAGGTCCTCAGGAATTTGTGCCATTTGCAGGACATTTAGTGCTAGGCCGTCGCTGGAGGCATCAATGTAAGATTGGTGGAGTAAGAAATGGGACATCGCCTTCGCCAGGGTAAACCTCTGGCGCTCTCGCGAGTCTCCTCGCTGTATGCGGATTTTATAGCCGTCGCTTGTGCGCTCAATTTGTCCACTGAGATTAGACGGGAGCGTACAAATTTTGACCTTGATACCGAGTTCGCGCGCGATAGACCCGAGGCGCACTTTGGTAGAATTGGAGTACGTCTCCAAAATCTTTTTGTGCGGGTTGGCCTCTCTGAAATATTCACTGGTCATAAGGCCACATCCCGGTGTTGTGCCGAGATTTGGCCCACCAGATGCCCCTGTTGGCTGTCTGGATTTGCATGCGCGCCCTCTTGGCGCGTCGCGTACAGATGCCACATCACCAGGCACCACATAACAACGATGCAAGCGAACAATATGTAGAAAGCCATTCCCACGAAAGCCTGCCTTCGCTTGCGTCGTTCCATGGCCTCAGGGCCGTTCGGGCAATACTCACATTGCTGGATTTTGAGCCAAGGGAGCAACGTTCGGCGGCACCCTCTGTGTGGATCTGGATCATAGGCTGGGCAGCCGTAGGGTTTCTTGCTCATTGCATCACCTCCCAGAAGGTGTAGGCCGCAAGAAAGATAAATCCGCCCGTCGACATGGCGGCCAAAACGCCGAGCGCGAAGGCAAATGCGCCTAGGAAGATGGCGGTTGCGGATTGTAAAAGCTCAACAATGTAAGGCATGCTTTCCTCCCGAAGGGGTGGTAGGTATCTGCTTTGAAGAAGGCCCTCGCCCTAACAGGCGGGGGCCTTTTTTGTGTTTGGGCTAGGCAGTCTCGCGGCCGTTCGCCCAGCCATCGTTCCAGGCATCAAAGAGCTGCTGGCTGTCACGATAAGCAGGCGGGCAGGCCTCGCGCTTCATGCCGTTGTCGCGGGCCTTCTGGCCTTCGTCAAAGGCCGCCTGGACCTGCTCGGGCGTTGTGCCCGGTTCGGCATCGGGATCCGGCAGGGGCTCTTCCTGCGGCTCCTCTTTGGCCGCCTGTGCCTCGGTCTCGGCCTTGGGGGCCGGTTCCTCTTTGGCGGCCTTGGCCTTGCCTTCTTCGGCGATGGCGCCCAGCTTGGCGTTGGTGCCGACCGCCGCCTGGGCAGGCTTCGCGCCTGCCGGGGCGGGGAACAGGGCCTCGACCGTCTGCACCCCGTCCTTCAGGGCCGTGTACCAGGCCAGCATGGTCGGCATGTCGTCCAGGCTGATATCCAGCACGCCCTCGATCCCAAGCGCACCGCAGATCATATCCGGGGTTACGCCGAAAGCGCCCAGGGCCTTGAGCGCGCCGTCACGGCGCTCGGTCAGGGTCTTGGCGTCGCCTTTGATAACCTGTAGGGCCGCATTGTAGGCGGGCATCCATAGGGCCTGCGGGACCGCGCGAAACACAGCGTTGCGCTTGGCGATCGAGCAGGCAGCGTTGCCTGCGACCAAGATCATGTCGTCCTTGAACAGCCGGCCATTACGGTCCTTGATCGAGCGGCGGATGACCTCTTTGGTGCGCGCGTTGGTTTCCAGATCGACGAAGACGGCCTCGGCCTCAACGAAGCCCTCAAAGCGGTCAACATGCACGACGCGCGAGGCCACCATGCAGTTGCCAAACTCGGCGACAACGATCTCGGCCAAGCGGATCGACGGGCCGGTCAGGCTCTTGCCGCCACGGGGCAGGGCATAGTTGCATTCATAGGCCGCCTCTGGGCTCCAGGTGGCCAGCTCAACGACGCCCGTGGCAACCCGGCTGCGGTTGCGTGGGAAGGCCTTTGCGGTTGCGATTTGCTGGTCGATCTCTGCCCGGTTGATTTCCTGGACAAAGGAGATCGGCGCATCGCCGCCGTTGTGGACCACGGCTTCGCTGCCTTGGCTGGCTGGGGTGAGTTGCTGGTTCATGCGGCCTCCTCATGTTGGTCTGTTTCGGGTGCGGGCAGGTGTTCGGCGATCTCGGCCGGAACGGATCCCGCTACGGTGGTGAAGCTAAGGACGGTGCCGGTCGCGTTCAGGGTGTCGCTGATCTGCTTGATGCGCTGCGATACCCGCACGACGTGCTCGGGGTCGGTCATGTCTGTCGCGATGGCGTGGCGCACCAGCGTGCGCCCACCTTCAATCCGCAGGGGCTCGCCTGGGAAGGCGGCCTTTGCCATGGCTGCGGCGATCTTAGGATCAGGGCTCCAAGAGGCGCTGATCTTGATGGCTTGGACGGTCTTGCGGGGCGTGGTCATGGATTAGAGGTTCCCCTTCAGCGCTGGCGACGGTTTGAAGGTCAGGCGCTTGCCTGCCGGGATCATGAGCGGCTCGCCGGTGGCGGGATTGCGACCCTGGCGCTCGGGGGTATCGCGTACGGTGAAAGTGCCGAGGTCGCGGACGACCACCTTGCCTTCAAGCTTGATGGCTTCGATCAGCTCTCCGATCGTGTTCTTGTGCGTAAGCATGAGTTTGGTTTCCTGTTCTGGATGGGAATGGGTGCGCGCCAGGTGGCAGCGATGACAAATGCCACCGGCGCGCGGACCGCCGCTGGGGAGGAAGATCAGCGGCGGCCATCGGGGAAGGCTATTAGCGGCGTGCTGTGGCGACCACGTCCTCGAAGACCTCCACACCCGGAAGGCTGGTGGCGCCCTTCTGGATGCGGACCATCGAGCGGATGGCCTTTTCAACAGAGGCCTGGTCGATGAAGTTGCCCAGAGCCCCCATGGTGGCGGTCAGGGCGTGGTAGTCGGTGATGCGAAACTGCCAGACGGTCTTGGCGCTGGAGGTGACACCGCCTGCCCGTGTGCGCGCCATGTCACCGGCCTTGGCGGTGGCCGCCTTCTCGGCAGCCTCGGCCTGGGCAGCGGCGGCTTCCGCGCGGCCTTCGGCTTTGGCGGCGGCGTTGGCACTGCGGGCGGCCTCTGCCTTGGCGCGTTCGGCTTCGGCCTTAGCTCTGGCCTCTTGGGCCTCGCGTTCGCGGCGGGCGCGCTCCTCGGCCACCTTGCGGCGGGCGTGGTCGTCTGCTGCGCGTTGCAAGGGGCCGGTTGCCGTGGCTAGGCGGGCGTCTAGGCCCTTGAAGTGATCGTTGATGCCCTTCTGGGCGCTGCGCAGGGGCTCGCCTTCGTCCAGGCGAATGCGGTCGATGCGCTTGGACAGATCGCGCAGATCGGCCATGCAGACCATGATTTGTTCTTGATCCTCAGCGGTCTTGATCTGGCGGGGCAGCTTGGAGGCGCGCTCCTCGGCGGCCTCGACCTTTGCGGACAGGTCGGCAAAGTCGGTCTCAAGGACGATGGGCAAGGGGGCCTTGTTGGCTCCAAAGATCTGTTCGACGATTGGGTTGCGCATGGATGGGTCTCCGTTTGATTTAGGGAATGGGGATCAGCCGCGCGGATAGCGCAGGCTGCGGTATGTCTTGGCGGCGACCTGGTAGGATTTGCGGTGGCTTTCCTTCCAGGTGATCTTGCGGCCTTCGGCCAGGTGGGCGATGCTGGCGGTGCCCAGGCGGGCCTTGACCTCGGCGTCAATCTCCTCAACACGCTCGGCGATGGCTTTGGCCTCGGCTTTCAGCTCGGCGCGCTCGGCCACCAGGATCGGCATGCGGTTATCCTGGGTCAGGTCGAGCTCGTTTTCGGGATCCGCGCGGCCATACATGCTGTCGATCAGCGGCCCGTCGTTTGCGTAGTCCCACTCGGGCGGATCGCGCCGCGCCACGCTGCCCCAAAACTCTGCCACGCGGGCCTTGATGGCGGCCATCAGGCCGTCTTGCAGTGGGATATCAATCAGGTGCAGGTCGATGCCGTGGCTGACCGTCATGGCCGCTACGGCGGCCCAGGAGGCTCCGGTCAGGTAGGCTTCAACGCTGGCCTGCAGGGCGATCCAGAGCGGCACCTCGATCTGGCCGTCATCATCCTGCCATTTCTGTTTGAAGATGAAGGGCTCGACGCTCTTGATCTGGACGACGCCCCGGCCTTTGCCGGGCGCGTCCACCAGCAGATCGGGCGTGCCGCCCAGCCGAGCCTCTGTGTCTCGGTAGTAGGTGTCGTCGGCTGCGTTGTGGTGCAGCAGCCAATCCGGGCGCTGCTCGGCTATGAGCTGGACGGCCACGGGCTCCAGCAGGCGGCCGCGCTGCATGGCAGGGGTCTCTTGGAGCAGGCGTTCGCTGTGGTTGGCCTTGGCCTCCCACAGCGCCCGGCGGGTGATGAAGGGGCTGGCGTCAAACAGGGCGCCGACCACCGAGGCGGTGACGTCCTGGCTGCGCAGAGCAAACCAGGCCGCCTTGTCCTTTGGCGTGTGGATGGTGATCATGCGGCCATCGCCTGGCCACGGATGCGGCGCTGTTCGATGGCGGCCCAGATGCGCTCTCTGGCATCGTCTGAGCAGCGCAGGTAGTAGCTGCAGGGATGATCGGCAAAGGCAACCCAGGCGGCATCGTTCATCCAGGGCAGCTCGCCGCGATCGAGGCTGTAGAGCACAGCCAGGTGATTGCGCAGAGGCAGGGAAGTGTCGCGGTTCATGGCAGCAGTACCTCGGCGTCCAGAAGCTGGCAGCCGGTATTGGCCAGAGCGATGCCGACAAGGGCGTGCAGGTGGCTCTCGCAGGGGGCGATGCCGTCGTTGCTGTCGATCTCAAGCATCATCAGGGCGTCGGCGATGGGGCAGGTATCCAGGGCCTTGAGCGCCAGGCGGCGTGCCGAGGTGATGCAGCGGTTGCGGCTAGAATGCCCGCGCCAGATCGCGCGGAGCTGGCCGGTGAGCGTCTTGTTGAGCTCGGGCGTCATGCTGCTGTGCTTGATGGCGTGAATAGCCTCGCGGATGATCTGGCTGAGCACCTGGCTGCGGTCGCAGTCCTGGGCTGCCATGTGCTGGTAGTCGGCCAGTTGCAGCAAGAAGAGGCGCGCGAAGGCGCGGGCCACCGGAAGCTTGGCGGGCGCGGCAAAGGGCAGGGCGCGGATCAGGGCGGCGGGGCTGTTGCGGTAGACGGTGGCGAGCGTTGTGGTCGGCGTTGGCTTGGCCGGAAAATTGACCTGGACGGCTGCCATGCCGGATTGAATGAACATGCTGAAATCCCCAAAAAGGTGCCCCGACCGAGGCCGGGGTGAGGTTAGGCAAACAAGGGCTGTCCGCTTGGGACGCCCTAGTCGTAGAACATAAATATACCGGAACACAATCTAAAAATAGAACATACAAGATAAAAAAATGCCCCGCTTGTCTTATGGATTTGGCGGGCTTCCGAGGGATTGGAAGCCACTGCACGCCACGCCATTTATGGCGAGCAGTGGCGGCGGTTGGATCGTGAAACGCTGGGTCTATTGCAGGACCGTTCTCGAGTTTGATCGACCGCCGTCTTCCCCTTGGGCCTGAACGGATACGCGTGTTACTGCACGCATGACAAGCATAGGACGTGGAGAAGATGACAGAGCATACCA
>JAUIDR010000095.1 GCA_030428565.1 Alphaproteobacteria bacterium
CCAGTTCATATTGGAGCGCGCGGCTCTGCAACCAGCGATCATGGCTTTGCACGCTGCATTAGTCAGCCAATCGGCAAGGCCGGTCGTCGCTTCAAGCGCAAAGCTGGCCGAAGCGGCCTAGTGGGCTGGGCGCCGTTGCTTCGTGGCGCATATGCGCGCCGCGCGCGTGGCAGGGTGCCAATGACTGTTCCAGGTCGCCGCGGCGGGGCGGCGGTTCGCAGGCCGTGTCAAGCTCACGGCTTGGGACTGTAAAACGTCACCGCCTGCCGGGTGTGAGGATTTTCGCCTTTACCGACAATCTGGTAGTCGCGCGGGAAGCTTTGCCCGACCGCGGCGAGGCGCTGGTTTAGAACTTCCGCGCTAAGGTTCTTGGCGGTCGTGCCCCCGCTTTCCAGAGCCTCGTCTGCTACGACGACATAAGCCCGGCGCTTCGTCTCATCGCCCATTTTGTCCAATGTATAAGCCAAGAAGTCATCGCTGCCGGGATAGCCGCTGGCGATCCAGCTGGTGGCAGGCGGTCGCAGTCCCAGATAGAGCGCGAAGCCGGGTGCACGCCCGGTCATATCAATCAGACTGGGGCGTTGGTCCGTTGGCAAGCTTGCGATGGCGGCTTGCAGCTCTGCCAAGGCAAGGTAGGCCTGTGCCGCTCGCGGGGGCACTTTGAGGCGTCCAAGCTCGGGGCCAAAATCAACAACAACGCGGGCCTGGTTTAGCGGGGCACCCAATCGATAGGGCCGGGCTTCGTGGCGCTTGATGGTCGGCAGGCTATAGAGCGCGATGATGGCCAAGAGTGCCATGATCCCCGCCAAACGGCGCTCTTGAGGCAGCAGCATGACGAGTGCCGCCACCGCCAAAATGGAAAAGGCGATCGCGCGATGGTGCGCTCCATACCAATCGTTGGTCGATAAAAACAGCAGGAAGGCAAAGCCCATGCCGGTCGGTAGCAGCCAAAACAGCGTGCGGGAACGCCGGGCGCGCGGAATGGCCAGCAGGCAAGCCAGCGCCAAGGCGAGCAGGCAGACAAACGCGAAGGCGTAAATACGCGGTAAATGCTTGGCATCGAGGTCGAGGATACCCGCGATCAACACGAGCAAGAGGCCTACCAGGGCCCAATTGAGCCAACTTTTGCCCAGACGCTTTTTTCCCAGTTGCTTGCTGTCCAACCAGCGACCGAGGCGCGGGTAGGCAAAGGCGGACGCCACAAGCAACAGGCTAGGCGCTGCGATTAGGGGGGCTTTTCCTAAAAAAATCATCGGTGCCGATGCCAACTTGTCGATGAAGCGCAGCAATTTGTGTGCTTCGGCGCCCAAGGTCGCTTTTTGCGCGCCCAGCAATTTGAGGCCCAGATAGCCGTCGATCATGTGCTGGGAAAGCGCTATCGGCGAGACAAGGCGCGCCAACAGCGCCACGAACACCAAGCAACCGACGGCAAAGCCAGCGGTGACCAACACAAGTTCCTTCGGCGGCCAAGCGCGCCGCTCGACCAGCAAGAAAGTGCCCAAACAGACAAGAGCCGTCAGCAGCGCGGTCTGTGGTTTGACAAGGCCCATCCCGAAAAACGCAAATCCCAACAAAGCCGCAAAGGCCAGTTGCTTGAGCCGGGTTCTCGGCAGGGCCTGGGGCGCGTTTGTCCCTGTTCTGGACAGTTGCAGAACGCTCGCCACAATTAGGGCGAAGAATAGGTAAGAAGCCGAGTTATATGAAAAATCCAGCAGGTGGGACTCAAAGAATATGGCGCTGGTCGGGGTAATCAACAGAGCCAATGTTGCGATGGTTACGGGGGCAAGGCGATCGGCATGCCGCCGAGCAATCGCTTGCAGCAGCCAGTAGCTGGCGATAAATGTCACCGCGAATTGCAGGCTGATATTGACGATACGCCCGGCGACGATGTTCTTGATGCCGAACAGCGCCTGCCAAATCACGCCAAACTGGCGCAGCTCGATAGCGATGTCCGCGCCGTATAGATTGTTGAGCACATAAAAGCTGGAATCGGACAGCTCGATACCGAGCCTCGCGCCGCTGACCAAATAGGCATAACCGGCGGCCGCCCAAAGCAAGGCGGCAGCAAAGCCGCTGCAAGGTCGAAGCCATTCAGGTGGCAGGCGGTCACGCAACATGGGGACGCGGGCTCTTCAAATTTGTCACTTGGTTCGGGCCATGTGCAAGGTTCGCCTGCGGCCGCCGCGCATGCTAGGCGGGGGGGCTTTGCTTGTCGAGTCTTGCACCGGGGGCTCGCACCGGGAGCGCGCTCTGGACGGCCATCACCGCGATTGCGTCGATCTCAACACAAGTTGCATGGAGACGCCTCGGTTAGGGCGAAACGAATTGGGACAGTCGGCTTGCCTATTTCGTATAGGCGCGGGGCCACGATGTGGTTTTGACTGGGCCCAACGCTTACATTTGAAGCGAATGGGCCCTTAGGACCGGCAAGGTTTGTAACAGAAGGTCCAATCGATAGCCCGGGTTGGGGGCCCTTTTGCGGGGGGCTCCTACGGCTAGGCAGCGGGCCGGTCGCTCTATGATGGATTTGTCTAAAAATCAGATAAACCCCGAGGACGAGCGTGTTGTCTGTGGAAAATACTTTTATAGGTGGTGGCGGCGAGCGAATCTGACTAGGGTGCCGATCAAGAGGCATTTTTGCCCGCATTGTGACGCAATGTCGGGTCAAGGCTGGTCGGGTTCGCGCCGACAAACGAAGGAGGACGGCGTTGCGAAACGCGCGCCGAACCATGTATGTGCATAAATTGCCAATTTGCGAGCCAGCGGCTCAACCTGGTAAATTTGGCGTCGGCTGACAATCGTGAAGCCGAGGGCGAAAGCATGGCCTCAGCGAGCCAAATGTCGACCCTTGCGCGCTACCTCACGCATGGTTTTTGGAACGATTTTGGCGAAGGCGCGCGGGCTTTTGATTTGTCCTCAGGCGATGATCTGCGTGTTGATATCTCAACCCTGACCACGGCTGGGCAGGCGCTGGCGCGCGCTGCGCTCAATGAATATTCTGAGTTGCTTGGGTTCAACATTGTTGAGACCACGACCAACAGTCACATCTATTTCGACGACGTTAACGAGTACGACTATACCGCCTATTCTTATTCCAATGTCGACACCAGTGTGGACTTGGGCGATCAGGTCAATGAGACCACCAAGTCCTACGTTCGTATCGGGACCAATTGGATCAACAGTTCGATGGGCGACACCATCGGCTCCTACGGTTATCAGACCTATTTGCACGAGATCGGGCACGCGCTGGGTTTGGGCCACGCCGGTGATTACAATGGCTCAGCCGATTACCCGGGTGATGCGACCTTCAGCTATGATTCATGGCAGGGCTCGGTCATGTCGTACTTTTCGCAAACCGAAAATACCGACGTCTCGGGCTCTTACGCCTATGTCACCAGTATGCAGTGGGCTGATATTCTGGCGCTCAAGTCGATTTATGGACTCAGCGGGACCACCCGCACTGGCGACAGCGTTTATGGCTTCAACACCAGCGAAGGCGCGGGCTACGACCTAGCGACCTCGGGCGCTGGCGGCTATGCGGGGCGCATTTCGTTTACTGTGGTGGACGATGGCGGTACGGACACCCTAGACGGCAGCAGCTCCAGCTATGCCCAGGTTCTAGACCTGCGTGGTGGTTCCTATTCAAGCATGGCGGGCTGGTTGAACAATGTCGGTATCTATGAAGGCAGCTTGATTGAGATTGCCAAAGGTGGCTCCGGTAACGATACACTGCGCGATGGCAATGGCGACAATACGTTGTATGGTAACGCCGGCGGTGATATATTCGAGGTCGGCCACTACAACACGGGGTCCGGTGGCAGCGATGTCGTCCACGGTGGGACGGGCTCAGATACCGTTAAATTCGGCCTGGATATTATGGACTACACCTTGTCGTTGACCGGCACGGTTGTCAAAGCGGTCTACAACGGTTCAACGGAAGTTCAAGACGACGTCGAAAGTTTCGAATTCGATGGCGTCGCCTATACGCAAAGTGAAATTTTCAACTATTTCCAAGCCACTAAGACGGCGGTTGAGAGCAATGGGCCGACCCAGCTTTTGTCAAACGGCGATCAGTTGTTCGTCGATGGCGGCAGCGGCCCTCTGGTCGTCAATGCACAGTCCCAGTGGGTCGGACCAACCAGCAATCCGGGTTGGACAGCTCTTCAGACAGAAGTTGTTAATGGTGGCTACGAATTACTTTGGGGTGATGGTAACCAAGGATTTGTTATTTGGTCGCTCGACCAATCCGCGAGCCTTCAGTCTAGCACAAGTGTGGATGACATTGTGACGTACGAAAAGTTTTTTGACGCTGATCTAAACGGCGATGGCCAGATCGGCATCGCAGGGACAGAAATCGAGTCAGACGGCAGTGTTACGCTGCAAGATTTGAGCGGACAGTACTATCTGTCTTCGACCGCTGGCGACATTGCTATGACCTACAAGGGCAGTCCCGCGGGCCCTTCGACCTTCAGCGGCTGGGCGGCCATTCATGCTGAGGACGATTCCAGCACGGGTGGGTACAAGGTGTTGTGGCAAAAGACCGATGGCAGCTACTCCTTGTGGGATGTCTCGGCGACCGGCACCTTTTTATCCAGCTCAAAAGTATCCAATATTAAGTCTCTGGAGACCTTCTTCGAGGCCGATATCGACGGCGACAACGCCATCGGTATCCAACTAAGCACGATCGAAAACGACGGCAGCGTCGCCTTAAAGTCCGACGGCAGCCAATATTATCTCTCTAACGGGGTCACGGACGTTGCACTGACCTATAAGGGTAGCCCTGCGGGGCCGTCGACCTTCAGCGGCTGGACGGCGCTGCACGTTGAAGACGACGCCAGCACGGGCGGTTACCGCGTCCTGTGGAAGAGCGACAGCGGCGGCTACGCCTATTGGACAGTCTCGAGCGGTGGCGCTTATCAAGCCAGCACCAATGTCAGCGACGTGCAAACGGTCGAGGCCTTCTTTGAGGCCGACATCGACGGCGACGGCAGCATCGGTCCCGTCGATGACGGCGGCGGCGGCGGCGGCGGTGGCGGTACCACCACGACGGTTGAGACCGACGGCAGCGTGACGCTGTCCCACGACGGCAGTCAGTACTTTATGAACGACGGCTCTGGCGATCTGGGCCTGACTTACAAAGGCAGCCCCGCAGGCCCATCGACCTTCAGCGGCTGGACGGCGATTCACGCCGAAGACGACACCAGCAACGGCGGCTTTAAGGTCTTGTGGAAGAAGACCGACGGCACTTATTCGCTATGGACGGTCTCAGGCAGCGGGGCCTTTCAGTCCAGCAGCAATCCGAGCGACGTGCAAACGGTCGAGGCCTTCTTTGAGGCCGACATCGATGGCGACGGCAGCATCGGTCCCGTCGATGACGGCGGCGGCGGCGGCGGCGGTGGCGGTACCACCACGACGGTTGAGACCGACGGCAGCGTGACGCTGTCCCACGACGGCAGCCAGTACTTTATGAACGACGGCTCTGGCGATCTGGGCCTGACTTACAAAGGCAGCCCCGCAGGCCCATCGACCTTCAGCGGCTGGACGGCGATTCACGCCGAAGACGACACCAGCAATGGCGGCTTTAAGGTCTTGTGGAAGAAGACCGACGGCAGTTA
>JAUIDR010000029.1 GCA_030428565.1 Alphaproteobacteria bacterium
CAAATGCACCCGGAATGGCGGAAACGCTGCCTGCAACGCGCGCAAAACGCGGCAGGTTGTTTTCATCTGCCAAGGCCGTTCCGCTGGCGTTTGCTGCAGTCAGAGGCCGAAACGCGCGGGTCGAGGAATAAGAAATCTGCCCTGCCTGACGGCCATCACTCGCCACCGCGACTTGCCCGCGAACGCCCGTTGCTTGCTCTTGCGTCTTACGGCTCTCGGCTTGCGCCAAGGCGGTCTGCGCACGCGCCAAGGCATCGTCCCAACGCGGACGCGGGACAAAAACACTAGAAACAAGCGGCGAACAGCTGGAAGCGAAGGTCAACCAGCCCAAAAAGCTGACGGTCATGCCCAACTTGGTCCAGCGGCTAAAGCGCGACACAGGGTTGGGGCGGTGCGCGGCAAAGTCCTGGGCGCCATGCTCAGCAAAGGCTTGGGCGCCGTGCTCAGCAAAGGCTTGGGCGCCGTGCTCAGCAAAGGCTTGGGCGCCGTGCACGCCATAGTGCCCAGCGTCAGACCAAGCCTGACCTGGCATTTCAGTGTTTGGAAGCCCTCGGCTCTGCGCGGGCGCAAACCTGCGCCCCGTCGTCCAACCGCCGTCAGCGGCGCTGTTGAAGCGCGCTTGATGCCCCTGGTTTGGACGGCGGCCGTCCCCACGCCTCGCCGAATGTTCGTACCTCGAAACCAAGTACTTGATCCCCAATATTGTTATTGAGGATCAAACTAAGGCAGTTACTGCCGAGACGTTACTGAGTTCTTACAACCTAAACAAGCATAAGGTTGCGACTTGAGAGTTATGGGTACCAGAAGTTTATTTATAGATACCCAAGACCTACACCGGGCGCACTTCCACTACTTCAGGTATGTAGTGCTTCAGCATGTTTTCAATGCCGATTTTCAGGGTTGCTGTCGAAGAAGGACAACCTTGACATGCGCCATGCATGCTAAGGTAGACGACTCCAGATTCAAATCCCCGAAACACGATATCACCACCGTCCATCGCCACCGCCGGGCGCACGCGCGTGTCAATCAGTTCGCGGATCTGTGAGACGACTTCGCTATCCAAGCCATCGGCGTCAACCGCGCCGTCTTGAGCTTCAGAATTTGCTTCCAACATGACAGGACGGCCTGCTGTGAAGTGCTCCATCACCGTCCCCAAAATAGAAGGCTTGAGCAAGAACCACTCCTTGCCCGCGCTCTTGGTGACCGAGATAAAGTCTTGCCCCAAAAACACACCCTGAACGCCGTCGATGGCAAACAAGGCTTGGGCGAGTGGCGAGGCCTCGGCCTCTTCGACTTTGGCGAAGTCGGCAACGCCTTGTTCCATCACCACGACACCCGGCAAAAACTTCAGCGTTGCCGGATTGGGGGTCTGTTCGGTTTGGATAAACATGTCGTGTGTCCTTTCACGTCGCGGCCCTTGCTAGCCGCGGGCTCTTCCGGGCTCGCTGTCGAGCCGTGGCCGAAGGTCAAGGTTTTGCATTCTGGGCGAAACCACTTGATCTTGGGCGCTTAAACTGTCGGCACGAAAAGGGCATGCCCTCGCTGGGGCGTACCCTTGACCATGGCAAAGACATAAGCGTCGTCAAGCCTTAGAGCAAGGCCTGTTTGCTGAGATATTGGTTGCGTTTAGGCGCTCTTTGTGCCCCTCGGCAAGCTTGATCACAAGCGCGTCACCCATCTTGGTAAATTCAAGTTGGCACCTGGCGATCAAGTTGGCACCTGGCGATCAAGTTGGCACCTGGCGATATGGCGCGCGCATCTTTCCCGCTCGCCTGCCCCTGGCGTCAAAGCCAATCGCTTGGCTTGCTGGCCAGGCTTGACCGCAAAACACGCCGGTTCGCATGCGTGGCTTGTTTGCCAAGCGACGAAGAGGCCCTAGGCGATGGCGTCGATTTGGTCGTCGGTCAGGTTGCCCGGCACCAGCGTAATCGGCACCCGACAGCTGGCAAACGAACGGCTGGAAAAGGCGGAGACCAACGGTCCCGGGCCACCAGAACCGCGGGCATCGGCAGCCAAGATCAAGGACTTCAGCTGCTCTTCTTCGCGCAGCAGGCGGTTGATCACTTCGACGGGCTCGCCTTCGCGTACATAAGTAATCGGCGGCTGGCCTGACCAGGTCTCGGCGCGCTCCGAGGCTTCGGCCAACAGGGCTTCAATCTGCTCGCGCGCTTCTTCTTTCATCAATTCACCGACGGAGACCCAGTGCGCAAAGTTGTTCGGCGTGATGATCCCCAAGAGCGCCACCCGACCGCCAACAGAGCGCGCGCGCCGAGAGGCAAAGCGCAAGGCCTTGACCATCTCCTCGCTCTTGTCCACCACCACCAAGAAACATTGTTCTTGGACCAGCGGGTCAACGGAAATCGTAAAAGGATCTATGCTCATGGTCATCCATCAGGTCGATTAAGCAGCAAGCGCCATGCTTGCCCACTTCGATCACCGGCGCAAGAGCCGCGCGGCGCCAAAGCCCGAAATGACCGCCAGAACAACACACAACAGGCCATAGTAAGCTGGTTTATCAACCGCCAGAGCAAAGAGATTTGCGTTCAAGCCGGCGCGTCGAATCTCCAGGTAGGTCGTCGAACTCACAATGATGCGATCACTGCTCAACTCATGAACGCGCACTCGATAGCGTCCGGGCGTGACATTGGAGGGCAAATTGAGGCTCGCGCGGAACAAGGTCTTGGATTTCCAGTCTAAAACCTGCGCGTCTTGCACGATCAGCTCTTTGGCCTCGGCGGTATCCAGATAGGCTTGCTGCCATTCGTCCAACTGTAGGAGATGCCGCTCACTCAACCGCGTGTCGGGCTCGATATCGGGTTGGAACATGATCGAGGTCGCCGCGATATCAATGCCCGGGGTCGCGAAAACCTGGAAATAGGAGGAGACCTGCTCCAAAACGCGCGACTCCAGGTTAAACCACAGCCCCAACAAGCGGCCCTTGCGGCGCACCATGGCGTCAACCGGCGGGCCTTCGATGGTCATCAACAGGCCAGTGGTCTCGTCGGTTGGCCGTACCGCACCGAACAACAACAGCTGGGTGCCGCCAAAGGTGATGGTCACGTCAATATCGTTGCGGTCCAGGTCCACCACCACGTTCGAGGCCCAAGTTGGCGCGACTGGTGCCAGGAGCAGAGCAAAGCAAAGCGCGGCGATGGCGATCAAACGCTGCATGATCAGCCCCCCAACTCAAGGCTATAGAGCGAGCCCGGGGTCAAGACCAACTCGAAGAAGATCTTAATCGCGACAGCCAAGACAATCATGGCCAGCAAAATACGCAACTGGTCGCCGCGCATGGCCTTGCCGACGCGCGCGCCGACCTGAGCACCCACGACGCCGCCAATAATCAGCAGCACCGACAACATGATATCAACCGACTGGTTGGCATAAGCCTGCAAAAAGGTGACGTTGGCGGTCACAAAGATAATTTGAAACAGCGAGGTGCCGACTACCACCAGCGTTGGCATGCCAAGCAAATAGATCATGGCAGGCACCATGACAAAACCGCCGCCAACGCCCATCAAGGCGGTCAACATGCCGATGCCGCAGCCCAGGCTCAGCGGCAGCAACACTGAAATATAGCGGCCAGAGACCGGAAAGCGGATACGAAACGGCAAGCCATGAATCCAGCCGTGGTTCTTGCGCTCGCGTTTGGGCGCTTTGACCCAACCCAGGAAGACCGCATAAGCGCGCAAGCTTTCGATGAACATCAACAGGCCCACGATCCCCAAGAAGAAGACGTAGAAGAGTTTAATCGCAACATCGACTTGGCCCAGCGCGATCAAGACCTTCAGCACCGCCACGCCGATGGCCGAGCCAACAAAGCCCCCCACCGTCAGCACCGCGCCCATGCGAAGGTCAACGTTGCCTTCTTTTAGGTGCGCCAGCACGCCTGAAATGGAGGCCGCCATAATCTGGTTGGCGGATGTCCCGACCGCGATCGACGGCGGAATGCCGACCATGAACAGCAAAGGCGTCAGCAAGAAGCCCCCCCCGACCCCGAACAGACCCGACATAATCCCAATCACCACACCAAAGCCAATGATGAGGAAAGGATTGACGGACATCTGTGCAACGGGAAGGTAGAGCTCCAACATGCTTCGGCCCTCCCGCTTAAGGCTTCAGCAGCCCGACCCGATCATAGGCCCCGCGCAAAATGGGTTCAGCAATGGCCGCCGCGCGCTCGGCACCGTCGCGCAGCACCGCGTCGACCTCTGCCTTGTCGTCCATCAAACGCTGCATTTCAGCGCTGATAGGACTGAAGCGCTCGACCACAACTTCTGTCAGGTCTTTCTTGAAGTCCGCAAAAGAATGGCCCTGCTTGGCTTCGATGACTTGCGCCAAGCTCTGGTCAGACATGGCGGCATAGATGGATAAGAGGTTGGCCGCTTCGGGACGCTCAGAACGCAAGGTGTCGCTCAGCCCCTGCCCGTCCTCGCTCAGCGCCTCACCGCCAGGCAGAACCTCTGGATCGGTCTTGGCCTTGCGGATCTTCAAAGCAATGGCGTCGGCATCGTCGGTCAGATTGATGCGGCTCATGTCTGAAGGATCAGACTTGGACATCTTCTTGCTGCCATCGCGCAGGCTCATGACGCGGGTTGCCGAGCCCTGGATAATGGGCTCGGTGATCGGAAAATAGCCCGGCTGGTCTTCACCGCAGAAATCATAGTTAAACTTAGCAGCAATATCGCGGGTCAGCTCCAGGTGCTGCTTTTGATCGTCGCCGACCGGCACGTGCGTCGCCTTATAGGCCAAGATATCGGCCGCCATCAGAGCCGGATAAGCAAACAGGCCCAAAGCAACCTTTTCGCGGTTCTTGCCAGCTTTGTCCTTGAACTGGGTCATGCGGTTCATCCAGCCCATGCGCGCGACGCAGGAGAACAGCCAGCCCAGCTCGGCGTGGGCCGAAACCATCGACTGATTGAAGATGATCGAGCGCTTGGGATCAATGCCCGAGGCCAGGTAGGCCGCGGTAATCTCGCGGGTCTGGTTGGCCAGCTCTGCAGGGTCTTGCCAGACCGTAATCGCGTGCAGATCCACTACGCAATAGATGCACTCCATTTCGTCTTGCAGACGGACAAAGTTGCGAATGGCGCCCAGGTAGTTGCCCAGCGTAATGGCACCGGACGGCTGCACGCCCGAAAAGACGCGATTGGGGAATTCAGTGTTGGCGGAAGCGGTAGTCTTGGCAGAGGACATAATAGATCGTTATTTCAAATCGTTTGGGGCTCTAACTAACTGAAGTGTCGCGTTGGCAAGCTGACAAACAGCAGGGCAGACTGCTTTGCTTAGTCCGCTCAGCCATACCGCGCAAGCTGCATAGCCCGAAGCTTTCAAATTAGCCCTCAGGCTAGCCCCGTCTCGCGACCGATCCAGGGCCGCTTTATCGCCGAAATGCGGCTTTTAGCTCAGCGAAGCTTGTCGCACGCAGTCCAAGCGCCGCCGCCGCGTAGGCCATGACACCCAAAAGAACCAACAACGCCATAGCGCCCAAAGCCTGGAGTCGCCCACCTTCAAGCAGCCAAGGCGTTAGTGCGAGCTTGGCCGCCAGCAGTACCAGCGCCATGACCAGCGCCGCCGCGGCGCAGCGCAGTACGCGCCCAAACAACCGTTGATCGGGCCGCCAATAGCCGCGGGCCAGCAGGGTCGCGGCTTGCAATGCCGCCATGACCCACATGGACGCGCTGATCGCCAAAGCCAAGCCGATGTAGCCCCAGAAAGGGAAGAGGGACAGGCCCAATGTCACGCTGACAACAACCGCGACGACGGCATGCAACATCGGCGTCTTGGTATCTTCGCGTGCAAAAAAGCAGGGCATAAAGACCTTGGTCAGGACCGACGGCGGCACCCCCAGACCCAACATGAGTAAGGCCCAGGCGGTGGCATTCGAGTCAGCGCGCGAGAAGGCGCCCCATTCAAACAAGCCCACACATAGCGCTTGCGGAATGGCGACCAGCGCGAAGGCGGCAGGCAGCGTTAACAGCAGCGCAAACTCAATGCCGCGATTGAGCGAGGCCGCCGCTTCGGCCTCTTGGCCCGCGCGCAAGGCCCGCGAGAGGCTGGGCAGCAAGACCACGCCGAAGGCCACGCCGATTAGGCCCAGCGGCAATTGATAGAGACGGTCGGCGTAATAGAGGTAGGCCAGCGCCCCATCTTGCGCCGACGCAATAATGGAGTGCGCCAGCGTGTTGATCTGCCAGACCCCTGCCGAGATAATCCCCGGCCCCATTAAGACCGCCAGTTTGGCGATGTCCCGGCTCCAGCCAAAGCGCGGACTCAAGACCTGCAGGCCCTGGCGACGTAGCCCCCAGACCACCACCGCGACCTGCAGGATGCCCGCAACCGCCACCGACCAAGACAGGAGATAGCCGGGCAGGCCCGTAAAGGGCAGCACCCCGACCAGCGCTGCAATAATCACGACGTTGAGCATAGTCGGCGCAGCGGCGGCGGCAGAAAAACGGTCGTGCGACTGCAAAACGCCCGAGAACAGCGCCAGCACCGCCATCGCTACCAAGTAGCCAAACATGATGCGCCCAAAATCCACCGCCATGGCGACCTTGACCGCATCGTCGCTGAACCCCGGGGCCATCAAAGCGATGACCGCGGGCATACCCCAAATGATCAGCGCGCAGAGCGGCACCATGACGACCAACAAAGCGCCCAACGCCTGACGAGCGAAATTCAGAGCTTGGGGGTCGCCCTGCTCTTGACGCACCCGATTATAGACCGGCACGAAAGCGGTTGAAAACGCGCCCTCAGCAAAAATGCGCCGAAACATGTTGGGCAAGCGGAAGGCCAAGACAAAAGCGTCGGCCACCACCCCTGCCCCTACGAAGGCGGCGATCATCTGGTCACGCAGCAGCCCCAGTATGCGCGATAGGAAGGTAAAGCCCCCCACCGTGAACAGGGATTTCATCGAGACCATAGCGCGCTCCGCAGTTCTGGCGCGGTCTAGCGCGAGATGGGCTTGTACTTGATCCGGGTCGGCTGATCGGCGTCGTCACCCTTGCGGCGGTGCAGATCCTCGGCGTAGTCCGAATAGTTACCCTGGAAGAACACCACCTCCGAATTGCCCTCGTAGGCGATGATGTGGGTAGCGATACGGTCCAAGAAGAAACGATCGTGCGAGATGACAAAAACACAGCCGATGAAGCGCAACAGCGCCTCTTCCAGATTGCGCAACACTTCAACGTCCAGGTCGTTGGTCGGCTCGTCGAGCAGCAGGACGTTGTTGCCCGCCTTCAGCATCTTGGCCAGGTGTACGCGATTGCGCTCACCACCCGACAGGTCGCCAACGGCCTTTTGCTGATCGCCCGACTTGAAGTTAAAGGCCCCGACATAAGCGCGCGATGCCATTTGCTTGCCGCCCAGGTCGACCATATCCAGACCGTCGGAGATTTCTTGCCAGACGGTGTTCTTGTCGTTCAGACCGTCGCGCACCTGGTCGATGTAGCCCAGTTGCACGGTGTCGCCGACTTTGATGCTGCCTGAATCGGGTTGCTCTTTGCCGGTCAGCATTTTGAACAAGGTTGTCTTACCAGCGCCGTTGGGACCAACGATGCCGACAATGGCACCTGCGGGCACTTTAAAGCTCAAATCTTCGATCAAAAGCTCGTCTCCAAAGCCTTTGGAGACGTGATCGGCTTCGATAACCAGTGAGCCCAAGCGCTGACCGGCGGGGATGTAGATTGAGCCCGCTTGCGGCTTGGCCTGTTTGTCCTGCGCGACCAACTCCTCATAGGATTGAATACGCGCGCGTGATTTGGTCTGGCGCGCTTTGGCACCCTGGCGGATCCACTCCAATTCGCCCTTGAGGTAGCGCTGCTGGCGGCTCTCCTCTTTTTCTTCCTGAGCCAGGCGCTTGGCGCGCGCATCCAACCAGCCCGAATAGTTGCCTTCGAAAGGCAAGCAGCGGCCGCGGTCGATTTCCAAAATCCACTCAGAGATATTGTCGAGGAAATAGCGATCGTGGGTAATACAAACCACGGTGCCCGCGTATTCTTCCAAGAAGCGCTCCAGCCAAGCCACGGACTCCGCGTCCAAGTGGTTGGTCGGTTCGTCGAGCAGCAGCATGTCGGGCTTTTCCAACAGCAAACGGCACAGCGCGACGCGGCGCTTTTCACCGCCGGAAAGGCTCTCGACCTTAGCGTCCGATGGCGGGCAGCGCAGCGCATCCATAGCGATCTCGATCTGACGATCCAGCGACCAGCCGTCTACCGCGTCGATCTTTTCCTGCAAATCGCCCATCTCAACATAGAGATCGTTCATTTCGTCATCGCTCAGCTCTTCGCCCAACTTGGCAGACACCTCGTTGAAACGATCCATTAGGCCTTTGATGTCGGCCAGAGCTTGTTCGACGTTCTCACCAACGGTCAGATTGGGGTCAAGCTGCGGCTCCTGGGGCAGATAGCCGACCTTGGCGCCTTTGGCAGCGAAGGCCTCGCCCGAGAACTCGGTATCCACGCCCGCCATAATACGTAGCAGGGTCGATTTACCCGCACCGTTCAGACCAACGACGCCAATCTTCGCGCCCGGCAGAAAGGAGAGGTAGACGCCCTTCAGGATGTCACGTCCAGGGTAGGACTTCGACAAGTCCTTCATGGTGTAGATGTACTGGTAAGAGGCCATGAAACTTTAAACTTTCTGCGAACTTGCTCGGAATTTGCTGAGGCCAGGCGCCGCGAGCCCTGCAGGTGAGAGCAGCAGCCTTGGGTCGTCGCCAAATGCAAGGGAATGAGAGAGCGTCGGTTTAGCTGAAGAGCTTCCGCCCGGCAAGCCCCGCGAGGCCGCTATCCAAAGTCAGCCCTGACGCGTGCCCAAAAATGGGAAAATTGCGCCAGCCAGCACGCGCTTTGCCCTTACCTCACTTCTACTGGGGCCCATCTTCTGGGGCCCATCTTCTGGGGCCCATCTTCTGGGGCCCGTCTTCTGGGGCCCATCTTCTGGGGCCCGTCTTCTGGGGCCCGTCTTCTGGGGCCCATCTTCTGGGGCCCGTCTTCTGGGGCCCGTCTTCTGGGGCCCGTCTTCTAAGCCCCGTGGAAATGATCATAGATAAGCTGTGCGGTCTTGGCATTGATGCCCTCGACCGCCAGCAAATCATCGACCGAGGCCCGGCCCACCGAACGTGCCGAGCCAAAATGTGTCAACAGCGCTTTCTTGCGCGCGGGTCCGATGCCTGCGATTTCGTCCAGCGGCGACTTGATAAGGGCCTTCGCCCGCTTGGCGCGGTGGGTGCCGATGGCGAAGCGGTGCGCTTCGTCACGCAGTCGCTGGATATAGAACAGCACCGGGTCGTTGGGCGGCAATTGAAAGGGTTCGCGATCCGGCAGATAGATATCCTCTCGCCCGGCATTTCGATCCGGTCCCTTGGCGATGCCGACCAGCGGCACGTCCTCGATGCCGAGTTCCGCCGCCACCTCCAGCGCCACGTTGAGCTGCCCGCGTCCGCCGTCGATCAACACCAGATCGGGCCACGAGCCCTGCTCGCGGTCCGGGTCTTCTTTCAAAGCGCGCGAAAAGCGGCGCGTCAGCACCTCGCGCATCATGCCAAAATCATCACCGCCGGCAATTTGCGAGCGGATGTTGAACTTGCGGTAGGCATTCTTGATGAAGCCATCGGGCCCGGCAACGATCATACCGCCGATGGCATTTGTGCCTTGGATGTGCGAGTTGTCGTAGACCTCGATACGCTGGGGCGGCTCGTCCAGCCCAAACAGATCGGCCAGCCCGCGCAAGAGTTTGCCCTGGGTCGAGCTTTCGGCTTGGCGGCGTTCCAGCGCTTGGCGGGCGTTGAGGGACGCATTCTCGACCAGCTTTTTCTTTTCTCCCCGCTGGGGCACGGCCAATTCGACTCTGCGGTCAGCCTTGGCGTTCAACGCCGCGCTCAACAGCTCAGCCTCGTCGGGGGTGTGCGAGCACAAAATCAGCGGCGGCACCGGTTTATCGTCATAGAATTGCGCCAGGAAGCTCGCCAGTACGTGTTCTAAAGTCTCGCCCTTGGTATTGGCCGGGAAGTAGGACTTGTTGCCGTAGTTGCGCGCGCCACGGAAGAAAAAGACCTGCACACAGGTCAAGCCGCCCGCTTGGTAAGCCGCCACAACATCAGCATCTTCAAGAACGCCTAAGACATTGATATCTTGGCTCATCTGTATGGCCGACATAGCGCGAATGCGGTCGCGCAGTTTGGCCGCGCGCTCGAATTCCATGGCTTCGGCGGCGGCCTGCATCTGCTCCGCCAAGGCCTCTTGCACGCGCCGCGAACGCCCCCACAAGAAGGCTTTGGCCTCGTCGATCAGGGCGCCGTAGTCTTCGGCGGAAATTTTGCCGACGCAAGGCGCAGAGCAGCGCTTGATTTGATATAGCAAACAAGGCCGCTCGCGCTGGTTAAAGACCGCGTCCGAGCAGGTGCGCAGCAAGAAAGCCTTCTCCAGCGCCGTCAGCGTGCGATGCACCAAGCCCGCCGAGGCGAAGGGGCCGAAATAATCACCCGCCTGTTTGTGCGCGCCGCGGTGCTTACGCATCTGAGGATAGTCGGTGTCGCCGGTAATGTGGATGTAGGGAAAGCTCTTGTCGTCGCGCAGCAGCACGTTGAAGCGCGGCATGAAGCGCTTGATCAGATTGCTCTCCAACAGCAGGGCCTCGACCTCAGTGTTGGTGACGATGATCTCCATGCTGTGGGTCTCAGAGACCATGCGCACCAGGCGATGCGGCAGCCGATCAAGCTGGGTGTAGGAAGTGACCCGCTTTTTCAAGCTCTTGGCCTTGCCGACATAGATCGGATCGCCGCGCCGGTCGATGAATCGGTAGACACCTGGCTTGAACGGCATGGTCGCCAGATTAGCCTGCAAGACCTTCAGGCCGCGCGCAATATTGCTGTCGCGATCCAAGGATTGCAGCCCGGCAAAGGCGCCCTCTTGGCCCGCCTCTGATGCCGCCTCATCCGCGCTGGCCGAATAGGCCTCGCTTGGTTCGCGTAAGGACAGGCTCTCCTGTGCAGGCATGGCCGCGCGCTTGCCGCCACCCGAAGCATCGCGCTCGCGGCGCGCTTTGGGTTTGCGGGCGCGTTTGGCGGTAGGGCTGGCCTCTGCCTGCCCGTCCGCCTCGCCTGTCACTGATGTGTGGTCGCCGGATTGCATGCCTCAAACATAGTCAGGCCGTGCCTTGGCGCAAGCCTCACGTAACGGCGCGCTGGCGCAGTCGGTTCAGCCGCGGTCGGCTAGCGGTCTTGCCACTCAGGATGGCGCTTGTCGATGAAGGCCGCGATGCCTTCTTGGGCATCCAAGAAGCCCATATTCTCGACCATGACTCGCGCCGTGTGGTCGTAGGCGTCCGCCAGGCCCATTTCGACCTGCTGATAAAAGGCCTCTTTGCCGGTCTTGAGCACCAGCCCCGACTTGCTAGCGACGGTCTCCGCTAGCCTTTGCGTGGCAGTCTCCAGCGCTTCGCCCTCGTGGTGAGCGTTGATTAGACCTACCCGCACAGCCTCGTCAGCGTCGATCATCTCACCGGTCAGCAGCATCTTCATGGCTTGCTTGGGATGCACAGCGCGCGACAGCGCCACCATAGGCGTTGAGCAAAACAGGCCGATATTGACGCCGGGCGTGCCAAAGCGCGCGCTGCTGTCCGACAGCGCCAGATCGCAGGTCGCGACCAGTTGGCAGCCAGCTGCCGTGGCGATGCCGTGAACCTTGGCGATAACTGGTTGCCGCAGGCCAACAACCGCTTTCATCAACCGCGAGCAGGTCGAAAAGGTCTGCTCACGGAACTCGACGCCGGGGTTGGCCTTCAGCTCTTTCAGATCATGACCGGCGCAATAGCCACGGCCCGAGCCTTCGATGACCACGCATTTGATGGCGGTATCGCTATCAAGGCGCGCAAATTCTTCCAACAATCGCTCCATCATAGCCAGCGACAGCGCATTGTAGGCGCCCGGACGGTTGAGCGTCAGGCGGGCGACGGCGCCTTCGTCGCGACGCAACAAAATGTCGGAATTCTCGGTCATGGGGTCTCCTGGGGCTGATGGCTGCTAGAGGCGGAACAGGGGCGAAACGTAGGTAGGCGTGACTTCATGCTTATCAAACTCGCCTTGCAAATCAATGTCACGCGCGCGCGCACCGGGTCCAAACCCGAAGCGGGTCGCTAGAACGCCCCCCTCAATGAGGCAGGTAGCAAAGCCCGCTTGGCTCCCGCCGCGAACGTCAGTCTCCACCAGATCGCCGATAGCCAACACGCGCGAGCTCTCTTGGCTACCCGTCTTGGCAAGCACCGACTGATAGACCGCGTCGTGTGGTTTGCCGAAATAGATCGAACGCCCGCCAAATTCTTGCTCATAGAGTTGCGCGACCAAGCCTGCGCAGATGCGAAGCGTATTGCCCACCCGGACCCAAAGATCGGGGTTAACGCAGACCAAAGGCAGCCCCCGCTTGGCCATCGTGGCCAAGCGTTCGTGATAGCCGTCAAGGTTTGGCGTCTCCATCGGCACGCCGACGACCAGCGCGAAATCGGCTTCTTGCGGATCATTGGTCCAGGCCATGTCCAGCCCGTCGTACATTTCCTTAGCGCCGCCTGCGGGCTCGAAGACAAAGCCGCATTTCCACGAGGCTGGGTTGCGTTTGAGAAAATGCCAGCCTTCTTCGCCCGAGGTATGGACGTTTTGAGCCGGGCCCTCATCAAGCCCTCGATCCACCAACTGCCGCTTGACGATCTGGGTTCGACGCGGCGCATTCGACAAGAACATATGCAGCTTGCCTGCGCGCTGAATGGCGTCGATCAACGCCTTAGCTTCGGGCAGAATCTGGCCGCCGTGGTGCATGACGCCCCACAGGTCAATTACGAAGGTATCATAGTCGGCCAGGATATCGCCGAGGCCATCAATTCGGTACATGGGTTAGACCTCCTGGCCTATGGCTTCGCTGATTTGGGTCAAGCCATCGCGCTCCATAAGCGCGAGCAAGCCGCTTAGTATCGTTGGGACAAGGCGCGGGCCCTGATAGGTCAGCGCCGTATAAACTTGCAGCAAGCTGGCTCCAGCCTTGATCTTGACATAGGCGCTGGCCGCGTCGTGAATGCCGCCGACGCCGATCAATGGCACTTGGCCTCTGGTGAGCCGCGCCACCTGCCTCAAGACCTCGGTCGAGCGCTCGAACAGTGGCAAGCCTGACAGCCCGCCCGCTTCGGATTTCGCCGCACCACTGAGGCTAGCTGGGCGCGCCAGCGTTGTGTTGGAGACGATCAGGCCGTCCAGCCCCAAGCCTAGGGCCAAGTCGGCGACCGCTTCCAGGTCTTCAGGCTCCAGATCGGGTGCGATCTTGACCAACAGCGGCGGACGAGTGGCAAGCGCATCGCGGGCTTCCTGGCAGGCGACGATCAGCGGGCGCAAGCGGTCTTGGCGCTGTTCGGCGCGCAGACCCGGCGTATTAGGAGAGGAGACATTTGCCACCAAATAGGCAGCATGGGGGCCAAGCTCCCGGATGCCCGCGCAATAATCCGGCGCGGCTTCTTCGGTCCACTTGTTTTTGCCCAGGTTGATGCCCAAGACGCCCTGCGCTGGCTTTGCCCGCAGGCGGTCGCGTGCGCCGTCTAACCCCTTGGAATTAAAGCCATAGCGATTGATGACCGCTTGATCGGCCCGCAATCGAAAGACGCGCGGCTTGGGATTGCCGGGCTGCGGTTCGGGCGTAATTGAGCCGACTTCTACGAAGCCGAACCCCAAGCCGAACAGCGCATTATAGGCTTCGACGTGCTTATCAAAGCCCGCTGCCATGCCCAGCGGATTGGGGAAGTCCAGCCCCCAAAGCTGGCTCGACAACCGTGGATCCACCACGGGTGCAGCAAAGCCGGTCTGCAGAGCCCGCGGCAGATGGCGCAGCGCCCATATAGCGGCCTGATGCGCCGGCTCAGGTGGCAGAAGTTGCAGCGGGTTCACGACAGCTCCGGAAAGACATGCAAGCCGTCCTCACCGAGCGGAAGCGGCCAGCTCCGCAAGACCTGTGAGACCTGTAGCGGCGCGTAAAGGTGCGGAAATGCCGGACCGTCGGGGCTGTTTTTCTCCCAGACCAGCGCGTCACCCAGCGCCGCACATGATACTTGGATCAGAATCAAATCTCGCTGACCGGCGCGGTGCTTTGCCGCCGATCCTTTGACTTGCTCGGCGCTGGAAAAATGGATGAAGCCATCGCGCTTGTCATCGGGTGAGCCGTGATAGAGGCCACCGCTGTCTGCGCTCTGGGCCGCTTGCCAATCGGCAGCGTGCGCCATGTGATAAATTCGGTCGGGAAAGCTGGTCATTCCCTTGCTCTAACGCGTACAAATGTAGGTGTCTAGGCAGTTTGTTGAGCAGCGATTTGGGTTGTGTGCTTTGGAACGAAGGCTTTGACCGCCCCCCTGGCAACGACTTAAGCAGCGTTGGCGCTGGGCGTAACAACCCGGGTCGCGATCAACCACCTCAGAGAACAAAATCGAGCGTGCCGAAAGATCTTGAACTTTGGTAGCTTGCCCCTTGGTAACTTGACCCGTGGTCGCCTGCCCAGCTTGGGGCTGAGCTTGCAAGGCGGCCGTACCCTGTTGCGTCGGCGAGCGCGTGGAATCGGGCGCGGTGCTGGCCACAGAATTTGTGGGGGCTCCCGAGCCCGTGTCGGCCGAAGAAGCGGCATTCGGCAAAATCGACGGCTGGCCCTGCGGACGAATAGCGAAGCGGCCCACCGTGCCATCTTTGGCAACGGGATCGCCGCTACGGCCAAAGCGTGGGGCCTGGTATGCGGGGGCCTGGTATGCGGGGGCCTGGTATGCGGGGGCCTGGTATGCGGGGGCCTGGTATGCGGGGGCCAGCGAGGGACGGCGCGGCGCAAAGGGCGTCGAACGTTGCGCCCATACAGACGGCGCGCTGCCCATGCCCAAGACACTGTCACCGCTGCGCCGAGCGAGCCGCACTTGCCCCTTTTGAAGTGCGCTGCGCAGACTGAGCCCATAGCGGCGCACCAAGCGGTTCGGGTCTCCGTCGAGCAAACGCGCCAGACCGCTGCGCCCGCTGCGGTCAGTCACCCGCAACAATCCAGACGGCGCCCGCGCGACCTCATAGCAATAGCGCTGCCGGTCTTGCAGACACAGACGATTGCCCAGAACCCCCCAGCGTTGATAGCTCAAATAGCCCGATGATTCTTGGTAGGCCGATCCGCTGGGCAGCAGATAGAGCTGGCGCCCCCCCTGCACAACCAGTGTTCGACGCACCAATAAGCTGGCGATCATGCGCCCGTCCAAGGGTTGCCAAGCCATGGCCGCACGCTGGCTCCACGACGGCAAGCTAGGCAGGCTCACAAGCGCGACGACGAGGCTGATGAGGCATGCGAGACTAGGAGCCCGCAGGCGCAGGCTCGGCACGTGGACCAGTTTGAAAGGTGGCAGCGACAAGAAACGAACCCAAAACGGTTAGCACTAGAGCGTCGGGCGCTGGTGTAGCAACAGTCCATCCGCTCTAGCTGACTGATATCTAACGCAAGTCCATGCTCACTCGTGTTGCTACTCGTTCGTGTCTTGCGCTAGGCGCAGCATGGCGCAAGCCGCCTTGAGTGCAAGCCCTTCCGCTCAAAGGTTGTAATCAAGGTCAAACGAAAGGGGGCGATCCGTTGGAAGACCAGCCCAAAGGGGTCATAGCGGCCTTGGCGCTGAGCCGAGCCCGCGCATGACGAGTGCAGAGTTCGTCTGGGCACGCCCCGGTGCCGCGCCCGCTATAAAATAGTCAGGCCCACAATAATCAGGTCCAAAAAACCAGAACCAGAGCCGCGCTAAGATTAAAGCATCGCGAAAATTAATGCAGCGCTAGCACCGAGACGCCACTAGGCTTCTTCCTCATCCGGAATTCCCAGCGCCATAGCGTGAAAGCCGCCATCGACATAGTGGGTATTGCCGGTCACACCCGAAGACAGGTCCGAACAGAAATAAAGGCCCGCGTTGCCGACTTCCATCAACTCGGGATTGCGCTTCAGCGCCGCCTTGTGCGCGCTCTCCGAGTACAAGAAGCGACTGTTTGCAATCGCCGCGCCCGAGATGGTGCGCATGGTGCCCGCCGAAATCGCGTTGATGCGAATACCCTGCGGTCCCAGATCTGAGGCGAGGTACTTCAGCGAGGCTTCCAGAGCGGCTTTGGCGACGCCCATGACGTTATAGTTCGGCATGACCCGCTGCGAACCCAAGAAGGTCAGCGTCACCAACGAACCGCCATCGCTCATCATCGGCTGAGCCGCCTTAGCGACTTCGGTCAGCGAAAAGGCCGAAATCAGCAGGGCGTTCAAGAAATTCTCGCGCGAGGTATCCAGGTATTTGCCCTTCAACTCGTTGCGGTCGGCGAAGGCCAAGGAGTGAACGATGAAATCCAGCTTGGGCCAGGTCTTGGCCAATTCGCCGAAGGTGGCAGCAATCGCGCCGTCCTGGGCCACATCGCAGTTTAAAACCGGGCCACCGCCCAAGGATTCTGCCAGGGGCCGCATGCGCTTGCCGATGGCATCGTTTTGACAGGTAAAGGCGATCTCGGCGCCTTGATCGTAGAGCGCTTTGGCCACGCCATAGCCAATCGAGTGGCTGTTTGACATGCCCATAATCAGACCACGTTTGCCCGTCATCAATGCCATGTAATTAGTCCTCGTAGCGTGCAAAAATCAGGCTGGCATTGGTGCCGCCAAATCCAAAAGAGTTGGATAGGACCGTCGCGATATTATCGCGCTCCTGGGTCTCCAAAAGGATATTCATGCCCGCCAGTTCCGGATCCACGGCGTCGATATGCGCCGACTTGGTCAAGAAACCGCCCTGCATCATCAGCAAGGAGTAGATGGCTTCATTGACCCCTGCAGCGCCCAGCGCGTGACCTGTCAGCGATTTGGTCGAAGAGATAGCGGGCATATCATCGCCGAAAACGTTGCGTACCGCGCCCATCTCCTGGCGGTCGCCGACGGGCGTCGAAGTCCCGTGGGCGTTGATGTAGTCGATCTTGCGCCCGCCGATGGTGGCCATGGCTTGTTTCATGCAACGCTCGGCGCCTTCGCCGGACGGTGCAACCATGTCGTAGCCGTCCGATGTCGCGCCGTAACCGATCAGCTCGCCATAGATCTTGGCGCCGCGTGCTTTGGCGACTTCCAGTTCTTCCAGCACGACCAGACCGCCGCCGCCCGAGATGACAAAGCCATCGCGGTCAGCGTCGTAGGCGCGCGAGGCAACCGATGGATTGTCGTTGAAGTTGCTCGACAGGGCCCCCATGGCGTCAAAGCTGACGGTCAGGCTCCAGTCCAGCTCTTCACCGCCGCCGGCGAAGACCCGATCTTGCTTCCCCCATTGGATCAACTCGGCAGCATTACCGATACAGTGCGCCGAGGTCGAACAGGCTGAGGTGATCGAGTAGTTGACACCTTTGACCTTGAACATCGTGGCCAAGACCGCCGAACAGGTGGAGCTCATAACTTTTGGCACCTGGGTCGGGCCAACTTTACGCGGCCCTTTTTCGCGCGCGGTGTCGGTGACGTAGGTCTGCCATTTGGTCGATGGGCCGCCCGAGCCGACAATAATACCGGTACGTTCGTTTGAGATTTCAGCCTCGCTTAGACCCGCATCGGCCAGGGCTTCTTTCATGGCCAAGTAGTTGTAGGCCACACCATCACCCATGAAGCGCCGCTCCTTACGGTCCAGCACTTCTTCGATATCCAGCTTCAGATTGCCCGCGACGTGCGAGCGAAAGCCGTGGTCGATCTGCGGCTGATTGATGCCAATGCCAGATTTGGCATGGCGCAGGGCTTCAGAGACTTCCTGCTGATTGTTTCCGATGGACGAGACAATGCCCAGTCCGGTCACGACTACGCGGCGCATAGCAACACTTTCCAAATTCGAGCCAAAACTAAAGAGTCAGCGTTTAGGTGGTTATTCTGCGTCAGGTTTAAACAGGCCGACCCGCATATCCTTGGCTTCGTAGATCACTTTTCCGTCCGCAAGCAACTGGCCATCGGCGATGACCATGATCAGACGGCGCATAATGACCCGCTTGGGCATAATGCGGTACTGCAGCAATTTGTTGGCGGGCGTCACCATATCGGTGAACTTGACCTCACCGACGCCCAGCGCGCGGCCCTTACCCTGGCCACCCAGCCAGCCCAGGAAGAAGCCCGACAGTTGCCACATGGCATCCAGGCCCAAACAGCCCGGCATTACGGGATCACCGTAAAAGTGGCATTCAAAGAACCAGCGATCCGGGGTGACATCGTATTCTGCAATGATCTCGCCCTTGCCGTATTCGCCGCCGTCCTCGCTAATGTGCGTAATACGGTCCATCATCAGCATGGGCGGCATTGGCAATTGCGGGTTGCCTGGGCCAAACATTTCGCCTTTGGCACAAGTTATCAAGTCATCGTAGGAAAGACTGGAAGGGCGATCGGTCAAGGATGAACTCCTGCTTGTCTGCTGGTGTTGGCCGCCGTTGAGCAAGCCGCTGTATGTTCCTTGGCGCTTGGCCATTTTGGCCTGCCAATCGGCCTCAGCTGAACGAACCCAAGGGGCTGCCAGTATGACGCCTATCAAGGCCGTTCTATGGGCCCCACCCCGACTAGGCAAGAAAAACCCGCCGCTAAAAGCGGACAAATCATCTCGCCGTGCCTGCCTGCAAACGGAAAATTGAGCGCCAATCCGCCATCACCGCTTGAGTTTTGCGGCGCGATGAGTCACATCTAACACGAATATGTTCGATTTTCCTACCGAAGTTTCCCGCGCGTGACCGTTGTTACACAACCCGAACTGGCCACCCAGACCCCTGGCGATCCGATTTCTGAGCGCCTGAAAGCTAGTGGCGTGCGCGTTACCGAGCAGCGGCTTGCCATTTCTAAATGCTTGTTCTCGGGCGGCCATCGCCACCTGACCGCCGAGCAGTTGAAAGATGAACTGACCCAACAGGGTCAAAAGGTAGCGCTGGCGACGGTCTATAATACGCTGCACCAGCTCACCCGCGCAGGGCTGATTAAGCAGATCATCATTGATCCGCAGCGCACCTATTTTGATACCAATATCCACCAGCACCATCACTTTTTCTATGAAGACGACGGCCAGCTGGAAGACATCCCCAACGAGCGCATCGCGGTCAGCTTGGACCAAGCCGACCCCCGCCACGGGCAAGGCCCCAACGGTACCAAGATCACCAGCGTTGACGTGGTAATTCGCTTACAGCGCGATAAGGGCTAGGGCCCTGTTCGCTTCTTTGGGCAAACGGCCTTGATGTTTGACGCGCCTTGTCACCCTACCCGCGCGAACCTTGGCCCATGGCGATGACAAGGCCCGCTGTGAAGCGGGCTAGATCATCGGGCGCTGGTGTAGCAACAGCCCATCCGCTCTAGCTGATTGATTTCTAACGCAAGTCCATGCGCACGCGTGTTGCCACCCGTTCGCGGCTTGCGCTCGTCGTGATTGAATGAAGCTGCCATTGTGGGGCTTGCCGCTTTCAACTGATCGCCCTGCCGCCGAGCCTCACCGCCTGCAATTGTTCCATCCGCCGCCGCTTAGCCCCGCTCTGGGCCTACAGCCGAGCGTCGGCCATGGCGTTAAATGCACCCCACGGCGCGATGAACGCCTACATCTGGGGCGACCGCAGCTTGGCCTTTCACCGCTGCAAAACCTGCGGCGCGACTGTATGTTGGCAGAGCCTTGAGGATGAGCAGTTCACGGTCAATGCCCGGCTTTGTCCGCCAAACGCACTGCAAGGTGTGCCCGTGCGGCGCTTCGATGGTGCGGATACCTCGCGGTATTTAGACTAGAGGGACAGGCTCTGGCATAGCCCCAGCGCCCCGGCTCTAGCGCTTGCATAGCCGGTCGGCATAGCTAGCGTCGCCCGAGCAAGTCCCTGGCTTACCACCTGGCCGCAGCGGACTTATAGGGCCCAGCCGGGCGCGGCCAACACGGCCCTTGCGCATTCAAGGTCAGCGGAAAGGCAACCCGGCGCATCGCTCCCCACGGGGTTTGCTCGACACCGGGCGCAAAATCGCGCTCCTCTGCGCTGAGGGCCTCGCCTTGGCAGCTTTGCCGTCGGGTCTGCCACAACAACAGCGCCGTCCTGGCCAAGCTCAGCCGCGCCGAGACCAATCGACCGCCCACCAATCGCGCCGCTAAGACCTCACACGCCGCCGCGGCCAGCAGGTAGCCGGTCGCGTGGTCCAGCGCCTGTACCGGCAGCATGACCGGTGGCGCCTCGCTGTCGCCCTGCCGGCCATAGTCGGCCAGGCCGCTCGTCTGCTGCACGATGGTGTCAAAGCCGCGCCGCTCGCGCCAGGGCCCTTCCCAACCATAGGCATTGAGCGCCACATCGACCAGCCGGGGATTGAGCCGACGTCGGGCCTCTTGGCCATATCCCAAGCCCGCCAGAGCGCCGTCGCGATAGCCATGCACCAACAGGTCCGCCTCGCCGAGCAGGACTTCGAAACGCGCCCGGTCCGCCTGTTTGGTCAAATCCAACAAGGCGCAGCGCTTACCCAAAGCCATCTCGATCGCCACCGCCTCTTCGCTCCACTGCGGCGGGTCGATGCGCAAAACCTCGGCGCCGAAACCTGCCAGCAGCCGGGTCGCTGCCGGTCCGGCCAAGACGCGCGTTAAATCCAAGACCTTCAGCCCCGCCAATGGGCGCTCGGGCGTCGCTTCAGGGGCGTCACTGTGCTGGGCAGCGGCCTCGGTTTCTCCTTGATTTTGCCAGGCCACCAAGGGCTGAGCGGCAACCGCTTGCCCGGCTGGCAGGGCCTGCCATTGCGCAAAACTAAGCAGTTTGGCCGCGCAACCCCCGGCGGCGATGACCGCTGTCTCCAGCGCCTCGCTATCCCAAGCCGCGACCCGTGAGGCCAACTCGGCTTGCTCCTGAGCCGCCCCCAAAACCGACAAAGCAGCCTGGCGATGGTGCGGGGCATTGGTGTGCAAGCGCACCCAGCCATCTTTTGCCCGATAATTGCCCGCCAACGGATCCCAGAGGCTGGGTATGCGCCAGTCCTCGGGCCGGGTCGTCAGATCAAACCAGAGCGAGGCCAAACGGCGATCAAGGGCGAGCTTGGGCGGGGTAAGTCCGCGCGCTTGTGCCAATCGCGCCAGGCTGCGACCGGCCTGCTCCAGGCTGGCGGTCGCTAGATCCGAGACCGCAAACCAAGACCGCCAGTCGGCCTCTCCACGGCCAACAACACGCGACCCGGCCCTGTCAAAAGACGGTAGCAATGGGCTAGCGAAGGCCGCAGACACGGCTTCACTAACGACCAGCTGGTGGCTGGCGCTGGCAAGCGCCGGGCTTGAGCTGGCAATCGCCTGGTTGGCAACCGTTTGGCTAGACTCTGCGCCTTGATCCGGCATCAACCCTCGTCCTCGGGCTCCAGGTCAAAGCGCCGTGCGATCAGCGCCTGTAGCGCATCTAAGGCCGAACCTGCTTGCGGGCCCTGGGCGCTGAACATGACCACCGCGCCTTGGGGAATGCGCAACTCGCTGACATCCAACAGCGAGTCCGCCTCGGCTTCGCGGCCATGGCGCTCCAAATGGACGCGCGCGCGAAACTGTTCCAGACAACGGACCATCTCGGTTGCGGCAGCCAGGTCGATGCCACGGCGGTTCAAGATGGTCGCGCGCATACGCGTAGGCGCCGGTTCGGGCATTCCGTTAGGCTGCATGCCAAGCCCCCGACTTGCCTTTGGACGCAGGGTTGGCCGCATCACGCCCGGGCTGGTCCCCGCCCGCAACCGCGCCGGCCCCGTTATCGTCTCCTACAGGGTCCGGCAGGGGCTCGAATTTCGTAAAGTGGCCCAAGACCTGATGGCGCAGGCTGACACGGTGGCCCTTCTTGCGCGCCCAATCGGCCAAGCTTTCGGCGATAAAGACCGAGCGATGCTTGCCGCCACTACAACCCACAGCCACGGTTAAATAGGACTTGCCCTCTTGCCCGTAACGACGCAGCGACAGGCCCAACAAATCCGTTAAGCGTTTGAAATATAGATTAAAATCCTCGTCCTGACGCACATAGCGCTGCACAGCCGGATCACGACCGGTCTGCGAGCGTAGGTCCGGGTCATAGTGTGGGTTGCGCAAAAAGCGCACGTCGAATACCAAATCGGCCGAACGCGGCAGACCATCCTTATAGGCAAAGCTGAGGAAGTGCAGCGCCAAATCGCCCTGCGAGAGCCCCACGACGCGCGAAGCCACCATGTGCCGCAAATCGGGAATGCCGGTTCGGGAAGTATCAATCACCAAGTCGGCTTGGTCGCGCAGGTCGGCCAGGAAGTGGCGTTCTTGGCCGATACCATCGCTCAAGGGGCGGTCGGGTGCCAAAGGATGCCGACGGCGGGTTTCGTTAAAGCGGCGCTGCAAAACATCGTCATCGGCATCTAAGAACAGCAGCGTGACTTGTAGATTTGGCAGCGAGCGCATGATCGAGACCAGATCCAAAACTGCTTCGGGCGCAAAGCCGCGGGTGCGCACATCCAGCCCCAGCGCCAAAGGCTGATTTCGGGCCGCCGCCGGCTCGCCCGGGTCGGGGTTAGCCAGCGCCTGCGCCCAGAACTCCAGCGGCATGTTGTCGATGGCCTCAAAGCTGAGATCTTCCAGCGCACGCAACACCGATTGCTTCCCCGCGCCGGACATCCCTGTCACGATGATCACTTGGCGGCGGTCCGCAGCAGCGGCGCCTTCGTCCTGGGATGGTTCGGCAGGGTTGGGAGCGGTCACAAAAACGGCCTCTAGCTGGAACACGCGGGCGGGCTAGGACGCTTTAGGTCGAATGAAATTCACTCAACGCGCCCTATCGATTTGATTTTATAGCAAATTCCCCAGCGCAATCGAGAACGAATGTTTGGGCTTTGCTCTAGGGTCAATCGGCAGGCAAGCCTGCTGCTGCACATGTTACCCAAGTCAGCGGGTAAAGAGCAAGGCCAGCGGCGCCGACCGCCGCTCTGGGCACGTCACATGGGCCTGCAAAGCCCATAGCCTAACCGCTACTTTCCTAACGCTAGGCTGTGGGGCGGTATTAGGCCTCGCCTGAGTCGGTCTCCTCGTCATTGGCCCGCGCGTCTTGCAGACGCTCGCGATAGGCGGGCAGCAGGACTGAGAAACGGGCACCGCGTGGCTCACCGTTTTCGTCGCGCATGGTCTCGGCCCATATCTGCCCTTTGTGGGCTTCGATGATTTGGCGGCAGATCGAAAGCCCCAACCCCGAATGATTGCCGAAGCCTTGATGATCGGGGCGATCGGTAAAGAAGCGGCTGAAGATTTTTTCTTCCTTACCTTCGGGCAAGCCCGGCCCTTCGTCTTCGACCATAATCAGCACTTGGCGATCTTCTACGCGATCAGCGAAGATGTGGATATGCCCGTTTTCGGGTGAAAAACTGGCAGCATTAGTCACCAGGTTGCGCAGCACTTGACCCAGCCGCCCTTCCAGGCCCAGCACGTTCAGCGCGTCTTTTTTCGGAATGTCCAGCTCCAACACCGCCCCCCCGTCCTTGCGGGTCATGTTGTACGAATCGGCGTAGGTATTGAGCATCTCGACGATGGATAGGCGGCGGCCATTGGTGCGGGACATCTCCGTATCAATGCGCGAAGCGTTGGAAATGTCGGTAATGAGGCGATCCATACGATCAACATCGTTGATGATGATATCGGCCAGAATTTTGAACTTCTCGGGGTCTTTGACCATCTTGGCCGTCTCGACCGCCGAACGCAAAGAGGTCAGCGGGTTCTTCAGCTCGTGGCTGACATCGGCCGCGAAGGATTCAATGGCGCTGAGGCGCGTCCACAGAGCGTCGGTCATTTCACGCAGAGCCACAGACAGATCGCCGATTTCATCGCGGCGGTAGGAAAAATCTGGAATGGGAACCTGGCGCGCTTTGCCGGTTCGCACCAAATCGGTCGCCAGAGCCAAGCGGCGCACGGGGCGCGCGATGGTCCAGCCGAGGTAGACCGAAAGCACCATGGTTACGATGAGGGCCACCAAGAAGACCTGCAAGATCAACAAGCGAACCGCATTGACCTCTGCTTCGATCTCGGTTTGATCGCGCGAGAGCATGAGCGAGCCCAAAACCCGACGATAGGCGCGTACAGGTACCCCCACCGAGACGACCAGATTGCCGCCGTCATCGACCCGGACTTGCGAGGATTGTAGGCCCGACAGCGCGGCTTCGGCTTCTTCATAGCTGGCAGCGGTCTGAATGACTGGCTCGACATAGGCCGGCAAATTGGAGCGCCGTGATCCCAAATCGAACAACCAGGTCAAAAAGGGCACACCCTGGTCATCGCGGATCGGACTAATTTTGATCGGGATAGACCCGCGATGGCTCAAGAAACTATCCGACAACAGCTCCCCATCTGGGCGGAAAATTCTCAGGCGTGCGTTGGTGTTGCGCGCCAAGATCAGCGCCAGATAATTGACCCGCTGGGGCACCAACTCTTGGCGTCCGTCCTCTTGAATGACGGCACCGCCCTCACCCAACGAGTTGGCGATCAATACCGCCTCCCGGCGCAGCGACTCGATCTCGGCTTCGATCAGCGCCTCGCGATAGCGGTCGGCCCACAGCAGGCCCATGATCGGAATAGCCAAGACAGCCAAGTTGATCAAAAAGATGCGCAGGTAAAGAAAAGACAGGCGTGATTCCTGCCATGGCAAGCGCTTAGACTTGGGTCGAAACAGATCCAAGAGGCCCAGAAACTTGGTGCCCAAAAAGCCCGCCACCAGCCTGAAGCCGCGCCAGCTGCGCAGGGCAAATTTGAGCGCCGTTTGTGCTAGTCGCCCAAGTTTTGCGGGGATATTGCGCGCCTTGCCTGTCGCGGGTTTTGCACCGCTGTCCCCGGCACCGCTGTTAACGGCATCGCTAGCATCGACCGCGCCGTCCGGGGGCACCGCAGAGCGCGACGGCCACCAGCGCGTGAGCTTCTGGCGCAAGCGATCTGACAAGGATGGCGAACTGGACAAGCGACCAAGGTTCCGTGGCAGGTTAAGCAAAGTTGGGCCCTTAGTGCGTCCCTTGGCGGCGCTTCTGCCGTCCGCGCCGTGCGGCGGTCAGATCAACCAACGAATACCAACGGCAGCGAAGGAAACCAAGGCCAAGGCGAGCGCCCGACGGACCTGCCCCTAGCATGGGCTTGGTTTGCGGTCAAAGCAAGGCTCAGCGATGCAAGTCAGCAAGATCGCCCGCCCTATGCGGGAGCTAGCCCCACTTGAGACGCTCTCACGCAGGTCGCTCCGGCTCCACAAGCAGGACAAGGAGCGAATGGCAGAGCCTCAGCAGGAGCGGCGAACCCGCGAACTCCGATTAAGCGTCGCGGTAGCGATAACCGACGCCATAAAGGGTTTCGATCTGATTGAACTCATCGTCGGTCTGCTTGAACTTTTTGCGCAGACGCTTGATGTGCGAGTCAATCGTGCGGTCATCGACATAGATGTGCTCGCCATAGGCGGCATCCATCAGTTGATCGCGGGTCTTAACGTGACCCGGACGCGCCACTAAAGACTTGAGGATCAAGAACTCGGTCACGGTCAAGGTGACGGGCGTATCCTTCCACAAGCATTGATGCTTGATCGGGTCCAAGGTCAGATGGCCGCGGACCAGCGCTTCTTCGCTCTTTTCCGATGAAGCGGCTTCGCTGGCGGCCTGCTTGCGGCGCAGGATGGCGCGCACGCGCTCGATCAACAGGCGGTGGCTGAAGGGCTTGGTGATATAGTCGTCGGCGCCCATGCGCAGCCCCAAGACCTGATCCACCTCGGTATCCGCCGAGGTCAAGAAAATCACAGGTACGTTGGACTGGCTGCGCAGCCGGTTCATGACTTCGATGCCATCCATGCGCGGCATCTTGATATCCAGAATTACGAGATCGACGGGCTGAACCGCGAGCGTCTTAAGGGCCTCTGAACCGTCCGTAAAGCTGCGAACGACGAAGCCTTCATTTTCAAGACTGATGGCAACAGAGGTCAAAATATTGCGGTCATCATCGACCAAAGCGATGGTGTGTTGCACGGTAAATGGTCCCTATGGGTGGGCGTTAAAACGAAAATAATGGGCCTGCAGAAGCTCAAAAACCGGCTTCAGGCTTGGTCAAGCCCCCGGCAAAAGCAAGGAAATGTGGCAAGCCTTGCGCAATTTCACCGCAATTCCGGCACGCAAGCGGTCCGCGCGGCTCAAAAGCTCACACTAGAGGTTGTTACTGCGCGAAAGTCCTTCGCCTACTGCTTGGTTCGCTGAGTGGATCGGCTCTAAGGCAGCATGTCGTAAGTGACCCAAGTAGTGGCCAGGGCGTGCTTGTCGTAGACCTGACGCGCTGCGGTATTGTCATGAGCGGTGATCCAGCGCACCAGCGTCATTCCCTTGGCGTCAGCCAGGCGTGACAGCTCGGCCAGCAGGGCTTGCGCGATCCCTTGCGCGCGCGCTTCGGGCGCCGTGAACAGGTCGTCCAAAAACAGCCCTGTTCCACCGGCCAACGGGCGCGCAAAAGCGCGGTGGTGCGCCAGCGCGACCAACTTTTCATCGCGCACTACTACCAAGCCGTTAACCTCGTGACCGGGATCGGTGAGCCAGGACCAAACGAGAGCCAGCTTTTCCGGCGGCATGGGGACGCGGTAGAATTCGCCATAGCCACGATAGAGCGCCTCCCACTGCGCACGATCGGTGTCGGCCGTGATGGGATGAATTTGAAAAGACATGGGTGCTCCTTACGCCTAACGATCGTTCTGGTTGTTTTGGCAATTTATTGGCATTTCCGTCGGAATTGCATCCAAACTGAACCACGACATCTTGCCAAGGCAAGGGCCATACCACACATTAACCGCTTAATAGGCAAGCACCGTGCGCTTGGCCGGTATCATGTGTGCGGCTGCCGGGCGGCTGCAAAGATGATGCTGGTAGACTTCCGAAAAATAGAACCCGTAGGACGACATGGCACGCCCCTCTTCTGATTCGCATCTGGACCCCGATGGGGCAAGGACCAGCCAATGGGGCACCATCCGCGCCCTCTTTCCCTATCTTTGGCCACGTGAAAGCTGGACGCTTAGAGCCTTGGTCGCCATCGCCTTGCTGGCCTTGGTCCTATCTAAGGCTACCAATCTTTTGGTCCCGATCTTGCTGGGCTGGACCGTCGATGCGGTCGGTGCCATCGAGCGCGACCTCGCACTGGCGCTGCCGATTGGACTGATCCTAGCATACGGCCTCATGCGGGTCTTGCCTCAGGCATTGGGCGAATTTCGCGATGCTGTCTTTACGCCGGTGGCCGCTCACGCCATTCGCGCCATCGCGCTGTCCACGTTCAAGCACCTGCATGCACTATCGCTGCGCTTTCACTTGGATCGCCAGACCGGCGGTCTTTCGCGGGTCATCGAACGCGGTACACGCGGCATCGAATTCTTGTTGAATTTCATGCTGTTCAACATCATTCCGACCATCATTGAGATTTTGCTGGCCTGTGGCTATTTGTGGTGGAAGTTCGATTGGCGCTATGCGGCTGTTACCCTGGTGGCCCTGTCCTCCTACATCGTCTTTACCATCGTTGTGACCGAGTGGCGCTTAAAGTACCGCCGCGAAATGAACAAGCAGGACAACGAAGCCAACACCAAGGCTATCGACAGCCTGCTGAATTTTGAGACCGTCAAATATTTTAACAACGAAGGCCACGAGGCCGAGCGCTATGATCGCTCGCTGCGCTCCTATCAAAAGGCCTATATCCGCTCACGTATTTCCTTGTCCTCGCTGAATGTGGGCCAAGGCATCATCATCGCGATCGGCGCGACGCTGCTCATGCTGATGGCCGCCACCGATGTGAAAGCAGGCAGCGCAACGGCGGGCGATTTCGTTGCCGCCAACGTCTTGTTGATCCAGCTCTACATTCCGCTGAACTTCCTGGGTTTCGTCTACCGTGAGATCAAGCAGTCTCTGGTCGATATCGAACAAATGATGAGCCTCTTGAGCGTCAATCAAGAAGTACAAGATGCACCAAATGCGCGGCCGCTGGCGGTTGAAGGCGCTGCACTGGAATTTGATGGCGTGCGCTTTGCTTACAACAAAGAGCGCCAAATCCTGCACGATCTCAGTTTCAAAGTGCAACCGGGACAGACCTTGGCCATCGTCGGGCCGTCCGGATCGGGAAAATCGACAATTGGGCGTCTGCTTTATCGCTTCTACGATGTGCAGGACGGCGCCATCCGCATTGATGATCAAGACTTGCGTGATGTCCAGCAAGGCACCTTGCGCGAGTCAATCGGCATCGTCCCGCAAGATACGGTTCTGTTTAACGATACCATTTTCTACAACATCGCCTACGGCAAGGTCGGGGCCAGCCGCGAAGAAGTCGAGCGCGCCGCCAAGCTGGCGCAAATCCACGACTTCATCCAGAAGCTACCCGATGGCTACGACACGACGGTTGGCGAGCGCGGGCTCAAACTGTCCGGCGGTGAGCGTCAGCGTGTGGCCATCGCCCGCACGATCCTTAAAGACCCCAAGTTGCTGTTGTTCGATGAGGCCACCTCGGCGCTCGATTCTGCGACCGAAAAGGAAATCCAGTCCGCGCTGCGGCAGGTCTCACGAGGGCGCACGACCCTGGTGATCGCCCACCGCCTATCTACCGTGGTCGATGCCGATCAAATCATTGTGCTGAAGGACGGCCACGTTGAAGAAGTGGGCACCCACGACAGCTTGCTGGCGCGCGCTGGCGTCTATGCCCACATGTGGATGCTACAGCAAGAAGCTAAGGAAAAGGCCGGCGAAGCCTAGGTTTGCGGAAAGCCCGGTGTGCCGCCCTAAGTGTTTTTTGGGCGTCTAGGGGCTCTTGGGAGCTCTTGGGCTCGCAGTTGCCTTTTCCAGTCGCCTTTTTCCAGCCCCCCTTTGCCATCAACTCCGTCGAAGCCATTCGAAACAGCCTGCCACTAGTCATGTCAGCAGGCTGTCGTTGGCGTGCGAGTCGTTTCAGTCGTGCAATTTTTGCTGCGCACCCCGTCTATTTTTTCAGAGTTAAATTTTAAAACTACCTTTCAGGGTGACGGTGCTAATAAGGCCTGTAACGCAAAAGAACAGGGCTATTGCAAGTATACGAAGGTTATCGTATGTCGAAGATAGGATTTACAGCAGCGAAGCAAAAGCTCGTCGCTGCTCTCGATAACGGAGACTACCTGCACGCAGCGAGAAGCGGAAATCTCAACAGCAAAAACCTCCTCTTGCCGGGCCAAGTCAGCGCAGAGCAAATCGCTAGCATCGTCAAGGCCTGTCAAGGACCGGACTATACCAGCGACCCTCTTCATAGCTGCCCATCGGTAGAGGTTTACATTCTGAAGGGGGATGGCTGGTATATTAAATTTTGCTTCCTTGAGAATCCCTCCGTCATGTTCATAAGCGCGCAACAATTGGGCTACCATGACCAAATTCTACGGACCTGGCGATAAAAGCCAAGCCATCTGCGATAACTGCGAAGATCTAGTTTCCACTACCTTTGCCTACCGCAGCGTGCCATTCGACGACAGTTCAGGCAGCGTGGACAATATTCTGGTTGCAGTTTGTGACCAGTGCGGCACCGTCCTGTCGGTCCCCCCTCAATCAACACCGGCTATACGGCGTGCCCGAGAGGCTGCAACGGTCTCCTTGGAGGTCAACCTACGCGCGCCCGAGATAGAAATCTTGGATACCGCGGCCTACGAAATTGATCGAGAAGCAACGCCGCGGTTCCGCAAACCCCTCATCACTTACTATCTTAATCGATTGCAAGCTGAATCGGATCTGCTTGAGAATACGCGCCGTGACTTCCCCATATGGGCAGAACAACGCAAAGCCATCTATGCACGTGGCGATATTCCAAGGCGCAGGCTATCTTTTAAAGTAACCCCCCGAACTCAAGCACTTTTTAGCGAACTCACCATCAAGACAGGTTGGCAAAAGACGGAATTGGTACGCAGCATAGTGATGCTCGTCGGGCAAGATTTTATTGTTCAACCAAATGACAAACCTCTCAACTATCTGCGGCAGGTTGCGTCTTTGGTGAACGCCTAGGGCGGGCAAAGGCTCGGTCTGTTGCCGCGTGCGGCCCGGCAAAACTGAACATATATCCCATATTTTGCCTCGAGCGTCGGCGCGCGGGCGAAACATGGGGCAAATCATGACATTCTTGGGAAATCGGCCGCCGCCATATTGCGCACTTCCGCAGCTTGCCGCATAAAAGCTAAGCACGGCCAGCAGCAATTTTTGGCCCCTTTATTTTAGACATTGATTCCCGGGGAGTAGTCCCATGAAGCGCCTGTTATTTTTGGCGTCAACGGTCATCGCGGTATCCGGCCTGACAGGTTGCGGCGCGATCAAAGCCACCGACAAAATTCTGCCGACCGATTACACAACGGTCTATCGCGATAAATACGTCGCCCCGCCCAGCACGCAGTCCGCGCTCAATGTCTCGTCTGCCAACCGCATAGTTGCTCGTATCGAGGGCGAGACGCCCGATACGCGGGCCGTAGCCGCGCCGCCTCCGACCAGCTTGGCACAAATTCCGGCCTCCAACAGCTTTGGTGGCCAAACGCCTATTTTGGTGCAGCCAATTGAAATCAACACGCTGACGGCACCAGCTCTGCCCGCCGCGCAATACACCGCCCCCCAGCAGGCGCGTGCCGCCTCCTCGCTGGATCAGCCGATCGTGTTGTCCCGTCTTAGCGCGGTCGATGTGCGCGCTATTCAGCGCGCCTTGATGGACCGCGGCTATCGCATCACCCAAATTGACGGCATTATGGGTCCAGAGACTGGCGCTGCCGTGCGTGCCTTTAACCGTGACAACGGCCTGGTGCCCAACGCTTTGACCGGCCGCAGCTTACAGCTGCTGGGTCTTAGCGCTCTGCTCTAGAGCCTGCTGCAAACGCCGTGCTTCTGCCAAATCATCGGGCCGGTTGATGTTAAAGAAGGGGTCTAGCACGCGCGCCTGACCGTCCAACGTAACCGACACCAACGGCCATTCCACCAAGGCGACGCCCTGGGGCTCAGTGAAGGCTTCGACCTTGCGCGTACCCGCCGCCAAAGCTTGCTGCAACTTTTCCCACAAACCCACCGACCAAAGCGAAAAGACCGGATGGTGACGCCCCTGGCTGACGGCCATGGCCACCGCCGCTTGCGGCTCAGCGTCCAGCGCAGCCTTGAGCCGCTCGACCAGGTCCAAGGGAAAAAATGGGGCATCGCACGAGGCCAATGCCAGATATCGTGGGCGGGCCTTGTGCCGCCCCGCCTCTGCTGCGGCGCCGTCAGACTGGGCCAGCCAAGCGAGCCCAGCCTCAACGCCCGCCAATGGCCCAGCAAAGTCGGCCTGGCGGTCGCGCAATAGCGGCAGTTCAAAGCCCGCAAATCGCTGCAAATCTTGGTTGACGCTCAGCGCTAGCAGCCCAACCTGCGGCGCAAGGCGCATAATGGCATGACCGAGCAGGCTGTCATCGCCCAGCGCCAGCAGGCTCTTGTGGCCGCCGCCCATACGGCGCGACTGGCCACCCGCCAGGATCAACCCGGCGACCTCTGCATCGCCAGTTTGCTTTGTGTCCATGATCATCTTTGCCGCCCGCTTGCGGTGCGCTTAGAACAGCATATCTGGCAGCGCGTCGAGGCTCGGCACCTCAACGTCGGGTGTGCCCGGCAATTCGTCCAGCTGGCCAGACTGCCCCCGGTTCAGCCAAGCCACCTGGTAGCCAAACTGCTTGGCGCCGGCGGCATCCCAGGTGTTAGACGAAACGAACAAAACCTCGTTCCGTTCCACGCCAAATTCGCTCAGCGGCAGCTCATAGACCACGGGTGCGGGCTTGAAGATTTGCAACTCATCGACCGAAATCAATTTGTCCAATTGGCTCGAAATGCCCGCGCTTTCTGCGGCGCCGCGCAGCATGTCCGGGCTGCCGTTCGACAGAATCGCGGTCCTAAAGCCCTGCTCTTTTAGCCAGGTCAGGCACGGCAGCGCGTCCGAATACGGCGCCAATCGCCAATAGACATCCAGCAAATGCTGGAACAAGGGCGTGTCCGTTGGCAGCTCGTGCGCTTTAAAGGCGTAGGCCAGCGCTTTTTCGGTCAGCGACCAGAAGTCTTGATAATCGCCGCGAAGCGCCACCAACCAGGAATACTCTAGTTGCTTTTGGCGCCAAAGATCGGAGATGGACTGGGCATCATCGCCCAACAAATCGCGTTGGCTGTCGATGGCAGAATGCACATCCAACAGTGTTCCGTAAGCATCAAAGACCACCACAACGATGGCGTCTTGATCCAAGCTCATAAGGCCTCCATACAGCCGGAATTTAGAGGGCGTGGCGCCCCGATTGAACATGATCGCTTGCACAGATTACGATCCAAAAGGCCGTGCAAATCAGCGTGTTAACATCGACCCGCTCGCAGATTGAGCGATCCCCGTGGAAACACCCAGCCGCAAACTCTTCAATAGATCAACCTGTGATAGATCAATAGCAAGGTGTTGCGCACTGCAAAATGGTCCCGTCTTGGACAAATTCGCATAGTGATACGCTAGGCGCTGGAAGATAAGGGTGAAACGCCAGGCGCTGGAAGAACAGGCAACCAAGCTCAGGGTGCGCTTAGCTGGCGCGCCAATGCATTTGATGAAGCGCGTTGCAGCGCCTCGTGCAAAAAGTCCAGGCGATCTTGGCCCCAGAACAGCTCGTCACCGATGCAATAGCTGGGCGCACCGAAGACGCCGCGCTCAATGGCTTCTTGCGTATTGGCGTCTAACAGGGCCGCCCCCTCTTCGCGCGATTGTGCCAAGACAGCCTCGGCGTCCAGGCCATGGTTGGTCAAGACCGCTGCGACCCGCGCGCTGTCCGACAAATCCAGGTCTTGCAGCCATACCAATTCGTGGAATTCTTGCGCCAAATCACCCGCCAGTTCGCTATCTTTTTGGCCGATCACCGCGACGACGCCGTTCGCCAAAGAATCATCGGTCGGGAAATATTTCGGCTGCAGGTTCAAGGGGCTCTCTAGACGCGTTGACCAGCGCTTGAGTTCGGCCAATCGCCACGCTTGGCGGTTGGGATGGCGTTTGGCGGGCGGCTGTCCGCCGGTGGCTTCAAAGATTTTTGCCAAGCGCACGGGCTTATAGGCCAGCTCGACGTCAAAAGACTGCAACATGGCGCGCAGCGGGCGGTGGCCCATATAGCTAAATGGCGAAATCAGAGTGAAATAGTAATCGAGTTTAATCACAGCCGTGTCCTTCCTGGAGCATTGCTCACCGCCACGCCCCCGCATGCGCAGCATGGGTCACGTCAGGCAAATCTTGATCCATAATTTTGTGTCGGCCCCAACAAAGACGCCAATTCGCAGCGTCGATCAATTCACGTTTTCAAGGGCCGAGCACTCTTCCCAGATTATGAAACGCAAGGGGATTGCCCCAGCGGTCTAGAACAGATAGGTCCGCATTCTGCGCCATGTCATGCCCGGTTTACAGCCCAAATCTATCGTGAGGATAAGTTTCACAAAGCCGGGTCAAAAAAGATGTAGACAGTCCAAGAGCGCTTTCATATAAGCGGGTCTCACAGCGCGCGCAGACGCCGCGTTGGCCGGATGCCGGGATAGCTCAGTTGGTAGAGCAACGGATTGAAAATCCGTGTGTCGGCGGTTCAAGTCCGCCTCCTGGCACCATTTTTTCTTCGAAAAGATGTTCTGTTTCGCAGATGCGCTTGCATAGCGTTTTTGCGCGTTTCTGCGCATTTTTTGCACGTTCTCGTGCGCTGTTCTGCCTGGCCGCCTTAATGTTGCGTTGAGGTCAAAGAAAAAGCCGGAGCAGAGCCCCGGCCTTTTGCAAACTGACATATTTGGTCGGCTCGACGCTTCAGAGCCCCAGCGCCTTCGCCATGGCCAGCGACGTGTCCAGCATGCGGTTGGAAAAGCCCCATTCATTGTCGTACCAGCTCACCACCCGGACGAAGCGACCATCCACGACTTGGGTCTGCGTCGCATCGAAGGTCGAGCTTACGGCACTGTGATTGAAGTCACAGGAGACCAGCGGCAGATCATTGACCGCCAACACGCCTTTGAGCGCACCCTCTGCGCCCGCGCGGACCAAGGCATTGATTTCCTCGACGCTGGTATCGCGGCCCGCATCAAACGTCAGGTCCACCATTGAAACGTTGGCGGTCGGCACCCGCACCGCATTGCCGTCCAAGCGGCCGGCTAGCTCGGGCAGTACCAAGCCAATCGCTTTTGCGGCACCGGTCGACGTGGGGATCATCGACAAGGCGCCCGCGCGGGCGCGCCGGGGGTCTTTGTGGGCGGTGTCGATCAGGCGCTGATCGCCCGTATAGGCGTGAATGGTGGTCATGAAACCGCGCTCAATGCCAACACCTTGTTGAAGCAAGTGAGCCACCGGCGCCAAGCAATTGGTGGTGCAAGAAGCGTTGGAAACGACACGATCATCAGCGCCCAAGTCGCCGTGGTTGACCCCAAAGACAATGGTCTTATCGGCTTCCTTACAGGGCGCAGAGACCAGCACCGCCTTGGCACCCGCGGCAAGGTGCGCGCTGGCGGTTTCTTTAGAGCTAAAGCGCCCGGTGCATTCCAGGACCAGATCGACGCCCAGCTTGTCCCAAGGCAACTCAGCGGGGTTCGCCACCGCCAGGCATGGAATGCTTTGACCGTCGACGACCAAGCTGCCGTCCTTGGCTTCGATAGAATTGGCCAACGTGCCGTGGACCGAGTCGTACTTGAGCAAGTGCGCCGACATATCGGCGGGCGCCAAGTCGTTGACGGCGACGAGCTGCAGCTCGTCTCGCCCCGCTTCCAGCAAGGCCCGGTAGGTCAAGCGACCGATCCGACCAAAACCATTAATCGCGATTTTCAAGGCCATTGTCTTTTTCCTTACATGAACTTTTGTCATCAAATGAACCGAAAATGTTCGAAAAGCAACATTTTTCACGGGATGAGGCAATATTTCGCTTCCGAACAGCGGGCTTGCTGTTAGACTTCGCGCATTCTCACGCCGCATCGTTTTCAGAAAGTGACTCTTGCATGAGCCGCAACCGCAAAGCCAAAATCCTTGCAACCCTGGGCCCCGCCTCTTCGTCCCCCAACATGATTGCGCGCCTGCATGAGGCGGGCGTCGACGCCTTTCGCCTCAATTTTAGCCACGGCCTGCAGACCGATCACGAAAAACGCTTGAAGGCGATTCGAAATTTGGAAGCCAAAACCGGGCATCCGGTGACGGCATTGATGGATCTGCAGGGGCCCAAACTACGCGTGGGCACTTTTGAGGGCAGCAAGCAGCCTTTGCAGCGCGGCCAGAGCTTCGAGTTGCGCCGCGAACAGGGTCAAGGTGATGCTGAGGGCGTTCACCTACCCCACCCAGAGATTTTTGAGGCCGTCGAGGTTGGGCAGACCCTGCTGGTCGACGACGGCAAGCTGCGCCTTGAAATCACCGAACTGAGTGAGGACCGCATCCGAACCAAAGTCATCGCGGGCTCGATGATTTCTGATCGCAAGGGCGTCAACCTGCCCGATACGGTGCTGAAGACCTCGCCGCTGACCCCCAAGGATCGCGATGACTTGGATTTTGGCCTGTCGATCGGCGTTGATTGGGTGGCCTTGTCTTTTGTTCAACACCCCGACGACATTCGCGAGGCCCAAGACATCATCAAAGGCCGCGCCCGTCTGATGGCCAAAATCGAAAAGCCCAGCGCCATTCAGCACATTGACGAAATTATCGCGCTCGCCGATGGCATCATGGTGGCGCGCGGGGATCTGGGCGTTGAAATGCCCCCCGAAGACGTGCCGCACCTGCAAAAGGACATCATCCGTCGCTGTCGGCGCGCTGGCAAGCCTGTGGTGGTCGCCACCCAGATGCTGGAGAGCATGATCTCCGCCCCCACCCCGACCCGAGCCGAAGCTTCGGACGTGGCAACGGCGGTCTACGAGGGCGCCGATGCGGTCATGCTGTCGGCAGAAAGCGCGGCAGGGCAGTACCCGCTTGAAGCGGTCTCAATGATGGACCGCATTATCGAGCGTACAGAGGAGAGCCGCTTCTATCAAGCCGGCCTGGATGCGCTGGAAGTGGAGCACCACAACACCGGCACAGATGCCATCTCTGACGCCGCCGCCCGGGTGGCACAGAGCGTTGATGCCAAGCTGATTGTCACCCACACCCGCTCGGGCAATACGGCGCTGCGCGCCGCACGCGAACGGCCCAGCGTTCCCATCATCTGCGTGACACCGGCTCAAGACGCCGCGCGCCAGCTCTCCTTGGTCTGGGGCCTGCACTGCGTCCACACGGATCGGATCGACGGGCTGGATCAACTGGTGGAAAAGACCAATGAAATCGTCCAGCAATCCAATCTGATGACCAAAGGCGAGCGCTATGTTTTGACCGCTGGTGTTCCATTTGGAAAGGTGGGCATGACCAATATGGTTCGCATTGTTACATTGTAGCTTGGCTTTCGCGGCATTTCGCGGCAGACCTAGATAAACGAACAGCTTTTGCCGTGCCGCCTGATCGAAAGGAAACATTTTGGCCGTTCAAGACCACGCTCATTTGAACCACCGGCAGACCCAGATTGTCGCCGCTCTGCGACGCTTGGGCTACGTATCGATTGAACAGCTCGCTAAGGAGCACCAGGTCACCCAGCAGACCATCCGGCGCGACATCAACCGGCTCTGCGATCTGGGGCTGATGGAGCGCTTCCACGGCGGCGCGGTGCAGTCGTCTAAGGCGCAGAACATCGGCCACGAGGCACGGCGCAAAATGCTGCCGGAAAACAAGGCAGCAGTGGCGGCCGCGTTGGTCTCTGAAGTCCCCGACAATTGCTCATTGTTCTTGGACGTGGGCACCACTATGACCGCCGTGGCCCACGCGCTGCGCAACCGCTCCAACTTGCGCATTGTCACCAACAACCTTGAAGCCGCTCAGGTCTTGGCGGACCGCGACGATTTCGAAACCATCGTCACCGGCGGTGTCGTGCGCGCGCAAGACGGTGCGGCCGTCGGCGAAGAGGCGGTGCACGCTATCAAACGCTATCTGTGTGATTATGCCATCATCGGCACCTCGGGCCTGGACCGGTCGGGCTATATTCTTGACTTCGATATCAAGAAGGTGCGCGCTTCTGAAGCCATGATCGAAAACGCCCGCAAGGTCTTTTTGGGCACCGATCACACCAAGTTTGACCGACGCGCCATGATTAAGTCTGCCCCCCTCTCTGAGATCGATTTGATGGTCACGGACGAGGATCTACCCGACTGGCTCGCGACCTTGGCCCAGCGCGCGGGCTGCCGCTCTTTGGTGGCGCAAGTACCACGAAGCGACAAGCTCGACGGTGGCGAACGCTGAGCGATCTGGGTTAGCGATATCTGGGTTAGCAATATCTGGGGTAGCAATATCTGGGTTGGTCAAATCTCGCCCATCAACATGGGAGGCGATGCCCAAACTAGGCACCGCCTCTTTTTGCTGAGTCCAACTGATTAGGTCGCGTTGCGGGCGTCTTCAACGCCGCCTAGCTAGCATGGCGCCAGCCTCGTCCCTGGCCGCCGTGGCCTTGGCCGTAGCCCTGGCTATAACCCGGGCCCTTGCCGCTACCTTGGCCATGCCCCTGACCTTTACCTTGGCCCTGACCTTTACCTTGGCCCCCTTGCCCCATTTGGCCGGAAGCGCAGCGTTCAAAGGCAGGCAGGTGCTTATCCTCAGAGGCATCGCGCAAGCGCTGCATGACAAAGCTCACATTGCCGTAGCCACTGACAGCCGGCAGCAGTTGTTCATCGTAAAGCGCGACGTTGGCAATTTCGGCAGAGATGCCAACCGAACAGGCTTCTTGCAAGCTGGCAGGCACCGGTTCCAGCGCCTTAGCACCCGTGGTATAGGGGTTGGCCGGAACGCTGAGGCCATAGGACTGCAACAAGTTCGCGACCATGGCGGCGTGTTGCTGTTCGGCGCGAATGATGTTTGAGAACGGCCGAGCCTCTCCGAATTTACCCATCACCGCGGCGTAGAAAGCTTGGGCGTGATATTCATCATCCAAAGCCGCATAGAGCGCGTCCTGAACGGGTTGTGGCAGGCTTTGCGCCGACGCCGAGCTGGCCGCACCAGCGACCAGGGCGGTTGAGACGATCAAAGCGGAAGCGAGCGAGGTTTTCATAGTTTTATCCTTTTGTTAGCGGGGACTAAACCTGATTTGGGAAGGCCGTGTAACTGCTGCGCTTCGGCATTGTTTCCCTTGCGTAACGTCTGCAAAAACGGCCTGGACAGACTGTCGCGCCATGAAGCAATCGGCTTGGCCTACCACCCGACGGTATTGCCCTTGACCCCGGCCAGCGCGCGGCGCTAACTGCTGGGCACAAGAACAAACACACCGAAAAGATCAGGAAGTCCGCTATGATTGAACCCGTCCTCACCCGCCTTCGTGGCGATCAACAAGCCGCCCTTGATCGCTTGTTCGACTTCCTGCGTATCCCGTCGATTTCGACCCAATCAACCCACGCCCCGGATTGCCAGCGTGCCGCGCAATGGGCGGTCGATGACCTGGCCGGCATGGGCTTTGCGGCCGAGGTTGTGGCCACCAGCGGCCATCCCATGGTGCTGGCGCACTATGGCAGCCCCGATGATGTCAAGGCTCCGCACCTGCTGTTCTATGGCCACTACGATGTGCAGCCGGTTGATCCGCTGGACCTGTGGCACAGCGATCCTTTTGCCCCTTACATGGATACGGACCCGGCTGGACGCCAAGTGATCCGCGCGCGCGGCGCTGCCGACGATAAAGGACAGCTGATGACCTTCCTCGAGGCCTGCCGGGCTTGGATCGGCGAGACCGGCAGCCTGCCTTGCAAGATTACGATCATGTTGGAAGGCGAAGAAGAGAGCGGCTCGCCCAGCCTAGAGCCTTTCTTGAAGGACTATGCCGAGCGTTTGAAAGCCGATCTGGCCCTGGTCTGCGACACCGGTATGATCGCACCGCGCCGCCCCGCCATTACCACCAGCTTGCGCGGAATGGTGTTGGAAGAGGTCATCATCACCGCCGCCAACAAAGACCTGCACTCGGGCATGTTCGGCGGTCCGGCCATGAATCCCATCCGTGTCTTGTCCAAGATCATCGCCGATCTGCACGACGAAACGGGGCGTATCACCCTTGATGGCTTCTATGACGATGTGCTGGAGACCACAGCTGAACAAAAAGAAAGCTGGGATGCCATCGGCGTCAATGCGGAAAACTTCTTGGGTCCGATCGGACTGTCAGAGCTGGCCGGTGAGCAAGGCCGCAGCCTGTTAGAACAGATCTGGGCGCGCCCAACCTGCGATGTCAACGGCATCATTGGCGGCTACACCGACGAAGGCTCAAAGACCGTTCTGCCGTCAAAAGCCAGCGCCAAATTCAGCTTCCGCTTGGTGGCCAACCAAGACCCGCAGAAGGTCGCCGCAGCCTTCCGCGCCCACGTTACGGCGCGCGTGCCACAGGACTGCCAAGTCGATTTTATCAGCCACGGCCGCGACCCGGCCCTGTTGATTGACACCAGCTTGCCGCAAGTGGCTTTGGCGAGCGAGGCCCTGAGCGAAGCGTTTGAGGCCCCGGCAGTGCTCATGGGATGCGGCGGTTCGATCCCCGTCGTTGAGTCTTTCAAACGACTGCTCGGCATGGATTCTTTGCTGATCGGCTTTGGGCTGGATGACGACCAAATCCACTCACCGAACGAAAAATACGACCTGGAGAGCTTCCAACTAGGCGCGGAGGCTTGGGCCCGCTTGCTGGGCAAATTGGGCGGCAAGGGTTAGCGCTTATAGAGCTGAGGGCAGATGGTGCTATCGCCATTGGCACCATCCCATGCCCAAGGCACGCGCTCTGGCGCAGAGGAACGAGCGTTGACACAATCGGCTGGCTATGATGTATTTTTTTTTATGGCTCGCTTTCTGAGTCTAGCCAGCGAATCACGGTCACACTCTCGGTTTCAAAATCCCAATGGCCAAGCCATTCTTAATCTTTGCTTCGGAAGACAAAGAACTAGCCTCGTTTCTCAGCAAACAACTGCAGGGCCCGGCCTACAGCT
>JAUIDR010000030.1 GCA_030428565.1 Alphaproteobacteria bacterium
GCCCACTCAACCAACGAAAACGGGCAAATCAGAGCCAATGCGCGCCCTGGCGTGGATGCCATAGAGAGCCGGAGCAAAAAATTTGCCACCGCGTGCTCAAATCAACCGTTAATGCGGGTGACCAGCTTGGAAGGAATACAAGCTATATTTGGTGTCATTTACTGCGCCTATCATGATTTTGGTTCACATATATATCACTTATAGGCGAATAAATAACCAAAATCCGAAATAATCATATTCGGGAGCAATAAATGTGACCTATCTGCGAGAATGAATGCAATTATGGTGCATTTTTATAAAACACGATTTAGATGCCAGCTATCAAAGCGCCACCATTAGTTCCGTTTAACCGCGTGATCATGAGTTCTTGTACAGGTACCTGTGCACTTGCATTTAATGCTGTTAGAGCCGAAATGACGGAATATGAAACCAATCCTTAAGATAATTTTCGGTCTTACTACAATTACGAGCTTTATATTTATTGCTGATAGCCTGTCTCTGCGCGTGCCAGGTGTGATAGGAGCATCAATTTTATATGCGGTTGTAGGCTATGTTCTCTTTGGCGGGGCCGGCCGTCGCCGCCGCCCGCCTGAGCGCCGTTGAGGCAGAACCGGCCCAGAACAATCAACAGGAAAAGACTATCAATGGCGCTAAATGCCACTTGGCGATCGAACATAGATGGAACAAACTTCTTGGCAGTCGCTAAGGCCTCTGATAGGAGTATCGCCATGGCAAACAACTTGACAATAATCTGCTTTCGGCGCGTGCCTCGGTTTCGCCCTACGGTGCGAAGCCCTCGCTGCGCCCGCCACCTTTCAACCCAGCCTTGCGCGGCGAAGCCCTGAAACGGTTCTTGTATCCACCTGTCAAGGTGCGGTCACACACCTGGCGTTCAAAGCACGTCGAACAGCCCATCACATCGCCTGCGCACCGACGTACAGGTCCACAAGCCTCTGGGCCCAAGATAACCTACCCACACGCTTATGTTCGGCGCGGCCCAGGTTATCCGGAAAACGGCCCAACACCTGCAACGGCCCAACACCTGCAACGGCTTACTCAAGACAAGCGATTGCAGACAAATCTTCCCCTACGCCGGTGAATTGGAAAAGGTTCTCTCAATGTGGCTTGGACATCTTCAACGGCGCTCGTACTGAGGCCTGGGCCTTCGGAGCGCCGGGAGCAGCTATTGGAGCGATTTCACCTGATCCTGCCACGACGATAGGTGGCGCTGGAATAGGCGCAGGTATTGGCTCGGTTGTTTGCGGCCTGGCGGGCTATGCAGGCTCAGATGCCTGCCGACAAGGCTCGATGTCTCCGAAATAGAGCCACACACCGGCTGGTCCTGTCATAAGAAAGAAACGCTCTGTGGTCTTCTTGCTGCTCGCAATCGTTGGAATTTATGTGCTGGTAAGCTTCGTGACTATAACGGTTGCTTATCAGTTGCTGAAAGCCAAGGACGTCAAAGACCCCAAGAAGGATTCCCGCATCTATGGTTCTTTGGCGGCGCTGGCGATCGTGCTCTACTATGTGCCAGAATACATTAAGCTCGTTATGAAAATCTGCTGATCTCCGGCCACCTTTGGGTTGGTCTCCCAGGCCGCAACATCAAGCGGACGTGCGCCGCTATGAGCAGCGGTCGTTTGGAGCACAGCACTTGCGAGCCGCTGGTCGGCCTGTTGCCGGGGCACCCCTCAGGGCAGCGCGACAGGTTCCATTGCAAGAGCCGCAATGGCTAGCGCACCGGGTATTAGTTTTTCAACAGCCTATCCGCTCTAGCTAACTGATTTCTAACGCAAGTCCATGCTCATTCGTATTGCCACTCATTCGCGGCTTGCTCTAACCAAATCCGTTGTTGCCAACAAAAAAGCCCGCAGCCCTCTAGAGAGCTGCAGGCCTTTATGAGCTTAGGCGCTCGACTTGGGAAACGAGCCCAGGCGCTGGGCGCGAAAGTCAAGAGGGTCTTCAAACGGCGCTCCAGGAGGGCCCGCAACCAGGCTGTACCGAAATCAGGTCAGCTTGCCGTGGCAGTGCTTGAACTTTTTACCAGAACCACAGGGGCAGGGCGCATTACGTGGAACCTTGCCCCAGTCTTCGCCGCCGCTCGCGGCGCCGGCAGATGCCGCGTCACTAGCGCTTCCGCCCGCCGCCGTGCTGTTGAGCGCGGCTTCTTCGGCCAGGGCCGGGTCATCGACCGCCGCAGCCTCGCGCGCTTTTTCGGCCTCGGCTTGCTGCTGGGCGTTTTGCACCTGCACGTTCAACAGGTAGCCGGTGACACTGTAACGCAAGTTGGTCAGCATTTCTTCGAACAGACCAAAGGCCTCGCGCTTGTACTCGTCTAATGGATTGCGCTGGCCGTAGGCGCGCAGGCCAACGCCGTCACGCAGCTGGATCAGCTTTTGCAGGTGCTCGCGCCAGTTTTGGTCAAACAGCTGCAACAACAGCGCTTTTTCGACATAGCGCATAGTCTCGTGCCCGACGGCGACGGCTTTTTCTGCCATGACCTTGTTGAAGATGTCTTCGATGCGCTTAATCAGCTCTTCGTCGGCGACGCCTTCTTCTTTGGCCCACTCATCGACGGGCAGGTCGATGCGCAGCTTTTCAATCAAGGCCTGGCGCAGACCGGGCGCGTCCCACTGATCGGGGTAGGAGCCCGGCGGGATATGGGCTTGAACCAGTCCGGTGATGGCCTGCTCGCGCATATCGCGCACCACGTCCACCACCTCTTCGGCGTCCATGATTTCCAAGCGTTGCTCGAACACCACCTTGCGTTGATCGTTCATTACGTTGTCGAACTTGACGACGTGCTTTCGAATTTCGAAGTTGCGTTCCTCGACCTTCTTCTGCGCCTTTTCGACGGCCTTGTTGATCCAAGGGTGAACGATGGCCTCGCCTTCTTCCAGGCCCAGGCGCTTGAGCATGCCGTCGAGGCGCTCTGAACCGAAAATGCGCATCAAGTCGTCGGTCAGGCAGAGGTAGAAACGCGATTCACCGGGGTCGCCCTGACGGCCCGAACGACCGCGCAACTGGTTGTCGATGCGCCGGCTCTCATGGCGCTCGGTGCCCAGTACGAACAGGCCGCCCGCGTCCTTGACGATCTGCTTGGCTTCGCTAACGTCGCGCTTGATCTCGTCGGTAATGCGTTGGCGCTCGGCCGCGTCTTCGACGCCTTCCAAGGCTTGGCTAAGGTGCAAATCAAGATTGCCGCCCAACTGGATGTCTGTACCGCGGCCTGCCATGTTGGTGGCGATGGTCACCGCGCCCGGTCGGCCAGCATCGGCGACGATCTGGGCTTCTTGCTCGTGATAGCGCGCGTTCAGAACCTGGTGCGGGATTTTGCGCTGCTTCAGGCGTTCTGAGAACAGCTCTGACTTTTCGATCGACACTGTGCCGACCAGGACCGGCTGCTTCTTGGCGTGGCACTCTTCGATCTTGTTGATGATGGCGGCGACTTTTTCTTCAAAGGTGCGATAGACCTCGTCGTCTTGGTCCAGGCGCGCGATGGGCTGGTTGGTGGGAATTTCCACCACGTCCAGGCCATAAATATCCAGGAATTCGTCGGCTTCGGTGGCCGCTGTACCGGTCATGCCCGCCAAGACTTCATAGCCCCGGAACAGGTTCTGAAAGGTAATGGAGGCAACCGTGATGTTCTCGCGCTGGACGTTGACGCCTTCCTTGGCCTCCAAGGCTTGGTGCAGGCCATCGGACAAACGGCGACCGGACATGGCGCGGCCGGTGAATTCGTCGATCAGCACCACTTCGCCTTTGCGCACCATATAGTGCACGTCTTTTTCCAGCATGGTATTCGCGCGCAACGCCGAGTTTGCGTGGTGCAGCATGGTGATGGCCGCGGCGTCAAACAAGGACTGGCCTTCTTCCAGCAAGCCCTGTTCGGTCATTTGGGCTTCCATGAATTCCAGGCCCTCATCGGTAAAGATGACCTGGCGCTGCTTTTCGTCTTTTTCGTAGTGCTCGGGCTGAAGGCCCTTCATCATGGCGTCGACGGCCTGATACAGCGTGCCCGAGTCGTCCGAAGGGCCCGAGATAATCAAGGGGGTGCGCGCTTCGTCAATCAAGATGGAGTCGACTTCGTCGACGATGCCAAAGTGGAAGCCGCGCTGCACCATGTCAGCTTTGCGGTGCTCCATATTATCACGCAGGAAATCGAAGCCGATTTCATTGTTGGTGCCATAGGTCACATCACAGGCATAAGCGGCACGACGCGCGGCCTTGACCTGGTCATAGGGGGTGTCTTCGGGCAGGCCCATGGATTGGCTGATACAGCCGGTGGTCATGCCCAAAAAGCCGTAGACCTTGCCCATGTCGGCCGCATCACGCTGGGCCAGATAGTCGTTCACGGTCACAACGTGGGCACCATGGCCGGTCAGGGCGTTGAGGTAGATGGGCAGCGTGGCGGTCAGGGTCTTACCTTCACCGGTCTTGGCTTCGGCAATCATGCCTTGGTGCAGTACGATACCCGCCACCAACTGGACGTCATAGTGGCGCAGACCCAAGGTACGCTTGGCCGCTTCGCGCACGACGGCAAAGGCTTCTTGCAGCAGGTCGTCAAGATCTTCGCCTTGCTCTAAACGGTCGCGAAATTCTTGGGTCTTGGCTCTCAGCTCATCGTCGTTGAGCGCCTCAATTTCGGGCTCCAGCGCGTTGATCGCAACCACGTCCTTATTCAGCTTTTTAAGGTAGCGATCGTTCGCCGAGCCGACGACACGGCGGATGAGAGATTGCAGCATGGGGTCCTCAGGGGGTAATATAGCGCCGATGGCAGCCAATATAGAATGTCAAATGCCGCCAACACATAAGAGCGCAACCTGGCCCTGTCAATTGAACCAAGTGCCCGGGCCCTACAACGAGGGCGGCCAAGTGGCTCTCTGTGCTGCGGTGAGCCGGAGATTGGGCGGCGCTGTCGATCTCGGCCACGGCTCAATCGAGGCCGTTCTAACGGACTCCGACGGCCAGCGGCAGATGGCGCCCAGCGCTATTCTTCGCTGCGTTCGTCTTTGTCGGTCTTTTCTTTGCCCAAAGCAGACGCCAAGGTCTTGCCTTCGGGCAGAACCGTCACGCTTTGGCCGTCGTAGTCCAGAATGCCGGTAATCAAAGCCTGGCAGGCCAAGCGCACACTGCGGGGAATAACGATGGCTTTACCATCGCGCTCACCCTTCTCGTAATACTGGATGATGCGCAGCTTGAGACCCAGCGCCTTCGCCGCTTCTTTTTGAGAGAGTCCAAGCTTGCGGCGCCAATTCTTGAAGGCCTCCGCAGACATAACTTGTTTTTTGGATTTTTTCATTCTTTTGGCGGGCAATGGGAGGCTGAAGCGCCGGTTGATCCGACTCCGACAACTTAGACTTGTGCGAAAAATCATGCAATTAATTCTTGCCAAAGCGCAATTAGTGCATATATTGGAATCAACTTGTAGAGAAAGGAGCACATCGTGCGCTATTTAGTCGTATGGAAGGCCATGAGTGCAGCCAGCAAACGGAGCGATCCGGTCAAAGAGCGCGAAAAGCGCATGGCCTACTCATCTCCGCTGCCGCCCTTGGATAAGAAATCTTCCTAAAGGGCGTCGGTCACTGGCTGACTGAACGTTCTTCTGTTTCCAAAGACAAAGACCCTCAGAATCGCCTCTGAGGGTCTTTTCTTTTGCGTTTTCTAGGGGCCTAAGCTCTGTGGGTTCTAGAGCGCTGCAAAAGCGCAGGCCCCCAACGAGGCGCGATGGGACAAGGATGCGGCCTTGCTTTAAAAACAAGACCTTGGAGCACGACGGCGGGCGTCAGGCCAGCGGCCAATGCTCCAGGTCCTGATGCCCCAATTCCAGAATCACTAATGCCCAGCGCTTTAGCGCAAGCCGTGAATGAGCGGCAACACGCGTGAGCATGGACTTGCACAAGAAATCGGTCAGCGAGAGCGGATGGACTGTTGAAGCACCGGCGCCCGACGCTCTAGCGCCCGACGCTCTAGCGCCCGGCGCTTTAGTGATTGAAGTGGCGCATGCCGGTAAACAGCATGGCTAGGCCTGCCTCATTGGCGGCCTGGATGACCTCATCATCGCGCATGGAGCCGCCCGGCTGGATGACCGCTTTGGCACCCGCGTCGATGGCCATTTGAATCCCGTCAGCGAAGGGGAAAAAGGCATCCGATGCCAGGACGCAGCCTTGGGCCTCATCACCGGCTTTCCAGGTGGCAATGCGCGCGGCGTCAACCCGGCTCATTTGCCCGGCGCCGATGCCAACGGTGCGGCCGTCTTTGACCAAGACAATCGCGTTCGATTTGACGTGCTTGGCGACTCTAAAGGCAAATTCTAGATCGGCGCGTTCGCTGTCGCTGGCTTGGCGTTGGGTGACACAATGGATCTTGTCGGGATCGGCCCAGCTTTGATCGCGGTTTTGCAGCAAGAAGCCGCCGCGCAGGGTCTTGACGATCAGGCTCGACTCGCTGGCTGGCGTCTGATCGCCGGTGATCAACAGGCGCAGATTCTTTTTAGCGGTGAACAGATCCTTGGCTTCATCACTGACGCTGGGCGCGACCACGACCTCGGTGAAAATCTGCGTGATGAGCTCAGCGGTCTTGGCGTCGAGCTGCCGGTTGACCGCCACAATGCCACCAAAGGCCGAGGTGGTATCGCAGGCATAGGCCTGTTGGTAGGCTTCGACCAGATTGGCCCCTACGGCCACCCCACAGGGGTTGGCGTGCTTGATGATGGCCACCGCCGGTTCGCGGAATTCGGACACCAAGTTCAACGCAGCGTCGGCGTCATTGATATTGTTGTAGGACAGCGGCTTGCCTTGCACCAAGGTGGCAGCGGCCAGACCTTCGGGTCGGCTACCGCTGGCGTACCAAGCCGCGCCCTGGTGGGGGTTTTCGCCATAGCGCAGGGTGGCCAAGCGCTTGCCAGCCAAACTGAATTCTTCGGGAAAGTCTTCCTGATCTTTATCGGCCAACCAACGCGCAATATCCGAATCATAGGCGGCGGTGTGCGCAAAGGCTTTGCGCGCTAGCTTTCGGCGCAGGCCATCGCCAAGACCGCCTTGCTGTTCTGCTCCTGCTAGCGCCTCTTGCACGGCGGCGTAGTCGTTGGGGTCGACCACCACAGCAACGCTGGCGTGGTTCTTGGCCGCCGCGCGCAGCATGGCGGGCCCGCCAATGTCGATGTTTTCAACGCAGGTATCAAAGTCGGCGCCGCTGGCCAGCGTTTGGCGGAAGGAATAGAGGTTAACAACCAATAGGTCGATAGGCGCGATGCCTTCGGCCTCCATGGTGGCGACGTGCTCGGGCTTGCGGCGATCGCCCAACAGGCCGCCGTGAATTTTGGGGTGCAAGGTCTTAACGCGGCCCTCCAAGATTTCGGCTTGTCCGGTGTGTTCGGCGACTTCGGTCACGGCTAGGCCTTCGGTCTGCAGCAAGCGAGCGGTGCCGCCAGTCGAGAGCAGCTCAACGCCTTGCTCGGCCAAGAAGCGAGCGAAGGGCAATAGGCCGGATTTGTCAGAAACGGAAAGCAGGGCGCGGCGAGGGAACATGATCGTCTCTTTTGTGCGGTTCGTTGGGTCGAGTAGAGAGGGGATTGGCGCGATCGGTCGGGCCGCGCGAGCCGTCTGGCTTCCGCTCTTGGCCCGACTCGCTGTTGCGCCGGTTGAAAGGGGAAGCCTGTTTTAGGGGCTTGGTTGCTTGAGCGCACGCCAAGCAATGTCGCGGCGATAGAAGCCTTGCGGCCAGTCGATGGCAGCGCAGCCGCGATAGGCCAGGGCTTGGGCATCCGCCAGCTGGGGTGACAAGGCGCTGATGGCCAGCACGCGGCCGCCGGTGGCGATGATTTGGCCGGCCTCGTTCTCTGCGGTTCCCGCGTGGAAGACCAGCGCCGGGCAATCGGAAAGCCCAGCGATGGTGCTGCCTTTCTCATAACTGCCGGGATAGCCCTGGTTAGCAAATATGACGGTGATGGCCGCCTCATCGCGCCACTGCGGCGCGGGCGCGTCGGCTAACTTGCCGTTGGCCACGGCTGCCAACAGGGGCAGCAGGTCGCTTTGCAAGCGCAGCATCAAGACTTGGCATTCTGGATCACCAAAGCGAACGTTGAATTCTAGCACCTGGATTTGCTCGGCGCCAGCCTTGGTCTCGTCGATCATCAGTCCGATAAACAGAACGCCGCGCAGCGGACAGCCGCGCGCCTTCATGGTCCGCGCGATGGGCTTGGCGATGGTCTCAAGAATGGCCTGCTCTCTGGCATCGCTCACGATGGGGGCAGGGGTATAAGCCCCCATACCGCCGGTGTTCTCGCCCGTGTCGCCTTCGCCGACGCGCTTGTGATCTTGGGCCGATCCGAAGGCCAGAACCTCATCGCCATCGACCAAAACGAAATAGGAGGCTTCTTCGCCCGTCAAAAAGGCTTCAACGACCAGGGTCTCGCCCGGTTTGTGTAGGCGATCGACGGCATCAAGGGCTTGGTCAAGGCTCTCGGCGACCACAACGCCCTTGCCCGCGGCCAAGCCATCGGCCTTGACGACAATTGGCGCGCCTTGCTGGCGGATGAAAGCCTTGGCGGCCTCTGGGTCATCGAAGCTGCCATAGGCGGCGGTCGGTACGCCTGCTTCAGCCATCACGTCCTTGGCGAAGGCTTTGGAGCCCTCCAGTTCGGCGGCGGCTTGGTCGTGACCAAAGACCGGGAAGCCTTGCGCGCGCAGGGCATCGGCCAGACCTTCGACCAGTGGTTGTTCCGGGCCGACAACGACAAGATCGATGTCTTGCTCGCTGCAAAAAGCCAGGATTTCGGCCTGCTCGCTGAGCGCGATTTGCGAGACCGGGGCAAAGCTGGTCGGACCGTCGGCCAGACCCTTGCCGCCCATGACCGCGGGCATATCGAGCATGCCGGGGTTGCCGGGCGCGCAATAAAGGCGAGTGCATTGAGCCGATTGGGCGATTTTCCAAGCTAACGCGTGTTCGCGGCCGCCAGAGCCGATAAGCAAAACGTTCATGATGGAAGCAATGAAACCTTGCAGTTCCTGAGCAGATCGGGCGCAGAGCGCCTCCGCTGCGGTCAATTTCGGGGAGGGTGCGACGGCCTTGAACGGCCCCGCTTTGGTATTTGCGCCCTGATTAGCAACAAGCCAGCGCCAAGAAAAGGGATCGCATTGCCACAAGGCGTCTGACTCGGCCATTTAGGCCGGCTAGCCGGGAAAATTGCGCTTTGGGGGTGGATAAGCTGCTTTTTCGACGCCGCGCCTTGCGCTAAACCCATGCCATGACAACACCGCGCTTTCAATTTTCAGGCTCAGCGGAGCGGCCGGGCGCTCGCTCGACCAAGGCTGCAACCCAGGTTCCCAACCCCAACGCCACCGAATATTCGGTCAGCGAACTGTCGCTTGCCGTCAAGCGCACGGTTGAGACCAGCTTTGACTTTGTGCGCGTGCGCGGGGAGATCTCGCGTCCGACCTATGCACGCTCTGGCCATTTGTACTTTACGCTAAAAGACGAGAAGGCGGTTCTGGACGTGGTCTGTTGGAAGGGCCAGGTCGCCAAGCTCTCGACCCGCGCCGAAGAGGGGCTGGAGATCATCGCCCAGGGCCGCTTGACCACCTATCCGGGCTCTTCCAAGTATCAATTGGTGCTGGAAGCCATGGAGCCCGCAGGCGAAGGCGCACTGCTCAAACTGTTAGAAGAGCGAAAAAAGAAACTGGCCGGCGAAGGCCTGTTCGACCAGGAGCGCAAGCAAAGCCTGCCGTTTTTACCGCGCTCGATTGGCGTCGTGACCTCGCCGACGGGGGCGGTCATACGTGATATTTTGCACCGCATCGCCGATCGCTTTGCGCGTCCGGTGCGCCTGTGGCCGGTCAAAGTGCAAGGCCAAGGTGCCGCCGAGCAAATCGCAGCCGCGATTGCCGGTTTCAACGCTTTGCCTGATGACTTGCGCCCTGATATTTTAATCGTCGGGCGCGGCGGCGGCAGTCTGGAAGATCTGTGGGCATTTAACGAAGAAGTGGTGGTGCGCGCGATTGCTGACAGTCGCTTGCCCATTATCTCGGCCGTGGGTCACGAGACCGATACAACGCTGGCCGATTTCGCCGCTGACTGGCGCGCCCCGACCCCAACCGGGGCGGCCGAGCGCGCGGTTCCCGTCCGCACTGAGCTGCTGCTGGGGGTGGAGGATTATGGGCTTCGCCTGGGGCGCAGCGGCCAAGCGCTGATGGCGCGCCGCAAGGAGGCTCTGGCTGGTCTCGCGCGTGGTCTTGGTCAACCTGGCCAACTTCTCGATTTGGCTTACCAGCGCAGTGACACCTTGGCTCAGCGCCTGGATCGTGGCTTTGAGCGCCAGGTCCAGGTCAAAAGCCAGGCGGTCGAGCGTTTGGCACTGAAATTGTTGCATCCGCGCGAAACCTTAAGGGCCGCTGAAGACCGCCTAACCCAAGGCTTTGAGCGCTTGGGGCTGGCCAGCCGATCCATGCTGCGGGCGGCGGCTGGCGATTGGCGCAACCTGCAAGCCCCGCGCCGTTTGGCCCAGGCCCTGCAACGACAGCTCGATCGCGACGGCCAGGCGCTGAGCCAGTTGGTTGCCCTCATGGCTTCTTATCAGGCGGTGGACAAGCGGGCTCTGGAGCGCGGCTACGCGCGGGTCGAGCGTCCCGATGGCAGCTTGGTGACGCAGGCAGCGGCCCTGGCAGCGGGCGAACGTTTGCGGTTGGTCTTTTCGGATGGCGCGGGTCTGGTGCAGGCCCTAGGCCAGAGCGAGCCTTTGGGCCAGAGCGATCCCGTGGGCAAGAGCGAGTCCACGGGGCCGCAATCGCAACCCAAGCCTGCCCTAGGACAGCCACACGCCGATGCTAAAGAGCCGGATAGTCCTAACGCGCCCGCGGTCGATGCTGCAGTCGAAACTGAGCCTGAAAAGGCCAGTGCCCAACGCTCAGGCAAAGAAGGGCGTAAGGAAAAGCCGCGTTCCAAAGACCAAGACGATAAGCAGGGCTGGCTGCTCTAGTCTGCCGTACGGCGGGCTTCTGTCCTACCAAATCCGCGTCGCTGCCTGCCTCGCTGAATTCGAAAGGCTCATGTTCTTTGTTACAGTATCGAGAGACAAGAAAGTCCTGGCGGCGCGGCGAATTTTCTAGTGGAGCCGCCCATGCGCCCATTCTTTTCTGACCTGACCGCGCAGCCCAACCCTCGGGCTCCTTGCGGTTTGCCCCAATGGCGGCAAGCGCAGGCGCTGGTGTCCCTGTCGTTGGGCCTGGCGTTGGGCCTAATGCTGGCCTTGACGTTTGGGGCTCCGCTCTATGCGCTTACCGTCCTGAAACCGGAGGCCGCCCAACAAGGGGCGCTGATCTGGGCTCAATCCCAGCCAGGCGCTAAAGTGACAGTGGCTGGCAAGGCCGTGCCCGTGCTGCCCGATGGCCGCCTGTTGATCGCTTTGGGCCGTGATGCTCCGGCCAAGGTCGAGCTGGTTGAGACCCTGGCAAACGGCCAAAGCCAGACCCTGGCCCTGGCCGTCAAGCAGCGCAAGTTTGACATCCAACGCATCGACGGCCTGCCTTCCGGCAAAGTGACGCCGCCGCGCAAAGCAGAGCTGCAAGCGCGCATCAATCGTGAAGTGGCGGAGATCAAGGCCGCTCGGGCGATTATGACGCCCTATCCCTTGTTCGATAGCGGCATCGAATGGCCGCTGCTGGGCCGGATATCGGGCGTCTATGGCTCACAGCGGGTGCTGAACGGCACGCCAAAGACGCCGCATTATGGCATTGATATCGCGCGGCCAGAGGGCACCTCGGTCCGTGCGCCTGCCGATGGTGTGGTGCGGCTCATCCACACCGACAACTACTATTCAGGCGGTACGCTGATCTTAGATCACGGCTACGGGCTGAACTCGGCCTTTTTGCATATGAAGGCCTTTCACGTCAGCGAGGGCGACTACGTGCCCAAGGGCTTTGTCATTGGGACAGTGGGATCAACGGGCCGTTCGACCGGGCCGCACCTGGATTGGCGCATCACCTATAACGGTGTTCGGGTTGACCCGGCGCTTGTGGCCGGGCCTATGCCCAAGCAATAGTCAGCCTTTGGCGCGCTCGTCTGCCCCCAAAACGACCAGGCCCGCGATGCGCCACGCTTGGAATGGCGCGCCAAAGCGGTTATGACCTGCGCCAAGCTCCTTTCTCACCGCCTGCATATTTAGTCGCGACTATGACCTCGCCCTTAACCGCATCTTCACCGCTGCCTGCCGCTGAGGCTTCCCGATCAGAGGGACCAAGCCTCCAAGGGCAAGACGCCGTGGCCGATCCCCACTCGGCCAATACCAACAAGCTCCGCAAGCGCCTGACCCGCAACGTGGCTGAGGCCAACATCGACTTCAATATGATCGAGGACGGCGACCGGGTACTGGTGTGCTGCTCGGGCGGCAAAGATTCCTACACGCTGCTGACTATTCTGGCCGACCTGGCTCAGCGCGCGCCGCTGAATTTTGAGCTGGTGGCGATGAACCTGGATCAAAAGCAGCCAGGTTTCCCCGATGAGGTATTGCCCGCCTACTTTGAAACCACGGGCTTGGCCTACCGCATCGTCACCGAAGACACCTATGCCATCGTGAAAGACAAGATCGCGGCCGGAAAGACCACCTGCTCGCTGTGTTCGCGCTTGCGCCGGGGCATCATCTATCGCACCGCGCGGGAGTTGGGTTGCAATAAGATCGCTCTGGGGCACCACCGCGACGACATCCTTGAGACCTTCTTTTTAAATCTGTTCTTTGCCGGTCGCCTGAAGGCCATGCCGCCCAAGCTGAAGACCGACACGGGCGACCTGATGGTAATCCGGCCATTGGCCTACTGCGCTGAAAAGGATATCGCGCGGTTTGCCCGCGCTATGGCCTATCCCATCATTCCTTGCAATCTTTGCGGTTCGCAGGAAAATCTCCAGCGCCAGAACATCAAAGCCATGTTGCAGGATTGGGAGAAGAGCTACCCAGGCCGCGCTGACATTATGTTCAAGGCGCTGCAAAACCTGGTGCCTTCGCACCTCATGGATCACCGGCATTTCGAGTTTGCCGAATTGCGCGTCGATCAAGAAGGCGGTTGGGATTTTGGCGTCGAGCCCGAGTCTGGCGATCGCGCGGGCACGGCGGCCTTTTTGAGCCAATGGCTGCCCAATCCGGCGACAAGCGCAGACTAGCGGTGCTCCTGCACCGGCATCAACCCCAGATTGCATTGCAAAATGCGAGCCTTTCCAAGCGCTTGTCCGTGAAACTCCGCTGATAGTGGCCAGGCCTTGAACTTGGCCCCATACTAACCTTAGGTAAAGTATATCTTCGTTTGAGCCCGCCGTTGGCGGAGCCTGACGGCCTATTGCGCTTTAAACCTAAGGAAAGATCCATGACCTTCCCCGATCCCCGCTCTTCAAGCACGCCGCGCAATCGCCTGCAGCGCCGTTTTGCGGCGCGCGTGGTCGCCAAGAGCCGCCGTCTGGACCTGCGTCCCTTGGGGATCCTGGCCGGGCTTGTGCTGCTGGCATTCGGTCTGGCGCTGGCAGGTCAGGCGCGCGCTGATATGGCCAAGCAACGCTGCTATACCGTGATGGACAAGCCCGCCCATCTGAGCGCGGCCCCCGTTACAAGCCAAGCCCCGCTCGCGGGTGGCCCGCCGCAGATCGTCAACACGCTGCCGCAAGGCCAGGTGGCCAACCAGGCCTACTACGTGGCGCCCAACGGCCAGCCCGTTTTGCCGGCATCCCAGGGAACCAGCGGACTGGGGGTCATCATCGACGGCAAGTGGTACCCGGAGCCGGACGTTTCGGGCTATTTCTATTACGTTGAGGTTCAAGGCGACGCCTCGGTCTACTGTGAGCCAGGCGTGCCGGTGGTCTATCAACAGCCCGCTCATGCAAGCGAGGCCGCCATGAACAGGGATGTGACCCAGCAGGGCACGCGCTCTGGTGGCGTGCTGCCGCCGCAACAAGATGGCGGCCCGGTCGTGGTGCCCATCGGCTACGCCGGCGCGCCCGGCACGGTCTTTCAGCCGGTCGTCGATAACTAGGGGCGCTGGGCTCGTGCCTGCGGTGCTCATCGCCTTAGGCCGAGCGACGGGTTGAGGTTTGACGCCAGGGACGCAACCTGGGACGCAACCTGGGGCACAATCAGGGGCGCGTCGGATATCGACATAGGCGCGCACTGAGCGTCGAGGCCAGAACGAGACCCTCGCCGCGGGCCGGGTGCGCGTTTGGCTAAGGAGGAGCCCATGATCCCACGTCTACCGCCGCTTCTAAGCCCGTCTTTGGCGCGCCAACGTGGCCGCTACGCGCTATCTGGCCTGTTAGTCGGACTTGGCTTGGTCGCCGTCCTCACTACCGCAGCTCAAGCCCAATCTATGGCCGAGCCGCAAGCGCCAACACCGCGCGCTTCTGCCCTCCAAGGGCCGGTCGTGACATACTGGCATCCGCACCAAGTGCAGCTTCAATACCGCCAACAGACGCTGACGGTGCCGCAATGGCAGCTGCAGCCGGTCTGGGCGCAACAAAGCCTGCCCAGTCTGCAGCCGAGCTATCAGCGGGTCACGGCGATCACCTATCGCCCGCGTTTGATTCTGGAGCCCGTCGAGACGTCGGTTTGGCGTTTGCACTGGCAACAACAGCAAGGACAAAGAGCGATTCGGGTCTGGCAGCCGCAAATCAAGCCGCAACAGATACAAATTTGGTATCCGCATTGGCAGACGGTGGCACCCGAGGTGCGCTAGGCTGGCGAACACCCGCAGTGGGGTGGCGAATCTGGTCAACCGGGCGAAGCGCCAACGCCAGCAAGCGCTCTACGAGCGCCCTAGTAGCAGCCTAGTAGCAGCCTAGTAGCAGCTTGGCTGATAGATTTCGCGCAAATCGCCTGGAATCGCGCCGTCAAGACAGATAATCCTTGACCATAGGGGGCGTTGTTGCCTATCACACGCGTCCGATTTTCGCCAAAGCGACTCCCTGGGCGCTCTGCAATGGCAGGCTGAAACGCCGACTTGCGGCCCGGCTCGGACCATGAGCTCTACCTTGCCTCGGGGCTCAACTTTGGCTTTGACACTTTAGAGATGAAGAGAAACTCATGGCTCGTCGTTGCGATTTTCTGAAAAAGGGCGTGCAGTCCGGTAACAACGTTTCCCACGCGCACAATACCACACGCCGCCGCTACCTGCCGAACATTCAGACCAAGTCTTTGCTGTCAGAAGCGCTGGACGAAATGGTCAAGGTCAAGATTTCTATGCACGGCCTGCGCTCTGTTGAGCACAAGGGCGGCCTGGACGCTTTCTTGTTGAACACCGCCGACACCAAGCTTGGCCCCGATGCGCTGAAGATCAAGCGCCGTATCGTCCAGAAGATCCGTAAGGACGAGCGCCGCGCGGCCGCTTAAGGCCAGCGCCTCGCCTGCTTTGCGCAGCGTCGGAAGACAAAATTTAGGGCCGGGTGCCAGCGCACTCGGCCCTTTTGTCGTTGCCTTGGTCGTTCGACCGGGCTCAGTGGTCCGGCGCCAGAGCCCGGCGCCAGAGCCCGGCGCAGTGGCCCGGCATCAAAGCCTAACGCTCTCGGCTAGAGCGTCGAGCGCTGGTGTAGCAACAGCCCATCCACTCTAGATGACTGATTTCTAACGCAAGTCCATGCTCACACGGGTTGGCACTCGTTCGCGGCTTGCGCTAGGCTTTTTCTGGGCTCAGCAAATGGTCCGAGAAATAGATCCCGTAGTTGCCGCGGCTCTTCTCACCAAAATAGCGTTGCAGCACAAAGCGGGTATCGGGATCAGACAGAGCGTCAAAATCGATTTCCTCTTGGGCAAAGAAGCGCCCGCCAATCGGTGTCCCGTCTTCAGACACGCAGCGATAGGCCACGGTCTGGCGCTGACCTTCGGCGTCGGCGTAGACCGAGAACAGAAAGCCGATTGAGGCTGTTAGCCCCAAACTTCCCAACAAACGGCGGTAGGCCTGCGGGTGGCCTTCGCCCGCGTGCAAGGGAAGGCGCGGCAGACGCAGGCTGTCGTCCTCGGCGCGCTCAAGATAGACGTGATCTTCGCGATCAATAACCGCGGTCACGGACACAGGCTTATCCGAGCGCAACGAGGCGCTTGCGCGCTCGATCAAACTGGGGTGATAAAAAGCGCCGCGCACATAGCCAAGACCATCGCGTTCGCGGTCGTGTTCGAAAGCCTGGATGTGGCCGATCAACAGCAAGTGGTCGCCCGCATCGACTTGTTGGTGCATGCTGCAATCGAACCAAGCGCAGACATCTTTCAACAGTGGCCGGCCATCGGGGCTGCGAAACCAGGCCACTTTGGCAAAGCGATCTTCGACCTTCGAGGCAAAGACGTTGGCCAAGCCGCGCTGTTGTTCGCTCAAAATGTTGACCGCAAAACCGTCCGCAGCTTCAAAAATCGCCAGATTGCTCGAGGATTTGGCCAGTGATATCAGCAACAAAGGTGGGTCCAGCGACACCGATGTGAAGGAATTGGCAGTAAATCCAATGGGGGCTTTGTCCTGATCGAGCGCGGTGACAACGGTCACGCCGGTCATGAAGGAGCCAAAGGCGTTGCGTAGGGCGCGTTTGTCCAGCTCAGTCACGTCTATCCTTTCTGCCTAAGGGCCTTGCTAAGCGCATCCGGTGCGCTCTGGCCCTTGTGTCCTACGGTTGTTGCATGGTCTTGATTGTCCGCCCAGGCGCTGGTCGCCATGGTACTGGTCGCCTTGCTACTGGCTATTTTGGCATTGGCTGCCGTTGGTAATGGCCGCTTTCGGGTCGGACCGACATGCTTTTTTTGCCGAGACCAAGAGCGCATCGATCCCAAAGGAGTCGATCAGCGCTTGGACATGGCCTTCAATCTTTGAACAGACGAAAGCAATCACCACGGCGCGCTGATTAGACCAAGGCCGTGTTAGTCAGGCCAGCCTAAATGCGTCCTGGCTCGTTCAAACGGCCCCGCTGTTTTGTTTGAGCTTTGTGCGGGCTTCTGCCTTGTCCCGATTGGGGGCAGCGCTCGGCGGGGCTAAGGCGGGCGCTGCCCTCCGTGGCGCTAGCACGCCCCGTTCGCGGCTTGAGCGATTTGGCGCAAATGGCGCATATCGCTACCACAGCAGCCCCCCAACACGCTGAGCTGTGGGAATCGTTGGCGCAGAGCCGCCAATTCTTGCCCCAGCTCCTGCGGTTCGCCGTCGTCTAGGCTGGTGGCTTCATCGAGCTCGGCGTGGCTACAGCGCGAGGCGTTGGCGACTAGGCCGCGCAGTCGCTGCATCCAAGGTGCGCCGTCCAACAGCGCCGCGAAATGGTCCGGGTGGGCGCAATTGATCATGTAGTAGGCGGCATAGCCGTCGGTCGCCTGATCGACTTCGCGAATGGCGTCTGGCAACGTGGCGCCGGTGGGAAGGCGGCCGTCGGTCTCAACGGTAAAGGCAATGACGCCCGGAAGGTCAAATTCGCGGCACGCCTGAATCAGGCCTGCGGCTTCGGCGGGATAGGCCAGGGTGTAGCCGCTGACCAAATCGACCGCCGTATCCGCGAGCACTGATATCTGCTCGCGATGATAGCGCCGGGCCTCATCGATACTCATTTGTTGTTCGGGCGCGTAGGCGTCTTGGCGCGGACCGATGTTGGCGCTCAGCACGCTGGGTAGATCACCAGCGGTGTCGCGAACTATCTCCATGAGCGCAATGGCCTGGCGGTTGAGGTCTAACAGGCGCTGTGCGCTGTAGCCAAGCGGCGCACCACGGTCTCGATTGGCGACCCAGGTAGGGCTCTCTAAAATGACACCGGTGCCGGTCTCCTGCCCAAGCGCAATCAGATCAGCGAAATAGCGGCTCAGCAGCGCTCGCCCGTCTTGGCTCTCGAGCAGGGGATAGGCGGCAAAACCGGGTAGATCAATGCCCTGATTGAATAGAAGGTCGGTCTCCATCCCGGTATAGGCTAAATAGAGCGAACCGCCGAGTTGTGGCAGGGCCTTGCGATAGCGCGCCATGGCTGCGTCCTTTCCGGCTTTGGTCAAAGGCCCCCAAAAGGCGAGGGAGCCTTTCGAACCATCAGCTTGCACCAGAATCGTGGTCTCGTCCAATCGTGCGCCGTTCTTGACCCTGCCCTGCGCCCACACGCAAAGCCGGTAGCCAGCTGGCCAGATTGACGCCCGATTGGGGCTTGGGCTTGCACTTTGGTTCCAGATTTGCGACCTGTTGACGCCTTGGGCGCTCTGTGGCCCCTTTCTGTTCGGTTATCAAGGTTTTCGCATGCCCGCCTCCGCCCCTTCCCATCGCTCCACCCTTCTGTTTGTGGCGCTGATCATGGTGTTGAACGCGACGGGCATCGGTTTGATTTTGCCGATTATGCCGGATTTGCTGCAGCAGATTGCACCCAGCCTCAACGATGCGCGGGCCGCGACTTGGGGGGCGGGGCTGTCTTTCACCTATGCCGCAATGCAGTTTCTCATGAGCCCGACGCTGGGCAATATTTCGGACCGCTTCGGTCGTCGCCCTGTTTTGCTGGTCTCCATCTTTATGCTGGCCTTCGATCAGCTCTTGATGGCCTTAGCACCCAGCATGATCTTGTTATTTATCGCGCGCATGTTGGCGGGTGGATCGGCAGCCACCTATGCCACCGCCAATGCGGTAATTGCCGATATTTCGACCCCCGACGAACGCGCCAAGCGCTTTGGACTCTTGGGCGCGTCGTTTGGCATGGGCTTTGTTCTGGGGCCATTGATCGGGGGGTTCTTGGGCGAGTTGGGCCCGCGTGCGCCCTTCTTTGCCTCCTGCGCCCTCATGATCGCCGCGGGCGTCTTCGGCGCTATCATGCTGCCCGAGACCTTGGCGAAAGAAAACCGCCGTCCCTTCGATTGGCGTCGAGCCAATCCGCTGGGTACGCTGAACCAGGTGCGCAAGCTGCCTTCTGTCTCCTGGTTTCTGGTTGCCTTCTTCTTTTTCCAGATGGGCCACTTTGTCTATCCGGCTATTTGGTCCTATTTCGCCAGCGAACGTTATGGCTGGGAGAGCCGTCAGATTGGCTTGTCACTGTTTTTGGTGGGCATCGGCTTTGCCATTGTCCAGGGCGGTCTGATCCGCAAACTGCTGCCGATCCTGGGTGAGGCCAAGACCGCCATTCTCGGCTTTGCGATCAATGCGACTATCTTGGTCTTGATGGGTCTATCGGTCGCGGGCTGGCAAGCCTATGTGCTGATGCCACTGGCTGCTTTGGGCGCCATGGCGACACCGGCTCTAAACGGCATGATGTCGCGTTTAATTTCTGCCGATGCACAAGGCGAGCTGCAAGGCGCCACCGCCGGTATCACCGCCGTTACCATGATGATTTTGCCGCCGAGCATGGGTTGGATCTTCTTTTACTTCACCGATGAAGCCGCGCGCTTGGTCTATTTCCCAGGCGCGCCCTTTGTCGTCGCGGGCGGGTTGATGGCCTTGGCGATCTGGCCGTTGATGCTGGGCATTCGGCGTATGCGCCATCTGGAGGCCGCGCGCGCTGCTGAGGCTGGCGCGCCGCATACCGCTGCCCCGCAAACCGGTACGCCAGCCCCCGGTGAATAAGTCCCAGTGAGCTAGGCCCGGTGAGCTAGGCCCGGTGAGCTAGGGGCCAGTGAATAAGACCAGCCTAATCAGCGCCCGCCGCGTCGAGCCAGCGCACCGCTGTCTCTTGGTAGCCAGGCAGTTGTGCCGGGCTGAGATCTGCGGGCCCCGCGATGGCGGCGTCAATCTGAGCCAAAATGCGCGCGAACATGGTCTCAAGCTCGGCAATCGGGCGATGCTTGAGCCAATCCTCACCATAGAGACGGGCAAAGAACTGCGCCTGCTGCAAGGCGCGCGCATCGCTCGCGAGGTGTGAGCCCTGACCCAGTTGGCTGTCCAGGGCGGCGGGCAATTCGGGCAATGGCGTTTGCAAAAGCTGTGGCGCGCTACTGGCTTGAGCCAGAACCTGAAAGTTGATCAAGAACTCCAATTCCATCAAACCGCCCGATCGCAGCTTGACCTCGCCCGCGCTTGGTTCGGCTTCGTAGCGTGCCCGGCGCAGACGGCTGAGCATCTTCCAGGCGTCCTGGCAGAGCTGCTTGGCATCGCGTGGCCGCGCCAGGATCGACGCGCGCACCGCCTCAATATCCTGCCCGATGCCGGGGGCGTCCAACACGACACGGCTGGTGACGAGCGCCAGGTGCTCCCAGGTGTGGGCCTGCTTGGCCTGATAGGACTCAAAGGAGGAGAGGCTGACGGTCGGCGGACCCGAGCGTCCCGACGGGCGCAGGCGCGTATCGGTTGGATAAGCGCGGCCTTCCTTCATCGGTGCGTCCAGCAGCGCTACAAAGCGGCGCGCAATTTTGTTTGCCTGATCGAAATCGGTGCCGTTGGGCACGATGAAAATCAGGTCCAAATCGGACAAGGGCATCATGTTGCGTGTCGCCAGTTTGCCGAGGGCCAAGACGCTAAAGGGCAGCGCGTCCAGGCCTTGTTCTTGGCACAAAATATCCGATGCCAATTGCAAGGTCATGTCGGCTAGATCGGTCAAAAACTCCTGCGCCCACAGAGTATCGCGCTGTTCATCGAACACCGCCAAGAAGGCCATGTAGAGCTGTTCATTGACGAAAGCGCGCAGCGCGCCCAACTGGCGTTCGTAGTTGGCAGAGGCATTGACCAACGCTTGGCCGGTCTCGACGTCCGGCACGTCAGGAACGCGCCCGCCGTTGGAAATGAGCCCATCCACGACGTAAGGGGATTGGTTCAATAATATCGCCATCGCACCCGAATGCATCAGTGGGCGGATAACGTGGCCGGTGAGCCGCGGCTGTTCGGCAAATAGCCGCAAATAAGAGCCCGCTGAAGGGCCGAGGCTCTTCAAAAAAGCGTGGGTCGCCTGGCTGGCGGCTTTGGCGTCAGCGCTCTCAAGGCAGAGCCGCGCCATTTCGCGCCCCAGCGCCTTGAACTTGGGTTCGGCTTCTTGCGGCAGACCGTAGGCCTGAAAGCCCGCTTGCCAATTGTTGAGCAGCTCAATATCGGTCTCGACGGCTTCGCCTTCGCCCTCGGAGCCTTGGAAATACCCTTTGAAGGCGGCTTGAACCCGCGCGCGGATCGCCACTACTTCGCTCTCCAGCGCTTGCCAGTCCGCTTGGCCCGAGCGTTGTGCGATCCATTCTTGCTGGTGGGGTACGCTCGGCAGTGCATGCTCGTGGCCGTCCGCCCAAAGCTGGACCCGGTTTTCCAGGGCCCGTAGGCGCTTATAGGCGGGCTCTAGTTCAGGCACCAACACGCCCTCTTCGGCCAAGACCCTAAGCGCGGTCAGGGTGTGGGGGGTCTGCAAGCGTGGGTCGCGCCCGCCCCAGACCAATTGATGTGCATTGATGAGAAATTCGATCTCTCGGATGCCGCCTCGGCCGAGCTTGGTATGAAAGCCCGCCGCTTGGTCCAAGGGCACTTGCTGCGAGCGTTCGGTTTTCAGCTCGGGGTGTTCGGCGTGGATTTTGTCGTGCAGGGCGTTGATTTCGTCGATAGCCCGTTTGTCCAGCGAGCGGCGCCAGATGAAAGGGTGCAGCTCGCCCAAAAAGCGTTGTCCGGCCGCCTTATCGCCCGCCACCACACGCGCTTTCATCATGGCCAAGCGTCGCCAGGGCGGAGAGTGAAAGAAGAAATAGTCCAGCCCTGCGCTGGTCGACATGGCCAGATCCGTGACCGAAGGATCCGGGCGCAGACGCCAATCGATACGCCAGGCAAAGGGGCCGGTTTTCGAGCCATCTAGCAGTTTATTGAGATTGCGCAAGGCACGCGCGCAGACATCGGTTTTGCCCTCAAAGGGCTTCACGGGCACAAGGTCCGGCTCGTAGAAGGCGACCAGGTCCACGTCGGAGGAGAAGTTGAGATCTTGGCCGCCGAGCTTGCCGAGTCCCAGGATAAAGAGCCCCGGCACGGGCCCAGTTTCGGGTAGCTCGGTCGTGCGGCGCTTCATATCGGATTGGCGCCAGGCGGCGGCCAGGCCTTCGTCTAGCATGCGATCGGCCTGATCGGACCACCAAAGGCCCAGGGTCTCGGGGTCTTCGCCCTCAGCGTCGCGCTGGATATAGGCGCGCTGGATGCGCCGCTTATCGGCCAAAAACCCAGCGCGATCATCGTCGGGATCGTGAATGCTCTCTGGGCTATCTAGCCTCTGCTTTAGAGGAAAGGCATCTAAGGGCGAGGCGGCAGAGGACACGGCAGGGCAGACCTTTAAAGTAGAGCCGTCGCGCTGCAAGGGGTCGCAAATTTATATGGCTCTGAAGAGCCTGCAAAATCTGCTCTAGGATCCGCACTAAGATCCGCACTAAGATCCGCCTTGAGCGCCGCAGCTTGTAAATGATGGGTTTATAGCGGGATGAACCGGTAGCCTCCAGCATGGCCCAGGCCCGCGCCAGGCTCAAGCAGCGGTTTGCTGACCAGGTGCGGCAATGGCGGCAAAGGCGATCAGAAGAACTGATTTTGCATCTCAAAGCCAATGCGCAAGCCGAAGGTATGAATGCCGCCGCCGTCGCTAAGGTTGGGGTCATTCAGGATTTGTGAGTGTTCGTAGAGGCCCAGGATCAACCCGCCCTCGGTCACATAGTCAACGCCGATGCCAAAATCGTAGATCAGCGCGTTTTCCTGCTTGGCATAATCTTTGCCGTTCCAAGTGCCGTTAAAGTCATAGGAGGCACGCCCCAAGCCGAAGTGGATGTAGGGCTCTAAGACATCATTTTCCAAGCGATAGTGCAGACCCGGCGTGACCGCCAAGGCGCGGTAGTCGCCGCCAGCAACCGACCAAGTGGCACCGTTCGTGTCGGTGACTTGCTCGAAGTTTTGGGTGACGCTGGAGACGCTCAAGTTGACGCTGGAGACGCTCAAGTTCAGGCCGAAGCCCGAAAACAGATCCTGTTCGATGCCGAAGGCAAAGGAGCGCGCGTACATGGGGTCGAAATCGACGCCATACGTCGAGGTGAGGTCATAACTACTCTCACGCACCACGCTGGGGCCCCCTTGAAAATAGACGCGGGTATCGTTGTTGCTCAGCGGGTAAGCGCCCTGATCGTAGCTGTCTAAATCGTAAGGGTCATAGCCAGCATCATAGTTGCCATAGCCCTCAGAATAATCGTCGCCCGATTCGCCGCCATGCGCGCTGGCGCTCCAGACCAGCACGCTCGCCAACAATAGGGCAGAGCGGGCTAGCAAGAGCCATGGCCCGTCTTGGCGGCGCGCCAAAGCAAGGCTGGCCACGGCGCTCGGCTTTTGGGGCAAGGTCTGGCGGGCGTGTTTGGGCATGGGGCTTCCTCGATCACGGAGCGTTCAGGGCAATACCTCTAGATCGCCTGACTGCGGTGCGTTTAGAACGGCAACCTCAAGGCTAGCACAACTTGGCGGCTGCCAAGCGCCAAGCGGCAAATCATACACGGATTTTTCGACCCTGTGCCTTGGTGTCACGATTTGATTAGGAATTGCCCGCCGCGACTTTGCTACCCTAAAAGGCGCGCAACGACATATAGCCGCGCTAGAGTAGGCGCTTTGCCCCGGACTCTCCACGCTAGCGCGCAAAAACACCTAGGATGGCAAGGCAGGTGCGTCCTGTAGCCAGCCGTTTGACGCGGCGCAATTTGATCTAAATCAAACGTGGTGTCAGAGCTTTGCAGTATCGCAGATGGGCAGCGCGCCAAATTGTCCATTCATCCCATTTTTACCCTTCGCTCCGTTTGGATACCTGGTTTGTAACCGCTAAGGGTGCTAGATTTTTTGGGTAAGTGAGGCCGCCGCCGCCCCAGCCGAGCGCCACGCATCACCGCGCGTGATGCGCTTTGACGACTAAGCAGGTCGGATTGGGCTTAGGTTCTGACAGATTGCCGGATAGGGAGATGCCCATGTCATACGGGCTGACGCAAAAATGGCGACACATCGCTGATGTGATCCGCTCAGAGATTGACCGCCAGCGCTATCGGCCGGGTGATCAATTGCCGACCGTGGTGATTTTGGCCGAGCGCTTTGGCGTCAACCGCCATACGGTGCGCCGCGCGCTCGACTCGCTACAACAGTCGGGCCTGGTCTCGATGGAGCAGGGGCGGGGCACTTTTGTCGCCGATACCCGTATTGTGCACCGGCCGCCGCAGCGCTTGGGCTTGGACTTTGCTGGCGGGCCGATCCCACTGAGCGCTGCTGAACTGCTAGGCGCCAAGCCGGACGGCGTCGAGGCGGATCAGCCCATGCGTCTGACCCACAGCCGCTTGGCTCTGGAAAAGACCCAACCCACCTTGGAACTGCGCGCGCTGTTTGACGCAGCCGAGACGGAAGCCTTTTGGCATCTGCGCCTGCTGACTCACCTCAACGGCGAGCCGCTTTGTGTGTCGGACCATTTCTTGCGGGTCCGCCGGTTTGCCGATTTGGATGCTAGCTTGGAACGCGCCAACCACGATGTGGCGGCAAGTCTGGCCGAGCACGATTTCAAGAACCTGCGCCGCCGTGAGACCGGCGTTCAAGCCGCTATGGCTAGCCCGGATCAGCAACACCGCCTCAATCTGAGCCCCAATCAGCCGATTTTGTTGACCAGTGGTCTGGACGAAGACCCCAAAAGCGGCGAGCTGTTGCAGTATCAAATCACCGCTTGGCCCGCCCAGCGGGTCTATTTCTTGCAGCAAGCAAGCGAAGCGTCCGCAGACCGGCAGCAAGACGGCGCTAAGAACGGCTACCAGAAGGCCTTTGTCGGCACGACGACTGGCAGCAGTCTGGCCTCTGCGAGCGCGGCGCTTTGACCGCGCCAATCGGCAGAAAATCGGGAAAATCAAGCCAAATGGCCACAATCATTTGTGGGCCTTAAACCTCTAGTATTTGAGGCCTGCGACCAGAGCTGCTAAACACGAGCCACATCTTGATTTTACCGATTTGTAGGACCCTGTTTTGGCAGACGATTCCCTTTTGGATTCCGGCGCTTCTGAGCCGTCGGATATCGCGCGTATCACCATCGAAGAGGAGATGCAGCGCTCCTATCTCGATTATGCCATGTCGGTCATTGTCGCGCGCGCTTTGCCGGATGTTCGCGACGGCCTAAAGCCGGTTCACCGCCGCATTCTCTATGCCATGAAAGAGGGCGGGTTCGATTGGAACCGCGCTCACCGCAAGTCCGCCAAGGCCGTCGGTGAGGTCATGGGTAACTACCACCCGCACGGCGATACCGCGATCTATGACACCATGGTGCGCCTGGCCCAGCCTTGGTCTATGCGCCTCAAGCTGATCGATGGCCAAGGCAACTTCGGCTCGGTAGACGGCGATCCCCCGGCCGCTCAGCGCTATACAGAGAGCCGTTTGACCCGCGCCGCCAGCCAGATGCTGGACGATATCGACAAAGATACCGTCGATTTCCAACCCAACTACGATGAGAGCACCACCGAGCCGGTCGTGCTGCCGACGCCATTTCCGAACCTTTTGGTCAACGGCGGCGGCGGTATTGCTGTGGGTATGGCCACCAACATCCCGACCCACAATCTGGGTGAGGTGATTGAGGCCGCCAAGATGCTGCTGGAAAACCCAGGGGCTACCATCGATGAGCTAATGACCGTGTTGCCGGGCCCTGATTTCCCAACCGGCGCGCTGATTTTGGGCCGCTCTGGCATTCGCTCGGCCTACCACACCGGGCGCGGCTCGGTCATGATGCGCGCGGCGACCCGGATCGAGACCTATGGCAAGCAAGACCGCGAAGCCATTGTCATTGATTCCTTGCCCTACCAGGTCAACAAGGCCAAGCTGGTCGAGAAGATTTCAGAACTGGCCAAGGAAAAGACCGTCGAAGGCATTTCAGAATGCCGCGATGAGTCCGACCGCGAAGGCATGCGCGTGGTGATCGAGCTGAAGCGCGACGCTCAGGCCGATGTAGTGCTGGCGCAGTTGTTCCGCTATACCCAGATGCAGACTTCCTTCGGCGTCAACATGTTGGCCATCGACCAAGGCCGCCCTAAGCTGTTGAACCTAAAAGAAGTTTTGGCAGCCTTCCTCGATTTCCGATTTGAAGTTGTCACCCGACGCACGGCCTATTTGCTGAATCAGGCGCGCGACCGCGCGCACATCTTGGTGGGTCTGGCGGTCGCTGTAGCCAACATCGACGAGATCATCCATTTGATCCGCAACGCCCCCGATCCGGTGGTGGCGCGCGAGCAGCTTATGGCGCGCCATTGGCCCGCAGAAGATATCGCGCCCATGATCGCGTTGCTGGACGATCCGCAATATCGCGTGGCGGCTGATGGCACCTACCAGCTCTCAGAAGCGCAGGCGCGAGGCATCTTGGATCTGCGCCTGCAACGCCTGACCGGCCTGGAGCGCGACAAGATTGGCGACGAACTGGAAGAGCTGGCGGCCAAAATCAAAGACTACCTGGATATCCTTAGCTCCCGCGATCGGGTCGTGACCATCATCCGTGATGAGATGGACGCCTATGCCACCATGCACGGCGATGCGCGGCGCACGACCATCGAAGACATCGAGTTTGATCAAGACATCGAGGAGCTAATTCCGCGCGAAGATATGGTGGTGACGGTTAGCCACGCGGGTTATGTCAAGCGCGTGCCGCTGGATACCTACCGCGCCCAGCGCCGCGGTGGCAAAGGTCGCGCTTCGATGACCACCAAGGACGAGGATTTCGTCACGCGTGTCCTGGTCTGCAATACCCACACGCCCGTGCTGTTCTTTAGCTCCATGGGCAAAGTCTACAAGACCAAGGTCTATAAGCTGCCCGCCGGCGCGCCCCAGGCTCGCGGCAAGCCCTTCGTCAATATCCTGCCGCTGGAGCCGGGTGAGACCATCACGACCTTCCTGCCGATCCCCGAGGACGCCAAGGAAGCCGATGGCCTCTACCTCATGTTCGCCACCTCAACCGGTATGGTGCGCCGCAACGCCCTGTCCGATTTCGAGCGCGTGCAGTCCAATGGCAAGATCGCCATGAAGCTGGACGAGGGCGAGCATCTGGTCGGTGTGCAGATCGCGCGCGAAGACCAAGATTTCTTGCTGGGCTCGACGCTGGGTAAGGCCATGCGCTTTGCCATCAGCGATGTGCGGGTCTTCCAAGGCCGCGATTCGCGTGGTGTGCGGGGTATTAAGCTGGCCGCAGGTGATCAAGTCATCTCGGCCGCTGTTATCGACCACGTTGATTTGGATATTGAAGAACGCGACGCCTATCTGCGCCGGGCCAACGCCATCCGGCGCGCCGCCGATGAAGAAGGCGAGGACTTAAGCGATACCGGCGATATTTCCAGCGAGCGTTTCGCGGAACTGTCGGCGCACGAACAGCGGCTGTTGGCGGTGTCCAACGACGGCTTTGGCAAGCAGACTTCGGCCTTTGAATACCGCGTCACCGGACGCGGCGGTCAGGGTGTCGAGGCCATCGACCTATCGCGCGCCAAGAAAGGCATGCGCGCCGAGACCATCGCGCTGGTGCCGGTCACGCCTAACGATCAGCTCATGCTTGTGACCGACGGTGGCAAATTGATCCGTATGGGGGTCGATGAGATCCGCATCGCGGGACGCAGCACCCGCGGCGTCACCTTGTTCCGCATCGCTGAAAACGAGCGCATCGTCTCGGTCGCGCGTCTGGAAGATGCCGCCAATGAGGAAGGCAGCGACGCGCAGAGCCAGGACGAGGACGAGGCCTAGGGCCATGCTCTAGGCTGACCCTATCAACGGCAGCGGCGGAGCGTCTAGGGTTCCACCGCTGGCCAGCCAACCAAAAAGCGAGGCCTTCATGACCCAGATCCAGACCGAGACCCTGAGCCTGGAGGCCATCGAAGCCCTGGCCTACGACGCCCTGACCGCAGCGGGTGCGAGCGATCTTCAGGCCCGCAGCCTGGCCCGCGCCACAGCCGACACAGAAGCGATGGGCGTCGCGAGCCACGGCTTGGCCTATATCCCGATCTACGCCGAGCACTTGCGGTGCGGCAAGGTTGACGGCGCTGCCGTGCCGACTTTGGATCGCCCCGCGCCCGCTATGCTGCGCGTCGATGCGGCTTGTGGCTTTGCGCACCCGGCGATTGATCTGGGCTTTGAGGCCTTGGCCACCGCGGCGCGCGCGCATGGCCTTGCAGGCCTGGCGATCCATCGGTCCTACAACTGCGGGGTTTTGGGTGTTCACACCCACAAGCTGGCGGCCCAAGGGCTGTTTGCGCTGGGCTTTACCAATGCGCCTGCTTCAATCGCGCCCTCGGGCGGACACAAGCCCTTAGTCGGCACCAACCCTTTCTCAGTAGCGGCCCCTGACGGCCAAGGCGGCGCGGCGCTTTTGATCGACCAGAGCGCTAGCACCATTGCGAAATCCGAGGTCATGAAGCACGCCCGCGAAGGTAAGGATATTCCCCTGGGCTGGGCGCTGGACCCGGACGGCAACCCTACGAGCGATGCGGCGCTGGGGCTCAAGGGCTCGATGGCACCGTCGGGCGGCTATAAGGGTGTCGGCATCGCTCTGTTGGTCGAATTGATGGCCGCTGCCCTGAGCGGCGCGACGCTGGGCAAGGATGCCAGCCCCTTTTCTGGACCGGTTGGCGGCCCGCCGCAAACCGGGCAATTCTTTATTGCTATTGATCCTGGCGCAGCTTCGGGCGGGCAGTTTGCTGATCGTTTGTCAGCTTTGCTAGGTGGCTTTGAGGAACAAGACGGCGCGCGCCTGCCCGGCACCAATCGCCTCAGCAAGCAAGTAGCCGCACAAGCGCAGGGCGTGGCGGTCAGCGTCGCCATACTGGACAAGGTGCGCGCGCTGCTCGGCTAGGCGCGCTGCTGCCAGTCTGGCCATGTCTCTTGATTCGTCTCTTGATTGGTCTCTGGCTTCGCCGCCCCCGATCCTGCGCATCGTGCGTTCCAGCAGCTATATCCATGCCTTGTCTGCGTTCTACTGACAGGGGCCTTTGAGGTCTGGAGCAGCGTCGCAGGCCACCACGGCTGGCACTTGGTTCTGCAAAACGCGGCCTTGTCGCTCTAAGGCGCGAGGGATAAATCTCTTGCCCAGCGTTTGCGCTTTTCGGGCTGTGGTGTTCGCCAGGATAGCGGGTTGCGCAATTTGCTCTATGCTTTACATATGACAACCCTGGGATTGACGCCTTGAGGTCGTGAATGTGTGGCTAGAGATAGTCATATGGCAACCGCTGCGCGTCGTCACCCCGCCCAACGAAAAAGATCAAGCGCTAGAGAAGCTGCCCCTTATGTCCTTAGCCATCCTGGATTTTGAAAAGTCTGTCACCGAGCTGGAGCGCAAAATTCAAGAGCTGAAGCGTCTGGCCAACAAGCAAAGCCAAAGCGGCGAAAAGACAGAGGAGGGCGCAGCCAAAGGCGACAGTCTGCCCGATGACATGGGCGAAGAGATCGCGCGCCTAGAAGACAAGGTCGCCAAGCAGCTCAAGAGCCTCTACGCCAATCTCAGCCCTTGGCAAAAGGCCCAGGTGGCCCGCCACCCGGATCGTCCGCACTTTCTGGCCTACGTCGAGGCGCTGTGCGAAGATTTTCAGCCCCTGTCGGGCGACCGTGCATTCCACGATGACCAGGCCATTATTGGCGGCCTGGCGCGTTTTCGCGGCGAAAGGGTCATGGTGATTGGCCAAGAAAAGGGTCACGACATGGCGACCCGTGTAAAGCACAATTTCGGCATGGCACGCCCGGAAGGCTACCGCAAGGCGATCCGCCTCATGGCGCTGGCCGACCGCTTTAACCTGCCGATCTTGACCTTTGTCGATACCTCGGGCGCTTATCCTGGCGTTGGCGCAGAAGAGCGCGGCCAGGCCGAGGCCATCGCGCGTTCGATTGAAAAGTGCTTGGATGTCTCGGTGCCAATCATCGCCACTGTCATCGGTGAAGGCGGTTCTGGCGGCGCCATTGCTATCGCGGCGGCTAACCAGGTCTTGATGCTAGAGCACGCCATCTATTCGGTGATTTCACCCGAAGGCTGTGCGTCGATCTTGTGGCGCGATGGCAGCCATGCCTCGGATGCAGCCAACGCGCTCAAGCTGACCGCTCAAGACCTTAAGGGACTGAAGGTAATCGACGAGATTGTCGCCGAGCCGCTGGGCGGTGCGCACCGCGATCCACAAGCGGTGGTGCAAGCGCTGAGCGACGCCCTCTATGTTGCTCTGCAGGCCGAGATGAGCCGCGACGGGGACGGCCTCAAGCGCCAACGTCGCCAGAAATTCTTAGGCATGGGCCGCAACCTGGGCGTGGCTGCCTGACGCGAAATTGCGGCTGCCGCCCCAGCCTTGGACAAATCAGCAAAAAAATCCCCGACAACAGGCGTTGCCGGGGTGAGTGCGTTTCGCTCAATGGACCGAAGTGGGGATCTGTGTCGCGCCAAGCTCGCGCCCTATTGGCAAGAGGTGCGGGCTTGAGGCTGTTGCGCCCCTGCGCAATCAAGGGCGATGGATGGCGCTGTGTTCTAGAGGCGTAAATCGTCGTTGCAGTTGGCTTGATCGGCGATCCAAGCCCGCATTTTCTTCATGGCACGGGTCTCGAGTTGACGTACCCGCTCCTTGGAGACGCCAAAGCGTTCGCCCAAACTCTCCAACGTGGTGCCATCCTCGCTCAACCGACGCTCTTTGATGATAATGCGCTCGCGCTCGTTGAGACAATCCAAGGCATCGTGGACCCAGCGCGTGTGCTGGTCTTCATCGTGAAAGCTCTGCACGGCTTCTTCGGGAGTCGGGCGCTCGTCGGCGAGGAAATCGATCCAAGACGCTTCGCCATCCTCGCTCATGCTAGCGTCCAGGGAGTTATCGCGGCCCCACAGACGGCCTTCCATATCCTCGACGTCGGATAGGCGCACGCCCAACTGTTCTGCGATCATCTCACGGCCGGCCTGGCCGAAGGCCTCGCCGTCGTTCTCTTCGATCTGCGCGCGCAGGCGGCGCAGCTTGAAGAACAGCGATTTTTGGGCCGCCGTCGTGCCGGTGCGCACGATCGACCAGTTGCGCAGAACGAAATCTTGCATGGCCGAGCGGACCCACCACGAGGCATAGGTCGCAAAGCGTAGATCCCTTTCGGGCTCAAAGCGGTTGGCAGCCTGCATCAGCCCGATAATGCCTTCTTGAATGAGGTCGCCGGTCGGCAGGCCGTAGTGGCGAAACTTGCTGGCGTTGGCCACCACCAAGCGGCTGTAGGCTTCGATCAAGGCGTGCAAGCTGTTCTCGTCGCCGTCATGGCGCCAGGCGCGAGTTAGAGCTTGTTCCCTGTCTTTGCTCAGCATCGGGGCGGTCATGGAGCGGCGAATGAAGGCCAAATTGGCCTGGCGGGTCTGCGTATCGTCGAAGTGTTCCATGGGTGTCCTTGCGGGGGCTGAGGTCTGCGGATTCGCTTCTTCGTGGCTTTGGGCGGGCCGAAGGCAGGCCGCCGCTGACGCGATTTGATATGGTACGACCAATCTCACAAGTCGAGTCCTAAGATGAAAAAAAGGCGGACAATTCAATAAACTCACTGGTTCGTGACGGCATGCGATCCGCCGCCGCCTGCGCGAGGGCGACGCGGCGCCCGCCAATGATGTCAACGAAGGGCCTGCTCTAAGCAGCGGTGCAGGGCAGCGAATACAGCAGGCCTGCCCAGGGGTTATGCGAGCCCCGCAGGGGCCCCGACGGTTTTCCGCAATGGACAGGGCGCTAGGATAGGCGTAGCGCTAAGGGCCAAGCATGCCAACGCGCCACAAGCGCCGCTGCAATCGGGATCGGCGGTAAAGCCAGGTCTTGGCCGGATCCCATCGTTCAAGAAAGTCCGTTCTTTATGACCGATAAAACTCAATCGGCCACGCTCCCTTTGGAACCAACAGCCCAAGCCCCGCGGCCCCCTGCCGGCGATTACGCTACCGGCATGGCCTTTGCGCTCTTGAGCTATTTCCTGTTCTCCTCAAACGACGCCATCGTGCGGCTAACCAGCCAGACCTTGAGCCCGCCGCTGATCATAATCGGCTCATCCCTGGTTGCGCTGCCCTTGCTGATCCTGTTTTTTTGGGTCCGCGGCGAAGAAATTACCTGGTGGCCGCAGCGCCCGGGGCTGGTCATGTTGCGTACCGCCCTAGGCGGCATCACCGCGCTGTTCGCCTTCAACGCCTTTAAGCGCCTGCCCTTGGCGGATGCCTATGTGTTCATTTTCACCATGCCGCTGTTTTTGACCGGCTTATCCATGCTGATCTTCAAAGAGCGCATCGGGTGGCGGCGCTGGGCTGCGGTCGCGGTGGGCTTTTTGGGGGTCGTGGTGGCGTTTCGGCCCGGTCAAGCAGCGCTGGATTGGGGGCACTTATTTGCGCTCTGCGGCGCTGTGACGGGCAGCATGTCCTTGGTCATCATGCGCATCGTCAGCCAGGTTGAACGACGCCCATGCCTGGCCATCTGGCAATTTCCTGGCACCCTCGTCGTCCCCGCATTGCTGTTGCTGTTCAGCCCGCAGGCATTGGCACCTATGGCCCAACCCCCGGTCTTGGGCTTGTTGCTCGCCTCTGGCTTTTTGGTGGCCGCCGTACAGCTTAGCCTCATTATCACCTTGCGCAGCGTGCCGCCGTCACAGGTCGCGCCTTTGCAGTATTCGCAGATCTTTTGGGGCGTGGTGTTCGGTTGGTTATTGTTCGGTGATTGGCCGCAAGCTTCTGTCTGGTTCGGTCTGGTGCTGATTGTCGGTTCGGGCGTCTACACCTGGCATCGGGAGCGGGTGCGCATACGCCAGGCTGCTCTGCAAAACCCGCCCGTGCGGCTCTAGCGCCTATTCCTGTCAGGCTGAGCGGTAACGTCGGTCCTTGGCCGACGCCGTCCTAGTCGCGCGTGAGTGCAGGCAGGCCTAGCTTGGGCACCAGCCAGCGCACACCGTGCGCGTTGAGATGACCTTGATTGCGATAGAGCAGCGTACCATCGGCCACGAGGCGGCAAAAGTCGTCGGGGCAGAGCCATGTGCTGGGCAGGCTGAGCGCCACATTGTCGAACCGCCGCGCAAAGCCGCTGTAATAATCTTCGGTCTGGCTCAGCCGTTCGCTCTTTTCGCGCCCACAGCTGGCTTCTGCATGCGCGCGCCGTACCGCCGCCTTGATACACGCCGCGCGCAGGTTCATGCGGATTTGGATCGGCGCGATGACGTGCAAATCAATGCCGCGCTCGGCTAGAAAAGCGGCATAGTCAACCAGGGCGAGGCTGCGTTGATGATCGGCGGCCATTTGGGCGTCAAAATCGGGCAAAAACCGAAAATGCGTCGCTAGAATCACCAGCTTGAGATTGGGATTGGCCTCGATGACCGAGACAAGCGCCTGATGATAGTCTGTGCAGACCTGCACCTTGCTGGGATCGCGCCCAATGATCTCTGGCACGCCAGCGCAGGTGGAATTGGTGACTTGGCGTAGGCTGATATCTTGCTGTTCGGCCCAGATTTTTAGGCCGGGCACGTATTGATCGGCAAAAGACGAGCCGACGATAATGGCATCAAAGCCGTGGTCCGGATCATAGGGCCGTCCCAACGTACAAAAGGCATTGTCCTTATCGGCATTTTGCCAAGAATCGCAGCGCTCTCGGTAGGGGTTCTCGCTGGCCTGCTGCTCATAGATAAGGCGATCCAGGCCCGATAGACGCCACGGCATGCCGTCGAATACCACCAGCGCGCGCCCCAGGCCCGCGACGACCAACAAAGCGGCTAGGCCCGCCGCGATGACCGCCAGCTTGCGGCCAAGGGTGGTCGCCCCCTTCCAGCGGCGAATGGGCTGTTCCAAATAGCGCCAGGAGCCATATGAGGCCAGGAAGGTCAGGGCGACCAACAGCGGCCAGAGCCACAAGGGCGGCTGACCGCCGGTGGCGATGCGCGCAAAGGCGAAAATCGGCCAGTGCCAAAGGTAGAGCGAATAGGACAGAAGCCCGATCCAGACAAAGCCGGGCCAGCACAAAATCTGGGCGATACGGGGTTGATAGCGCGCGCCCAGCCCCAGTATGGCGGCGGTGCCTGCCACCAGCGGGATCGAGGCCAGACCGGGTAGGTGGAAGTCTTCGGACAGCAGCGCCAGGCTTGCCAAAATGGCTAGCGCGGCCAGGCCGCTGGCGATTTCTGCCCAGCGGGGGGCGGGGTGAGGCTTGGCGTCTTCGCTGCTTTCGCGCTGGCTGGCCAGATAGAGGGCCAGCAAAGAGCCCGCGCCCAGCTCCCAGACCCGCGTTACCAAAAAGAAGAAGTGATTACCCGGCTTGGCCTCGGGCACGAACAGCAGCACGGTCAAAGACGCCAAAGAGGCCAACGCGATCAAGCCAGCGGCCAGAGCATAGCGCCGAGCCTGCCCTCGCATGGCGAAAAAGCTGACGGCGATGACGAAAGGCCAGATGAAATAGAACTGCTCTTCGACCGCCAGCGACCAGAAATGCAGCATGGGATGTTCACCGGCTGGGGCGGCGAAGTAGTCTAGCGTATCGGCAAAGAACAAGTTGGCATGGAACAGGGCGGCGGCGACCAGGCTTTCCCCAAAGACTTTGGCTTCTTCCAGCGACATGAAGGCCAGGGCGGCCCCCAGGCTCACCAGCATGACCGCGGTTGAGGCGGGCAGCAGGCGGCGCACGCGGCGTTCCCAAAAGCCGATGAGCGCCAGCGGGCCGCGCTCGGCTTGCTTGATCAAGACGCCGGTGATCAAGAAGCCCGAAATGACGAAAAAGATGTCCACGCCCAAATAGCCGCCCGGCATGAGGCTGGGTGAGAGGTGAAACAACAGCACCGGCAGGATGGCGAAGGCGCGTAGGCCGTCGATGAAACGCAAGTAGGACACGTTCGGGGCTTTGGGCTGGAGGGCGGACGAAAACTCGGACCACAAGGCGGCTCAACAAGGGGCCAGCTGGGCGCGACGGCCTCCAGACATAGCGAAAATGTGCGTTAGTGCCAGCGAAAACCGGCGCCAGCGGCTTGTTGTTCCATGCCGCTTGTTGGCTGCTGGTCGTTCCGCGCTGGCAGGTTCCCCCTGGCAGGTTCCCCCCTGGCAGGTTCTCGCTGGCAGTTCCTTTTCGCAACCCGCGATGACGCTTAGACGCTTGGCATCTTCTGTCGCGGCGGCTAGCGTGACCGCGAAATCTGCCAAACTGCTTTAGCCCCTCAGTCAAGACAGGAGCCCCCATGCCCCATCCCCTCGTCTCTCATGCCGACATCCAGGCCTACCAGCGCGACGGGGTCGCGCTGATCCGTGGCTTGTTCAAGGATCAAGTTGAGCTGTTGCGCCAAGGGGTCGCCCGCAATATGGACGAACCGGGCACTTATGCCGCCGAGAACTTAAAGCCCGGCGAGGGGGGCCGGTTTTTCGACGATTACTGCAATTGGCAGCGCATCCCAGAGTTCCAGCAGGCGATCCAAGAGGCCCCCGCGGCTGAGGTAGCTGCCGATTTGATGGGATCGGACACGGTGCAACTCTTCCACGATCACGTGCTGGTCAAAGAGCCGGGAACCTCCAAGCCGACGCCTTGGCATCAGGACGGACCTTATTACTTCGTCGAAGGCCAACAGACCCTATCGTATTGGGTGCCGCTGGACCCGGTGCGCGAGGCTTCTTTGCGCTGCGTGGCAGGCTCGCACCTGTGGGACAAGCCGGTGCTGCCGACCCGCTGGCTGGCTGAGACGAGCTTTTATCCCAACGAAGATGACTACATGCCGGTGCCCGATCCCGACGCTGAGGGCATGAAAATTCTGGAATGGGATATGGAGCCAGGCGATGCGGTGGCCTTTAACTTCATGGTTCTGCATGGTGCGCGTGGCAACGAGACCAGCAACCGCCGCCGCGCCTTCTCGCTGCGCTTGGTGGGTGATGATGCGCGCTATGTCGAACGGCCAGGGCGCACCTCACCACCCTTTCCGGGCCACGACATGCAGCCAGGCCAGCGCCTACGCGAAGATTGGTTCCCGATTATCCTGGAGCGCTGAGTAACGCCAACAAAGCGTGTTTGGCGAATGACGCGGCAATAAGGCGGCGATCTGGTTTTGACCTCATTGCTGGCTGGGTCCAAGCTTGCGGGCCTCTCCCTTTCAACGAAAGAAGGGCCCGATGACCGCAGCCCCTTATAGCCTGGGTATTCGCGAAAACCGCACCGCCTTTTTAGAGCAACTCTTGCAGGTCTTTTTCGTCGGCCTGACCATCGGCATGCAGCGCACCGTCTTGCCAGCGCTGGCTGAAAGCGAATTCGGCTTGGCACGCGGCTCCATGACGGCGCTATTCGCGCTAGTCGTCTCATTTGGCATCGTCAAAGGCAGCATGAACTTTGTCTCTGGCCGGCTGTCCGAGCGGGTCGGGCGTCGGCGCGTTTTGCTGTGGGGCTGGCTGGTAGCGGTGCCGATCCCCTTCTTGATCTATTGGGCACCGTCTTGGGGCTGGCTGGTCGCCGCCAACGTGCTGTTGGGCGTCAATCAAGGCTTTACCTGGTCGATGACGGTGACTGCCAAAATGGATATCGTGCGCGCCAATCAACGCGGGCTTGCCACGGGCCTCAACGAATTCCTGGGCTATGGCGGGGTCGCGCTGGCGGGGCTGTTGACCGGCTATTTGGCCAGCCTCTATGACCCTCGCCTCAGCCTCTTGGTCTTCGGCATTGTCGTGATCGCCGCGGCTCTGCTGGCGGGCCAGTTTGCCTTTACCGAGACCCTAGCCTTCGCCCAGGCCGAGGCGGCGGCTTTCAACGCTGCGCAACTGCCCGACGGCAACAGCGCCTCAAGCCAGCGCGCGCGCTATGTCGCCGGGCCCGACAAGCCAACGACCGCCGAGATTTTCGCGCTCGTGACTTGGCGCAATAAGACCTTCATGGCGCTGGCCCAGGCGGGTTGCATTGAAAAGTTTGTTGATGCCCTGGTCTGGGCCTTAGTGCCCGTTTTCTTGATCGCCAAGGGTGCCAGTTTGATCGAAATTGGCTGGGTGACAGGCCTCTATGGCTTCATTTGGGGCATCAGCCAGCTGTGGACCGGCCCCTTATCAGACCGCGTAGGCCGCAAGGCGCCGAGCGTTGCGGGCTTTTTCATCTGTGCGGCTGGCGTGGTGGCCTTCCCTTTCTTTACAACGGTCTGGGCCTGGGGCTTGACGGCGGCGGTCATCGGGGTGGGAATGGCTCTGCTCTACCCGACGCTGATTGCGGCCATGGGCGATATTGCCCACCCCGCCTGGCGCGGCTCGGCGCTGGGAGTCTACCGGTTTTGGCGCGATCTGGGCTATGCCATCGGTGCCTTGGCCATGGGTCTTATCGCTGACGCAACCGGCTTGTTGGAGGCCGGATTTTGGCTGACGGGCGCGGCTATGCTGATCTCGGGCCTTTGGCTCGTGCTGGCCATGGAAGAGACCCACGGCGAGAGCTAGTGCGCACCCGCACTGGGGCCACTACTGCGCACCCGCGCTTAAGGGGTGGCAATCGGTGACCAGCGATTTCAAGCGTTGGTTTGAGACGTGGGTGTAGATCTCGGTGGTTGAGACATCGGCGTGTCCCAACAGCGTTTGGACGATGCGCAGATCGGCGCCGTTGTGCATCAAGTGGGTGGCGAAGGCATGCCGCAAGACGTGGGGTGAGACCAGCGCAGAAGGCAGGCCCGCGCGCTCAGCAAGCGCTTTTAGCACTTGGCCCATCCGCTGGCGGGTAAGGTGGCCTTGCTGACCGCTGGAGGGGAAGACGTAGGATTGCGCGGCAAGGCGGCGGGGCAAAAACAGCCTGCGCTGGTCCAGGTAGGCGGCCAGGGCCAACTGCGCCGCCCGGCCAAGCGGCACAAGGCGTTGCTTGTTGCCCTTGCCGGTGACGATGAGGGCTTCGCCCCCTGCCTGGATAGCCGACAGCGGTAGGCTGACCAATTCGGAGACACGCAGACCGCTGGCGTAGAGGATTTCCAGCAAGGCCCAAGTGCGCAGAGCTTCTGCGCGCACCAGCGCTTGGTCCGAGCTATCCGCGGCTTCGACTTCGGTTTGGGCCTGGTTCAATAGGGCTGTGACTTGCTCAGGGCTCAAGACCTTGGGCAGTGCGCGCGGCGCGGCAGCGACTTTCAGCGCATCGGCAGGATTGTCGGCGCGCAGGCCTTCATCGCTCAAGAAGGCGAAATACTGTTTTAGGGCCGAGCGTTTGCGCGCGATGGATGATTTGGCAAAGCCCTGGTCCGCCAGGTCGCGCAAGTAGTCGCGCAGCATGGTCGCATCGGCCTGCTCAAGCGGGCAAGCCAAGCTCTCGCTGGCTTGCTCAAGGTCGCGTCGGTAGGCCTCGAGCGTATTATCAGCGGCGTTGCGCTCAACCAGGAGGCTTTCAAAGAAAAGGGCTAAAGACATGCGCCCCTTATTGCGGGGGACTTTGGCTCGATTATGCTGGGATTGTGAGGCATTGCAGCGACGGCCTGCGCGATGCGGCAAGCACTAGCGCAAGCCGCGAACGCGTGGCAACACGCGTGAGCCTGGACTTGCGTCAGAAATCAGTCAGCTAGAGCGGATGGGCTGTTGCTACATCAGCGCCCGACGCTCTAGGCGACGGCCTCGTTTTGGCGGGCGTCGAGCTTTACGGCTTCGTTCTGCTCGCCTTAGTTCTGTTCGCCTTAGTTCTGTTCTGGCAATTCTGGCGCGGGCATGTCGATGCCTTCAAAAATGATCGGCGGCAAGGAGCGCTCGACGCGATACTGCGGGCGCGGAATTTCCCAGGTCATGAACATCAGCGTTGCGAACAACAAGATCAGCGTAAAAACGACCAGCGGCGCTACCCAAGCATGATGCTGGCGAGGTCGGCGCATAGACGTCAATTCCTTTTCTCGTTGCGTTTTGCATTGCCCAAACGGGCGTTGTGTCTCTTATACCAACGCTGGTAGGCGCTGGTGACGGCAGTAATTCTTTACAGGCGCATGCCTATGCCGATATGTCAGGCACAAAGCAAGTCTTAAGCGACCGTTTGCGCCGCCCTTGGGTCCAGCGATTCGCAAGATGGGACAAGGGGCAGATCAAGGCAGCGCCGACAGCCAATTGAGGGCTAGCCTAGGAATAAGGAAAGGCTATGACGCCGGAGCTCAAAAAGAGAGCCAAATCTTTTCGCGCCAAACATCTGCCGCTTAACCGCAGTTTGGTCCTGGTGGGCCATATGGGCTGTGGCAAGTCAACCGTGGGCCGCCGCTTGGCGCAGGTCTTGGACTTGCCTTTCGTTGACGCCGACCAAGCCATCGAAGAATCGGCAGGTCAGAGCATTGCCGATATCTTTGCCACCCACGGCGAACCCTATTTTCGCGACGGCGAGCGCCGGGTCATCAAACGCTTGCTGGAAGGCGAGCCCATCGTTCTGGCCACCGGCGGCGGGGCTATCATGAACGAACAGACCCAGGCCAAGATCAAAGAGGCTGCGGTTTCCATTTGGCTCAAGCCGACGCTGGAGCAACTGTTGGCGCGCACCGCAGGGCGCACCCATCGCCCTTTGCTCAATACCAGCGATCCCAAAGCCGTTTTTCGGCGCCTGTTTAAGACCCGCGATCCGGTCTATAAGACAGCGGATGTGATCGTGCGCTCGGGCAAGGAAGGCCCGGACGTGGCCGCGGCCATCGCGCTCAAGCGTCTGTCGGCCTTTTTGGACAGCCAAGAGCGCGACACGGGCGCGCGCGAACCCCAGCACTGGACTCACAAAGATCGGCAGCACAAAAACAGGCAAAGC
>JAUIDR010000031.1 GCA_030428565.1 Alphaproteobacteria bacterium
GGCTGTTCCAAGCCGCCAGGGCTCGAGCCAGAGGCTATCGAAACACCGCAACTTTCATGACCATGATCTATTTGATAGCCGCCCCGCTCGGAGATATATTCAAATCCACTTGAAACGTCGAAGAGCCCGAAAACTTTTGGCAGCAGCGACGGGTCTGACTCCCTCGACATGACGGGCTTAACCTCGATCGCCAAGTTTAGCGGTACGCACCGCGTCGCGAAAACGCTGCATGAGCCGCCCCTTGATGGCGCCGAGGGCCTGGGTTCGACTGCGATGGCGGGCGCTGCCTGCGGGTAGGATGCGCTCGGCCAGGGCCAGCGTGTCGGCTTTATTGAGATCTGCGGTCTCAAGCGCTTCAATAAAGCGGGGCAGGTTGACGGTCAGATCCCGGGCGGACTGTTGAGTGAGTGCCTGATAGGCATGGTCCAGCTCGTCAATCAGCGCGGTGTTAACGGGTGCTGGCGCGCTGGTTTTGGGCTTTTGCGGCGCGGCCAAAGATCTATCTTTAGACCGGACCTGCAGGTCGTCGTGGCCTTGGCGCAGCTGCTGCGCATGAGCGCTCAGCAACGCGCGTTCTGCGGGCGATAGCAAGGGGGCGTCCGGCTGCGATGGCTGCTCTGCCAGGCGCTCCAGCAGCGCGATGAGTTCAGCTTTGACCATGGCGCGCGCCTGCACCATGAGGGAACAGCTGCAAGGGGCCCTTGCGCGGCGGTTCGGCTTTGGGCACATCGGCGCTGGCAGCGCGCGCGGCTTGTGCTTTTGCCCGCTGTTCCAAGCTGTAGTCCAGTTGGTCAACGATGGCGTCGCCGAGCCGTTCAATCAATTCGCGGGTCGCTTTGTCTTGAAGATAAGCAAAGGCCGATCCAGAGGCCGCTGCAACAGCGGACTTTTGCGGGATTTCTGCGCCCTCGTACAAGTGGACAGGGCCGCGCCATTGCGGAGGCAGATCGGCCGACATGTCGGCCCAGATGCCGCGTTCGTTTGGCGTTAAAGAGACCGAATTATCGACCATAGTCCCAATGATGCCAAGAATTTCGAGCTCAGGAAACAACAGCGGGCGCATTTCGCGCAATTGGCGAACGAAGGTCGTGACCGCCTGGCTCGACATGCGGTCTAGCTTGGTGGGGATTAGCACGTGCGTGGAGCAGGTCAGGGCATTAATCACACCGGTGGTTAACCGCGGCGGACAGTCCATCAAGATCAGATCATAGGAGGATTGCACCGATGGATGCAGCAAATAGCGTGCCATGGCAAAGCGCGCATCCATGTGGGTATCGCCCAATAGCCATGAGAGCATGACCTGGCTTTCGACGGTCGCGAAATCGTAAAAGGACGGTAAAATTGCCGAATGATTGAGGACCGGTGCCAACGATTGGGCCGCGTAGGGCAGCCACTGGGGCTCTTTATCGCCCTTTATCAAGTGATGGGTCAGCGTTTCCTCGGCGATGAGGTTGCCGCTGGCATTCAAGGTGAGAGCGGACAAGGAGCCCTGGTAATCAAGGTCGATTAGCAGAACGCGCTTGTGCCATTTTACATCGAAATAGGCCGCCAGGTTGGCGCAGAGCGTGGTTTTGCCAACTCCCCCCTTCAGGTTGGCCATGGTGATGATCGGAATGGATTGGGCGATGCGCGGCGCCAGTACGGGCGCTTGCGTGGACTCATAGCGCAGCCAAATTTCTTTGTCCTCGCTGCTCATCGCGCTGCGAAGCCGACCGATCCGGGCCATGAGGTCGTCCTTTTCGGCCATATGGCGCTGTTCGGACTGCTCAGCCTCGGTGACCCGCGCTTGCGCACGACGGCGGCGAGCAGGGGCCAGCAGCACCGCGTCCCAAAGGGCGCCAATCACCGCTCCCGCTGCCAGCGTCGCCAGCAGCAGAACGAAGATCCCGACCGGATTGGCCAAAAAGAAGCCCATAGCCATAGCAGTAAGTCCCCCCCCGAGGCTCAGCGGACGCCGCGCGCAGCAAAACTGCTCGGCGGCGTGCTGATGCGCCTACTCGGAGGCGGCTGGGCGCTTGTAGCTGATCGCCTTGTCCTCAAGCATGCCGTAGAATTCGCCGCTCTCGAACATTTCTTTGACGATATCAAAGCCCCCGACAAACTCACCCTTAACATAAAGCTGGGGAATGGTCGGCCAATTTGAATAATCTTTGATGCCTTGGCGCAGCTCATCGCTGTCCAACACGTTTACATCTTGCGCTTCAATCTGAAGGAACTGCAGCAACTGGGCGACACCAGATGAAAAGCCGCATTGGGGAAAGTTGAGGGTGCCCTTCATAAAGAGCACCACGTCGTTGTTCTTTACGATGGAATCGATTTGAGCTTGGGTTTGCTCGCTCACGTCTGGTCACTCCGGTTCTGGCCTATACAGGCCGATTTCGGGCCAAAATTGGCCTGGATGTATGTGACAAGCCATGTAGGCGTTTTGGGCGCAAAGCTCAAGCCCAACCGCAGGGCCGGAAGTAAAGATCACACCCCAAAGGCGATGGCGCTAGCAGATGTGACCCGCTAGGGTCGCGGGCTTGACGGTGAGACGGGCCACGCGCCAGACGACGCGGTCGCAGCGTCACTGGTTTTTTTATACACGAGCGCCGCGAGTCGCCTCGGGAATTTGGGCCCTGGGGTTTTGAGCCCTGGGGTTTTGGGATCGTGGGCCATGTGGGCGTTGTTAGCTGCAGCTTGCCTCAAGCTCTTGGATCGTTCAGTCCCTTGGGGGACCGCGAAGGGTGCGTAAGCAATAGGGCACGGACAAGCCCGCCACCGTCTCAACCATCAGGTCGTATGCAACGACCATGTGGCGCCGCGCTCGCCGAAAAGGCCAAGTAACACCAAAAGGCAAGCTAGGACCGCCGCCCGTCGAGGATCGCGGCGCAAGCTCCCTTGAACAAGCTCCCGACAGGCGGGCTCAAACACATATCGGGCGCCGTATTCGCGCCCCGCCTCTAGAGTTTTTCGATTTGGGGTAGGTTCATGTTGGCCTTGCGCGCCAACTCGACCATAGACTTTTGCAGCTTCTCGAAGGCCCGCGCTTCGATCTGGCGGACACGCTCGCGCGAGATGTCATAGACCTGGCTGAGCTCTTCGAGTGTCTTAGGCTCATCGACGAGCCGTCGCTCGGTCAGGATATGCTGTTCACGCTCATTGAGCTTGCCCATGGCTTCAACCAACAACGCACGGCGCTTCGATAATTCGTCTTCTTCGACGACAATAGATTCTTGTGTCTGTTGATCTTGGTCGACCAGCCAGTCTTGCCACTCGCCATCGCCATCAATGCGCATGGGCGCGTTGAGCGACTGGTCGCCACCGCCAGCCATACGCCGATCCATGTTAATGACTTCTTGTTCATCCACATCCAAATCGGTCGCGATTTTCTTGATGTTCTCGGGCGACATATCGCCTTCGTCCAGCGCTTGCAGCTTGCCCTTCATGCGGCGCAGGTTGAAGAACAGCTTCTTTTGCGCAGCGGTGGTGCCGATCTTGACCAACGACCAGGACCGCAAAATGTATTCTTGGATCGACGCCTTAATCCACCACATGGCATAGGTCGCCAGCCTGAAACCTTTGTCCGGGTCAAAGCGCTTGACCGCCTGCATCATGCCGACATTGCCTTCAGAAATCAGCTCAGCGACCGGCAGGCCGTAGCCGCGGTAGCCCATGGCGATTTTGGCCACAAGGCGTAGGTGGCTGGTGACAAGCTGGGCTGCTGCATCGCGGTCGCCCTGGTCCTGCCACTTCTTGGCGAGCTGGAACTCTTGATCGGCTTCAAGCATGGGAAACTTGCGAATTTCGGACAGATAGCGCGAAAGATTGCTCTCTGCATCCAAAGCCGGAATGACGGCAAGGTTCGACATAAGGTGTCCTCCTAAGTCCATAATCGCTGTCCAAGTTCTGTCTGCACCCTGCCCAGTGGGCCGTGCCTAAAACAGACTGGATCGTTCTGTTGCTCGTTGGCCTTTCGGCCCCCAATTTAACTCTCCCCGAAGGCGAGGCGATCCCCATATAAAAGAGGCGAGATCGACGCTTTCAAGGCAAAATCCCGCAAAAACTCCCTACCGCCTGCACGAGCGCGTGAGCCGGGCCCAATAACGCGCGCCATGACCGCTGTGGGAGCGATTTGCTATTGGTCATTTATATCAAAGGTAGGAACAAAAAGCAAACAAAAATGACAAATGGCTAAGAACAGTGTGGGAACTAAGGCTGCTCACCCTGCCAGTCCCAATCATCATCGTCGTCGTCAAAATCGTAGTCATAACCGCCGTCGTGGGCCTTGGCAGCAGCCCGTTCGCGCAATTCGGCCAGTTTGGACTGGTTGCTGGCAGCGACCGCCTCTATTTCTTGCCAAGGTGTCTGGGAGAGCGCGGCGGCGAGCTCTTGCATATCCTTTGGGCAAGGTTGTTCGAAGCGTAGCCATTCGCCACTGACCGGGTGCTCAAATCCAAGGATGCGCGCGTGCAGAGCTTGGCGCGCAAAATTAGAGATGACAGCGTTTTGGGTCTCGTCGAAGCTGCGTCGGCGTGCAGGCGTGGCCTTGCCATATAAAGGATCGCCGATCAGACCATGGCCTAGATGGCTCAGGTGGACGCGGATTTGGTGGGTGCGCCCCGTGGCCAGTCGACATTCGATCCAGGTGGCCGAAAGTCCAAACAAGGCCAGGCGGCCGAAACGGGTGAGGGCGGGCTTGCCGTGGGGGTCTTCTAGCACCGCCATTTTCTGCCGGTGTGTGCGCGAACGCCCTAGATTGGCGTCAATCTCACCGATCGCGCCGGGATCGCCCCAGACAAAAGCGTCGTAGGCGCGCTCAATGCTGCGCTCGGCGAACTGCGCTTGCAGGTGGGTGAGGGCGGTCTCGGTCTTGGCGACCACCATCAGGCCACTGGTGTCTTTATCGAGCCGGTGGACGATGCCCGGGCGTATCACGCCGCCGATACCGGTCAGGCTATCGCCGCAGTGATGCAACAGCGCGTTGACCAGCGTGCCCGAGGGATTGCCAGCCGCCGGGTGAACAACCATGCCAGCGGGCTTATCGAGGACCAACAAATCGTCGTCTTCGTACAAAATGTCGAGCGGGATATCCTCGGCGCGCAAGTGCAACGCTTCGTCGGGTTCAGGGATGTTTAGCGCGATACTATCGCCCAGCACTACCTTGCGCTTGGGTTGCTCGACAAGCTCACCATTGACACGGACCTGCCCCTGTTCAATGAGTTGCTTCAAACGTGAGCGTGACAGGCTGTCCTCAAGATCGCTCAGTGCTTGGTCGAGCCGACGCCCGGCTTGAGCGTCTTCAACGTGAAAGGTTTTATTGGATGTCACCTGAGACCTCTGATGCTAGCGGGGCTGGCCCGAGCAAACCCTCGGCAGGCTCAACGCCCCATGCGACAAAGGACGATGCGCCGCTGACGTTGGATGAACAAGAGCGACAGCGCGCCAGGGCGCGGATGAAGCTGCGCTTGGCTCAAAGCGTCGCCGCGGTTCTGGGCGTGCTGATTTTGATTGTTGTGGGCTTAATGGTCTATTTGGCTTTGCGCAAGTACGCAGAAAACAATGCAGCCCCCGATTCCTGGTCCAAGGCTCAACGGGCGATCCAGAATGACGCCCAGTCGAGGCCGCTGGAAGCTGGGCAAAACGCGAATGTCCCGCCGGGCTTGGTCGGCTCACAATGCGAGCTGGAGTCCTCAAATTTGGACTCAGCGCGCCTTGTGCTGATTTTCGACGGCGAGGCCAGCGAGTGCTCGCGCCTTATCATTATCAACACCAACACCGGTGCTTTGGTGCTGGATCGTCAGATCAAGGGGGCGTCCTAGCCTTCCTTGCGCGCCAGCGCTGCAATCAAACGTCAAAAGGTCTTTTTAAAGCATGCTATTTGCTAGCGATAACGTCACGCCTGCCAACCCCGAAATTATAGAGGCGGTCGCCGCCGCCAACGTCGGCAACGTCATGCCCTATGGCGATGATCCGATCTCGCAGCGGGTCCGCGAGGGGCTGGCTGCTCTGTTCGATCGCGCGGTCGATGTCCACTTTGCCACGACGGGCACGGCCGCCAATGCCTTGGGGCTCGCGAGCATTGTGCCAAGCTATGGGGCGGTCTTTTGTACATCGCTGGCTCATGTCAATACCGACGAATGCGCGGCTCCGGAGTTTTTCACGGGCGGGGCGAAGCTGATTGATGTTCCAACTGCCGACGGCCGTTTGTGCCCCAAGCAGTTGACCGCGGCGATTGAAAAGTCAGTGCCGGGCTTCGTGCACCGGCCCGAGGCATGGGCGGTGTCTGTGTCCCAACCCAGCGAGTGCGGCTCGGTCTACAGTCGCGACCAGCTGGACGAAATCGTCGATATTGCCCGCCATTATGGGTTGTTGTTGCACATGGATGGCGCGCGTTTTGCCAATGCTGTAGCCGCAACCGGTATGAGCGCCCAGGACATGGTGAAAGGCATTGATGTCCTGAGTTTTGGCGGCTCCAAGAACGGCTGCATGATGGCCGAAGCGCTGGTGTTCTTCGATCCGAAGCGTTCAAAGCACACGCCGTTCTTGCATAAGCGTGCGGGCATGCTTTGCTCAAAGATGCGCTTTGTGTCGGCGCAGCTTGAAGCCTATTTGGCGGACGATTTGTGGATGCGCAATGCTCACCACGCCAATGCAATGGCCCAGCGGCTTGCTGAGGGAATGGCGCGGCTGGACGGGGTGCGTTTGGCCGCTCCTGTTGAAACCAACATGGTCTTTTTGGTCTTGCCCGAAGCCATGGCCAGCGGCCTGAAAGCAGCGGGCGCGGAATTCTATTGGATCGGGGACTTCCCAACGCCGGCTTATCGCTTTGTCACCGCCTGGAATACTAACGAGCAAATGGTTGACGAATTTGTAAAGCTCGCCGGAAGCCTCGCGTAACACCGATAGAGGGTGATGGCACTGGCTGCGATTTTTCGCTGGGTACGCTCTGCCAAGAGTAACACCGTCCCGGGCGGGACATCGCGCCTCGCGGAGTGACTTGGGTCTGCGCGCGCGGCCGCTAAAGCTTACGGATAAGATCCAAAATCGCGCGACGGCGTTCGCGATCTTCAATTTTAAAGAAGACCTTCAGCAGGTCAAACGATTCAGTCTGGTTCATCAGGTCGATCATATGCAGATCGGCTTCGACGACCAAGCTGTTGCCTTCGACGGCGACGCCTTCAAAAAAATAGTCCATTTCAACATTTAAGACCTGCGAGAGCTGCTTGAGGCGCTTGGCGGTGATCCGATTGTGGGCCCGCTCAAATTTTTGTACTTGTTGAAATGTCACGCCAATTTGCTCACCAACCTGGCCTTGGGAGAGACCGAGCGTTGTGCGAAGGGCGCGTAGTCGTTGGCCAATGTGCAGATCAACGGGGTCAATGTTCGGGGTTTTGGGTCTCAGATTTGAGGTCGCTTGCATTGCCTTGCTTCATCTCTGGTTTGGCTAATATTGTTCTATCGGACTAGTCCATAATGCCTTGACGAACAACACTATAATTAAAAAAACACCAAAACACACTATAGTGTATGAAGAACGCTGCAGATCGCGCCCAAGATGAACGAATTTTGACAAAATTGAGAGCGGAGGGCGCCGACTCTTTGAACGCAGTTGCGACTCATTTGAAATGTCTGGTTGTGAATTTGCGACAGGTTTGGCGGGATGACGTGCTGGCTTCAACGTGTATCGAGAGGCACCGTCGCCGGTTTGACGCAGGTCAGAGGAATATGGCGGGATTTTGCTGTGGCACAACGACCAACTTTTGCCGGGAGTGCGTACCAGCACTTGACAGACAAGCAGGATGGCGCGACAGAAAGCGCGTACTAACCAACGGGAGCCTACTTCATGGCGGACTTTCTGGCTGACTATTTGCCAATCCTTGTCTTTCTTGGCATCGCGGGCGGCATCGCTGTTGTTATGGTGGCGGCCTCATGGTTCATTGCCCCGCAACGTCCTTATGGCGACAAGGCAGACGCCTATGAATGTGGTTTTGAGGCCTTTGACGACGCGCGCTCGCGCTTCGATGTCCGGTTCTATCTTGTGGCCATTCTGTTCATCATTTTCGATTTGGAAGTGGCCTTTTTGTTTCCCTGGGCAGTCTCGCTTGGGAAAATCGGCATCTTTGGCTTCTGGTCTATGGTAGTCTTCTTGGGCCTTCTGACCATCGGCTTCGTCTACGAGTGGCGCAAAGGCGCTCTTGAGTGGGAGTAGGGCTGCTTAGCGGCGCCTCATCGCCTAAGCCCCGGCTGGCTTTTGCCCAGCGACCCCGATTGACCTTTTCTTGCGAGCAAGGATCTTGCAGACCATGAACAACCAAATCACCTCTTCCGACCTGATTACTGGCGATCCGCTTCCTGCCGGTGCTGATCAAGACGCTCTGTTAAAGCGCGTCGGCCAGGAGATCCAAGATCGCGGCTTCGTCGTCGCTTCTATGGATAAGCTCGCCGCTTGGGGACGCACTGGTTCCTTATGGCCCATGACCTTTGGTCTGGCGTGTTGTGCCGTTGAAATGATGCACGCCGCTGCCGCGCGCTATGACATGGACCGCTTTGGCTGGTTGTTCCGCCCATCGCCGCGACAGTCAGATGTCATGATTGTCGCCGGTACACTGACGAACAAAATGGCCCCGGCCCTGCGCAAGGTCTATGACCAGATGCCCGAACCGCGTTGGGTCATTTCCATGGGGTCCTGCGCGAATGGCGGCGGCTACTATCACTACTCTTATTCTGTCGTGCGCGGCTGTGATCGCATTGTTCCGGTCGATGTCTATGTGCCCGGCTGCCCTCCGACCGCCGAAGCGCTGATTTACGGCATTATGCAGTTGCAGAAAAAGATCCGACGAGAAGCCGACTTCGTGCGCTAAGCCCCCGCGGGCAACCGGCCCTCGCGGCCCTCGGCGTACCATTTGGCGCGCAAGTAAGAAGAATGCACAGGAAAGATAAGGAAGTACCTTGTGGCCCTATCTCTTGAAGCCCTAACCGAGCATCTGGGAGATGTTCAAGACACGCTGGTCAATACCGGCGCGAGCGCCCGCATTGAGCGCGATGAAATCGTAGTCGAATGCCCGGGCGATGAAATCATCGCGGTATTGCAGGCTTTGCGCGATGGCAGCTCAACCAGCTACCGCCAACTGGTGGATGTGACGGCGATCGATAATCTGGATCGTGCTTTGCGTTTTGATGTGGTCTATCACCTGCTGTCGCACACCGAAAATCAGCGCGTTCGTGTCAAGTGCCCAGTCAGCGACGAGCTGCCGATTGCTTCAGCTTGCAGCGTCTTTTCATCGGCGCTTTGGTACGAGCGTGAAGTCTGGGACATGTACGGCATTTTCTTTGCCGACCACCCCGACCTGCGCCGTTTGCTGACCGACTACGGCTTTGAGGGGCACCCGCTGCGCAAGGACTTCCCGCTGACTGGCTATACCGAAGTGCGCTATGACGAAGCGCAAAAGCGCGTGGTCTACGAGCCGGTCAACCTGCCGCAAGAATTCCGAAACTTTGATTTTACCTCCCCTTGGGAAGGCCAGGGTCTGCCTGGTGACGAAAAAGCCCAAGCAGGCGAAGAGGGAGCGCAGTAAATGGCTGAAACCGCAATTAAGCCTTTAACCTTTAACTTCGGCCCTCAGCACCCGGCCGCGCACGGCGTGTTGCGTCTGGTCTTGGAGATGGACGGCGAGATTATCGAGCGCGCCGATCCACACATTGGCCTGCTGCACCGCGGCACAGAAAAGCTGATCGAGCACAAGACCTACTTGCAGGCGATCCCTTATTTCGACCGCTTGGACTATGTGGCGCCGATGAACCAGGAGCACGCCTTCTGCCTGGCGGTTGAGCGTTTGCTGGACATCGAAGTGCCCCAGCGCGCTTCCTATATCCGCGTGCTGTTCAACGAGATTGGCCGCGTTCTAAACCACTTGATGAACGTGTGTACTTTCTTGATCGACGTTGGCGCAACCACGCCGCTGCTGTGGGGCTTTGAACAGCGCGACAAGCTGATGGAGTTCTATGAGCGGGCTTGTGGCGCGCGCTTGCACGCCAACTACTTCCGCCCCGGCGGCGTCCACCAGGATCTGCCCGAAGGCATGCTGGCCGACATCAAGACCTTCTGCGACGAGTTCGACGAATTCTATAACGATATGTCGACGCTGGTGAACAACAACCGTATTTTCCGTCAGCGCACGGTTGATATCGGCATTGTTTCGATCGAAGACGCCCAGGACTGGGGCTTTTCGGGCGTCATGCTGCGCGGCTCCGGAGCGGCTTGGGACTTGCGCCGTGCGCAGCCTTACGAAGTGTATTCAGATCTGGATTTCGATATTCCGGTTGGCAAGAACGGCGACTGTTTCGACCGCTACCTTTGCCGGATGTTGGAGATGAAAGAGAGCATCAAGATCATCCGCCAGTGTATCGACAAGATGCCCTCTGGCCCGGTGATGATCGACGATCACAAGATTGCACCGCCGCGCCGCGCTGAGGCCAAAGGCACCATGGAATCGCTGATTCACCACTTTAAACTTTATACCGAGGGCTTCCACGTTCCAGCGGGCGAGGTATACGCCGCCGTTGAAGCGCCTAAGGGTGAGTTTGGTGTCTATCTGCAGGCTGACGGGTCTAACAAGCCGTCGAAGTGTAAGATCCGGGCGCCAGGCTTTGCACACCTGGCAGCGATGGACTTCATGTGTAAGGGCTACATGTTGGCTGACTCGGTCGCGATCTTGGGCTCTATGGATATTGTGTTTGGGGAGATCGACCGATGAAAGTCACCGCTCGCCCAGAGCTTAACTACGGCGATTTTGCTTTTTCTGAAGAACGAGAAGCGCAAGCGCAAAAGATTTTGGCGCGTTACCCGGAAGGGCGCGAAGCCTCGGCCATTATTCCTTTCCTGGACCTGGCTCAACGCGAAAACGGTGGCTGGCTGTCAAAGGAAGCCATCGACTATGTGGCCATGCGCACGGGCAGCGCGAGCATCCGCGTCTATGAGGTCGCGAGCTTTTATACCATGTTCTATCTTGAGCCGGTTGGAAAGCATGTCGTCCAGGTCTGCCGGACCACACCCTGTTGGTTGCGCGGCGCTGATGCTTTGACCGACGCGGCCAAGCAGAAACTGGGAATCGGCCTTGGCGAGACCAGCGAGGACGGAAACTTTACCCTGATTGAAGTCGAATGCCTGGGAGCCTGCTGCAATGCGCCCATGGTTCAGATCAACGACGACTTCTATGAAGACCTGACGCCCGAGCGTATGGGTGAGATTTTGGACGATCTGGCTGCCGGTAAAGAAGTCGCTGCCGGCCCACAGAGCGGCCGACGCTATTCCGAGCCTGAAGGCGGACCGCAGACCCTGCTGCACATGGCAAGCGAGGCCTAAGGGAGAAAGATATGCTTCAAGATCAAGATCGCATTTTTACCAACCTTTATGGTCAGCAACATTTCGGCCTGCAGGCCGCGATGAAGCGTGGGGTCTGGGACGGCGTTAAAGAAATGGTAACGCGCGAGCGCGGCGACATCATCGATGACGTCAAGGCCTCTGATCTGCGCGGCCGTGGCGGCGCGGGCTTCCCAACCGGCATGAAGTGGTCTTTCATGCCGCCCGATGATCGCATGGACGACCGGCCGCACTATCTGGTGGTCAACGCCGACGAATCAGAGCCCGGCACCTGTAAGGACCGCGAAATCCTGCGCAACGATCCGCATCGCTTGTTGGAAGGCATGGTTGTTGCCTGTCGCGCCATGGGAGCACACACCGGCTATATCTACATTCGCGGCGAGTTCTACAACGAAGCCAGCAACGTTCAGGTGGCCATCGACGAAGCCTATGATGCCGGTCTTCTGGGCAAGAACTCCAAGCTTGGTTGGGATGTTGATATTCACCTGCACCGGGGTGCGGGGGCCTACATTTGTGGCGAAGAGACCGCTTTGTTGGAGAGTTTGGAAGGCAAAAAGGGCCAGCCGCGCCTGAAGCCGCCATTCCCAGCGGGTGCGGGTCTGTATGGTTGCCCGACAACGGTCAACAATGTCGAGACGATCGCGGTTGTGCCCGAGATCTTGCGTCGTGGCGTGAGCTGGTGGACTGGCCTGGGCCCTGAGCGTAACCGCGGCACTAAGCTGTTCTGCGTCTCTGGCCACGTCAACAAGCCGTGTAACGTCGAAGAAGAGATGGGCATTCCTTTGCGCGAGCTGCTGGAAAAGCATTGTGGCGGCGTGCGCGGTGGTTGGGACAACCTGCTGACCATTATTCCCGGCGGTTCATCGGTGCCGTGTCTGACCTCCAGCGTCTGTGGGGATATCAAGATGGACTTCGACACGCTGCGTGCGGCGGGATCGGGCCTGGGGACGGCGGCAGTGATCGTGATGGACAAGTCCACCGATATTATCCGCGCTATTGAGCGCCTGTCGCACTTTTATATGCACGAGTCTTGCGGTCAGTGTACGCCCTGTCGCGAAGGCACCGGCTGGATGTGGCGCGTTCTGGGCCGCATGTGCGAGGGACGCTCGAGCCGCGAGGAAATCGGCATGCTGTTCGACGTGACCAAACAAATTGAGGGCCACACGATTTGCGCCCTGGGCGATGCGGCGGCCTGGCCAGTTCAGGGATTGATCCGCAACTTCCGCCCGGTCATCGAAGAGCGCATTGACCGCTTCGTTGCAGGTCAAAGTGGCGCGGATATGCCCGTGGCTGCAGAATAAGGAGAGACCGGACATGTCAGACATTACGGTTAAAGTAGACGGCGTTGAAGTCGCGGTCCCGGCTGGCTCGAACGTGTTGCAGGCTTGTGAAGCTGCAGGCGTGGAAGTGCCTCGTTTTTGTTACCACGATCGCCTTTCGGTCGCGGGCAACTGTCGCATGTGTTTGGTGCAGTTGGAAAATGAGCGCGGCATGGCGCCCAAGCCTGCTGCTTCTTGTGCAACGCCGGTTGCGCCCGGCCTGATGATCCATACCAAGACCGAAGCGGTGCAAAAAGCGCGCAAAGGGGTGATGGAATTCCTGCTGATCAACCACCCGCTGGACTGCCCGATCTGTGACCAGGGCGGCGAGTGTGATTTGCAAGATCAGGCCATGGCCTATGGTATGGACCGCACGCGCTATCAAGAAAACAAGCGCGCGGTGACCGAAAAGTACATGGGCCCCATCGTCAAGACCATCATGACGCGCTGTATTCAATGTACGCGTTGCGTGCGCTTTGCGACCGAGGTTGCTGGTGTCGAGGAAATTGGCCTGGTGCAGCGCGGCGAGCACGCAGAAATTTCGACCTTGGAAAAGGCCATCAACTCTGAACTTTCGGGCAACCTGATCGATGTCTGCCCAGTGGGTGCCTTGACTTCGCGCCCCTATGCTTTCCATGCCCGTCCTTGGGAGCTGCGCAAGACCCCTAGCGTCGATGTCTTCGACGCGGTCGGCTCTAACATCCGTATTGATACACGAGGCAAAGAGGTGCTGCGCGTGCAGCCGCGTTTGCACGAGGATGTCAACGAAGAATGGCTGGCCGATAAAGCCCGCTATGCCGTCGATGGTCTGAAGCGCCAACGCCTGGACCGTCCCTATGTGCGTGAAGACGGCAAGCTGCGTCCAGCAAGCTGGGACGAGGCTTTGGGCCTGGTTTTGGACAAGCTGAAAAGCACGCAGGCTGACAAGATTGGGGCCATTGTTGGCGACCAAGTGGAAGCGGAGAGCATGTTTGCGCTCGGCAGCCTGATGAACGGCTTGGGCGTTAAGAACTTGGACTGTCGTCAAGACGGAGCCAAGGTCGGTGGCGGTGAGCGCGGCGCTTACCTGTTCAATACCGGCATCGCCGGGCTGGAAGAAGCCGACGCGATTTTGCTGGTGGGCACCAATCCTCGTTGGGAAGCCCCATTGATTAATGCGCGTATGCGCAAGCGCTTCTTGAAGGGCGGTCTGACCGTAATGGGGATCGGCCAGCCGCACGACTTGACTTACGAGGTCGATTGGTTGGGCGATAGCCCGGCGCTGCTCAGCGCGATGCCGCAAGAGGCCTTGGACGTGCTGAAGGCGGCCAAAAATCCGGTCGTCATTTTGGGTGGCGATGCGTTGACCCGCAATGACGGTGCCGAGATCGCTCACGCAGCCTTCCAATTGCTCAAGTTGGCCGATGGCCTGCGCGATGATTGGAACGGTTTCAATGTTCTGCACACCGCCGCATCGCGTGTTGCAGGCCTGGATATGGGCTTCGTGCCGGGTGAGGGCGCCCAGGACACCGCTGCGATGATCGCTGGCGGCGTAGATCTGCTGTATCTGTTGGCGGCGGATGAAGTGGATACAAGCGCTCTAAGCGATACTTTTGTTGTCTACCAGGGCCACCACGGCGACCGCGGTGCACACGCGGCCGATGTGATTTTGCCGGGCGCGGCCTACACCGAAAAGAACGGCACCTACGTTTCGACTGAAGGGCGGGTACAGTTTGGTCGCTTGGCGGTCTTTCCTCCGGGTGATGCACGCGAAGACTGGACCATTATTCGCGCTTTGGCGGGCCAACTGGGCGTCGATCTGGGCTTTGATTCGCTCATCGAGCTGCGTCAAAAGATGATCGAAGCGGTGCCGAGCCTGGCGGTAGCAGACACCCTGCCTGTTGAGAGCCTGACGAGCGTTGGCATTGCCGGTCTGATCGACGGACAAGCGCTGAGCGCGGCCATTGACAACTATTACATGACCGACCCGATTAGCCGGGCCTCGAAGACGATGGCTGAATGCAGCCAGGTTTTCGGTACCAGCGAAGCAGAAAAGGCGACTGGAACCCATGGTTGATATCGTAAAGTTCCTCATCAATCCGTTCGGCACCATGATCGGCGGCATTCTTATGCTGCTGGTGCCCATCCTGATCGGCGTGGCCTACTATACCTACGCGGAACGCCGGGTCATCGCTGCTGCACAGCTTCGCAAGGGCCCCAACGTCGTTGGTCCGTTCGGCTTGCTGCAGCCCTTTGCCGACGCGGTTAAACTGTTGTTTAAAGAGACCATCGTTCCGGCAGGATCGAGCCGTTTCGTTTTCATTATTGCGCCGATGCTAACCTTCGTATTGGCTATGGTAGCTTGGGCGGTCATTCCCGTAGGCGAGGGCGGTTGGTTCGCGGATGGTCCATGGGTCATTGCGGATATTAATGTCGGGGTTCTTTACTTGTTCGCGATTTCCTCGATGGGCGTCTACGGCATTATCATGGCTGGCTGGGCCTCGAATTCCAAATATCCCTTTATCGGTGCGCTGCGTTCTGCGGCTCAGATGGTCTCCTACGAAGTTTCGATGGGCTTGATCATCGTGTCTGTCATCGTCTGCGTCGGGTCTTTCAATTTGTCAGACGTGGTGCGGGCGCAAAAAGACCTGTGGTATGTGATCCCGCACTTCCCGCTGTTCATCGTCTTTTTCGTGTCAATCTTGGCAGAGACCAACCGCGCGCCTTTCGACTTGCCGGAAGGCGAATCAGAGATCGTCGCCGGTTTCTTCCTTGAGTATTCCTCCATGAGCTTTGCGCTATTCTTCTTGGGAGAATACGCCAATATGCTGCTGATGTGTGCCATCACCACGGTGCTGTTCTTGGGCGGCTGGTACGCACCGTTCGATGTGGCTTGGCTGACTTGGATCCCCGGCGTTATTTGGTTCGCACTCAAGGTCTGCCTGCTGGCCTTCGTCTTCTTGTGGGTGCGCGCGACTGTCCCGCGTTATCGCTATGACCAGTTGATGCGCCTCGGCTGGAAGATCTTTTTGCCATTCACTTTGTTCTGGGTCATCGCGACCGCCGGCGTGCTGGTGGCTTTCGGTTGGCTACCCAACGCCTAAAGGAGAGCCCTCATGAGCACTGCACGCGCTATTTCTCAGCTCTTTTTGTGGGAACTTGTTAAAGGCTTGGGCCTGACGCTCAAGTACATGTTCTTCAAAAAGCGTGTGACCATCAACTACCCCTACGAAAAGGGTGCCATTAGCCCGCGATTTCGGGGTGAGCACGCGCTGCGCCGCTACCCCAGCGGCGAAGAGCGCTGTATCGCCTGTAAGCTGTGCGAAGCCATTTGCCCAGCGCAGGCCATCACCATCGAGGCAGAGCCCCGTGAGGATGGCCAACGCCGTACAACGCGCTATGACATCGACATGACCAAGTGCATCTACTGCGGCTACTGTCAGGAAGCTTGCCCGGTCGACGCCATCGTGCAAGGGCCGAACTTCGAATTCGCGACCGAGACGCGCGAAGAACTCTACTACAACAAAGACAAGCTGCTGGCGAACGGCGACCGCTGGGAGACAGAGATCGCCCAGAACATCGCGCTCGACGCGGCTTATCGATAAGAGCCGGATAGAAAGGACCACGGTCACATGGCTATAGCTGCTCTTAGTTTTTACGTATTTGCTTTCATCACGCTGTTCGCGGCGGTGAACGTAATTTTCGCCCGCAACCCGGTGCACTCGGTGTTGTTCCTGATCCTGTCCTTCTTCAGCTCTGCGGGTCTGTTCGTGCTGATGGGGGCTGAATTCCTGGCTATGGTGCTGGTCATTGTCTACGTGGGCGCGGTCGCCGTGCTGTTCTTGTTCGTAGTGATGATGCTGGACGTGGAAGTCGTCGCCAGCCGCAAAGGCGTGGCCCGTTATGCTTCGGTCGGCGGCTTGGTCGGCGGCTTACTGCTGGTCGAGCTGGTCTTGATCGTCGGCGGCCGTGTTGGCGGTCTTCCGAATCAGACCGCTGCGCCAGTTCTGCCCATTCCTGAGATGGCAGAACGCACCAACACGCAGGCTCTGGGGGATGTCCTCTATACCGATTACATTTTGCTGTTCCAGACAGCAGGCATGATTTTGCTGGTGGCTATGGTGGGCGCCATTGTGCTGACGCTGCGTAAGCGGAGCGGGGTCAAGCGCCAGAACATCCAAAAGCAGACCTTGCGCACCATCGACGAAGCCGTCGAATTGAAAAAAGTAGAGCCTGGAAGCGGGCTCTAGACGACGAAACGATAGAACGAACGAGCCGGCTGGGGTGCCCCCAGCTTTGGGCCTAACGAAAAGGACTTGGAGAGAGCAATGTTGGAGATTGGCTTGGGCCACTATTTGACGGTGGCTGCCATCTTGTTCACGCTCGGCGTGTTTGGGATCTTCTTAAACCGTAAGAATGTCATCGTCATTCTTATGTCCCTGGAACTGATTTTGCTGTCGGTGAACATCAACTTCGTGGCCTTCAGCCATTTCTCGGGCGATTTGACCGGGCAAGTGTTCTCGCTGCTGATCTTGACGGTTGCGGCGGCTGAGGCCGCGATCGGCCTGGCGATCTTGGTTATCTATTTCCGTAACCGCGGCTCGATTGACGTGGACGATATAAGCGTGATGAAGGGGTAGGGACCAGCCATGTATTTTGCCATCGTCTTCTTACCCCTGTTTGGGGCGCTGATTACGGGATTGGGCGGTAAGCGCCTGTCAATGCGCGCCGCTCAGGTCATTACCTCCAGTTTCCTGGTGGCCGCCGCCATCTTGGCGACCTACGCTTTTATTGGTGTTGTTCAACACAATATGGCCGCTGGCGAAGGTCACGGGGCGATTGAGCCGATTAAGGTTCAGTTGCTGACTTGGTTCAGTTCTGGTGATTTCAAACTCGATTGGGCGCTACGCATTGATACGCTCAGCGCGGTGATGTTCATCGTTGTGACCTATGTGTCGTCAGTGGTGCACATTTACTCCATCGGCTACATGGAAGGCGACCAAGGCGTGCGCCGTTTCCATACCTACCTATCGCTTTTCACCTTTGCCATGTTGATGCTGGTCAGTTCAGATAACTTGGTGCAGCTCTTCTTTGGCTGGGAAGGCGTGGGCGTTTGTTCCTACCTGCTGATTGGCTACTACTACCACAAAGATAGCGCGAACCAGGCCGCGATGAAGGCCTTTATCGTCAACCGTGTCGGCGACTTCGGCTTTGCGCTGGGCATTTTTGCGACCTTCCTGTTGGTCGGCAGCGTTGATTTCGACGTGATCTTCCACGGCGCTGAGGGCTTGAAAGAACAGAGCCTAATGGGCTTTGATGCGGTCACGGTCATTTGTTTGCTGTTGTTTATCGGCGCTATGGGTAAATCGGCCCAGTTGGGCCTTCATACCTGGCTGCCCGATGCGATGGAAGGCCCGACCCCGGTTTCGGCCCTGATCCACGCAGCGACCATGGTGACGGCCGGCGTCTTTTTGGTCTGCCGCATGTCTCCCTTGTTCGAGATGTCGCCATTTGCCAGCGATGTCGTCACCTACGTTGGCGCGGCAACGGCTCTATTCGCTGCGACCGTGGGTATGACCCAGTTCGATATTAAGCGCGTCATCGCATATTCAACCTGTTCGCAGTTGGGATATATGTTCTTTGCGGCGGGCGTTGGTGCCTACGGCGGGGCTATGTTCCACCTGATGACCCACGCTTTCTTTAAGGCGCTGTTGTTCCTGGGCGCCGGTTCTGTGATCCATGCGCTGCATCACGAACAGGACATGCGCAAGATGGGCGGCATTTGGCGCAAGATCCCCATTACCTATACCTATATGGTCATTGGTTCTCTGGCCTTGGCGGGCGTCGGTATCCCGGGTGTCTTTGGTTTTGCTGGCTTCTATTCCAAGGACGCGATTCTTGAGAGCGCCTATGCCGCGCACTCGCTGGCGGGCAACACAGCGTTCTGGTTCGGTATCATCGCCGCCTTCATGACCGCCTTTTATTCTTGGCGTCTGCTGTTGTTGACCTTCCACGGCACGTACCGCGGCGACAAGCATACCTTTGACCATGCGCATGAATCGCCCGCCGTCATGATCGTGCCGCTAGCTTTGCTGGCGCTGGGCGCAATCTTTGCAGGCCTTTATGCTTACGAGTGGTTCTTCGGTCACGATCGCTTCGCCTTCTTTGCCGGGGCCATCGCGCAAGACCACCACGATATCGTGGACAAGGCACACCACGTGCCCGAATGGGTCAAGTTGGCGCCCTTGGTAGTCGGTCTGGCGGGAATCGCGACGGCCTACTTGGTCTACGGCTTTGGCAATCTGGGCCCCATGCTGTCCAAGATGTTCATGCCACTCGACGTCTTGTTCCGCAACAAGTGGTTCTTTGACGAGATCTATGACGCCATTTTCGTTCGCCCAGCTCTGGCGATAGGCCGCTTCTTCTGGCAGGTCGGTGATATCAAGATCATCGATGGCTTGGGGCCGAACGGTATCGCAGGGCGCATTGCCGCTGGCGCGCGCCAGATTGCACGCCTGCAGACGGGCTATATCTATCACTATGCCTTTGCCATGCTGATCGGGGTGGTGGTCTTTGCGACCTACTACCTGCTGGTCGTCGGCCTCTAAGCGCACAGGAGACACACGATTATGTTTGATACTTGGCCTCTCTTGTCGCTGATTACCTTCTTGCCGCTGTTGGGTGCGGTCCTGATTCTGGTGCTTGTCGGCGGCAAGGACGATGAAGGTTCTGCAACGACGGCGCGAATTCTGGCCCTTTGGATCTCGGGCTTCACCTTTGTGATTTCGCTGGCGCTCTGGATCGGTTTTGACCGAGGAACGGCGGACTATCAATTCGTCGAGAAAGTCGCGTGGATTCCGGCGCTCGACATTTCCTACCATATGGGCGTTGATGGCATTTCGGTGCTGTTTGTCTTGCTCTCGACCTTGCTGACACCGGCTGCGATTTTGGCGTCGTGGGATGCCATTAAGACGCGCGTTCGTGATTACATGGTGGCCTTTTTGGTGCTTGAGACCTTGATGGTAGGCACTTTCTCGGCGCTGGATCTGTTCCTATTCTACATCTTCTTCGAAGCCGTATTGATCCCCATGTTCTTGATTATCGGCATTTGGGGCGGCGAGAACCGGGTCTATGCTTCCTACAAGTTCTTCTTGTACACGCTGTTGGGTTCGATCTTGATGCTGGTTGCCATGCTGGTGGTCTATCGTGTCGGTGGGACTAGTGACATTCCTACCTTGCATCAAAACCTTGAGCTGGCGGCAAACGTCCAGATCTGGCTGTGGTTGGCGTTCTTCGCTTCGTTCGCGGTCAAAATCCCCATGTGGCCGGTCCACACCTGGTTGCCGGATGCACACGTGCAAGCGCCTACGGCGGGGTCGGTTATCCTGGCAGGCGTGCTGTTGAAAATGGGTGGCTATGGCTTCCTACGTTTCTCGCTGCCGCTGTTCCCGGATGCCTCGCTGGCTTTGTCGCCGCTTGTCTTTGGCCTGTCTATCGTCGCTGTCGTCTATGCCTCTTTGGTGGCACTGGTGCAAAAGGACATGAAAAAGCTGATTGCTTATTCGTCTGTTGGGCACATGGCCTTCGTCACCGCTGGCATTTGGGCTTTCAACCACCAGGGCATCGACGGTGCCATTTTCCAGATGCTGAGCCACGGCATTGTATCAGCCGCTCTGTTCTTGTGCGTCGGCGTTGTCTATGACCGCCTGCACACGCGTGAGATTGCTGCTTATGGCGGGGTCGCTGAGACCATGCCGCACTACGCCATCGCCTTCATGATCTTCATGCTGGCATCTGTCGGTCTGCCCGGCACTTCAGGCTTTATCGGCGAATTCCTGGTGCTGGTCGGCCTGTTCCAGACGTCGATTTTCACAACCGCCTGCCTGGCAACCGGCCTGATTTTGGGCGCGACCTACATGTTATGGCTCTATCGCCAGGTCATTTTTGGCGCGCTGACCAGCGACAACGTCAAGGCCTTGTTGGATCTGGAGCTGCGCGAAAAAATCATTCTGTATCCGTTGATTGTGCTGGTGTTCTGGATGGGCATCTATCCCAAGCCGATCTTGGATATTACCAGTGCGTCTGTCGCTAATCTTGTTCAAACCTTCCAAGCGGCCGTAGGAGGCTGATCCATGACCCATTTGGACCTCATCGCTTTCGCGCCCGAGCTGCTGATGGCTGCGGCCATTCTGGTGTTCATCCTGTTCGGCGCTTTTACGGGTGATAAAGCGGCCCGCCCTGTGGCTATTGCAGCCGTGGTGGCCATGCTTATCGCGGCCTTCTTGGTTGCCAACCAAGGCACCGATGACGGCAACTTCTTCAACAACCTGGTTGCGATCAACGACTTCACAGGGGCCGCTAAAATCCTGATTTTGCTGGTCTCAGCCGCCAGTCTGTTCTTGGCGCTGCCGCACATCGCGCGCGATATCAACAAGCGCTTTGAATTCCCGCTACTGTATTTGTTTGCAACGCTTGGCATGATGATTTTGGTCTCAGCTCAAGACCTCATGACCTTGTACTTGGGGCTAGAGTTGATGAGCTTGTCACTCTATGTTCTGGCGGCGCTACGTCGCGAACTGGTTCGTGCCTCTGAAGCGGGCCTAAAGTATTTTGTTCTGGGCGCTCTGTCGTCGGGCATGATCCTTTACGGTTCCTCCATCATTTATGGCTACAGCGGCGCGACAAACTTTGACCTGATCGCGGGCGCTCTGACCGCCAGTGATGGCAACAACATCGGTCTGTTGGTCGGGCTGGTGTTTGTCATCGCGGGTTTGGCCTTCAAGGTTTCAGCGGTGCCCTTCCACATGTGGACGCCCGATGTCTACCAAGGTGCTCCAGCAGCCGTGACTGCTTTCTTTGCGGGCGCGCCGAAGCTGGCGGCAATGATGGTCTTCGTGCGGGTTTTGGTCGGTCCCTTTGGCGATTTGACCGCCCAATGGCAGCAGGTGATCGCTCTGATCTCTATGGCGTCGATGATCTTGGGCGCATTCGCAGCGCTCAATCAGCGCAATATCAAGCGCTTGATGGCGTATTCGTCCATCGCTAATATGGGCTATGCCCTGATCGGTTTGGCCGCTGGGACACCCGAAGGCGTGCAGGGGCTGATGGCCTATATGACCATCTATGCGGTCATGACGCTTGGCACGTTTGCTGTCATTATGCTGATGCGCCGCGAGGACCGTCCGCTCGAAAACATCGAGGACTTGGCTGGCCTGATCAATCAAAAGCCGCGTATGGCCGCGGCCATGATAATCATGATGTTCTCGCTGTCTGGCATCCCACCGCTCGCAGGTTTCTTTGGTAAGCTGATGGTCTTTATGGCTGCGATCAACGAAGGGTCTTCCCTCATGATTGCGTTGGCGGTCGTCGGTGCTTTGACCTCAGTCGTTGCGGCTTTCTACTATTTGCGTATCATTAAGCTTATGGTCTTCGATCCGCAACCGGATGAGCTGGACCATAAGGATGCCCGCGAATGGAGCATCACAGCGGGCGTTGCGGCGGCGCTGCTCATCGTGCTGACGCTGGGCTTCCAACACTTGCACGCCTGGTTCGTGGGTGCTTCGGCCGTGCTTTTCACCGGCTAACTTGAGGCCTAGCGACATGCTGATCGTCGGTGATGTTGGAAATACCAACGTTGTGTTTGCCTTTTACGACGGCGACAGCCTGGTCGCAGAGTGGCGGTGTGAGACCAACGCCAAGCGCACGGCCGATCAATACGCCGTGTGGCTGCTGGGCTTGATGGCTCACAAGGGTTTGGACCCCAAAGACGTGCGCGGCTTGGCGGTCGCGGCCGTTGTCCCGACCGTTATCTTCTCGCTGCAACAACTGGCGGACAAGTACTTTGGCGTAAAAGCTATGGTGCTGGGGCGCGACGGCATCAAGGTGCCAATCGCAGTCGAAATTGACGCGCCCGAGCAAGCCGGTATGGATCGCTTGGTCAACTCCTACGAGGCTTTCGCGACCTACAAACAAGCCCTTATCGCTCTGGATTTTGGGACAGGAACGACCTTTGATGTCGTCTCCCACACCGGCGCCTATTTGGGCGGTGCGATCTCTCCAGGTATTCATCAGGCGGTTGAAGCTATGTATATCGCAGCCTCCCGTTTGCCGCGCATAGCAGTCGACAAACCCGATCAAGTCATCGGCAAAGCTACCATCCCATGCATGCAGTCGGGGGTGTTCTGGGGCTACATTGGCTTGATAGAGGGGCTTGTCAGCCGCATCCGAAAGGAATATGTGGCCTCTACAGGTCGCAACGACCGCCTGCCCGTCATTGCCACCGGCGGACTTGCAAGTCTGTTTGCAGATGAAACAGATTGTATCGACGAGATTGACCCCTACCTCACGCTGCGGGGGATTAAGCGCGTGTACGAAGCTCTAACGACCAAGAGTTGACCTAGAACCAAAGGAAGAGAACTTGGAAAACAAACAACTGAAGCACTTTGGCACCGGCCGCCTGAAGGCGGGCGCCGATGAAGTGCTGTTCGTGCCGCTGGGCGGTGTCGGCGAGATCGGAATGAACCTCTATTGCTATGGCCACAAGGGCCGCTGGCTTGTGGTTGATTTCGGCGTGACCTTTGCCGACCACCACGCGCCGGGCATCGACGTCATTACCGCCGACATCCGCTTTTTGGAAGCCAATGCTGACCGCATCGACGGTATTGTTTTGACCCACAGCCACGAAGACCATCTGGGTGCTTTGCCCTACCTGTGGGACATCTTGAAGGCACCGGTATATGCGACGCCCTTTGCGCACGCCATGGCGCGGACCAAGATGGAGGAGAACCAGGGCGAAGAGGGAATCCCCAGTCTGGTCAAAGTAGAAGCCAACGAAGACTTCAAGGCTGGCAGCTTTGATTTGCGCCTGGTCCCCATGACGCATTCGATTGCCGAGGCCTGTGCGCTGTTGATCCGCACCGACATTGGCAACATTTTCCACACCGGCGATTGGAAGAACGATCCCGAGCCGCTGATTAGCGATCCAATCGACGAGGGCGCACTGCGCCAAATCGGGCAGGATGATTTGTTGGCGGTTGTTGGCGACAGTACAAATGCGATGGAGCCGGGCCATTCGGGCAGCGAAGCCACCGCCGCGCGCGGCTTGATGGAGGCGGTTGCCGCTTGCGATAACCGTGTCGCCGTGACCATGTTCGCAACCAACGTTGCACGCATGCAGAGCGCCTTTCGCGCCGCCGCTGCAGCGGGCCGTCACGTCGCCGTCGCTGGTCGATCGATCAAACGCGTTCTTGCTTGCGCGCAAGAAGCAGGCTACCTGACCGACCGCCCGATCTTTGTTGACGAAGACAAGGTCAACGAGCTGCCACGCAACAAGGTCTTGCTGGTCTGCACTGGCTCGCAAGGTGAGGGGCGTGCAGCGATGGCTCGTATTGCCCAAGGCAAGCACCCCAGCATTTCGCTGAGCGCGGGTGATAGCGTGATCTTCTCGTCCAAGACCATTCCCGGCAACGAAAAAGAAGTGGCGCGCATTGAGAACATGCTCGCCGAGCGCGATATCGAGATTATCGAGGATATTCAGACAAAGGTGCACGTCACCGGCCACCCACGCCAAGAAGAGCTCAAATGGCTCTATGGTGTAATGCAGCCCAAGATCGTCGTCCCCATGCACGGCGAGCTTCGCCACTTGAAGGCGCACGCGCGCTTGGCAAAGGCTTCTGGTGCCCAGCATACGCCAGTGGCGGTCAATGGCCAGGTGCTGCGCTTGACCCGGGACGGCGAGCCTACGATCATCGGCGAAGTTACCCACGGCCGTTGGGGCGTGGACGGCGACCGCTTGCTCGACACCGACGGTCTGGTGTTCCGTGAGCGCAAGCGCATGATGCACAAAGGCCTGTGCCACGTTTCTATGGTCATGAGCGATGGGGGGGCCATTAAGTCCGATCCTAAAATCATGGCGCTTGGCCTATTGGATGACGAGGTGGACGATCCTGAGATCATTACAGAAGCCGAAGACTTTGCTTGGGATGCAATTGATCGTCTGCCCAAGTCTTCGCGGCAAGATGATCAGCAAGTCACTGGCGTGCTGATCAAAGCCATGAAGCGGTTTTTCAACGACAGCATCGGCCGTAAGCCGTTGATCGAAGTCACTATTCACCGGGTAGGAAAATGATTGGACGCTTGAACCACGTGGCCATTGCCGTGCCAAATCTTGAAGCGGGTGTCTCGCGATATCGCGAGACGCTGGGCGCCCAGGTATCGCAGCCGCAGGCGCTACCGGAGCACGGCGTAACGGTGGTTTTCGTGGAGCTGCCCAACACTAAGATTGAGCTGTTGGAACCGCTGGGCCAAGCCTCACCGATTGCCAAATTTATCGAGCGCAATCCGGACGGTGGCATCCACCATATTTGCTATGAAGTCACCGATATTCTGGCCGCGCGTGACGTGTTGGCATCAACTGGCCTGCGCGTTCTTGGCGACGGTGAGCCTAAGATCGGTGCGCATGGTAACCCGGTCTTGTTCTTGCATCCCAAGGATATGAACGGCGCATTGGTCGAATTGGAGCAAGTGGCGGCCTAATACGCAAGGGCATAGTTTGCGCCCAAGCGGGCGCCTTGCTTCTTGTTTGTTGAACCTAAATCCATGATTGCGGCTTTTACGGCCCGCGCCAGGAATGCTCTAGCTGTTCCCGATGGCGCCAACGCGATTTAGCAAAGGAGAGCGGACGATGTGGTCTGTGATTATCACTTATTTCTTCGTCTTCATGATTATTTGGTGGCTGGTGCTGTTTACCCAGCTGCCACGCGGGGGCACGGCGCCTGGTGAGCAAGAAGTCAATGAATATGGCGCGCCCTTGCAGCCCAATCTAAAAGCCAAAATATTCAGAACGACCTTGATTGCGGGCGGCATTATCGCGCTGTTGTTCATCTTGAGCCAGTTGGGCGTCATTTCTCTGTTTGAGTTGCTGACAGGCCGCTCACTCTAGCCGCCGTTGGCAAGCCTCTGCCCTTGTTGCTTCAAACTCGGCTCAGTGACAGCTGTCTCGCTGGCTATTTGGCCTGCATGGGACGCGCGAGTTTTCGATAGGCTGTGTTGCGCCAGTCGTCCCCTTGGCTTCACTGCATGACCGCGGTCAGCCATTCGCGAGCAGGCGTAACAATTTCTGTTTCTAACAGAGCAAATGCTCGCAGAACAAAAAAAGGCCGGAGCAATCGCTCCGGCCTAATCGCATTTTTAGCGATAGTTTCTGCAATACGGCACCCGTAACGATATGCAAGCGAGCATTCGTGGGCGGCTTGTACTGCTTCCTCCCCAACTTGGACAGCTCAGTTAAGAGCTGCGACGATCAATGCCGTGATTCCTGTGACCGAGCAAGTGAATTCTGTCGCACACGTGTGGTATTCCGTATTGTGGACTTCGTTCCCACATATAACCGCCGGAACGATCAATTGGTCTGGTCGATTGATGGCTTTTTGCAAAATTGTACACCGACCTTAAGGCGCCTTAATTGGGGACAGGCTCGTTTGATGCCTAGCGCTCATGGGTCATAGGTCGTAAAAGAAGCCGCAAACGCGCTGCGGTCTTGTTTGTGATTGCCGTATGCCACGCATCCCCATTTCTACGGAGCCCTCTAGTTATGCGCCGCACCGCATTTTACCTGCCCACAATGAAGGACACGCCCGCTGAGGCGCAAATCGTTAGCCACCGCGTCATGCTGCGCGCCGGCATGGTGCGTCAGTGCTCTGCGGGTATCTATGCTTGGTTGCCGCTGGGCCTAAAAGTCCTCAATAACATTGCGCGGATCGTGCGCGAGGAGCAGGACGCGGCTGGCTGCAATGAAGTGCTGATGCCGACCATTCAGTCGGCCGACCTATGGCGCGAGTCCGGTCGCTATGATGCTTATGGCCCCGAGATGCTGCGCATTACTGACCGCCACGAGCGAGACATGCTGTTTGGCCCGACCAACGAAGAAATGGTGACAGAGCTGTTTTCACGCGATGTGAAGTCGTACAAGCAGCTTCCGCTCAACCTCTACCATATTCAGTGGAAATTCCGCGACGAGATCCGCCCGCGTTTCGGCGTCATGCGTGGCCGGGAATTCTTGATGAAAGACGGCTACAGCTTTGACATTTCCAAAGAAGCCGCAACCGAGGCCTATAAGCGCGTTTTCATTTCCTATCTGAAAACCTTCAAGCGCATGGGCTTGGTGGCCTTTCCGATGAAGGCTGACACCGGGCCAATTGGCGGCGATCTGAGCCACGAATTCCTGATCGAGGCCAAGACGGGCGAGTCTGAAATTTTCTATGATTCGGCGCTCAATGAATTGGATATTTTCAATACCGATACATCAGATGCCGACGCGCTGGACCAGGCGTTCCAGACCTTGACTTCAGCCTACGCACGCACCGATGAGACCCACGAGCAGGCCGAGTTCGAGGCCGCGGTTCCCGAAGCACGTCGTCGCAGCGCCCGTGGCATTGAGGTCGGTCACATTTTCTATTTCGGAACCAAGTACTCTGAGCCCTTGGGCGCGAAAGTGACCGGCCCTGACGGCAACGAACTAGACGTGCACATGGGCTCTTACGGCATCGGCGTCTCTCGCCTGGTGGGCGGCATTATCGAAGCCTCACACGACGAACAAGGGGTCATTTGGCCCGCCGAAATTGCGCCCTTCCACGTTGGCTTGGTCAATATCAAGGTCGGCCATGAAGGATGCGATGCCGGGTGCCAACAGCTCTATGATGCGCTGCGCAGCAAAGGCGTTGAAGTGCTGTACGACGACCGCGAGGAACGGGCAGGGGCCAAGTTCGCGGATATGGAGCTGATCGGCTTGCCCTGGGTCATGACCGTCGGGCCGCGCGGCGCGGACAGCGGGTTGGTCGAAGTCAAGAACCGCAAATCTGGCGAGAAGGTTGAAGTCGGTTTCGACAAGGCCCTTGAGTTGGTCATGTCCAACGCGCCCAAGCGCTAATCCGAGGGCGAGCGGGTGAACCTGAGGCTAGCGGCGACCTTGGCTTGGCGCTTTGCGCGTGCCAAAGGCGTTGAAGGATTCATTTCCGTGGTCAATTGGTTCTCCTTGTTGGGGGTCACGATTGGCGTGGCTTGCCTTGTGGTTGTGATGGGCGTGATGGACGGATTTCAAGCCCAGATCGTCGATAAAATCCTGGATCTCAATGGGCACTTGTCGGTCTACTTGCCCGAACATCGCAAACCCCAAACGGCGGCCATTGAGCAACAAATGCGCGCTCTGCCAAGCAGCAAGGCCGTCATCGCCTACTACGATGTTGAGGCGTTGGTGACAAACAAGCGGCGCTCTGGCGGCGCGCTGCTCCGGGGCGTCAGCGCGGAAGATTTGGCCCAAAAGCGAGCGGTCGTCGAAGGCATGCAGAGCCCCAATTGGTCGTTGCAGGGCAACCAAGCCGTTATCGGCTATCGCCTGGCGCAGCGCCTTGGTGTTGAGCAGGGGGACGATTTTCTTATCCTGCTCGGCCAGACCAGCCCCGAAGGCCTACAGCTTCAGCCCAAGCGCGTCAAAGTGACGGTGGGGGGCATCTTTAAGGCTGGTTTTTATCGTTATGACACGGGCGTCGCCTACCTGCCGATCGAGCTGCTGCGCCGCGTGCAAGAAGCGCCCGGGGCCGTGTCCAGCTTTGAGCTGGTTGCACCATCCAAGCCGCAAATCTTGACCCTGCAGTGGGAGATTTATTCCAAGATTGCCAACGATTTGCTGATCCAAGATTGGGCCGAAGCCAACAAGGATTTTCTGTCGCTCGTCGAAACCCAAAAACGTCTGCTGTTCTTCATCTTGCTGATAATCGTCGTCGTGGCGGCCTTTAACATCGTGGCCGGGCAGGTCATGCTGGTACAAGAAAAGGCCCGCAATATCGCGATTTTGCGCACGATGGGCGCCAGCCGGCGGACCATGCTTGCCAGCTTCTTGTTGCTGGGCGGTGGGATCGGTCTGCTGGGCACGCTCGCGGGCCTTGGGTTGGGGCTGGTCATCGCGCGCAATCTTGAGACTTTGCGCCGAGTGATCGAAGATCAATTTGGCATCACGCTATTCCCGCAAGAAGTCTACTTCCTAGCCGAGCTGCCGTCGCAGATTTCGCCAGCCATGCTGCTCGCCGTCGCTTTGGCGAGCCTCGGCCTGTGCCTGATCGCCAGCCTATTTCCTGCTTGGCAAGCCGCGCGCACGGCGCCTGCGGAGGTCTTGCGTCGTGTTTAGTCGTTTCGAACGCTTGATTGCGGGCCGCTATCTCAAGGCCAAACAAGGCCAGCGCTTCGCTTCGCTTGTCAGCGGCTTTTCGGTGTTGGGGATTTTCTTGGGCGTTGCAGCTCTAATCATCGTTTCTTCGCTGATGAATGGTTTTCGCGACGACCTTGAGAGCCAATTGGTTGGCCTGGACGCTCATATTGAGATCACCCGAAGCGACGGCGAAATTATTGCTGATGACCAAGGACTGATCCAACGCCTTCGCGCGCTAGAACAGGTGGCGTTGGTCAGCCTGGTTGCGCGGGACCAAGTCGTTCTGATGGGCGGCGATGGTCGCGCCGAGGCCCTTACTCTGCGCGGCCTGGCCGCAGGCGATATGGCGGCGCGCCCGCAGATTTTGCGCAGCTTGGCAGCGGGCAATTTAGAGGACTTTTCGGGCTGGTCGCTCTATATCACGCGCCAAGCCAGCCAGCGCCTGCGCGAGGGGCTGGGGGGCGAAGTTGATATGATTTCTCCGCTGGGCAATACCTCGCCCTTGGGGTGGGTGCCGCGCATTAAGCGCATGACCATCGCGGGCGTCTTTGACTTTCGCCGCGATCAAGCGACGGCCTTCTTGCCGCTGGATAAGGCTCAGATCTTCCTGCGCCAAAAAGGCGGCGGGCGGGCCTTGGAGCTGTTCTTGAATGAAGCAGGTGATGCGCGCCGTCTTCGCAGGCAGCTTGCGGCCGAGTTGGGGCCAGACTACATCGTCGAAGACTGGATGGCGCTGAACGAGACGCTGGTCACTGCGCTGGACGTAGAGCGGATCGTTGTTGTGCTGATTCTGACGTTGATCATGGTGGTGGCCGCCTTTTCCATTGTCTCAAGCCAGGTCATGCTGGTGCGATCAAAGGGGGCGGGAATCGCCATATTGCGGACCATGGGGGCATCGCGGGGGGCTGTCGCCCGCGCGTTTGTTCTGGCGGGCCTGCGCCTGGGCCTTTTGGGTGTGGGCAGTGGCTTGGCGCTGGGCCTGCTGATGGCCTGGGGCTTTACCGATACGATTTGGTGGCTCGAACAACGCCTACAGGGCCTCGGCATCCGTGCAGAACTCGCTTATCTGGCGGAGATGCCGGTCAACATTCAAGGCTGGCAGGTGGCTGGCTATGCCATTTTTTCGCTGATCTTGACCTTGTTGGCGACCCTATATCCCGCCTGGCGCGCGGCTTCTTTGGACCCCGTTGAGGCGCTTAGAAATGACTGATAGAGCTATGAAGGATTCCCCACAAGATCAGCCGGTCTTGCTGCTTGACGGCGTTACTCGGCGGTTTTCGCAGGGCAGCGAGCAGATTGACGTACTCAAAGGCGGGCAGCTGGCCATCTATCCCGGTGAGATCGTTGCGCTTGTGGGGCCGTCTGGGTCGGGCAAGTCAACATTGCTGCAGATCGCCGGACTGTTGGAGCCTCCGACAAGCGGCAAGGTCTGGGTTGCGGGTAAGGACGCCAGCCGCGCCAAGGAAGGCGAGCGCACGCGGCTGCGGCGCGATCATTTAGGCTTCGTTTATCAGTTCCACCATTTGCTGCCCGAATTCAGCGCGCTGGAAAACGTGGCCATGCCGCGTATCATTCAAGGCGCAAAGCCCAGTGAGGCTCTTGCGCGCGCCAAAGACCTGCTTGAACAAATGGGACTTGGCCACCGCCTGGACCATCGACCCGCGCGCCTGTCTGGTGGCGAGCAGCAGCGCGTAGCCATCGCGCGTGCCTTGGCAAACCAGCCCGCTTTGTTGTTGGCGGACGAGCCGACCGGCAACCTGGACCCGGAGACTGGCCATAAGGTCTTTGAATTGTTGGTCCAGACCGCCCGCCAGTATGGGCTAGCGGCGCTGATCGCGACCCATAACTTGGACATGGCCGCTCTCATGGACCGTCAAGTCAGCCTGCAAGACGGCCATATCGTTCAGCTCTAGGGTTCGCCAATGCCAACGCGCACCTAAGATTTAGGGCAGGCTTTTGGCGCGCTTAGCCTCTTGGACAGGCAGCAAGGCGCTAGCGTTCACTGACGTTGCGGTCGTAGTCCAAGCGCTTGGCGTACTCCATGGTCAGCAACTGCTGGAGCAACAATGCCTCGTTGTCGACCCCGATCGGCGCTCCGCCTTGTACGCCACCGCTAGATCCGCTACCGCCAAAGACATATTGCGGCACGTTCCGGCGAGCGAAGGCGTCCGCCCACATGCGCTGAATAGCCATTTCTGTATCTAACTTTTGCTGCAAGGCATTGTCTGATGCTAACCGGGCTTTGCGGGCATAGGCTTCCGCTTCGGCTGCCACGCGCAGGGACTCGGCATCAATTTTTGCTTTTTCTAGCAAGACTTGCGCTGTTTGTTGTTCGATCTCAGCCTGCTCCTTGAGCTTGTTAGCTTGCGTGATCGCCAATTGCTTTTCGGTCTCTGCGTTCGTGGTGCGCTCGATTTGCGTCACCCGTGCCTTGGCTTGGCGCTGTGCGACTTCGCGCTCGCCTTTTGCGATTGCCAGCAGGCGCTGTTCTTCTTCTTGGATGCGCTGCTCACGGGCAATGCCGCGCGCTGTGGCGGCGTCTTGCTTTTGCTGCATGCGCTCACGAAAGCGCTGGTTGGGCTGCACGTCGGTAACGCGGGCTGAAATAACCGAAATGCCAAATTTAGCAAAATTTTGACTCTTGCGGATGGGCTGACCTTCGTCGCTCAGCAGTTTTTCGACCTTGAAAACGACCTGCTTGTCGTCGCCGAACTCCTGCTGGGTATCTAGCGAGGCATTTGCCGTTGCTCGTTGGATGCGGTTGGTGGTCTCGATGACTTCACGACGTTCGACCAGGTAGACCCCGTTTTCCATTTGGTTTTGGAATTCGCTGGTGAATTCTGTGCGCCCACCCGAAAAATACTCTTCGGCGCCCATCAGCGAGGCGGTCGCGCCCAGCGTTTCGCGGAAGGCGGGGACCAGCTCGGTGCGCAGCAAATTGTCAGGTGAGCGGAATTGTCGGGCCATGCGCAAGAAGGATGCCTGATCATTGGGCAGCTCAAAGCGGGCCGTGGCAGAGACCAAGGCATCAACTTGGTCCAAGAAGACTAGGGATTGCTGGCCAAGATTGGCGGACATCTGGCTGGAGTCAAACTCGGCGCGCAAATCGTCGCTTAGCCCCGCAGCAGCCTGTACCTACATGGCATTCTTCCACGCATTGATTCGCCCAAACCAGTGGGGCGCGTAGCCGACGGTATCGACCATCTTCTCTTCACCAAAGATGGTGCGAACGTGGTATTTAAAACCGGGCTCGGCATAAAAGAATACGGAGTTGAAGCTGCTGGCGGCCAGTAACGCCAGACCTAGCAGCGCGCCCAAAGCGCGGACCAGCGTGGGAGCAAAGGGGCTGCGATGCGCCATGGTGAGCGCGGCCAGCAAAACGACGATGCCAACGATTGCAAGAGCGAGCATGAAGACCTCCAGGCGTGCTTAAGGTATTAATGCCCTATGATAGGGCGAACCGTCGGCTTTGGCTGTATTTGTCGATCCTGTTCGCCACTTCGCAAGACGGGTTCGCAACCTGCACGCTAAGTTCCTTCCAAAATCAGCGATAAGAGGCAAATCGCGTGCCCGGACCTCCCACTTGGTTTAAAAGCGGGTGGAGTCGCGCTTAGGATCGGGGCTGCAAGTAGCTGTTTAAGTATGCGCCAGTATAAGAACCTTTTGCTTTGGCAACTTGTTCTGGCGTTCCCTCGGCCACCACTTGACCACCACCGTCGCCGCCTTCTGGTCCCATATCAATAATCCAGTCGGCGGTCTTGATGACCTCCAAATTGTGCTCGATGACAAAAATGGAATTGCCGGTCTCCACCAACTGATGCAGCACCTCCAACAGTTTGGCGACATCGTCGAAGTGCAGCCCGGTTGTCGGCTCATCCAAAATGTAGATCGTGCGGCCGGTCGGGCGCTTGGACAATTCCTTCGCCAGCTTGACCCGCTGGGCCTCGCCGCCGGAAAGCGTGGTGGCGGACTGTCCGATTTTGACGTAGCTTAGACCGACGCGGTCGAGCATTTCGAGCTTGTTGCGGATAGCTGGGACAGCCTTGAAGAACGCCACCCCCTCTTCGACGGTCATGTCCAGCACGTCAGCGATGGATTTATCTTTAAAGCGCACCTCCAAGGTCTCGCGGTTGTAGCGCTTGCCTTTGCAGACATCGCACTGCACGAAAATATCGGGCAAAAAGTGCATTTCGATCTTAATCAGTCCGTCGCCTTGGCAGGCTTCGCAGCGCCCACCCTTGACGTTAAACGAGAAACGACCGGGCTTATAACCACGCGCTTTGGCGTCCGGCAGGCCGGCGAACCAATCACGGATCGGCCCAAAGGCTCCCGTATAGGTGGCCGGGTTAGAGCGCGGCGTTCGTCCAATGGGGGATTGGTCGATATCAATGATCTTATCGACCTGTTCCAGCCCTTTGATCTCAGCATGGGCACCCGGAGTGACCCGCGATCCGTTCAAATGCTTCGCCAATGCTTTGTAGAGCGTCTCGATGGTCAGGGTGGATTTACCCGAGCCCGATACCCCGGTCACACAACAGAACACACCCAGCGGAAAGCTGACGTCGACATTGGCCAGGTTGTTGGCGCTTGCGCCGTGCAGCTCAATGCTGCGCTTGGGGTTGATTGGGCGCCGCATCAGCGGAACAGCGATGTTTTGTCGGCCCGACAGGTAAGCGCCGGTAATGCTGTCCGGGTGTTCCATGACCGTTTCGGGGCGGCCTTCGGCGACGATTGTGCCGCCGTGAACGCCAGCGCGCGGGCCCATGTCGATCAGATAGTCGGCGGTGCGGATCGCGTCTTCATCGTGCTCAACGACGATGACGGTGTTGCCCAGATCGCGTAGCCGGGTTAGCGTTTCGAGTAGGCGGTCATTGTCGCGTTGGTGCAGTCCGATGGAGGGCTCGTCCAGTACGTAGAGGACGCCTGTCAAGCCCGAGCCAATCTGCGACGCCAAGCGGATGCGCTGGCTCTCGCCGCCCGACAGTGTACCCGACGCGCGTGAGAGATTGAGATAGTCCAGGCCGACGTTGTTCAAGAACGACAGACGCTCGTGGATTTCTTTGACAATGCGCTCGGCGATCTCCTGCTGCGTCTTGGTCAGAACGGCAGGCAATCCTTTGGCCCAATACAGCGCCTGCTTGATCGAGTAGTTCGAGACCTCGCCAATGTGCTGCTGGTTGATCTTGACCGCCAAGGCCTCTGGCTTCAAACGCGCACCTTTACAGGACTTGCAGGCGCGCGAGTTTTGATATTTGGAGAACTCATCGCGTACCCAATCGCTATCCGTCTCGCGATAGCGTCGCTCCATGTTGGGGATGATGCCTTCGAAGGGTTTTTTGGTCTCATATCGGCGCAGACCGTCATCAAAAACCAAGCGAATAGCGGTACGACCCGAGCCGTGTAATATCAGAGACCTGGCTTGTTCGGGCAGGTCACGCCAGGCGGTGTTGAGTTTGAAATCAAAATGCTTGCCAAGCGATTGCAGGGTCTGTTGGTAGTACTTAGACGAGGAGTTTGCCCAGGGCGCGATAGCACCTTGTTGCAGCGTCAAGTTGCTATCAGGCACGATCAGTTCGGGATCAAAGTACAGCGTATGGCCCAGGCCGTCGCAGGCTGGGCAGGCACCGAACGGATTGTTGAAGGAAAACAAACGCGGTTCGATTTCTTCGATTGTGAAACCGGACTCCGGGCAAGCGAATTTGGCGCTATAGGTCGTGATGTCGCCACTGCTGGCGTCTTCAGTCTGCGCGATGCCGTCGCTCAACTCCAGTGCGGTCTCCAGGCTGTCGGCCAAGCGCTGTTCAATGCCTGCTTTGATTGCCAAGCGATCGACCACGACCGCGATATCGTGCTTGTATTTCTTGTCCAGGGCAGGCGCGTCTGCGATTTCGTAGTAGGCACCGTCGATTTTCACACGAGCAAAGCCGCGCTTTTGCAGTTCCAACAGCTCTTTGCGGTACTCACCCTTGCGCCCCCGAACAATAGGCGCCAGCAGGTAGAGGCGGCTCTTCTCTGGCAGAGCCATGATGCGATCGACCATCTGGCTGACGGTTTGGCTCTCGATTGGCAGGCCCGTGGTCGGCGAATAGGGAATGCCGACGCGCGCATAGAGCAGGCGCAGGTAGTCGTAAATCTCGGTGACTGTCCCGACGGTTGAGCGCGGGTTTTTTGACGTGGTCTTTTGTTCGATGGAGATGGCGGGCGACAATCCCTCGATGCTGTCCACATCGGGCTTTTGCTGCATTTCCAAGAACTGCCGCGCGTAAGCCGACAGGCTCTCGACATAGCGGCGCTGGCCCTCGGCATAGATGGTGTCGAAGGCGAGCGATGATTTGCCGGACCCCGATAGACCGGTGATGACCACTAATTGATGGCGAGGAATGTCGACGTTGACGTTTCTAAGATTATGCTCACGCGCGCCGCGCACCGAGATAAAAGGACTCTCGATGGGCAGGGTACGCGCGGTGGCTTTCTGGGAAGCTGTCTTAGGGTCGGTCATGCGTGGGCTCTCAACGTCAAGGAGCCCCTAAAATAGCGAGGGTGGCGCGCATTCCAAGCCCCGACCCCCGGCTTTTTCTCGCTTTAGCGCGATGGAAACAAAAATTGAACACCCGGGCCCGCGCGATTGTTGCTCGCATAGGGGCCCGACGGTTCTCAACGTGGCGGTTGCAATGCCGCCGATTGTTTAGATTTCGGCCTGTTCGATGTTGAGATCGTTGAGCTGATCACAGACCGTTGTCAAACGAGCAATGGCGCGCTCGACCCGTTCACGGGCCTGGGCTTGGTGCTCTATGGCTTGCGTCAACTCTGCCTGGGCCAGACGGATATCGTCGATAGAAAAGCCATCGCTGGGGCCGTCACCGCGACCTGTCAAAATCCAGGCTGGCGAGACGTTCAGCAGACCGGCCAGCATGACGAGCCGGTTGGCGCGGGGCTCAGCGCGGTCGCTCTCCCAGTCGGCCATGGTTTTTGTCTTGACCCCAAGGCGGCGCGCAAGCTGGCTTACCGAGAGGCTCTGGGCTTCACGGGCGGAGGTCAAACGACCGCCGATCGTGTCGTTCATATGGAAAATCTGTGTATCGTTCATGCTTGCAACCTAGGCCTTTGGACGGGGGCGGACCAGGGGGGAGCGTCGTATTTTCCCAATTTTGCGACCTGGCACTTAAAACGATTATTGACCTTTTCCTAAACTATGGTTTGACTCGTCATGTATCTAAGAGGCGACCGCAATGGATGACGACGGCAATTATTTTGACAGCGACAAAACTCCCTACGTTTCAAGCTATCCAGAGTTTGAAACGCCCGAATCACAGAAGGCAAAAATTTACAGCCCTGCGCTCTGGTCTGAGCTGCGCGTATTTTTGGCTGCCGCCAAAATGGGCAGTTTTAGCGGCGGTGCAAAACTGATCGGAACCAGCCAACCCTCTGTTTCTCGCCAGATTTCTTCGCTTGAGAAGCATTTAGGCCGCCAGCTCTTCATTCGCGAATCGCAAGGCGTGCGCCTGACGCAAGCGGGGCGGGACTTAGCGGCTCAGACCGCACAGCTTGATGTGATAATCTCGCGCCTAGCGGCGCGTAGCGATAATAATCGGGGGCAAATTTCGGGAAATGCTAAAATTGCGGCCAGCGACTCGATCCTAAATTCTTGGGTAATTCCTTTCCTTCCGCGATTGCAAAAAGAACAACCACACCTGTCGGTAGACATATTTTCAAGTGATACTATATTTGACGGCGAAGTGCCGCCCGCAGATCTAGTGATCACCACCCGTTACAATCAGAATTGCACCAAATCTTGCCGCCGGATCGGTCGACTGCACTTTCTGCCGTTCGTGTCTCGCGGTTATGCCAACGCCTTTGGAATGCCTCGACGCGATCAATTGCAACACCATCGCTTTGTGCAAAACCGGCAGTTTGAATTCACGCCGGAATGTTTTGAGAGTTGGGAGGCGCTGCGGGCGGTTGGTACGACGGTCAATACTACCAAGCTCAGCGCGTCGTATTCGCAAATGGTGCGCTCGGGCTTGGGCATTGGCCTACTGGATTCCTACCACGCGCTTGACCCTAATCTGATCCCCTTGGATTGGGAACTGGCGATCAGCCGCGAGCTCTATCTCTATTGCACGCGCGACGCTGACAATGCGGCGCTGCAAGCGGTTAATGACTTTCTGGTCAAGATGTTTGGTAGCAACCCTTGGTTCAAGGATACGTTGGTTACGCACAGTCGCGATCTGGGCCATACGCCGGTGGCTGAAAATTCGCTGGCACAGAACAGTCGCGAGTCAACTGTCTTTCGGCATTAGCGTCTTCTCCACGCGCGTGAAGGCATGGCCCCAGAACAGCGTTGCTATCGCTGGCTTCCTATTTGGTGGTATTAAGGGGCTTGTCGGGCAGGCGAAACGGCGAGCGGCGTGAAGTGCCAGGGCTATTGAACGAAACACGCGCTAGATCGTCGTAGGTGGCAGCAGAAGGGCCTCAATCTCCTCTTCTGATGCTGCGGTCGGCGCGGCTTCAGCTTCTGGGTGGGTTTGGCGTTCTTCGACGGGCTCTTCAACGGGCACGGCGGCCGGCGGGCGCGGACAGGTAATCTCTTCCTTGGCGGGTGTGAGCCCGCGCGCGCGAGCCTCGATGGCCTCGCTTAGATAGCGTTTGACCACATCCCCCAGGGCTTGGTTGGCCGATGCAATTTCTTTTGCTTTCATGAAGTCAAACGGTTTGAAATCGCCTTGATTGCCCCAAAGCATCAAATCAGGCTGGCGTTTTCTGGTCGAGCTGGCCACGAGTTGGCTGGTTAGGATCTGAACGCAGCCCATCATGATTTCATTGAATTTCAAGTTCTTTGTCGATGAGTCGTCGGTCAAATAGCCAGTGGTGCGTGAGGCCGCACCGATGACGCTGCTGGCGATGATAAGGTCACAGTCTTCCGGCAGGTACTCGACTGGCAGCGGACTGACGAGGCCACCGTCCAGGTGAGCTTGGCCATTGATATAGACCGGCTTGAATACGCCTGGGATAGCCATAGAGGCGGCCACAGCCGGCTTCAAAGCGCCTTCGGCGAACGCGACGGCGGCGCCGGTTGCAAAGTTGGTGGAGACCAAGTGCGTCTCAATACCAAGTTCTTCAAAGGTCTCTGGCACTGGCATCATGAACTCGTCCAAGACCGCGTAGGGATCAAGGCTCAAGGGGTTCCAGTCTTTCAAACTGGCTTTCAAATGGTTGGGCAGCAGGCGGGGGAGGCGTTTGAACAAGGCTGATCGCAGCTCGAAGACCTCTTGGGTGTGTTCGAGCAGCTCATTTGGGGAATACCCCGCCGCGTAGGAGGCACAACCGATGGCCCCCATGGAAGTTCCGGCCATCACAGTGGGCTTGATGCCAAGGTCCTCGAAAGCCTGCAATACCGGCAGGTGGGCGTAGCCGTAGGCGGCACCGCCGCTCAGCGCCAATCCAATCTTGATCTCGGAAATCATGACTTGTCTCCAAGTTTGTTCGCCCAAGGCCCGGGCATTGGCTCAGATGGTCCTATTTGGCGCTCTGATGTTTACCTTCCAAAGATATGATGCTTTACAAGGGCGTGCAAGGCGATTAAATGAACTAAACGAGAACACTTGGCGCGATTGAGCGCTGGATAGGAGAACAACATGGCCGGTAGCGTGAATAAAGTCATTCTGATTGGCAACCTCGGCCGCGACCCAGAGATTCGCAGCACCCAGAACGGTGGCAAGGTCGCAAATCTGTCGATCGCGACCTCAGAATCCTGGCGCGACCGCAATTCAGGTGAGCGTCGTGAACGCACCGAATGGCACCGAGTCGTTGTATTTTCGGAAGGCCTGATTCGGGTCATTGAGAACTACCTGCGCAAAGGTTCAAAGGTCTACGTTGAAGGCTCTTTGCAGACGCGCAAATGGACCGACCAACAGGGCCAAGAGCGTTATACCACCGAAGTCGTTCTACAGAACTTCGGCGGTACGTTGACAATGCTGGATGGCCGCAGCGAAGGCGGCGCGGGCAACTATGGCGGTGGTTCTGATTTTGGTGGCGCTTCAAGCGTTGAAGAGCCAGCGTTCGGCAACCCGATGAGCGGTGGCGGCCAGACCAGCGGCTTTGGCAGCGGTTCGGCTGGCAGCGCGCTGGACGACGATATTCCGTTTTAACAACTGATCGCTTTCAGAAACCAATGCGCCAAGGCGCACCGGTGGCATGACGGCAAAGCTTTTGCGATGCCAGGCCGCGCTTTGGCTTGCATTTGCTGCGTTGCGCCTGGCATAGAAGAACGTAAGTTCCGGGTACGTGTGCGATACCGCGATGGCCACGCTGTTAATTGGGACAGCTGTAGCCTAATACTACAGTTGCATTTTATGGCGTGTTTTGCGATGAGCAATGGCGGCGGCGACTTGATGCTCGCGTCGCCATCGCGACCAGTCCCATATGAAGGTGGCGGTGAGTATGGGGCGCGGCAGAAGGCGCG
>JAUIDR010000032.1 GCA_030428565.1 Alphaproteobacteria bacterium
GACCTACGGCAGCTTTGCCGAGTGGACCGCTATTGCTGGGCACAAGCCCGAAATGACCTTGGCCATCTTTGACCTGCTGTCGGCGACCCGCGCTTCCAGCAGCCTGGCACCCGCGCTGGTGGAGCTTGCCAGCGTGACGGTCTCCCTGGTCAATCAGTGCGCCTATTGCATTCATCAGCACTCGGCCAAGGCCCTTGGTCTGGGCATGAGCCAGGCCCAGCTTGACGCCATTTTGGACGACGAGCCGCAGGGCTTCGCAGCGCAAGAGTTGGCGGTCATCGCCTATGCCAAAGCGGTCAGCCGCGACGTTCACGCGCTGCGGGCTGCCGACTTTGAGGCGTTGTCCGGGCATTTTGACGACGCCCAGCTCGTCGAGCTGACCTGGCGGGTGGCTTTTATGAACGCCTTCAACCGCTTTAATGATGCGCTGCAAATCCCGCCAGAACGCCTTGATCTCTAGGGCCTAAAACCCCAGCGAACCGCGCCTTAGCTTGCCGGCGCGCGCTCGTTCCAACGCAGAATGCGTGGTCGCTCGTCTGTGGGCAGCTCGAGTTCGCCAAAAGCTGCAGTCTTAAGCTTGATGCTGGCCACCGCCGCGCCATCGCGCTCGCACAGCGGTAAGACAAAGCGCGCCGTACCGTTGCTGGTGACAAGCACGATGGTCTCCGCGGCCTGCCCCCGCAAATCGTCTAGCAACAGGCTCCAGTCCATAGCCAACTGGGCAGGCTCGACCTTCCAGCCCGGCGGCACCTGCGCGTAGCGGTCCCAATCATCCAGCGCGGCTTGCCCCAAGCGCGCGACTACCTGTTCTTCGGGCAGGCCCTCATCTGGGCCGTAGTCCAGTTCGTTGAGGCGCGGCTCAATCTGCCAACTGGGCAAGCCAGGCTGGGCGGCGATCATGGCCTCTGCCGTCTCCTGGGTCCGTTTGAGCGGCGAGACCAATACAAGATCGGGACGAATTCCCTGTTCCGCAAAATGCCGAGCCAAGGCCTCAGCCTGCGCCCGCCCCGAACTTGAGAGCGGCAGATCCGTGCCACATCCGACGCGGCGAATGACATCGCCCTTATCAAAGGTGTTGCCGTGGCGGACGATAAACAGGCGTTTGGCGCTCATATTCGGGCTTCCTTATGAAAACTGCGGGTCGAAATCATCGCCGAGCCGATCAATCAGCGCTTCGGCCTGCTTCAGGTCTTCGGCCGTATCGACGCCCGACATGGACAAGCGCGCCGCATCGACTTGCACCACCTGAATATGCATGCCCATTTCCAGCGCGCGCAGTTGCTCCAAGCCCTCCAGCGCCTCATAGAAGCCCTCGCCAGCGCTGACAAAGCGGCGCAGCGCCTCCAGCCGATAGCCATAAAGGCCAACGTGACGCAAAACGGGCGAGGAGTCTGAGGCCGCGCGCAGCTTTTCTTCCTTGCGCAACGCGGGCAGGATGACCTTGGAGAACCAAAAGGCGCGCCCCTGTTGATCGGCAACGCAGGTCGTTCCACTGAAGGCTTGGCCGGGCTTGGCTTTTGAAGCCCTCAAGGCGTCCAGAGCCTGCCAAGACTGCGGAATGACGGGCGTTACGATGTCAGCCGCTGGGCAGTCTTCAGCCGCTTGCAACATGGCCGCGATATAGCTGGCGGGCGTAAATGGCGCATCGCCTTGCAGGTTTAAAATGAAGTCAGCAACCGGGCCGCCTTGAGCTAGTCGCGCTTCATAGGCCGCCAAACAACGATCAGAGCCCGACGGCAAATCGCTGTCGGTCATGACCACCGCGAAACCCTTTTTTTGGCAAAACGCCTCAATCCGCGTGTCGTCGGTCGCGACCACCAGCTCTACGGGGCTCTGCGCGCTGGCCGCGGCTTGGCGGGCCTTATTGACCACACGTTCCAGCATGGCGATGCCTTTGATTGGCAACAGCGGCTTGCCGGGCAGCCGGGTCGAGCCGTAACGGGCGGGAATAACGATCAATGACGACATAGCTGAGCCTCGTGCGGGTGCAAAGCGGCGGACACAACCCGGACAAGAAATGTCAGTGGCCCAAGGCTTGCAGGAAACGAGCGCCTGTCTAGCAGCCAGCCACCGTTTTGCCAACGCATCTGGGGCGCTGGTCAGGTAGGCGCTGGTCAGATAGGCGCTATTCTCCCGCTGCGGCTTCGTCGGCGGACAAGCTGGCGGCCGGTCGGCTCGCGCCCTGCCCGCGTCCGCCACCCAGGGCACGCCGCAGCACTTGGCCGACATCTTCAAAGATAGCCAGCAGTGCCGGAACGAAGACCAAGACGACCAGCGTCGCAAAGGCCAAGCCAAACACAATGACAACCGCCATTGGTATCAGGAACTTGGCCTGGCGACTGGTCTCGAACAGCATGGGCGTCAGGCCGCCAATGGTCGTGGTTGTGGTCAACAGCACGGCGCGCAAGCGCTCGGCCGACCCTTCAACGATGGCTTGGTAGACCGGTAGCCGCTGCCTCAGCTCATTGATGGTTGAGACCAATATAATCGAGTCATTGACGATAATGCCCGACAGGCCCGCCAACGCGATCAGCGCCAGGAAGGACAAGGGATAGCCCAGCCAATAGAGGCCAGCCGCGGCCCCAACAAAGCCAAAGGGAATCGACAACAAAACAATCACTGGCTGGGCGTAGGAGCCGAAAACCCAGGCCAGAATGACGTACATGGTCACAAGCGCCACAATGACCGCAGTGCGAAAATCGCTGAAAGCCTCGCGCTGTTCTTCGGCTTCGCCCGCAAAGCGCCAGCTCAGCCCGGCGCGCTCGACCAACCCGCCGATGCCGCGCTGCTTGAGCTTTTCAATCGCTTCGTTGGCGTCGCCCTCTTCATCCACCAGATCGGCTGTGACCGAAATCAAGCGCTGTCCATCCTCGCGCAAAATTTGCGATAAGCCGACCTTGTCCTCGATCGTCGCAATATCACTTAGGCGCAGAAGATCACCGTTGTTGCTCACAATAGTCACGTCGCCCAGCGCCAGGTCTTGCGATTCGGCCTCCGCGAGCCGGAGCAATATTGGAGTCTCCTGATCGCCGCGCTGCAAGCGCTCGACCTCAATGCCTTCAATCGCACTGCGCAGTTGGCGTCCGACTTGCTCCAACGATAACCCCAGCGCACGGCCCTGGCGATTGAGACGGATAATCTTTTCAGGCGTACCGTAGGGCAGATCGTCTTGGATCGCGTCCAGGCCCGGAACCTCCGCCATCAATCCTTGCACCTGCAAGGAAGCCTGCTTTAGCCGTTCGATATCTGGCCCAATGATCTCAAAGTCGATATCGGTCGCCGAGCCGCCAAAGCGGCCGCGCCGCGTTACCAGAGACTCCACAGCTCCAACCCGGTTGATTTCCTGCGTCCAGATCCGCACCAAATCTCGGTTGGGAAAACGGCGGTCATCGGCAGGCACCAACTCGGCCGAAATGCGGCCCGAACCGCTGCCGTTCACCTCGGCGAGCAGCATATCCACCACAGGGTGCTTGCCCTCGATGCGGCGCGCCTCAACGAAGGCCGGATCGCTGGGCTGGTCGTCCAGCACCTTGTCCATGGCGACCCAAAAAGCGCGCTCCATTTCCTTGACCATGGTTTGGGTCTGCTCGCGGCTGGCCCCTGCCACCATACGCACTTGCTGACTCACGCGCTCACCATCGGGCACGGAAAAGAAGGTGAAGGGCAGGGTTCCGCTGCTCACCATAGCCACCGCCCACAACAGGCTGAGCAAGGTGAGCGCCACCACGCCATAGCGCAGTTTGACCGCCAGAACGACGACCGGGCGGAACATGCGTTCGCGGAAAAAGCGAAAGCCGTTGTCGATGCCTGCCCGCAGCGCGGTTGGGCGGTCGCGGGTCTTCTCGAGCGCGCCCAACGAGTGACGCATGTGCCCCGGCAGCACGAAAAAGCACTCGATCAGCGACGCCAAAATGACGATGGAGACCACCATGGGAATATCCGCCATGAAGCGGCCCATAAAGCCGCCGATCAGCAGCAGCGGCGCAAAGGCCGCCACCGTAGTAAGCGAGGAGGACAAGACGGGAAAGAACATGCGCTTGGCCCCGCCAATCGCGGCATCCTCAGCACTCGCCCCGCGCCTAAACATCGTTTCGGAGTGCTCAGAGACAACGATGGCATCGTCAACAATGATGCCCAGCGTGAGCAGCATGGCAAAGACCGAGATCATGTTGATGGTCAGGTTCATCATCAACATGATGGCCACCGTCACCAAAAGCGCGGTCGGAATGCCGGCAGCGACCCAAATCGCGCTGCGGGTGTTCATAAAGACGAACAACACCAACAGCACCAGCACCATACCCCCGACACCGTTTTTCAACAACAGACCGATGCGCGCGCGCAGGTAGTCGGTGCGCTTGGAGTACTGCTCGACCTTCAGCGTTTCCGGCGCGCTGGCCTGCCATTCAGCCAGCTTCTTATCGACGATTGCCGCCGACTTCAGCGAATCGGCGGTCAAGGAGCGCTCGATTTCCAGTTCCACCGCAGGGTTGCCGTCGCGGAAAAGCTGCGTCTGGTCAGGGTCATATATTTGCCGGACCTGGGCCAGCTCGCCCAACGTGATTTTGGCCCCGGAACGTTCGGAGACGATCTCGATTTCTCGCAAATCACGCTCACCTTGAATTCGTCCCAACGAGCGCACGAGCGAGCGCCCATCGCCAATTTCTCCAGCGGGAATATCGCTGGAGGCCGCCCGCACTTGCTGAGCGACTTGATCCAAGGTCAGCCCCAGTTTGCGCAGCGTATAGTTCGAGACCTCGGCGACGATCTGTTGCTCGCGCACCCCGCGCAGCGCCACGCGGTCGATGCCAGCATTCAGCAATTCATCGCGAAGATTGAGGCCCCATTGCTGCAAGGCCGCCTCGCTATATGGCCCCGACAAGACGAGCCGTGAAATCGTTTCATAGCGCAGGGCCTGACTGGCGCGCGGCTCCTCTGCGCCCTCGGGCAGACTTGAGACCTGCGACAGCGCGGTTTCGACCTCAGACAGGGCCTGCTGCATATCTGTGCCGGGTTGATAGAATAGCGTAATCCGCGCCGAGCCCGTTGTAGAGCTGGAACTAATGGTCTCCACCTTGTCCAAAAAGCGCAATTGCGGCTCCAGCAGGTCCACGATACCCCGGTCGATGTCATCAGCGGTCGCGCCCGACCAAGCGACCGAAACGCGGATGATGTCGCGCGAGGCATCGGGGAAGAACTGGGTCTGTATGCGTGAGACCGCCCAAATGCCCGCCATGACCAGCAAGACCATCAGCAAGTTGGCGGCCGTTCGGTGACGCGCCAGACCGCCCAGCAGACCGCCGCGATGGCTCGCACGGTCGATCGCTTGATCGACGAACTGCTTGAAGTTATCGCGCGAGTTAGCGCGTTCGCCGATCTCGGGCTGCTTCGGGCTGTCTTCGCTCATGTCGGTCTCCTTTTGACCTTAAAGCTGGGCTCTTGGACGTTGACCAAGCCTTGCGGGATGGTTGCGGCTAGTTGCCAGCGCTTTGCTCCTGCACTTTTTGGCCCGCGCTATCCTGGCCTTCACGACCCTGGCCTTCACGACCCTGGCCTTCACGACCCTGGCCCGCGCTATCCTGGCCCTGTTTGGCTTTTCCGCCGCGAGGCGCAGAGGGCTTGGCCACTTCTAAGAAGTCGCAAGGATCGCCCAAATCTGCGTCGCCTGCGCGCTCACCGCCCGGCTTACCACCAGCTTGGCCGCCCATTTGCCGCCCTGGTTTGCCGCTCTGGACCTCACTTGCAGGCTGCTGACTGGATGGCTGCTGACTGGCTGGCTGCTGACTGGCTGGCTGCTGACTGGCTGGCTGTTGGTTGGCTGGCTGTTGGTTGGCTGGCTGCTTTCCTTGTACGGCCTTAGGCGCTTGATCTTGGACCGCTGGAGCCTCAGCCCTGGCTGCCTGTCCGCCGTTGGCCGCCTCACCCGCAGCGCCACTGTCAACGCCGCCGCGCCTCGCGCCATTGCCCAATCTGGTGCCCGGACGGCGCGCGGGCGTCGGATCGCCGACCATAGCCACCTTCACGCCATCGCCCGCCACCGGCAAGTTTGTCGTCATAATACAGGCCCCATCGGGCAAATCTTCGACCCGCAGCACCACCGTGTTGCCCTCGTCACGCAGGCGCACGGCTTCATAGCCCGCCAGCCGACGGTTGTTCCCAATCGCAAAGATGCGCGAGCCCGCGTGCAGCGCGGCTTGCGGCAAGCGCAGCACGTTCTCGTAAGGCCGATCCATGAGCCGCACCTCGACAAAGGCGGCCAGCGGTGGGCTGGCCTGGTTGTTCGCCAGGGCCAAGCGGGCATAGACCAACACACCCGCGGTCTGTTGGTTCAACATCGGTGCGAAGCGCTCTACGCGCGCTTGATAGACTAGCGGCGTTTGCCCTGGGCTCCAAATCACCTCCACTTGCGAGCCCTTCAGCAGGTTCTGGCCACTGTCTGGGTCGATAAAGCGAGCAAAATCACGCTCTGATAGTTCGAATTCCACCTCCAAGGCGCGGACGTTTTGCAGCCGAGCCAGCACAGCATTGGCGTTAATTTCCTCACCCTGCGCAACCACTACTTCGCTAAGCACACCCGCGAATGGCGCCAAGATCCGAGTATCCTGGGCCCGATCCAGTGCCTCATCGCGCTGAGAGATCAGGCGCAGCTTGGACTGCTCCAATTGCACGATACGCGACTGGCTTTGCTCAATCGCCTGTTCGCGCTGGAATTGGGCTTGTTCGGCGCTCAGCGTGCTGCGGCTGGCTTGGTCCAGCTGGGTGGTGGTGGCAAAGCCTTGTTCGACCAGGCCTCGGAGGCGCTGTTCTTCTTTTTTTGTCAGCGCGAGCTGGGCTCTATCGCGCTCTAGCTGTCCCTTGAGCAAGCGCAGATTGAGCGCTGCTTCGCTCTCCTGAGCCTCGAGTTCAGCCAGTTGGGTTTTGATTTGTTCGACCTGTCGGTTCAAGGAAATCGGATCAATTTCCAACAGCAAATCGCCTTGAGCCACCTGGCCTCCGTTGGCCATGGCATCACCCAAGCGAACGGCCGTGCCCGCAAGCGGCGCGCGCACCGCCAAGGACTGGCCCGACTGCAAGCGACCATAGGCGCTGAGCACCGCGCGATAATCACCCGGTTCCGCCCGCGCACCGTCCACCGTCCAGGTCTTTTCTGAGCGCGGAAAGCTGGGCCGACGGTTCTCGTTAGGCTCGAAAAGCTGCAAAATCACATAGCCGCCAGCAGCAACGAGGGCGATGACTAAAATGTTAACGGCGACTTGAATAAGCGAGCGCATGGCAAACTCTTAGGAAAACGCAATCCAAGCTATGTAGTTCAAGCCGCCCGCCTGGGCTAGCGCTTCAGCGCAAATGTGAGGATTGGGCGACAAGTTGGGCGCGTCTTGCCGATGCGTTTGGCATATCGGCGCGCTGCACACAGATGGACGGCGCTGCGCTTTGCATTTCGGCATCGCTGGCAGAAACAGGCCGCGAGACTCGCCTCAAGGCTGCCAAAAGCGCGGTAACAGCAAGATCAACACCGAGAATACCTCAAGACGCCCGACCATCATTCCGATCGCCATCAGCCACTTGGCAGGCTCGTTAATGGTCGAAAAGTTACCCGCTGGCCCGACAACATCGCCGATGCCGGGTCCGACATTGCAAATCGCGGTCGCCGCCGAGCTGACAGCAACGCTAAATTCAAGCCCCGTCGCCCCGAGCAGCATCGTTAAGACCGCGAAAGACAAAATGAACAGGAAAAAGAAATAAGTCACCGACTGCAGCACCGAAGCATTGACCCGCCGTCCGTCATAGGAGGCGACGAAGACCCCCCGCGGTTCAAGGAGTTGCTTGAGCTGCATCCGCGCACCGGCCATGAGGACCTGCAACCGGAAGACCTTCATGCCACAGGTGGTCGATCCCGCACAGCCGCCGAAAAACATGATGACCAAAAAGAAGCTGTTCGCAAAAGGCCCCCAAGCGCTGTAGTCCGCCGAGGCAAAGCCGGTGCCGGTCATAATGCTGGTCACGTTGAAAGCAGATAAGCTGAGCGCGTGCGGAAAACTGACATCCAGATTGAACCAGACCCACAGCGACATGAAGACCACAAGACTGGTGAGAAGCACCAAAAATGCGCGGGACTGGCTGTCAATCCGCATACCGCCTAGACCGTTTTTCCAATAAGAAATATAGAGCATGAAGGGCAAAGAGCCCAAGACCATCAATGATATGGCCACCACCTGCACGCCGGGCTCCGCCCAATGGCCAAGCGATTCATCGGACGTGGAAAAGCCGCCTGTCGAAATCGCCGTCATGGCATGGACCAACGCATCAAAGCTGCCCATCCCAGTGAGTTGCAGAGCGACAAACCCCACCGTGGTCAAACCGACGTAGATGATCGCCACCGACGCCGCAATTTCCCCAGCACGCGGCAACAACTTTTCGGACTGCTCAAAGCCTTCAGCCTTAAACATCTGCATGCCGCCGACGTTGAGCATGGGCAGAACGGACAAAGCCATCAAGACGATGCCGATGCCCCCGATCCACTGCAAAATGGCCCGCCAAAGCAGGATTCCGTGTGAGGTGACGTCCAAGCCTACCATAACAGTTGAACCCGTGGTGGTGATGCCCGACATGGATTCAAAAAAGGCGTCCGCTAACCCCATGTCCAGGTCAGCGACCAGGAACGGAAGGCTGCCAAAGCCAGCGACCGATATCCACAGACAGTTGGTCATCAAGAAGATCTGGCGCAGGTTCATGTTGACCCGCGGCTGGCGACAGGCCAGCACGAAGGTAATGCCGAAAAATGCGGTGACGACTGCGGGCACCAGAAAATCGCGTGCTGTATGGCCGAAGTACCAGTCCACAGCTGCCGGGACCAGCATAGCGAGCGACAAGGCGCAAAGCAGAGCCCCGCAAACAAACAAGATCGGTTTCAGGTCCATTCGAGCGCCCTTCTCAGCATTGGCCTCGGCTCTTAGCTAGTTTAGCACCGGACTGTCAAAGGGAGAATCCAGCGAAAAAGCGGGGATTGTCACCTTGAGCAAGCCGCCGTCTTCTGTCTGCATTTCATAGTGCCCACGCATTATGCCCGAAGGGGTGGCAAGCGGGCAACCCGATTGATAACGGTAAGATTCCCCCGGGCGCAGGACCGGCTGTTCGCCCACAACGCCGGGACCGCTAACTTCCTGGCGATTGCCCGCGGCGTCACAAATCAGCCAGTGGCGGGTAATGAGTTGCACGGTCCTTTGGCTCTGGTTGTCGATGTAGACATCATAGAGCCAAACGTAGTGTGCTTCGAGCGCGTTCGATTGCTCAGCAAGAAAGACAGGCTGGACCGAGACCACGATACCTGAGGTTGCTGCTGTATACATATGCGGGCGCATAATCCTTTGTATTAGCGTCGAGTTCCTGAGCCGGAGACCCGAAACCGAAGCTTGAAATTCGCGCTAAGATTGCACAGCACCGACGGTGAGGCAAGCCCCACCCATGGCGTCGGCATCGTGTTGGTCGTGCGTGACCAGGATCAAAGGCAGCCGCGCTTCTTGGGCACGCTGACGAACAAAGCCACGAAACGACTGGCGCAAATGGCTGTCGAGTTTCGAAAAAGGTTCGTCGAGCAACAGGGCTTGAGGCTCAGAAAGTAGAGCACGCAGCAGGGCCACACGCGCCTTTTGTCCGCCAGACAGGCGCGCCGGATCCCGGTTTTCAAAGCCTTCAAGCTCGGCGCCTTCCAGCGCAGCGCCTACACGCTGGCTCTTCGCCTTCCGCGACAGTTCGCGCGGCATGCCAAAGCGCAAGTTCTGGCCAACGCTCATGTGCGCAAACAGCAGCGGGTCTTGGAACAAGAGGCTCATGTGCCGCTGTTCGGGGGCCTTGGCGCTGATATCCTGGCCATCGAGCCAGACCGCACCGCGCACACGAAACGCCGGGTCCAAAAAGCCCGCGATGAAGGCCAGGATACTGGATTTACCGCTGCCACTGGGGCCCATGAGGCTGAGAGCTTGCCCGCCTTGCACGCTAAATTCCAAGTCTTGGACCAAGAGCTGGTCGCCCAGACTCAGCCGTTCGATACTGACCTTGAGCTCGCTCACGCCCAGACCCCCTTGCGGTTCCAAAATTGCAGCCTGGGGATCACCCCTGCGAGCACCAGCGCCGCAAAGGGCAGCAGCGCTTGGCAGAGCGCGAAGACCGCCAGCACCCGGCGATCACCGCCCGCCGAACGGCCCACAGTTTCGCTGGCCAAGGTCTCGATCCGCCCGCCGCCCAGCAGCAGGGTCGGCAAGTATTGCGTGACACTGACCGCGACGCCGATGCCAAGGGCGGCCCAAATGGCCGGGCTCAGCAGCGGTAATTTGATGCGCCAGAAAATGCGCCATGGCCCCTGCCCCAAACTTTGCGCGGTCTGCACCAGGCGCGGATCAAAGCGTTGATAGGCCAAGGTTAGAGCGATAAAGCTGTAGGGCAGCACATAAAGCAGGTGGCCCCAAACGACCAGCCCCCAGCGGCCTAGGCTGGTATCGCTGATGCCAAAACTGAGCGCCAGCACCTGGAAACCAAACAGAAAACTGGTCTGAGGCACGATCAGCGGCAGGTATTTGAGCAGCTCAGTGCCGCGCAAGGGCAGACGACGGCCAAAACGCGCCTCCTTTTCTAGGCTCGCCAAAACCAGCACCAGCGACAAGCCGCAAGATAGCCCTGCCAGGATCAAGGTGTGCCCCCAAGCCTCGCCCAGAGCGCTGGCCTGATCTTGCCAGCGCGCCAGCGACCAGCGCGAGGGCAGTGCGTCGGGAAAACGCCAGCGCCGGGCCAAGCTCCAGACCGCCAAGGGGATCAGCGCGGTCATGCCCAGACCCATCGCTCCCCAAGTCGGCAGCGCGCTCGCCCGTTCTAGCCAACGGCCCCAAGCGCGCGGTCGATGCGGTCCCCAAGTCAAGAAGCCCGCCCCCAAGCGGCGCGCCAGACCTTCGACCAGCAGCCAGAATGCCAGACTTGCCAGCATGACCAGGGTCAACAGAACCGCCCCGGCCGACGCCAGGAACCTGAAGTCAAGCTCGGGGTCTGAAAACCAGCGCAGCACTTGCACCGCCAGCGTTGGCGGCGTGTTTGGCCCCAAAATCAGGGCCATATCCACCACAGACAAAGAGAAAGCCAAGACCGCCATCAATGGCAGGCGCAGGTGGGGGTAGAGCTGGGGCAAGATTGCGCGAAACCAAGCCGACAAGCGGGTGTGGCCCAGCGAACGCGCCACCATCAACGAGCGCTCGGCGGGCAATTGGCTGAGCGCGGCCAGGCTCATAAATAGCAGATAAGGCAGCTCTTTGATGACCAGGCCCAGAATGAGGCTCAGCCCCCAGGGATCGGCGATAATCAGCCAATCGGGCGGTCGCGCGAACCCGCTCAGCCCTGGCGAGATGAGGCGCATAATCCAACCGCTCGGGCTCAGCAGAAAGACCAAGCCGACCGCAATGGCCGCGTGGGGAATGGCAATGATCGGCGCGGTCAGCAGGGTCAAACGCCGCAGCCAGGGACTGGCCACCAGCATGGCCAGCGCGAATTGCGCCAACAAAAACGACAGCAGGGTGGCTGCCGCCCCCGTCCAGAGGCTCAGGCCTAAGGATTTAGCCAAGCCGGGCCAAGCCCAAAGCATCCGCCAGGGTGCCAGGTCCAGCGCATCGCCCCCCAAGGCGGGCAGATAGCCGAAGGCCGGCAGCAGCGTGCCCAATAGGCCGCCGCCCAGCGGCAGCAGCAATAAAATCAACACCCCATAGGGCGCGGCGCGCAGCAACATCCAGGCCTTTTCGTCTTGAGCGTCTTTACTTCCTGCGCGCAGCCTAGACTATGGCTGACAAATTGGGAATCACGATTACGGGCGCCGGTCGACCGCTGGGCGACATCAAGAAGTGCGCCGGGGTGTTGGATTCTCCCTGCCCGCCCGCGTATCGCTGTCTGATCGTTCCATCTTGCAAGCAGCCCCCCTCTGCACAGAACCGGAGACGCCATGTCGATGCCCGCCGTTCCCGATCCAGGCCTTGCATTTGCGGTCGAACTATACATTGAAGCGGTCCGCTCCTTGCCCGAGCAGCAACAAGGCGAGAGCGAAGACCTGCGCGCCATGGCCTGGCAGGATATCCAAGAACGCCTCGCGGAAGGAGCCGAAGTAAACGGCGCGACATCGACCGAATACGGCCGCACGACGACCCTGTTAGCCGAGGCCATTTTGCATGATTGCTTTGATCTGGCGGAGATTTTGATCGCGGCGGGCGCTGTCTTAGATGATGGTCTTGGCTTTCCAAATTGTGCTTATGATGCGGCGGCAGGGCGCAAGGCGGCTCTGCAGTTTCTGATGCGTCACGGAACGGACCCGACAGGCTTCGATCGTGAGGATATGCCTTTGGCTCTTGAGACACATCTTATCCCCTCGGCGCTTAGGGACGGTCTAAAGCTGCCGCGCGCTATGGCCCGCGTGCGCCGCGGCGGCGATGAAGCAGCCCCCAGCGCTGGCGCAGCGGCCAATCCCGCTGCCTATGATAACCCCTTCTATCGCGAGCAAATCCGCAGCTTTGCCAATGCCTACGCCGGCGCCAAGACCTGGCTTGAACCTGGCACGGCGCGGGATCGGGGGCCGATTTTCAGCTTTGAACGCTTTGGGCGCAGCATCACAAAGCTACCCGACGGGCGCATGGTGTTCGTCGCAGGCGAGCACGAAGATTCCTACGACCCCGACTTTTGCATTTACAACGATGTCTGCGTCATGGATGGCAAGGGCGGATTGGACTACTATCTCTATGCGCCCGAGGTCTTCCCGCCGACCGATTTTCACACGGCAACCCTAGTTGGTGATGCGATTTGGATCATCGGTTGCTTGGGCTATCGCAAGCAACGCCAAGAAGAAGTGACGCCGGTTTTTAAGCTTGATGTGAAAAGCTTCACCATTAAGCCCGTCGAGACCAGCGGCGACAATCCAGGCTGGATTTGCCGCCACACCGCGGTGCTGGAAGGCAATACCATCCTGATTGCAGGCGGCAAGATCGGCGTGAAAATGCGCGACAACCCGGACACCTACGCGCTGAACACCAAGACTCTGGCCTGGAGCAAGCTCTAGGAGCGGTTACTCCACCGTGACCGATTTGGCCAGGTTGCGCGGCTGGTCAACATCGGTGCCCTTTAGCACTGCCGTGTGATAGGCCAAGACCTGCAAGGGCACCACGTACAAAATCGGCGCTACGAAGGGATCGCACTCGGGCATGATGAACATCTGATCGGCGGGGACTTTGTTGCCGATGTGATCGGCGCCCGCCTGATCGGTGAACAAGATCAACTGTCCGCCGCGCGCCCGCGCTTCTTCCAGGTTCGACCAGGATTTTTCGAACAGATAGTTCGACGGCGCACAGGAAATGATCGGCATATGCTCATCAATCAGAGCGATCGGGCCGTGCTTCATCTCACCCGACGCATAGCCTTCGGCGTGGATGTAGGAGATTTCCTTCAGCTTAAGCGCGCCCTCATAGGCGATGGGGCAAAGGCTGCCACGGCCCAGAAACAAGGCCGAACGCGCCTCGACCAGCTTTTCCGCCAGCGCACCGATGGCTTCTTCTTGCGCCAAGACCTGACGTATCTTCGACGGCAGCTCAACCAGCGCGTCGACCAATTCGGCCTCGCGCTCAGCGCTCAGATGGCCGCGTTGCTTGGCGGCGGTCAGCGCCAGGCCCGCCAATACGGTAAGCTGAGTGGTGAAGGCCTTGGTCGAGGCGACGCCGATTTCTGGCCCTGCCAAGGTCTGAACGATGGCATCGGATTCGCGCGCAATGCTGCTCTCGGGCACATTAACGATAGACAGGATTTTGGCGGCGTGCTGCTTGGCATAGCGCAGCGCTTCGAGCGTATCGATGGTCTCGCCCGATTGGGAGACAAAGATCGCGCCCGCCTTATCGGGCACAACCGCGCCGCGATAGCGGTATTCAGAGGCAATGTCGGCTTCCACCGCCAGCCGCGCTAGCCCCTCAAACCAGTACTTTGAGACTTCGGCCGCCAGCAGAGCCGTACCACAAGCCGACATAATCAAACGGCTCATATCGTCAAAAGCAAAGGGTAACGGCGGCAGCGTAATGGTGCGCGCTTGCGGGTTGATATAGGAGTGCAGCGTGTCGCCGACGACGGAGGGCTGCTCGTGGATTTCCTTCAGCATGAAGTGGCGGTATTCACCCTTGCCAATCATGGCGCCCGACATGCTGGATTGCTTGATTTCGCGGCGAACCGGCTGGTCGTCGCGGTCAAAGACCTGGGCACCCTCGCGCGTTACCACGACCCAATCGCCTTCTTCCAGATAGGCAATCTGGCGGGTCAAAGGAGCCAGCGCCATAGCATCCGAGCCCAAGAACATCTGGCCTTCGCCATAGCCCAGCGCCAGGGGCGAGCCCTTGCGAGCGCCGATCATCAAATTATCCTCGCCGCTGAAGATCATGGCCAGCGCAAAGGCGCCCTCTAGGCGCTTCAGCGTCTTGGCCACCGCTTCTTGCGGGCTCAGCTGGGCGTTCAAATGGCTGGTGATGAGATGCGCGACCACCTCGGTATCGGTCTCGGTCTCAAAGACAGCGCCTTGTGCTTCCAGCTCCTGGCGCAGCTCTTGAAAGTTTTCGATGATGCCATTGTGGACCAGAGCCATACGCTCGGTCGCGTGGGGGTGGGCGTTGGTCTCGTTGGCGATGCCGTGGGTCGCCCAGCGGGTATGACCGATGCCCGCGGTGCCCTCCAGGCCCTCGGCGGCCAACTTGTCGGCCAGGTTGACCAGCTTGCCCTTGGCGCGCAGGCGGCCAATTTTGCCGTCGTGCAGCGTAGCGATCCCAGCCGAGTCATAGCCGCGGTATTCCAGGCGTTTTAGACCGTCCACCAGCAAGGGGGCTGCTGGTTGAAGTCCCAAAATCCCGATAATGCCACACATATCGCTACCCTTTCGCTAGTTCGTTGAGCGCCCTTTATGGGTCTTGGCTGTGCAAGCGCTTGGCGCTCGCCGTTGCTTTATTTCGCAGATTTTTGTTTTTGCGCTGCCTTTTTGGCCGCCATTTTCGTCCTTCGGCGGGTCTCAGCCCCTGCGAGCTGGCGGGTCTCGGCGCGCTCAACCGCGATGGCCTCAGCGGGCACATCTTTTTCTAAGGTCGAGCCCGCAGCCACCAGAGCATTGGCACCGATCTTAATCGGAGCCACCAGCGCCGAGTTCGAGCCAATGAAGGCGCCGTCCTCGATCTGGGTGGTGTACTTCAGATAACCGTCGTAATTGCAGGTGATGGTGCCAGCCCCGACATTGACGCCCTGGCCGACCAGCGCATCGCCCACGTAAGAGAGGTGGTTGACCTTAGAGCCTTGGCCGATCTTGGCGTTTTTGGTCTCGACAAAGTTACCGATCCGCGCCCCTTGCGCCAAATCAGAACCCGGGCGCAGCCGTGCAAAGGGGCCAATCTGGCAGTCGTCTGCGATGCAGCAGCCGTCCAGGTGACTCATGGCTTTGATATGCACGTTGGAACCGACTTCGACGCCGGGACCAAAGAAACAACCAGGCTCAACGATCACATCGCGGCCAAAGCGGGTATCCCAAGCAAGGTAGGTGGTCGAGGGGTCGATCATCGTCACCCCCGCCTCAAGCGCCACGTCGCGCAATCGGTCCTGCATCATGGCCTCGGCGTTGGCCAACTCCAGGCGCGAGTTGATGCCCATGACATCGACTTCATCGAAATAGACCACATCGCAGCGCGCCTTGTCCGCGACCGCGAACTTGACCACATCGGGCAAATAGTATTCGCGGGCCTTGTTGTTGTTATCTACGCGTTCCAGCCAGGACCAAAGCTTTTGGGCATCGCCGGCCATGATGCCGCCGTTGCAAAGGCCGATCTCGCGCTCTTCTAAATCCGCGTCCTTGAATTCGACGATGGCTTGCAGTTGGCCGTTATCATCCAATTTGACCCGGCCATAGCGAGCGGGATCGTTGGGCTCGAAGGCGGCGATCACCAGATCTGATTCTTCGCTGGCCAGCGCCAAATTGCAGAGCGCGTCACCCGTCAGCATGGGCGTATCGCCGAACAGGATCACCAGCGTGCCTTGAAACCCCTTCAACGCCGACTTTGCGCAAAGCGCCGCGTGGGCAGTACCCAAGCGCTCGGTTTGCTCGACCGTGCGGTGTGGATCGGCTTCCTTTGCGACTTGCGGCATGTCGGGGCCGACCACCACCACGATTTCGTCGGGCGCCAAAGCATCCAGCGCGTCGATGACGTGGCCCAGCATGCTGCGACCAGCCAGTTTGTGCATGACTTTAGGGTGGTCGGACTTCATGCGGGTGCCTTTGCCCGCGCCCAGGATTACCGCCGCGATGGGCTCGGAGAGTTCGGCTACCAAGTCGGTCATGCAAGGTCTCGTCGTGGGAGGTGGTTTTGGCCGTTCTAACGACCGCCCGCGACATCAGCAATGACTGATCATCGGTGGTTGATCTTCCATGACTGGCGGGCTTGGCTTGGCATACGCCAGCGCCCCCGCCTAGAAAAGTCAAAAGATGTTACGCCGTGTGACAGAGCAAGGGTGGCCAGACCTTGGAGGGGCCCGCCAAAAGGGTGAATAGCGTGCCTTGTGCGAAGGCGAAGCGCGCCTGCCATTCGGGCTTCGCGGGCCGTTGTGACTAGCAGAAGAAACAGACTTAATTGATAAGTATAGACCAGTATGCAATGACTAGGCGTCGGTCAAACTGATGGTCGCAAGGCAGCCTGCCTGCACCTACCTAACTGAAATCTCGCCATCATTTGGAATGGAGATGGGGGCGAGACTTTGGGATCGAGTCCGCTGGCTCAGTTCGATCAAAGGCTGACAGGCAGCGCCTAGGGGCCACAGCATTAGACTGCCCGTCACGAGGCCTGTTTCCCAAATCGCATGACTCCTAGAGCCCCTGATCCATCAGCCCTTTAATAGCGTTGCGCCCGGTCTGAGCCACCAGGCGGCCAATTTCCTCATCACCGCGCAGCAGCACGAGCGTCGAGCGGCGGGGAATATTGCGGCTCCGGCTGACCGGGTGGCGACCGTAGTCGTCCCAATCGACCGCCACGAAGGTCATGGCCGCATCATAGGCCGGGTTGTTCTGGCGCAGCGCCTTGAGCTGGCGCTTTTGGGCCGCGCAGGTTGAACACCAAGTGGCGTGATAATCAACGAACACGGTCTTGCCTTCATCCATCAATTGCTGGATCAAGCCGGGTTCGTAGGCCAGCGTCGGACCGCCGAAGCCTGTGACCTCATCAGCCGCAGCGGCAGGGGCGAGCGACAGGCCAGACGCCAGCAGGCTCAGGCCACCAGCAAGTACAAGGTTCAAGAATTGGCGTTTTTTCATAGGATCGTTCCTTTTAAGCGAGCGTTTCATTTTAAGATCTCCGCAAGTTTGGCCCTAAAGCGCGACCGACAGGTCCACCAACCAAGCGGGCAGAGCGCCGACCAACCAGCCCTCAATCGCCGTGTGTACGCCGGTCGCGATCATCAGGCCGACGGCGAGGAAGACCAGACCGATGATCTGGCGGGACCGGCTTGCTAGCGCCTTCAGGGCGTCTTGGCGCTGGCGAATGGCTTGGCGCGAGCCGTAGCCCAGCGCCACTATCAAGGTGGCGACGCCCAGCGCAAAGCTGGCCATAATGGCCGCCACCCAGCCCAGGTTGTGCCCAGTGCTGGCGAGGCCGATGGCACTGCCCAGAGTCGGCCCGATGCAAGGTGACCAGACCGCGCCCAACAAGACACCGCCCAGCAGTTGGTTTTGCCAAGGCACGGTCGCGGCTTGCGCTTCCACCGTGCTCAAGCCGCCGTCAGCGTGGGCGGCAACACGGGCCGTCATGCGACCGAAGGCGGCATTTAGAGCAGGGACCAAAAGCACCAACCCGAAGGCCATCATCAAGCTGGCACCAATCAGCGACAAGCGCTCGGGCGTCAGGCCAATGGCATAGCCCAAGGTCGAGACCAGCATGCCGAAAGCGACAAACGACAGCCCCATACCCAGCGCCAACAAGGCCGGGCCGTGGCGATGCTTATCGACCGACGAGGCCAAGACCAGCGGCAGCACCGGCAACACGCAGGGATTAATGAGCGTCAGCAGCCCGGCGCCATAGGCTAAGATGAGGTCTGTCATGGACGGCCTTCCAGCTTTTCTTATAAGGAGTAGCTGGGGGCACGCTAAGCGCAGATGGCGGGCCTGTCGATTAACGTTCGGCTGGCGAAAACTCACGCTTCGGCAAGGCCTTTGTTAACATTTGGTAATAGTTCGTTACTAAAATGACGCCTCGTATTGGCGAAACCCAAGCCAGGAAAACCCAGGCCAGGCAAAATCCGGACCAGGCAAAATCCGGACCAGGCAAAATCCGGACCAGGCAAATTCCGGGCCCGGCAAAATCCAAGCTAGGTAAAGAAACCGCCAGGAAACTCTGGCTAGCGACGCTCGAACAACTTTTCCAGTTCGGCCAGGCTCAGCGTGACATAAGTCGGGCGGCCGTGATTACACTGGCCGGATTTTGGTGTCGCCTCCATGTCGCGCAGTAATTGGTTCATCTCAACTGGATTCAACACCCGCCCCGAACGCACCGAACCGTGGCAAGCCACCGTGGCCAAGACGTGGTGCATCTTTTCCTCGAGCGACAAGCTGCGCCCCCACTCGGCGATCTCATCGACCAGATCGCGCACCAGGCGCTGCATGTCAGCTTTTTGAATAAGGCTCGGCAATTCGCGCACGATCAGGGCTTCGTCGCCGAAAGGCTCCAGCACCAGGCCCCATTCGGCCAGCGCATCCAGGTGATCGCTCAACAGGGCCGCATCGCTCGCGGGCAACTCCACCACCTCGGGAATCAACAGGAGTTGGCGGGCGATTTGCCCCTCGGCCAGCTGAGCCTTGAGCTTCTCATAGACCAAGCGTTCGTGGGCGGCGTGCTGATCGACGATGACCAGGCCCTCGGCGTTTTGCGCCACGATATAATTCTTGTGCAGTTGCGCGCGCGCAGCGCCGAGCGGAAAATCTGGCGAGAGCGCCGGATCCGACGCGCCGGTCTCCTCGCCGTCTGCCAGCGGTGCCCCAACTTGCGCGCCGGGTTCAGCGAGTAGCTGTCCGCTGTTTGCCTGGGGGGCGAAATCGCTGCCGAAGCCTTGCGACGATGGGGGCTGGGCCTGCGGGTTCGCCTGATAGCCAAAGCTGGACTGAAAGGCGCGGGCGCGTTCGTTCAATGCAATACTGGGGCGTTGCAATGGCCAGCTAGCTTCGGGACCGCCAGCTGGCTTTGGAATTGCCTCGCCACGTTCGCCTGACCCCTCGCTGCGAAAAGCGCCCAAGGCCCCCTGGCCCAGGGCACCGCTGGCCCGGTGCCCGGCTTGCATAATGGCGGTTCGCAGTCCGCCTATTAATAAAGAGCGCAGCCCTTCTGGGTTTTGAAAGCGCACCTCGGTCTTGCCGGGATGCACGTTGACATCCACCGCCTCGGCGGGAACAGCGATTTCCGCCACCAGCATGGGAAAGCGATCGGGGGCCAACACATCGCGATAGGCCGCACGAACGACGCCATATAGTGAGCGGTCCTTGATCGGGCGCTTATTAACGAAGACATACTGAGACAAGGAATTGGCACGATTGAGGGTCGGCAACCCGGCAAAGCCGCTGAGCCGCATACCGTCGCGCTCCATATCCAATGCCACGGCGTTGTCGGCAAACTCCCGGCCCATGAGCTGCGCCAAGCGCTCCTTGATTTGCGCAGGGGTCTGCGCCGCTGGCAGATCCAGGTAGGTCTTGGCCTCTTGTACCAAACGAAACGCAACGCCGCTGTGCACCAAAGCCAAGCGGGTTAATATATCCTGTATGGCCCGCAGCTCGGCCCGGTCGCCTTTCAAAAACTTGAGCCGTGCGGGCGTGGCGTAAAAAAGCTCGCGCACTTCAACGCTGGTGCCCTGCGGGGCCGCCGCCGGCACCACAGGGCCGATACGCCCGCCCTCGACACTTATGCTAAAGGCCTGATCACTGCCAGCCTGATCGCTGCCAGCCTGATCGCTGTCAAACTGGCGCGAGGTCAGCTTGAGGCGAGACACCGAGGCAATCGAGGGCAGTGCCTCACCGCGAAAGCCCATATGGCGGATGTGAACCAAATCATCGTCGGGCAGCTTTGAGGTGGCGTGGCGCTCCAGCGCCAGCGGCAGATCGCTAGCAGCCATGCCCTTGCCGTCATCGGTGACACGAATCAGCGCCTTGCCGCCCTGCCGCAACTCGACCAGAATCCGGCCCGCCCCAGCATCGAGCGCGTTTTCCACAAGTTCTTTGACCACCGAGGCTGGCCGTTCGACCACTTCACCTGCGGCAATCTGGTTGATTAGGGTCTCGGGCAACCGCCGCAGCGCGCCCGTCATAGGCTGGGACTGCGCTGGTTCGGCGGGACCGCTTGTCGCGGTGGCCTGCAAAAGGGGATCGGCGGACTGACTCATGACCTGGATATGGGGAGGCCAACCGTCGCCTGCAAAGCAGTTTTCCCCGCCTTTTGCCCCTGCAAACGCAAGAATTTGCTAAAAATGGACCTCTTCGGTCGCGATTCATGCCTGGCCGCGACGCATTTGGGCCGCAGGGCCTATTCAGCCGCCGTCAACAATTGCTTTGCACTGCGAAAAAATGACCATCTGGAATGCGCAGCAGGCGCTTGCGGGTCCGTGACTCCTGTGGTAGCTCCACCCTCACATTGAAGCCGGTACAACTGCGCCCGGACCCGTCGCCTTGTCTATAGGTCGCCTGGTCCAAGAGGCAAAACACCCCCACCTGCTTCGTCAGCGTTTTAACCTTAAGGAAGAGCTTGTGGCTGCATCTGCGTCAAAAGTCAGCGGCGTTGCACAACGGTACGCAACCGCCCTGTTCGATCTGGCCGATGAAAAACAAGCGCATGATGCCATCGCCGAGAGCTTCGGCGTTATTCTGCGCGCTGTTGAAGAATCGTCAGACCTGAAAGCCTTCTTGGCAAGCCGTCAAATTGCAACGGATGCCAAGGCCAGCGCCATCGCGGCGGTCTTGGACTCGTTGAACGCTCACCCCCTGGTGCGCAATTTGGCGGGCCTGATGGCAAGCAACAATCGCCTGGAAGCCCTGCCGGGTGCTGCCCAAGCTTACTTGGATGAATTGGCCAAACGCCGCGGTGAGATTACCGCCGAGGTCGTGGCCGCGCAGCCGTTGAGTGAGGCGCAAAGCGCCGCCCTCAGCGAGCAACTGCGCGCCGCACACGGGGCCAAAGTCAACATGTCAGTTTCCGTCGATCCCAGCTTGATCGGCGGTCTGATCGTCAAAGTCGGTTCCAAGATGATCGACTCCTCCATGAAATCAAAACTACTTAAAATGCAATTGGCAATGAAAGGGGCCGCTTGATGGAAATCCGCGCCGCTGAAATTTCATCGATCTTAAAACAGCAGATCGAAAACTTCGGCAATGAAGCCGATGTAGCCGAGGTTGGTCAGGTCCTGTCTGTGGGTGACGGTGTTGCCCGCGTCTATGGCCTCGACAACGTCCAGGCAGGTGAGATGGTCGAGTTCGCTGGTGGCGAACGCGGCATGGCCCTGAACCTGGAAGAAGACAACGTCGGTATCGTGATCTTCGGTTCTGACCGTGCCATCCGTGAGGGTGACACCGTTAAACGTACCGGCGACATCGTATCTGTCCCCACTGGCCCCGAGCTGCTGGGTCGCGTGGTTGACGGACTGGGCAACCCCATCGATGGTAAAGGCCCGCTGAACTCAACCGCGACCTCTATGGCGGAAGTTAAGGCCCCCGGCATCATCCCGCGTAAGCCCGTACACGAGCCCATGCAGACCGGAATTAAGGCGATTGACTCGCTGATCCCGATCGGCCGTGGCCAGCGCGAATTGATCATTGGTGACCGTCAAACTGGTAAGACTGCCATCGCGGTTGACACCATCTTGAACCAGAAGAGCATCAACGAAAACGCAACCAACGACAGCGAGAAGCTGTTCTGTGTCTACGTTGCGGTTGGCCAAAAGCGCTCTACCGTTGCCAACGTGGTCAAGACCCTGACCGAGCGCGGCGCGATGGACTACACTTGTGTGGTTGCAGCGACGGCTTCAGACGCAGCGCCCATGCAGTTCCTGGCCCCTTACGCTGGTGCTGCGATCGCGGAATACTTCCGTGACAAAGGCATGCACGCCCTGATCATCTATGATGATTTGACCAAGCAAGCCGTGGCTTATCGCCAGATGTCTTTGCTGCTGCGTCGTCCCCCAGGACGTGAAGCCTTCCCTGGCGACGTATTCTATCTGCACTCCCGTCTGTTGGAGCGCGCGGCTAAGTTGTCTGAAGACTTCGGCGCTGGCTCTTTGACCGCTCTGCCCGTCATTGAGACCCAGGCGAACGACGTATCAGCCTTCATTCCGACCAACGTGATTTCAATCACCGACGGTCAGATCTTCCTGGAAACAGACTTGTTCTACCGCGGTATTCGCCCGGCTGTAAACGTGGGTCTATCGGTCTCTCGTGTGGGTTCTGCCGCCCAGACCAAAGCCATGAAGAAGGTTGCAGGCTCAATCAAGCTGGAGCTGGCTCAGTATCGTGAGATGGAAGCCTTCGCTCAGTTCGCATCTGACCTTGACCCCGCCACCCAGCGCCTGCTGGCACGCGGCGCGCGCCTGGTCGAGCTGCTGAAGCAGCCGCAGTACTCACCGCTGACCATGGAACAGCAAGTCTGTGTGATCTTTGCAGGTACGCAAGGTTATTTGGACAAGCTGGAAGTCGGCGATGTGAACCGCTTTGAGCAAGGCCTGCTGGCCGCTCTGGCTGACCGCGGCCAGGACTTGCTGGACGCGATCCGCACCGAAAAGGCGCTGAGCGACAGCGTTCGTGACAAGCTGATTGCTTTCTTGGGCGATTACGCTGGCTCCTTTGCTTAAGTCTAGGATCTAAGGAAAGGATTTAGATCCCATGGCAAGCTTAAAGGATCTGAAGAACCGTATTGGTTCGGTCAAGAACACGCGCAAAATCACCTCTGCCATGAAAATGGTGGCGGCGGCTAAGCTGCGTCGCGCGCAAGAGCAAGCCGAAGCCGGCCGGCCCTTCGCAGAGCGCATGGATGCCGTATTGGCTTCGTTGGCAGCCTCGGCTGCCTCGAACCCTGGCGCGCCCAAGCTTCTGGCGGGTACCGGTAGCGAGCAAAAGCACCTTATCGTGCTGGCGACCGCCGACCGTGGCCTTTGTGGTGGCTTTAACGCCTACCTGATCAAAGAAGCCATGACGTTGCGTTCGGAGCTGTTGGCTGAAGGCAAGAGCGTGCAGTTCGTCACCGTCGGTCGCAAGGCACGCGATGCGGTCCGCCGCGTCGATGAGGCCGCTTTGGTCGAGTCTTTCATCGAAATGGACCGCCCGAACCTGAACTACGACAAGGCCCAAGAGGTTTCGGCCAAGGTCTTGGAACTGTTTGAGGCAGGCGCCTTTGATGTCTGTACCTTGGTCTATTCGCGCTTTCAGTCGGCGATCGCTCAGATCCCGACCCGTCAGCAACTGATCCCCTTCGCTGTGCCTGAAGGCGCAGAGGCGACCAGCGGCTCGTCGGCGGTGTACGAATATGAGCCTTCAGAAGAAGCGGTTCTGGCCAGCCTGTTGCCCCAGAATATTTCGGTCCAGATCTTCAAAGGTCTGCTGGAAAATCAGGCTTCAGAGCAAGGTGCGCGTATGTCCGCGATGGACAACGCAACCCGCAACGCGGGCGAAATGATCGACAAACTGACCCTGTTGTACAACCGTACTCGTCAGGCTCAGATCACCAAAGAGTTGATCGAAATCGTCTCTGGTGCGGAGGCCCTGTAATTGGCCACCGCGACCTGGAACTCCGCTGCTCGTGAGCAGCTTCGCGCCATCATTGCGCAGCGGTCTTTCAGGACAGGCGAGGAGTTTACCCTCGCTTCAGGAAAAAAGAGCATGGTCTTCTTTGACCTAAAGAAGACCATGCTCGACCCCGAAGGCTCCTACCTGGCCGCATTGGGACTGCTGGATACCATCCAGAACCACTTTGCCAAGGCCACTACCTTCGGCGGACTAGAATTGGGGGCTGTCCCTGCGGTCAGCCAGGTTTGCGCATTGAGCCATCAGCTCGGCCAACCTCTGCCCGCCTTTATCGTGCGCAAGACCGTGAAAGATCACGGCACACAAGCCGCGATCGAAGGCGATCTGCCCGCGGGTAGCAAAGCCTTGGTGTTCGATGATGTGACGACCACCGGCGGCTCTGCGATGAAAGCCATTGAGGCGTTGCGCGCGTCCTCAGGCGTCGAAGTTATCGGCGTGGTGAGCTTGGTTGACCGCCTAGAGGGCGCGTCGGAAGCCTTCAAAGCTCAGTACGGCGATGCCTTCGGGTTTCAGTCGCTGTTTGATAAGTCGGATTTCACCGACCTTATCTAACAGGGCCCTGGACTTGCAGGGCGTACAGTTTTTGCCCGGTGCCGTCGCGCCGGGCCTCGGACACTAACGGAGATACGTCATGGCCGCGAATAACGTCGGACGCATTACCCAGGTTTTGGGTGCCGTGGTGGACGTTCAGTTTGAGGGCGAACTGCCTGCGATCTTGAACGCGCTACACACGAATAACCAGGGAAAGACCCTGGTTTTGGAAGTTGCTCAGCACTTGGGCGAAAACACAGTGCGCACCATTGCAATGGACGCGACTGAGGGCCTGACACGCGGTCAGGAAGTCACCGACCAGGGCGACGCCATCAACGTTCCCGTCGGCCCCGAGACCCTGGGCCGCATCATGGACGTGATCGGCAACCCGATCGACGAACGTGGCGACATTGGTCACAAGAAGACCTACCCCATTCACCGCCCTGCCCCCGAGTTCGTAGAACAGGCGACCGAGACCGAAGTCTTGGAGACTGGCATTAAGGTGATCGACCTGCTGGAACCCTACGCGAAGGGTGGTAAGATTGGTCTGTTCGGCGGCGCCGGCGTTGGTAAGACGGTTCTGATTATGGAGCTGATCAACAACATCGCGAAGGGCCACGGCGGTTACTCTGTATTCGCGGGCGTGGGCGAGCGTACCCGTGAGGGTCGCGACCTGTACGACGAGATGGTCGAATCAGGCGTTATCAACCTGGAAGGCGATTCAAAAGCCGCCTTGGTCTACGGCCAGATGAACGAGCCTCCGGGCGCGCGTGCTCGTGTTGCTCTGACCGGTTTGACCCAGGCTGAATACTTCCGCGATGAAGAAGGGCAGGACGTTCTGTTCTTCGTCGATAACATCTTCCGCTTCACTCAGGCGGGTTCAGAAGTGTCAGCCCTGTTGGGCCGTATTCCTTCAGCAGTGGGTTATCAGCCGACCCTGGCGACTGACATGGGCGCCATGCAGGAGCGCATTACCACAACAACCAAGGGCTCTATTACCTCGGTTCAAGCGGTCTACGTTCCCGCGGATGACTTGACCGACCCCGCGCCGGCAACCACCTTCTCGCACTTGGACGCAACGACGGTTCTGAACCGTTCGATCGCGGAAAAGGGCATCTACCCCGCGGTTGACCCGCTGGACTCAACGTCTCGAATCCTGGACCCGCAGGTCATCGGTGACGAGCACTACAACACCGCGCGACGCGTTCAGCAGACTCTGCAGCAGTACAAAGCCCTGCAGGACATCATCGCGATTTTGGGCATGGACGAACTGTCAGAAGACGACAAGAAGGTTGTGGCGCGCGCCCGCCGTCTTGAGCGCTTCCTGTCACAGCCCTTCCACGTTGCAGAAGTCTTTACCGGAAACCCCGGCGTCTACGTTAAGCTGGACGAGACCATCAAGGGCTTCAAAGGCATCGTTGACGGTGACTACGACCACCTGCCTGAATCGGCCTTCTACATGGTTGGCACCATGGACGAAGCCATTGCTAAGGCTGAGAAGATGGCCGCAGAAGCCGCTTAATGCTTTCCCTCTGCCCTGGATCACCGGGGCAGAGGGCTTGTTCAAGGCAGCAAAGCAAGGCCGCTGCGCCCCTGCTCTTTGAACAAGCCGATCCTCACTAGTGAGCCCGCCTTAGGGGCTCGTCTCGAATTGGGAAAAACTCTATGTCTACAACCACCCTGGAAATCGTCACGCCCGAGCGCTTGGTCCTAAGCGAGGCTGTCGAGTTGGTCGTTGTTCCTGGTGCCGATGGCGACCTGGGTGTACGCCCACGCCACGCCCCGACCATTGCTTCGCTGCGTGATGGCGTTGTGCGCATCTTTGCTAAGGGCCTCAGCGCTGGTGAGACCGCGCGCTACCAAGTCTCTGGCGGTTTCGTTGACGTGACCCCGGAAACCTGTCGCGTTTTGTGCGAGCACGCTGAAGCGGTCTAATGATGCGCGGGCCTTGCGCGCCCTGAATGCCGCTCGGCCAATGCTACCAAGGCCGTCTAGACCGATAGATATCAGAAAGCCCGATCCAAATGGACCGGGCTTTTTGTTTTGTGGGGATCGTCAAGCCCGCGCCAACTGGGCGCTTCAAGGGCGCCCATCGCGAGCACTCTTCACACCTGCCGCTTGTTTTAGGCCCTTAGACCGACCGATGATCGGCCATATAGGCTTCGGCCTCGGCTTGGGTCTCGAAGATATGCGGGCGGATTGAACGGTCTTTGAGACCGGAACCCAACTTCTGGCGCATGAAGGCCGAGGTGGTGTAGCGGGTCGCCGTGATGTAGTACTTTTCTTCCAGCTCACGCAGGAAATCGGCATAGCCCTGATAGACGTCCTGGCCGATCTCGACCCCGTCATAGTTCGAGATAATATCGACCCGCTGGCCAATGCTCTCAAAGAAGCGGCGCAGCGAGCGCTTTACGGTGGTCAAATCTTCCGGCGTGACAATGGCAAGGCCCGACAAATCCGCATAGACCGTATTGTTCTCGGCTTTATAAACAAATCGATCCAACAGGCGGCGATCCATCATGCTGGCCTTCAGCTTCATGGGCTTTTTGCGGAAGATGCGCTCTTCCATCGTGCGTACATCGCGGATAATGGGACGGAAGGACATGAGGTCCAAAACGTCCTTTTGCAGGTCGATGCCCGGCGCAACCTCGGTCAGCTCCAGGCCGTCCTTGGTCAGACGGAAGACCGCACGCTCGGTGATGTATTGCACATCTTGCCCACGGCTGGCGGCATAGGCCCCATTGAAGGTAATCTGCTCAACCTGGTCGATGAACTTGGTCATGCGGCCTTCTTTGTTGATCGTCAGATTGCCCCCCTTGACCGTGCAGTCAAAGCCGCCTGCGGTAAAGGTGCCGACAAAAACCAGCTTGCGCGCGTTTTGGGAAATGTTGATGAAGCCCCCAGCGCCCGCCAGGCGATCCTTAAAGCGCGAGACGTTGACGTTACCGTGCTGGTCCACCTCAGCCATGCCCAAGCAAGCCAGGTCGAGGCCGCCGCCATCGTAGTAGTCGAATTGCTGGTTGGTCTGGATGATGGAGGCCGCATTGATCGCCGCGCCAAAATCCAGGCCCGACTGGGGGACACCGCCGATGATACCCGCCTCTGCGGTTAGCGTGATATTGTTGATGATACCTTCTTCATTGGCCACCGCCGATACGCCCTCGGGCATACCGATGCCCAGATTGACCACGCCGTTGATCGGCAGCTCAAAGGCCGCGCGGCGCGCAATCACTTTACGCTGATCCAATTCCATTGGCGGCAAGCGATCTACTACCGCACGAATACGGCCGGTGAAAGCGTGGTTATAGCTCGAGGCGTAGGTCTGTTGGTGCTCGGGGCGTTCGACCTGAACCACGCAATCGACCAAGTTGCCGGGCACCTGCACTTCCTTGGGCGCGAGCGAGCCAGGCGCTGCGATCTGCTCCACTTGCGCGATGACCAGACCGCCTGAGTTCTTGGCCGCCATAGCGATCGGAAGGTTATCCAATACCAGCGCCTCACGCTCCATGGTGATGTTACCGTGCGTGTCCGCCGTGGTGCCGCGGATGAAAGCAACGTCGATTGGGATCGACTTATAGAACAGCCACTCCTGGCCCGCGATTTCCTGCAACTCGACCAGCTCTTCTAGGCTGCGCTCGTTGATCGCCCCGCCGGATTGGCGCGGGTCAACGAAGGTATGCAGGCCCACTTTGGAGAACATGCCGGGCTTGCCCGCCGCGATATCGCGATAGAGCTGAGAAATACAGCCAAGCGGCAGATTATAGGCCTCAATCTGGTTTTCCACCGCCAGCTTGCCCAGCTTGGGGATCAGCGACCAGTGCCCGCCGATGGCGCGCTTGACCAGCCCTGGATGCGCTAAGCGGTTCAGGCCCTTGTCCTTCCCGTTACCGGGAGCAGCGGCGAACAGTAAGGAGATGTCCTTGGGCGCGGCTTTGGCCAAAAAGCTCTCCTCGACCCCGCGCAGCAGCGCTTCGGGGGTGCCAATACCGACAAACCCCGAGACACAAACGGTATCCCCGTCCGCAATCACGGCAATCGCGTCTTCTAAGCTAACGACTTTATCAACCATGCTTTCCTCCGCTTTGGTTGCTTGGCTTTTGGCATCATGTTGAGGGCGAAGCGCGCGGCTTGTCTCCCTAGGCCTTGGGTTGGGATGCCCGCGATGCGCGAGCCGTCTTGCTCGTGCTTTTACTGGCGGACTTGCCAGCTGTCTTAACTGCCGTCTTGCCCGTTGTTTTGCTGGCGGTTTTAGCCGCCGTCTTGCGGGGCGTCTTGACAGCAGCCTTGGACTTCACCCACTCGGACAGGCCGCCAGCGACCACGCCTTGTGCCTTACTGGAGACAAATACGCCGACATGACCACCGGGGAAACTCAGCTCCTGATAGCGGCGACCTGGGATGAAATCGCCCAGCGGCGTGGTGCATGAAACAGGAATAATGTGATCTTGCTTGGCGTAGATATTTAAAACGGAACACTTGATATTGCTCAGATCGACAAGCCTGCCACCCAGCTCAAATTCGCCCTTCACCAGTTGGTTCTGACCATAGAGGTTATAGATCCACTGCTTGGCCGCTGCGCCCGGGTGGTCGGGGCGATCTGCGATCCACTTTTCCATGCGCAAGAAATTCAGCGTCGCCGCCTCGTTGCCCGCCAGGCGCGCCAAGCCAACATTATACTTCGTCAGCGTTGCCATAGGGGTTAGAGCGGTGAACATGGTGCCGTAGAAAGAGCCCGGCAATCCGCCAAAGGTCTCGATCAACAGGTCTACGTCGCTTTCTTCAAGGTTGCCCAGCCACATATTGAGCTGGCCTTCACCTAGCCAAAAATTGTCCGGGTCGCCTTCAAAGTCGATGGGCGTGATGGCCAGGGCCAGGCCTGCGAACAAGTCCGGCTCCAAGGCCGCCAAGCAGGCTGAAAAAGTGCCGCCCTCGCAGATGCCGAAGACCACCGACGGGCGCCCCTCGTTCTCAGCGTTGGCAAAGCGCAGGCAGCCGCTCAAATAACGCAGCACGTAGTCGTCGATTTTCAAATGGCGATCAACACGGGTCGGGTTGCCCCAGTCCACAACATAGACACGATGACCCGCTTCCAGCAGGTTACGCACCAAAGAACGGTCTTCTTGCAAGTCGATCATGGTCTGGCGGCCAAACAGGCCATAGCAAATGATGATCGGTGGCAAGTCTGGCAGCTCATCGACCAGCGGCTCGTATTCGTACAAGCGCACCTTGTCGATGGCGAAAACTTCTTTCTTGGGCAAGGTCGCGATCTGCACGGCCTCGTCGGGCAGGTCGGCCAACAGCGCCGTGGTCTTGGCGGCCTTTACCTGGTTGTCGAGCCAGGCTTCCCACAATTTGGCAGCTTCCCCAAACGCTGGGTTTGTCGGGGTCTCGGTTTCGTTGCTGGTGGCGCCAGAAGCGGCGCCAGCCTTGCTTGATCGAGCGGTCATGAGCGCTTGCGTCCCTTCAGGCTATTCATTTCGTTGCGAAGATCGGCCAATTGCTGGCGCAGGCTGTGGACCACTTCGATCAGGTCATCGACCTCACTGCGCGCCGGGATATTGACCTGTTTGCACCAGTCGTCGGCTTGCTTGTGCTGGCGCTGCTTGATCGTCAGGCCTGCGCGCATCAAGTCACGTTGAGCATCAAGAAACTCGGGCGAACGCTGGGCTTCCAACAGCGCGGTATTGGCAATTTTTATCCAATCTTGCAGCGCTTGATTGGGATCGACCTCCTGCGCGTCTTGATCCAGGTAGCTCTCAGAAAAGCGGTGGTAGGCTTGCTCCCAAGCCCGGCTCATAATGCCGCTCAGATGGGCCACGGCTTGCTGATAGTCCAACAGTTCTTTCCAAGCGCGGGCGTTTTGGGCCTGCGGGTTGGGCATGTCGGCAAGCTGCGGGCCGGTGGCGACTTTGTCCAACCATTCTTTGAAGTTTTGCGGCATGTCGGCGCTCCACCAAGCCGGAAAGCTCATCGCCTTCATGGCGGCGAAGGCTTCGGCCATGCCCGGCTGGTTAGCCCAATCGGGCACCATGGCCATCCAGTCTTGGGGGGTGCCCGCCATGGCGGTGCCGACAAATGGATTGCCCGCCGCCAAATTGCCAAGAAAATCGGTCCAGGCGCTTGCCTGCGGCGCGCCCGTAAAGGCCGGAAAGCCCATACCAGGCATACCCGCACCGGCACCTGGGAAGCCACCCATGGGTGCATGGCCAGTCATAAAGGGGTTCATGGCTGCCATGGCCGCCATACCGGCTGGCGCGTTGGGGTTCTGCCAGGCTTGGAAGGGGTTGGACTGCGGAGCAGCGCCAAAGCCAAAAGCAGCCGGATTTGCGCCAGCGCTCGGCATCGGGTTTTGCGTCCAGGGATTTTGCGTCCAGGGGTTTTGCGTCCAGGGATTCTGGACCCAGGAGGTAGCTTCGGGCATGCCCTGGCCGCCAGCCGCATTGGCCGCGGTCTGCCAGAACTGACGCCATTGTTCCATCATGGCGGCTTGCTGGGCGCTCCAATCGGCTTGGCCCCCGCTGTCGCTGTCAGCGCCGCCTTCATCGGAATCGCCACCAGAGCCACCAGAGCCACTGCCGCCGCCGTCAATGTGCGGTGCTTTACCTTTCAGCATGACCTGTTGAAAGGCCTCGGCCATCTTGGTCTGATTTTCCAGAAGGGCGTCTTGACTCTTTTGCCAAGCGTTTAGCCAGTCGGGAGTCTCGCTCATATCTGCGCCTCCAGCAATTGCGGGGCCTCGCCCCGTCTATGGCCCCTAGCCCTGATGGACCGGGAATTGAGAACGAGCCCGCTTGCCGTCGTTGAGCAAACAGGCCCGGTTTGGGGCAACGCCAGCGCCGCCCCGATCTTCGCCTTACAGCGCTTGGGTGTAGATATCCAAAGCCGCTTCGTAGGTCATTTCACGCGGGTTGTTGACCAAAAGGCGGGTCTGCTTCATGGCGTCTTCGGCCAGCATGGTCAGGTGGTTGTGCGATACACCCACTTCAGCCAGCTTAGACTTCATGCCCAAATCAGGGCCCATGGCCTTGAAGCCCTCGACCATGATCTTGGTGGCTTCCACATCAGATTTGCCCTTAGCATCGGCGAAGATCAGCGGCGCCAACTCAGCATAGAGGCCTTGAGCCTCGGGCATATTGAAGTCCAACACGTAGGGCAAAACCAACGCGTTTGACAGGCCGTGCGGTACGTGGAAGTGACCGCCCAAAGGATAAGCCAAGGCATGCACCGCTGCTACAGGCGCGTTGGCAAAAGCCATGCCCGCCAGCATGGAGCCCAACAGCATGTTCAAACGCGCATTGCGGTCATCACCCTTGGTGCAAGCGGTGTAGATATTGCCACCCAACAGCTCCAGCGCTTGGCGCGCCAGCGTATCAGAGACAATGTTCTTCTTATGCTTAGAGGTATAGGCCTCGATGGCGTGAACCATCGCGTCGATACCGGTCGCCGCTGTGACGTGCGCGGGCAGACCGACCGTCAGCTCGGCATCCAAAACCGCCCAATCCGGCAACAACTGCTCAGAGACAACGCCCTTTTTCTCGTTGGTGCCAGTGGTCACGATTGAGATCTGTGTCACTTCCGAGCCGGTGCCCGCAGTGGTGGGTGCCAAGACCAGCGGCAGACGCTCGCCTTTCACCTGATCGATGCCGTACATGGTGTCGAGCGGCTGGTTTGATCCGACCAGAACCGCAATCAGCTTGGCGGTGTCCATGGACGAGCCGCCACCGACAGACACAACACCATCAACCTTGGCGGCGCGTGCGTCTTCGACGGCTTTCAAGATCATGGCTTCCGGCGGATCGGCAACGACATCGTCGATGATGTGGACCGACAGGCCCGCTGCCTTGATGCCGTCCAGAGCCGCTTGGGCCAAGCCCAGCTCAAGGATCATCTTGTCAGTGACAAAGGCGATATTTTTACAGCCACGGTCGGCCATGATCTGGCCGATCTTCCGGGTGCCGCCGACCTCGCACAGGATCGACTTGGTCGTCTTAAAGGTAAATGTATGCATGGGGACTCGCTTTCTATGAGCAAGCCGCGGCGCTTGGGGATCACCGCTCTTGCTCTTTCGATTTCATTTTTATTGCGAACGCACCGCCAAGGCCTTGTTAGACCCTGGGGGTCTGCTCTAGGCCGACGCGAAGGGAGAGGTCATTTCCTTGAGCTGCTTGGTCAGCTTCATATTCTCAGAATAATCAACCGCGCAGTCGATGACAGAAACCGTACCATCGGCCATAGCGGCCTTCAGGGTCGGGATCAGATCTTCAGCTTTTTCAACGCGGTAGCCCTTAGCACCAAAGCTTTCGGCGTACTTTACAAAATCGGGGTTGCCGATGTCGATGTGGCTCTTGCGCCCATAGTGGCGAAGCTGGTGCCATTCGATCAGACCGTACTTGCCGTCGTTGAAGATCAGATTGGTAATGTTGAGGCCCAGACGCAAAGCGGTCTCAATCTCTTGGCTGTTCATCATGAAGCCGGCATCGCCAGATACAGCCACGACGTTGCGATCAGGGTGCACTAACTTAGCCGCAATCGCACCCGGCATTGCAATACCCATCGAGGCGAAACCGTTAGAAATGATGCAGGTGTTGGGACGCTCGGCCTGGTACATGCGCGCGATCCACATCTTGTGGGCACCCACGTCCGACAGCAAAATGTCTTCCGGGTTCAAAGCGGTGCGCAAGTCGTGAATGACTTTTTGCGGCTTCATGGGGAAGCTGGTGTCCTCGGCATGCTCGTTCAGCATCTTACGGATAATTTCACGCTTTGACTTCACGGACTGCTGCGAGCCTTCTTCACAGCGCGCGGTGATGCGCGACAGCGAGTCCTTCAAATCGCCGATAACGCCCGCTTCAACGATGTAGTGCGCGTCAACCTCAGCCGGGTTGCCGTCAACGTGGACAATCCGCTTGTCCAGGTTCGGGTTCCATAGGCTGGGGTGATACTCCACCATGTCGTAGCCCACGCAGAGGATAAGGTCAGCGTCTTCAATGGCATAGGCGACATAATCCTTGGCTTTCAGACCAACGGTGCCGAGCGATAAGTTGTGAGATGAGGGCAGAACACCTTTGGCCATGAAGGTCGTGGCGACCGGTGCGTTGATGGCTTCGGCCAGGTCGATCAGCTCTTTTTCAGCGTGATAACGGATGACGCCGTTCCCCGCGATAATCAGCGGCTTTTTGGCCTTGGCGATCATGCCTGCGACGTCGCGGCAGCGACCGATGGGCGCGGTGGGCGGAATGGGGGCTTGGCGCTTGAGCGGCGGCAGTTCGTCGGTCTTCATCTCGGCGATGTTCTCAGGGAAATCGATGAAGCTGGCGCCCGGCTTTTCGGCTTGCGCAAACTTGAAGGCTTTCCGGACGACCTCGGGGACGATCTCGGGCTCGCGGATTTGCGTTGAGTACTTTGAGATGGGGGCAAAGAGGTTCACCAAGTCTAGGATTTGATGGCTCTCTTTGTGCAGGCGCGTGGTTGCGCCCTGGCCCGCGATTGCAACAATCGGTGCGCGATCCATGTTCGCATCTGCGACACCGGTGACCAAGTTGGTCGCGCCTGGGCCCAAGGTTGACATACAGACACCCGCGCGGCCGGTCAGGCGGCCATACACATCAGCCATGAAGGCGGCGCCTTGCTCGTGGCGGGTGGTAATAAATTCGATGTCGCTCTCCAAGAGCGCATCCATGATGCCGATGTTTTCTTCACCGGGAATGCCGAAAATGTATTCGACGCCTTCGTTCTCCAAGCACTTAACCAGCAATTCCGCAGCTTTCACGGTCTTTTTGGGGGTCTCGACTTGTTGATTTGCGCTGGCGTCTGCCGCCGTCGCTGTTGCATGATCCATGCGTTTCCACCTTGTAGGGTCTAAATATGTCTGGGTGAGGATAGTCTTGCGATGAACTATCTGCGACATAACTTAACCCGATTTTGTCGATAACCCTAATACTACCTAGGTATACGAGTCCCCGACATTTTGCATGGCTGGGTCAGAACGTCAGGCGGAACCGAGCGCTTAGCCCCGTTTCTGCAGCCGGAAGTTCACAAACGGCACCCTAACTATATTGCGCTGCACAATTCACAGCCGTAAAAATTTTGTTGCACTGCACAAAAAACCTGCTATCAAGAGTCCATCAAATACAAACTTCCTCCCCAACAAGGATCTCCAATCATGGCTAGCCAGACCAAAACAACCGCCGCTTCTGCTGCATCTGCTAACGCAACCGCTGCTGCTTCTGAAGCAATGAAAAAAGGCCAAGAATTCATGACCGACCAAATCGGCGCTTCTGAAAAAATCGTTGACGCAGCGATCGAATTCAACGCTGCTGCATTCCGTGGTGCTGAAGCTGTCTCTAAGAAAGCTTACGAGAACTACGTTGCAAACGTTGCTGCTTCTTTCGAAGGCGCTAAGGCGCTGAACAAAGCTGCTGACCTGTCTGATTTCTACTCTGTTTCACTGGCTAACTACAACAAAGCCGCTGAAACCATGACCGAGCAGTACAAAGCAATGACCAAGCTGGTTAACAAGGCTGCTAAAGAAACTGGTGAAGCTGCGCGTGCTGCTTACACCAAAGCTTTTGCATAAGCTTAAAGCTTGCACAGCGGGCGCTTAGCGCTCGCAAAGAAGGGCTCCCGTTTGCCGGGGGCCCTTTTTGTTTTGCTGAACTGCCCCCTTGCATGAGCCAGCGCATGGCTCACCGATTGGCGCGGACCAGACCGCCAACGGGCGCTTGTCGGCATGGCTTTATTGTGCAAGCGCGAAGCTGACAAAGAAAAGACCGGGAATATCGCTTGCCATCAAGGGCTTGGCTCGGCTTATATCGCAGCATCGTTTCATACGGCGGCGCACAATCGAGGCTCCGCCCAGACCCCAGTTCGGCTGAAAGTCGCGGCATGCCCCAGCAAAACGAGCCCATCGTTATCAAGAAATATGCCAATCGGCGCCTCTATAACACCGCGTCCAGCGCCTATATCGTCATCGCCGATATCATCAAGATGGTCGAAGACGAGGTCGATTTTGTCGTGCTGGACGCCAAAAGCGGCGAGGATTTGACCCGCGCAATCCTCAACCAGGTCATTTTTGAGCAAGAGAGCCAGGGCAGCGGTTTCATGTTTCCGTTGGAATTCCAGCGCCAATTGATCCGCCTCTATTCCGACAACTGCAGTGCCCTGCTGCCTGACTATCTGGCGCAGTCGCTCAGTTACTTTAACGACCAGCGCGACTCCATGGGGCAGGCCATGCAAGAAGCCATGGCCCACAACACCAACGCCATGATGGAATTTTCGCGCGCCATGGCCCGACAGAACCTGTCCTATTATCAGCATTCCATGGACATGTTCCGCGCCTTTACCAGTATGGGCGGCCCGAGCGGCGCAGCCGGCCAAGGCGGCGAGGCAGACCCCGGCGCGGCTGCCGGATCAAGCGCGGCTGCCCGACCAAGCCAGGCTCAACCGACAGCGCCACAAGACCAGTCGGTCACACCGACCAGAGCGCCAGCACAAGCGGCATTCACGCCGGATAAGGCCAGCAGCGAATCGCCCAAAAAACCAACGACAAAAAAGCGGGCCACCAAACCAGCGACAGCCAATCCCAGCACTGCCAATCCCAGCACTGCCGAATCCAAGGCTGACGCTCCAATTAGCGATGACAAGAGCGCAAGCGATGCGAGCGACCAAGACCTGGACGCCATCAAAGCCCAACTGCTGGCCCTGCAAAAACAAATCAATGACCTAACGTCATAGCCTTCGTCGCGATCCTCCCGCCTTTTACCCCCCCCCAACACTGGACAACGAGCCCTTCGCCATGCACGCCCACCTTCGCACCGCCCCCGATAAAGCCTATTCTCGTCACTACGTGCTGGGGTTGGGCTTTCACGGTTTCCACCGCATTTCCTATTTGGAATGGGGGGCCAGCGGCTCGGTCAACACCAAGCGCACGCTGTTTTGCGTCCACGGTTTGACCCGCAATGCACGCGATTTCGACTACATGGCCAAAGCCCTGTGCGAGCGCTATCGCATCGTTTGCCCCGACGTTGTCGGACGCGGTGATAGCGATCATCTGATCTCAGAAGAAGGCTACAACTACCTGCAATACAACGCCGACATGAACGCCGTGCTGGCGCGTTTGAATGTCAGCGAGGTGGATTGGATCGGCACCTCTATGGGCGGCATTATCGGCATGGTGCTCGCCTCGGTGCCTCAGTCCCCGATCCGCCGCCTGGTGGTCAACGATATCGGCCCCGAAGTGTCCCGCGACGCCTTGCTGTCAATCGCCCAATATATCGGCAAGTCCAGTACTTTCGAGTCGTTGAACGAGGTTGAAGAGCACCTGCGCAAGATCTACGCCGAATTTGCGCCTATGAGCGATGAGGACTGGCACCAGATGGCCAAGTACTCCAGCCGCCGCACCCGCACCGGGCGTTGGCGCCTGAAGGTCGATAGCCGCGTTGGCGATGCCTACCGCGACTCCATCTCCTACTTTGACGTCGATATGTGGGAGACTTGGGAAAAGATCACCTGCCCCGTGCTGGTGCTGCGCGGTAAAAACTCCAGTTTTTTGACCGAAGAGGTGGCCGAAAAGATGCTGGCTTGCGGGCCACAGACCACCTTGGTGGAATTCGACGACACCGGCCACACCCCCACTCTGCGCAACGAAGACCAGGTCGGCGCGATCCGCGAGTGGCTGGCCAATACGCCGATTTAGAGCCGTGCCAAAGCCTGGCCTGCAAGTTAAGCGCCTCAAGTCGGCGGATGTAGAGGCGTGATTGGCCCAATCGCTGGCGGCCATATCCCGACCCAGCTCTGCTTTTGCGAGCTGACTAGCTTGACATAACCGGCCATTGCGCGCCCAGGTCCTCCAAGCCTTTGCGGATAAGCGTCGCCAAGACTTGCTGATCCACCGCCTCAAGTCGGCGGATGTAAAGGCAGGATTTTCCCTTGCGGTGCGGCCCCAACTCCGCGAGCAAGTCGGCGAAGTCCTGATAGCCCGGCATGATGTATATAGACAACTCGACCTTGCGTGGCGCGAAACCCGTCGCCAGAAATTCTCCACTGCGGCCGCTGGCATAACGGTAGGCATAGCGGCCATAGCCAATCATCGAGGGCCCCCACATGACGGGCCGATACCCGGTAGTGCGTTGAAAAAGCGCGTCAAGCTGCTGCGCTTCATCGCGCCGTCGACTAGGTTCCACGGCAGCTATGAAGTCTGCGGGCGATTGGCTGGTCGCCTGGGTCTTGTTGTGGTTCGTAGCCATAGCTGCAAAGGCTAACCGGCGCAGTAATCGGCCGTCAATCCTGCGCAGCGCTTCTCAGACCTTTTGCGGCCGCTCCAGCCTCGTAGCCTTGACCCCCGAGAACGTCACTACTGGATAGCAGATTGCTGCTCACAATGTAGGCGCAGCTATTCGGCTCATCCCCCTTGCCAGAGCATCGAAATGAGGCATGAAATCTCAAACATCAAAAACAATGTAATAAAAATTGAAAACAATATTACACCAACCGACGGATTTACCTTGAGAACAACGCATTGTCATTTATTTATTCCGAGAATAATTAAATAATTAATAAGTTTTCTATTAAAATATCCTACAAATTTTACACCAAATCCAATCGTTATAAATATATCTAATGCCATAAATAGCAAAAGAAGAAACCAGATGTCACTATTACCATTGTTATACAAAATATCTATAATATGTCCAAGACACAATGAAATTCCCATCATCCAACATGTATATACAATCAAATACACTTTCCAAACAGCTCGCCTGTAATACATCGCGCCTTCGGTAATTAAGCGTTTCAAATGATATTGATAAAAATTTGGTTCCTCTATCGCAAATAGCCCCAAAATACAACGGCGCACTGATTTATTGGTAAGCATCGTTGTAACTCTCTAGTTTTGCCGTTTTATTCTTAACATCAACATTATTTACGCAACGACCCGAGCCCAAATCGAACCAAATTTTCGATCCCGCCATCTACCCGCTTGTTGACGCCGCTCGTGCCATAGCAGCCCGTTGAATAAGTGTGTTTTTGAACGCAACAGAACGTTCAAGCGTTAGGTTGCATGCGACCAATGCCGACGAGATCGTCGGTCACATCAAAGACAACATTGATAGCC
>JAUIDR010000033.1 GCA_030428565.1 Alphaproteobacteria bacterium
CACGTCCGACCATGCCAACATCAAATCACCTTGACGCTCTGTCTGACGCCCCATCGCCATCTGCATGTCCCCCGTTCAAATCGAGCTGGCAGAGAATCATGCATACGCGACTTCGTCAACGGGCTGCAAAGGCACGTACATTTTCAACGATGGCATATGCATCGGGCAGCTCAAAGATGCCACGCGTGATAACCAACCGCACGCCTTGCAATGTCGTTCGCGCTTGATCGTTAAGGTCGGCAATCTTAATCATGTGATTTGCCCTTGCGCTTTGTGGCGGTGGCAAAAGCAGCATCAAGTTCACCTGCCAACGTTGCTTTTTCCAATACGTCCAACACAGCGATAAGGTCGGCCTGCTTCGCCACTTGAATGGCATTGGACTTGCCATCGATCAGCAACTGACGCGCCCCATAGCGCGCTTGCAGGTACCAGACACTGACCTTTTCAAAGAACCAAACACGAAGGGGCCGCTCACGCTTGGTGATGCTCCCGTCCTCATGTGTCTTTTCAACAATGCGGGTGAGCTTTTGGCCCGCCATTGCCATTTCCAGGTAGCCGCGTTGTTCTTCAATGGCGGCAATGAACTTGGCGCGCCGTTCAGCGACCAGATCACGTTCAGCGCTACGTTGGACAGATAAGAAATTCAGTTTTGATAGGTTGGACATTATCGCCCATATGTTGTGAATGCGTCACAAACATCGCTTCGGCTGACGTGCCTTTCCTAAGATAGATCGAACAAATAGCGCGATTAATCCGTGTCTTAGGAAAAATATTTTTCCAAGATCCCTCCAAGTCCGCCCGTTTCCTTTGTCCTCAAAGGATAAATAAACGTATGGGAAATTTTAAACGACGAGCGGATGTAAGAGCGGCATGGGAAGACAAGGTAAAAGAGATTGAGCCAGATGTGTTCGGCACGCTGAAACTGTACCACGGTCGGAAAATCAAACCCGAATACGCCCACCGTGCATTCAAAAGGTTTTGGCACGATGCGGACTATCATAATCCGCGTGTCGGGGGTTCAAGTCCCTCCTCCGCTACCAAAAATCCTCGTGAAATCAACGTATTGTGCGCTAGGACTCGGATTTTGATGTGCAAAATCCTGTAGGGCATCTGTAGCACAGTTTGAGGCTAGCGTTCCAAACGCCTTTCCCATACAGTTTGTGGTGCTCAGCATGGCAACGTCATCGGGCTCATTGGGAGCGCATGCCGACGAAAGTTTCTGTGCCCGCAACAGCAAAACTGGATACTGGTGCCCGACAGTAAATGGCCAAGCTAGATGCAAACACACCAACCATACTTGACGGTGATGTTCGGCTGCTCAAACGTCCCAATAGCAAAGCTTGGCAGGCCACTTTTTGCTTGCCAACAATTGCGCGGTTATCCGGGCTTTGGCGTTTCACAGGGGCCTTTGCCCTCAAATGGTGGTGCCGCTCGACAGTCAGACAGCGCCCCGCTCGAGTCTGGATAGGCGGACGAGCAAGCTGGCGAACTAGTACTTATTGGTTACTTTGAGCGTTGTATACACCGAAAGTGGCACTAGAAAATATCGCGCTTTGATCTTTATTAGTTAAGTCTGCATTGGTGACAACGGTGTAATTGCAATTATTAAGCATATCAATAATAAGTAACAATTCCATTACGTTTTTGAGCGCTCGTTCATCAATGTTAGCCTAGCTATTCCATTGTTTGCGTGGTCAATGGTTTTGCTGGGAAGCGAGGATATATGCGGAAGACGTTGCTTGCATTGATGGTTTTATTTATTGGCGCAAGTCCCGCTTACGCCATCAGTTGGCAAAACACACTTGTGGTGCTCATCGGCAGCAGTGTCTATGACAATGCGCCCGCGCTCGACTTTGTAGAAAACGATCTAGACGCGATGCAGGCCTATGCACGAGAGGGACTAGGCGTTCCAAAGGAGCAAATCCACGTCATACGAAACGCGACTTTGGCAAACTATGTGGCAACATTCAGCCAGGGCGGCTTGCTGGATCAGGAAATGAAGCGCCTGCAGGCGAACCTGTTGGTATACGTGTCGAGCCATGGGCTCCCGAATAGTGCGGGCGAGAGCAGCTTATTGCCTCAAAACGGCAGCCCCAGCATCCCTGCGACCCTGTTTAGGCGCGATGACATTCTAGCCGCCATGCACCGGGCAAAGAGCGAACTACCAGACGATCGGCGGTTTTTGGCGATTTTTGACGCCTGCTTTTCCGGCAATACCCGTGTTGGCAAGATATCAGATGCCAAAGCGCCACCGCTCGGCGCCGCTATGACAGTAAACGGCATCAATGTCTTAACAGCAGCAGACAGCCAGAGCGTGGCCTTCGCCGACAAGCGCGCAGAGCTGTCTGGCCTGACATCAACCTTCCTAAGAGCGGTATCGGGCCAAGCTGATGAGACAGAATTTGGCGGCAACGCTGATGGCGAAGTCTCTGGGGGCGAATTGGCTGCCTTTATCAAGCGCACCATTGGTACGATCACCGCAAGTAATCAGAAGCCTGAGGCAAATATCGTTGACGATATAGTTTTACCGCAGTTCGTGGTTGAACGGTTGCAAGAAGAGATCGAAGAGCAAAGATTGGCATCTCTATGGAAAGCGGGCAACTTTGAGCAAAGCGCGTTGCCAACCGCCGCCAACATAACGTTGGCGCATACCGACGAAGAGCTTGGCGGGCTATACCGAAAGTTTGATGAGATCGATAGCAACCTGCAAGCGTTTGAAGCCCGTTGTGCCGGTGTTGGATCTTGTGAAGGCTACGCGGAACAGATTTCGAAGGTGCGTCGTCAGCTTGATGTTAGCTATTTCGCGCTTGAAGATCAGCGGAGCTGGATCACAGAAACGCTGGGCAACAGGCGGCAACGCTGTCGGGGCTATCTGAAGCAATGCCAGCACTTAAAAGGCTTGGACGCTGGTTACGCCTGTTTGAACGAAAAGCGCGCCTTACGAGAATGCCGACTTTTGTCGGCAAGCGATGCTCTGTTCGATCAGAACCTAATCGAACAAACGGCTGGCGAGGATAGCCTTGCAGGTTGGCGCGCTTGTGCGGACCAGTGCAGGCTTGAAATCAATCGGGCGGACGCCAGAGCCAAAATACTGGAAATAGAGCAGTTGGCGGTGCGCCGGGCAACAGATCTAGCCGCCTGGGAAAAAGCAAAGGCGCTCAATGTGCCTGATGCTTATGCGAAATACTTGAAAACCTGTAATGCTGTGTGTGCGTTCAGAAATGAGGCAGAGGCGACCCTTGCAAGCTTGAGTCGGCTGAATTCTGTTGCGACCGCCAATGCAAACAACGTGGTTGAGCGTTCCAAGCGCACGGCAAGCACAGAATTTGAGAGGGTGCCATTTGCTGGAAAAGTCAGAATTTTGCAGGAGTTCTTGAATGCCTGGAATTGCCATGCGGGGGCAGTGGACGGCGTGATAGGGGCCAGAACCAAGCACGCCTATGAAAGGTTTTCGCGCAAAAATGGCTTGGCCGTCGCCGACGTTAGTGGAGCCAATGTTGAGGCAGTTCTAGAGGCGATTTTTTCCGCTGACGATAAGGGCTTTCGCCATTGCCGTATTCGCAAAAAGCGCCATCCGACGCATCGAAAAAAGGCGTCTCGCCATTAATACGCCTTTGCGAACATGCAGGGACTTTTGCTCGGCCTGTTGCATGATTTGGCGCCCGGCTAGCTTTGATTACTCCTATGGATTCATGGCCTGTAACCAACGGCCGGAAACCCGCTGGTCGTTCAGCGCAAGGTGGGGCTGAAGATTGAAGGGGCAAAAAATTCTAATTTTGCGCTGCTGTCCGTGCGGTATCGCGTGGACCGACTGAAGCTAGGAGGCAACAGTCTTGTGCCCGGCGTCACGGCGGGCTCGGAATGTGTTGGAACTCCTGGTATACATATTTTTCGAGAGCAGATAGCTGCGCCACTAACGGGGCTTAGGTGGCTGTTCTTGCTGGTATTTTGACCCACGAGATAGGAAGATTTGTTTCCGGCTGCGCGACCCGCCTTACTGGGAAAAACGCTGCTCGCCTGGCGCCTTACGCTGGATGCGGGGCGCGAGCTGTACTTTGTCTCCCTTCAAATTCTGCCCGATACAAGTTCGGCCGCAGGGCCTGGGATCTACACGTCGGCATTCATTGTCGCCTTTTTGCTAAAGCAGGGCCGCAAGGGGTATCTGTTGGCAGCCAATCGAAGCCGTTCTGTTGACCTGACCGGACTGTTGAACTTGATAGGGATCGCTGTTGCTGTGGTTTGTCTGTCGCAGGCCCCCGCCAGCACTAACATTCAGGCGGGCTGCCTTACCTATCTCACCGGTCTTGCCGCTAAAACGGCATGCCTTGCCTTTTTCATCGCCAGCTCGCACGCTGTGCGCCACATTCGCGACGCTCCAAACGCTGCACCGAAACTCGAAGCTTCAGCGCTTGATAGCGAGGCTGATTTTGTCGGGCGCCGCTGTAGCGTGCTGCTTGCAGAGAGGCGGTTCGCGTTTTAATGCCTATGGTCTGCGCGAGAACACAAAGGGAGTCCGCCATGAAATCACTGACCTTTGATTACGTGATCGTTGGGGGCGGTTCTGCCGGGTGTGTACTGGCGGCAAGGCTGGCGGCGGAGAGCGGCGGCAGTGTTGTTTTGCTTGAGCGCGGGCGCGCGGATCGCAACCGATGGATCCACATCCCCGCAACCTTCTTTAAGGCGCTGCAAAGCCAGGATGCGGACGCTGTTATCTCCGAACCTGACGCTTCTTTAGGCGGGCTGCGCTTTCCGGTGCCCCAGGGCAAGGTTCTAGGCGGAGGCTCTTCTGTCAATGGCATGATTTATATGCGCGGGCAGGCCCAGGACTATGACGATTGGGTGCGCGATTATGGATGTGTCGGCTGGGGCTACAAAGATGTGCTGCCTGTCTTCAAGCGGCAAGAGGGCAACACGCGGTTAGGCCAGGAATACCACGGCCAGGACGGCAAGCTGGTGGTCGATGACCCCTCGGCGCCGCACCCGGTGGCAGCGCGGATTATTGAAGCCGCGGTGAGTGCAGGTGTTCCCCGTAGCGACGATTTTAACGGCGCAAGTCAAGAAGGTGCCGGCTGGTACCAAGTCACGGCCAGCGACGGGCAGCGGCAATCGGCGGCGCATTGCTTTTTAAAGCCAGAACTAAAGCGCGAGAATCTTGTCGTGCTGACCCATCATTCAGCCGGACGCATTCGCATCGAGAACCGTCGGGCGACGGCGGTCGAGGTGACAGATGACACCGGCAATCAGCTCTTAATCGAAGCGCGTCGTGAGATCGTTTTGACCGCTGGCAGCTTCCATTCACCGAAGCTGTTGATGCTGTCGGGGATAGGCCCGCGCGATCTGCTTGATCGCCACGGGATTGAGATCATTCACGAATCCGATGACGTTGGCCGCAACTATCAAGACCATGTTGGCGCACCGTTGACCCGTCGCTTAAAGGGGGTCAAAGGGCTGCACAATGCCGATAAGGGTCTGGCTGCTATCAAGCACGGGGTCGATTATTTCCTCTTTAACCGCGGATTGTTGACCTCAAACCTATTGCAGGCCGGTGCTTGCGTGGATACCGACGGTGATGGACGCCCCGATGTGCAGTACAATTTTGCGCCATTTGCACCTGGCGCGCCGGGCCAGCCGCCACTGGCCTTCCATGCGATCCAAGTGCACCCGATGACAATGCGCCCCCAGTCGCGTGGGCGGCTGGGATTGGCATCGCGCGATCCAAACGCGGCCCCGAAATTCGAAGCTTCAGCGCTTGATCGCGAGGCTGATTTGGACACGCTCCGCCGTGGCGTGCGGCTTGCGCGCAGGATCTGCGAGCAACCGGACTTGAAAGACATTTTGGGCGAAGAAATCTGGCCGGGAGCGGATGTTAGCACCAAGGCGGGCTCGAATACGCTTGACGATGCGATCCGCAAACAGGCGCGCACCATCTTCCACCCCGCGGGTACGTGCCGAATGGGGCCGGGCACAGATTCGGTCGTAGATCTGGAACTTCGCGTGCGTGGTATCGAAGGATTGCGGGTCGCCGATTGCTCTGTGATGCCACAGCTGGTCTCTGGCAACACCAATGCGCCGACAATGATGATCGCCGACCGAGCCGCGGACTTTATGCTTGGGAATAGCTGATTTGCTCGGCAATAGCTGAAAGTGGCGGCAAGTTCCAAGCACTTGCTCATGAACATCGTCGCGTCAGGGCTCGCTTCCGATAACGACAACAGGAAACCTCGGATTTCGCGTTGTCGAAGCGATGCGACCGGGCCCGGTGCTAGTGAACGCCCAGCAAGTTGTTTGTCAGGTTCTCGTCTTTTTTGCCTTCGTCGCGCTGCCCTACCAGACAAGGTTCCCTGCTTCCCGAACGCGAACCTCGTCTGCAAAGTTCAGAGCGCGTTCTGTGTTCTGCTCAACCAGGATCACCGCGATTCCGGCTTTGTGAAATTCGCTAAGCACCGCATAGCATTCATCAACGACCTTCGGCATGAGGCCCAACGACAATTCATCAACAATCAGAACTTTCGGCTTTGAGATAAGGGGACGCCCCATGGCGAGCATCTGTTGTTCGCCACCGGACAGCGACCCTGCGGTTTGTGATTTGCGTTCGGCGAGCCGGGGGAAATAGTTAAAAACGCTCTCGGTGCTTTGGTTCAGTGTCGCGGTATCAACAATTTGGCCGCCGACCATCAGGTTTTCGCGGGTCGAAAGATCGGGAAAAATTCGGTGCCCTTCAGGAACGGTAGCGATTCCTTTTGCGATCCGGCTCTCAACCGAAAGACCGGAGATATCTTCCCCGTCGATCTCCACACTACCGCTCTTGCGCTCGACCAATCCGACCAGCGCCATAAGCGTTGAGGACTTGCCGGCACCATTGGGGCCCATCAGGGCCAGCGTCTTACCGGCTTCGACGGCAAACGACAAATCGCGGACCGCAATGATATCGCCGTATCCAGCCGTCAGACCTTCGCCTGGGGCTAAGCGGAGGCGCAGTGCCTTTGAGTTGCGCCTTAGCTGGCCCGCACCCCGTCTTCTGGCGCCTGAGGACGCACCAAAGCACGGACAAGATCGCGCATTTCAAGGTGGCCGACGACTTGCCCTTTGTCTTCGACGCGGTAGGCCTTGTTGGTATCCCCTTCGGCCAGCGCGATAACGCTCTCAAGGCTGTCGCGTGCTTGTACAACGCCGTCGGGCTCGTGACTGGCGTGGGCGGCGTCTGTCATGACCGAACCGACGCGCAGGACGCGAGCCCTGTTGATGTCGGCTACAAAGTCCTCGATGTACGGATCGTTTGGATTAAGCAGGATGTGCTGGGGTTCGCCCTGCTGTACCACATAGCCATCTTTCAAAATGACCAGGTGGTCGGCCAGCTTCAGGGCTTCGTCCAGGTCGTGGGTAATGAAAATGATGGTCTTGTGCAGATCTTTTTGCAGCTCAAGCAGCAGATCCTGCATAGAGGTGCGGATCAAAGGGTCCAGCGCCGAAAAGGCTTCGTCCATCAGCATGATGGGCGCGTTTGAGGTCAAAGCCCGGGCCAGGCCGACACGCTGTTGCATGCCGCCCGATAGCTGGTGTGGGTAGGAGTTTTCAAAGCCTTTCAGACCGACGCGATCCAACCAGCGGCGGGCTTCTTGTTCAATACTGGCTTTGGCATCGCCGCGCACGCGGGGCGCCATGCCGGCATTATCTAGCACGGTTCGGTGTGGCAACAAGGCGAACTTTTGAAACACCATCGACATACGTGACCGGCGCAATTGGCGCAATTGGTCGTCGCTGTAGGCTAATACGTCCTCGCCATCGACCAGAATTTCGCCGTCGGTGGGTTCGATCAAGCGGTTGAGGTGACGAATCAGGGTGGATTTACCAGAGCCCGAGAGGCCCATGATCACCGTGATTTCACCCTCGCGCATGTCCACGTTGATATCTTTAAGACCCAAGACGTGGTTGTGCTTTTCCTTCAGATCGCTCTTAGACAGGCCTTGCTTGACCGCTTCAAGATAGCTCTGGGGTTCGGTACCAAAAATCTTATAGAGATTTTTGATGGAGACTTTGATCTTAGCGTCGCTCATGGGTGTCTCCTTAGTGATGGGCTGCGTTGACGCGTGACAGGGCAGCCTTGGACACGCGATCCAAGATGATGGCGATCAATACGATGCCAAAGCCTGCGATAAAGCCGACGCCTAGTTCGTTGTTGTTAATGCCCTGCAAGACCCGTTCACCAAGGCCCGGGGCAGAGACCAGCGAGGCAATGACGACCATCGCCAAGCTCATCATGATAGTCTGGTTGACGCCCGCCATGATGTTGGGCAGTGCCAGCGGAATTTCCACGCCAAGCAGCTTTTGCATATCGCTCATGCCAAAGGCATCGGCGGCCTCTTTCACGTCCTTATCGACCAGGCGAATGCCCAGGTTGGTCAGGCGGATCACCGGCACGATGGCATAAAGAATGATCGCGATGCCGTACAGCTTGGGCTCGGTAATGGAGAACAGGAAGATCAGCGGGATCAAATAAACGAATGTCGGCAGCGTTTGCAGCATGTCCAACACGGGGATTATTGCGTTCTGAACGCGGTCGTTCTTCGACATAGCGATGCCGATCGGCAGGCCCAAGACAACACAAATGACCGTACAGACCGAGATAATACTGAGCGTCTCGACCGTCATTTCGAAGTGATCGACAAACAACAGCATCGCAAAGCTGATGATCATGAAGACGACAATTTGGATGGATCGGCTGACCAATAAGGCCGCGATCAAAAGCAGCGGCACCAGGATAAACCAAGGGATCGCCCCGAACAGCGTAAGGGCGCCGTCCAACATCCAGCTCAGCGGCTGGGTAAGGGGATCGAGCACCAGCTTCAGTGCACCGCGGATATCCAAGAAACCGGTCTCGAGCATGCGGGTAAAATCACCCGAACGCGGAATAGCGCCACAGGCATCGTTTAGCGCATTCAATGATGGGAAAGGGGTTTCTTGCCAGGTGACGCTCTCACCTTTGGTCTTCTTGAGAAGGGCGGCTAGGCCCGTGATTTTTTCGCCTGCATGCGCATCGCACCAATCGCGAAGCCCCAGGCTATTGAAGAGAAAATCATAGGTAGCCATGCGGCTGTCCCCCAATTTTTGGTTTGATTTCGATGTGTTTGGCTGCCGCCGCGTTTATGGTCGGCGCTGCAAGACCTGCCCACGTTCGGGTCGCTGTCAGTGCGGCGCTGCGCTCGACCTTGGCCCTTATCTCTTGCCGGAATTGCTTGCAGGCAACATTGCGGCGCTCGGCGTCCGCGAAACACCAGCGAAGGTGCAACTGCCAAGCTTTGCGGTGGCTTAAGCGACATGCGCTGGCTGTTAGTTACCGCGTCGCTGGCAGCTAGGGCGCTGGAAACTAGGGCGCTGGCAATTAGGGCGCTAGAAGAATGCGCCGCCGAGCTGCCGGTGCCTAGGCAAGGCACCGGCAACAAGGCAGGCTTGAGCGTCAATCCGCTCGCATCGCTCTTACATCAAAGACGAAAGCTTGGCTTTGGCGTCTTCGCTGATCCAGCTTGTCCAAAGATCAGGGTAAGTCTGCAAGAAGTAAGCGGCAGCCTCATCGGCAGTCGCGTTGTTGTCGTCCTTCCATGCCAACAGTGCGCTGACGACGTCGTTGGGGAAGACCATCTTGCTCATCATGTCAGCGATAGCCGGGTTTTCCGCAGCAAAGCTGGAAGTCACGGCGGTCAAGACCGGCGCAGAGGGGAAGTCAGACACACCGATATCGGGGCAGTCGCCTTGCTGGTTACAAGAGTGAACCTCGGGGTTCACTTCACCCAGCGTTACCTTGGTCATGGGGTACTTACCCAGAACCGCGGTCGGACCCCAGTAGTAGCCGAACCAAGGCTTTTCGTCTTGGTAGGCCGCCGCGATAGACGCGGCCAAGTTTGCGCCCGAACCGTGGTCGAAGACCTCGATACCATTGTCTTCCAGCTCGAAGACAACTTTCAAGCTGTCATTTACGATGCGACAACCCCAACCAACGGGGCAGTTATGGAAGCGCCCGCCGACCAGGTCGGGGTTGGCCAACACACCTTCAATCGTGGTCAGCTCGGGGTGCTCGTCTGCCAAGTATTTGGGAACCCACCAGCCTTCTTCACCGCCATTGGCGAAGACCTGGGCAGCGGTAACAACTTTGCCCGCTTCTTCCAGCTCTGCATAGACGGTAGCAGAGTTCTTCCAAACTTCTGGCACAACGTCTGGCTCGTTGTTTTCGGCCAAAGACGTCACGGCGGGCACGGTGTCGGTCGGGACAAGCTGCACTTCACAGCCATAGCCCGCTTCCATCAAGAAGGCCGCGATCGCCGAAATGGTCTCGCCAGACGCCCAACCCATCGAGCCGACAGAGACTTCGCCGCAGCCGTGGCTGCCCGCGTGGGCGCTGGTCATCATGCTGACGCCCGCGAGGGCACCGGCAAATCCGAACATCAATTTATTCATCAATAGTTCCTCCTAATTGTCGCGGCCGGTTTTGGCTCACGAACTGTCACCAGTGTTACTCTAATTACAGCGACTTTGAGCAAAAGCGCCTTGAAAAGCGACACGAAGTGTATAAAAATTGTACACAAAGCGGCGAATGAATCAACCCGATTGCATGGGTTTGTTAAAATTTTGTTGCAAGATACACCCCATAAAACGTTTGAGCCAGGAATTTACGCGTTCTGTGATCGGTCTGGTCTTAATTAGTTTGAAGGGGGGCTTGGGGCTTCAGGAAGGGTCAAAGAGTGACGAATCTTAGTAAAGAACAAATTGTAGAGGCCCTGCGGCAGCGGATTATCACGATGGAGCTGGAGCCTGGTAGCCATCTGGATGAGAGCGTCTTGGCCCTGTCTTATGGCGTGTCACGAACCCCGCTGCGCGACGTGTTTCGCCAGTTGGCGGGCGAGGGATATATCGAGGTGCGCGACAAGCGTGGCGCCTACGTTGCGCCCCTTAACCATTCAACTTTGCGCAGCTTTTTTCAGACCGCACCCATGATTTATGCTGCGGTGGGGCGGTTAGCCGCCGAAAATCATCGCCCCGATCAGCTCACGCTCTTACGTGCGTGCCAGGACCGCTTTCGCCATGCTGTCAAGATCCAGGACTTGGCGGGTCAGGTGACGGAAAACGATCAATTCCACGCGCTAATTGGGGAAATGGCGGCCAATCTCTACCTGATGCCGTCGTATCGACGCCTGCTGATCGACCACGCGCGAATCGGTCAGACCTTTTGGAGCGGAGGGGCGAGCCAAGAAGAAGTCGCCGCCTCATGTCGCCACCATGATGAGTTCATAAAGCGAATCGAACAACGCGACGCCGAAGGAATGGTGGCATTGACACTGGAACACTGGGAGCTTTCGCGCCGACACATCGACGCCTATGTGCGCCCCGATCCGTTGCCCCTCATGCAGATCGCCTAAGCGGAAGGGCAAAGGAGGCGGCCTAGCGCAGGCCGTGGTCCAGCCCGTGGCCCAGTTAGCGGCGAATCAACGACCACAAGGACGGCTGCCTAGCAGCAAGAACAAGCGCAACCGCCCAAACGGAAGCGTTGCGCTTGCACGGCGCTGTGCGCCTAGCGGTCCTGCGCTCTACGCTGCATTTCCCATCTTGATTACCCGCCGCGAGCGTGATAACGATTGCATACAGTTTGTATACAACGTCAACACAGAGAGGCCCTGATGCGCATTAGAGGCATCTATACCCCGCTCATCACACCCTATCGCGATGACCAGAGTTTCGACCGAGACCGCTTCGCCGAACTGATCGAGCGGCTCATCGCTGCGGGCGTCAATGGCCTGATCGTGGCGGGAACCACCGGCGAATACTACGCCCAGACCAGCGAAGAGCGTTTGGCGTTGATGAAGCTGGCTAGCGAACTCATCAAAGGACGCGTGCCGTTGATCGTTGGCACGGGGGCTATTCGCACCGAAGAAAGCATTGCCTACGCCGAGGCGGCCAAGGCCTGTGGCGCGGACGGCATTTTGGTGGCGACCCCACCCTATGCCTGTCCGACGGGGCGCGAAAACGCCTTGCACGCGCTGGCTATTGATCGTGCGGTCAATATGCCGATCATGCTCTATAACTACCCGGGCCGGATGGCGGCGGGGATGGATGAAGAATATTTGGATCGGGTCGGCCGCTCTGCGAATTTCTGCGCGATCAAAGAAAGCTCTGGCGATATCAACCGCTTGCACCTGTTGGCGCGCGATTACCCGCATATCCAGCTCTCTTGTGGTATGGACGACCAAGCGCTGGAATTCTTTGCTTGGGGCGCGCAATCCTGGGTCTGCGCGGGCTCGAACTTTGCGCCTGAGGCCCACATCGCCTTGTGGCGCGCTTGCGTTGAGCGCGGTGACTTTGCGACCGGCCGGCAAATCATGTCTGCCATGATGCCCTTGATGCGCGTTCTGGAGCAGGGCGGCAAGTTCGTTCAATGCATCAAGTATGGTCTGGATATTCGCGGCTTGCCAGCGGGTCCGCCTCGCAATCCGCTGAAACCATTGAATAAAGATGAAAAGCGCGCACTCGCCGAGACCATTCGTGTCTTGGATCAGTCCCTCGCTCAGATCGAAGCAAAATCCGCAAAACCCAATTCGCCAGCACAGGAGGCCGCGGAATGACCACGCTCGCCACCAAACAAGAATACCAGGCCATCGCCGACGGTCTGACCATCGCCAGCACCGCCTTTATTGACGGAAGCTTTCGCGCGGCGCGCTCGGGCGAGACTTTCGCCAGCATCAACCCCGCAACGGGGCAAAAACTGGCCGATGTCGCGGCTTGCGGCAGTGAAGACGTGGATTTCGCCGTTGCCAAGGCGCGCGAAGCCTTCGAAGATGGCCGCTGGTCGCGCCTGACACCCGCCGAGCGCAAGGCAATACTGATCCGCCTGGCCAAGCTGATCAAGCGCAGCGCGCCCGAGCTGGCGGTGCTCGAGTCGCTGGACAGTGGTAAGCCCATCCGCGATTGTGTAACCATCGACATTCCTGAGGTGGTCAACACGCTGATTTGGCATGCCGAGGCCATCGACAAAATCTATGACCAAACCGCGCCGGTGGGCTCGGACGCCCTGGCGATCATCGAACGCTGCCCGATTGGTGTCGTGGGGCTGGTGCTTCCTTGGAACTTCCCTTTGCTCATGCTGGCTTGGAAGATTGGCCCGGCGCTGGCAGCGGGCAATAGCCTTGTCGTCAAGCCCGCCGAGCAGACCAGCCTATCAGCGCTTCGGTTGGCTGAACTTGCCTTAGAGGCGGGGCTACCCCGGGGCGTTCTGAACGTGGTGACTGGCGACGGCCCCAATGTTGGTCAATCGCTGGGCCTGCACCCCGACGTGGACATGATTTCCTTCACCGGTTCGACGGAGACCGGAAAGCGATTTTTGCGCTACAGCGCTGATTCCAACATGAAAAAAATCGCGCTCGAATGTGGTGGCAAGAACCCAGCCGTGGTCCTGAGCGATGCCGAACAGCTGGAAGTCATCGCCGAACATATCGTCAATGGCGCCTTTTGGAACATGGGCGAGAACTGCTCGGCTGCGTCTCGCCTGGTCGTCCACAAAGACGTAAAAGCCCCCTTGATGGCAGCCATGATCGCAAAGGCGCGCGAATGGCGCACAGGCGATCCCCTGGATCCGAGTAACCACTTGGGCGCGCTGGTCGATAGCGAGCATTTTAGCAAGGTCTGCTCTTACCTGGATAAGGGCGAGGCTGTATTGGGCGGCAGGGGTGAAAATGGCTACGTTGAGCCGACCATTTTCGACACCGTCGCCGTCGATAGCGTGCTGGCGCAAGAAGAGATCTTCGGCCCTGTCTTGTCCGTGATTGAAGTTGCGAGCGATGACGAGGCGATCCGGCTTGCCAACCAGAGCCAGTACGGGCTGACCGCCTGCCTGTTCAGCGCCAACGTCAAGAAGGCCCTGCGTGGGGCGCGCGATCTGCGCGCTGGTACGGTGACGGTCAATTGCTTTGGCGAAGGGGACATTACAACGCCCTTCGGTGGCTTCAAGCAGTCGGGCTTTTGGGGCCGCGACAACGGCCTGGCCGCGCACGACCAATATACCGAGATCAAGACCATTTGGGTTGATTTGAGCGATCGCAGCGGCGAGGAGCTGGCACAGTGAGCCTGGCGCCAGCGGCAAATCGCGGGCCTATGCGGCGGCGGGCAAAACGCCTGCCTAAGGATACCGGCATGACCGCTTGGTATGCGGTTCTTGATGCGCCCGAGGCTGCCAAAGAGCTGGAAGACCAAGCCACCGCTGATTGGCTTATCATTGGCGCGGGCTTTGCGGGGCTCGCCGCGGCCCGGCGTTTGCGACAGCTCGACCCCAGCGGGCGTATCGTGGTCTTGGAGGCCAGCCGCGTCGGCTTGGGCCCGACCGGGCGCAATTCGGGCTTCATGATCGACCTGCCGCACAATCTGCAAGCCAGCGATTATGGTTCCGCAATTGATGACGACCGTGAGCAGATCCAACGCAACCGGGCCGCGATCGCATTTGCGGGCCAAGCGGTGGCCGACTACGGCTTGTCGGACGAGGCCTTTGTTCCCTGGGGCAAGGTCAATGCGGCGGCGAGCGAGGCCGGTGACGCGCACAATCGCTCTTATGGCGCACACTTGGCGGCGTTGGGCGAAGACAGCCAATGGCTGGACGCGGCCGACATGCGGGCCATGACGGGCAGCGACTACTATCGTTCGGGGCTCTATACGCCCGGCACGGTATTGATTCAGCCCGTGCTCTATGCGCGCGGTCTGGCCGAAGGGCTACAGCGTCAAGCGGTGCAAATTTATGAAAATAGCCCGGTCGTCGCCCTGGAGCGCGCTGGCAATAGTTGGAAGGTGTGCACGCCGCGCGGTCAAATCCAGAGCCCGCGGGTCATTATGGCGGTCAACGGCCACGCGAACAGCTTTGGGCTCTTCAAGCAGCGGCTGATCCACATCATGCTCTATGCCTCCATGAGCGCGCCCCTCGACGAGGCGGCGCAGAAGGCGCTGGGAGGACAGGACTTTTGGGGGATCACGCCGTCCGACCCCATGGGGAGCTCACTGCGGCGGGTCAAAGGCAGCGGCGGCCACCGACTGTTGATGCGCAATCGCTTTAGCTATGAGCCAAGCCTTGCGGTGGACGAGGCCAAAGTACAGCGCTTGGGATTGGATCATGATCTGGCGCTCGAGCGCCGCTTTCCCATGTTGGCCGGGCTCAAGATGCAGTACCGCTGGGCCGGGCGGCTGTGTCTGTCGTGGAATTCCGCGCCTGCCTTTGGCGAAGCGGAACCGGGGCTATTTTCCGCCGTGTGTCAGAACGGTTTGGGATCGGTACAAGGCACGATGGCCGGTATGGGGGCCGCCGAGTTGGCGGCCGGGCAAGCCTCCGAACACGCGCGCGGCTTGTTGGCAGCACCGTCGCCCTCCTTGATACCGCCCGAGCCTCTGTCGTGGATCGGTGCCAGTGCGGCCTTGCGCTGGAAGGAATGGCGCGCCGGGCCAGAGCTCTAGGCGCGCTTTGTTAGAACGTCGGGCGCGGGTGTTGCAACAGTCCATCCGCTCTAGCTGACTGATTTCTAACGCAAGTCCGTGCTCACTCGTGTTGCCGCTCATTCGCGGCTTGCGCTAACTCAAAAGCATTCCAACACGCTAAGCCATGGAACTTGAGACACATGCGCCTCAAGCCGTGTTGCGCCACAGCGCCATAGCTCTATTGGCTCGGGTTTGGCTCTAGTGATAGGAGCGCATCAGGCCGCGCAACCGCCCTTGCACAGTGACGCGCCCGGGCTCGAGCACGCGGGTCTCAAAGCGCGAGTTGGCGGGCTCCAACGCAACGAAGTTTTCGTGCTTGCGCCAGCGCTTAAGCGTGACCTCGTGGCCATCGACTAGAGCGACAACGATTTCGCCGTTGTGGGCCACTTCACCGCGTTCGATCACGACCAAATCACCGTCGTTAATACCGGCTTCGATCATGGAATCACCATCGACTTCCAACACATAGTGATCGCCGCGGCCAAACAGATGCGACGGCACGTCTATATGGTTTTCGGTCTGTTCGATCGCTTCGATGGGCAAGCCCGCTGCGATGCGCCCCACCAAGGGCAGTTGATTGTCGTTCTGTACCGCAGGCACGCCACGCGGGGCTTGATAGCGCTCGCTTGGATCGCGCAGACCAGCTTGCATACCGCCGGCTAAAAGGTTTTGTCGATACGCTGGCTGGGCCTGATCGTCGGGCAATCGCAGAACCTCCAATGCCCGCGCGCGGTGGGGCATGCGTTTCAAGAAGCCCCGTTCTTCCAATCCAGTAATCAATCGGTGAATGCCGGACTTTGATTTCAGCCCCAGGGCGTCCTTCATTTCATCGAAGGATGGCGGCACGCCCATTTCGGTCATGCGTTCATGAATAAATAATAGAAGGGCGCGCTGTTTGTGCGTAAGCATGGCTCATATTCCCCAACCTTCGCGAGTCAAAGCGTGCTGGCAATAAACGCAAGGGTGGCTACGGATGTTTTTATTAGATACGTATCACGTTCTATCTTAGTTCCGATTTTGCGTCAAGTTGGCGTTGCGCTTTTTTGGTTAGATGAGATCTGACAAGGGCAAGTAATCCACATTTTGACCATTTGGCCAAGCTGGTGCTTGTGCAGGGCGTCGTATGAGCCCATCGGCTTGTGCGAGCATTTTGGCCATGGCGCTATCTTGGCGTTTAAATGCTTCCACCCGCCCATGCGGCAGGAGCCTGGCGCGCAAGAACTCTAAGCGTTCGTCGTTGGCGGGCAGGGATCCGGCCAATTCGCGCGGCTGCCAAGCTTCCGTGGGATCGCCCTGTCCCAACATACGCGCCAGCATGGGCACCAAGAACATTAGGCCACCGAGCAACGCCGAGACAGGATTGCCGGGAAGGCCCAAAAACAGCCGCTCTTGATAGTCGCCAAAAATGAGCGGCTTGCCGGGGCGCATCGCGATCTTCCAAAAATCAACCCTGAGGCCATGATCGCGCAAGAGGCCGCCGACCAAGTCATGATCGCCGACCGACGCGCCGCCACTGGTGACGATAATGTCCGCTGATCGGGCCGCCTCAAGGCTGGCGATCAGAGCGTCTTTGTGGTCGGGCGTGGCGCCAAACACCAGCGCTTGGCCGCCGTGCCTTTCGACCAGGGCTTGCAGCGCTGAACAGTTCGCCGAGATGATTTGGCCCGCGCCCAGCGGTTCGCCAGGGTGTACCAGCTCGTCACCGGTTGAGATCAGCGCGACGATGGGACGACGGCGCACTTTGAGCCAGGGGTAGTTCATCGCGGCGGCAAGACCGATATGGCGTGCGCCCAATCGTTGATTGGCGTCGATGCCGACCTGGCCTTTGGCGAAGTCTTGGCCCGCGGCGCGAACATAGCGCCCGGCGGTCAGCTCCGCGTCGCTCTCGATTTGCTCGTCTTGTAGGCGCTGGACCAATTCTTGAATCAAGATGGCGTCAGCCCCAGCCGGCAAGGGAGCACCCGTAAAGATGCGTGCGGCTTGGCCGGGGCCGATTGGACCTTGGGGCACCGCGCCAGCCGGGATGGTCTGGGTGACGGTCAAACGCGTCCGCTGGCCATGGCAGTCCTCTGCGCGCACGGCATAGCCGTCCATGGCTGAGACCGCGTGCGGCGGCTGATCGCGGCGCGCGAGCAGGGGGGCCGCCAAAACGCGATTATTGGCTTGGTGAAGCCCAACCAACTCGGCTGGCATGAGCGGCGCACGGCTCAAAATGCGCTGCTTGGCTTCGTCAAAGCTCATCATGGCGCGCGGTAGAGGCCCGAGCGGCCGCCTTCTTTTTCCAGCAAGCGAATATCGGCGATGACCATGTCCTTTTGCACCGCTTTCGCCATGTCATAGACGGTCAGGCAGGCGACGCCCACGGCGGTCAGAGCTTCCATCTCCACCCCGGTCTGCCCACTGGTCTTGGCCTCGGCTTCCACCAATACCGCTGCGGGCTCGTCTTGCAGGCTCAGCCGCAGTTTGACGCTGGTTAGCGGCAGCGGGTGGCACAAGGGGATGAGGTTGGCGGTCTGCTTGGCCCCCATAATGCCCGCAAGCTGAGCAATCGACAGAACGTCGCCTTTCTTGAAGCCGCCGCTGCGGATCAGCGCCAGGGTCTCGGGCGACACGCGGACTTCGCCGCGCGCCAGCGCTCGGCGGTCGGTACTGGCTTTTGCGCTGACATCGACCATGGTCGCAGCGCCGGTCTCGTCGAAATGGCTAAAGTCCAGCGACGCGGGGTCGTTGGCTTGGGCTCCTTGGCTCATGCGGCGGTCCCCAACAGCTCTTTGGTGGCGGCGGTCACATTGTCTTGACGCATCAGGCTCTCGCCGACCAGATAGGCGCGGGCGCCATAGGCCGACATGTCGATCAGATCGACATGGCTATAAAGGCCGCTCTCGGCGACCAGCAGACGGTTTTCTGGCACTTGTCGCGACAGGGTCTTGAAGGTCTCCAGACTGACTTCCAGGGTCTTGAGATTACGGTTATTGATGCCAATCAGTGGGCTGGGCAGTTCCAGGGCCCTTTCCAGCTCGGCTTCATCGTGGACTTCAATCAGCGCGTCCATGCCCAGTTCCGTCGCCTTGCCCAATAGCTCCTGCGCCTGGCCGTCGCTGAGGCAAGCCATAATCAGCAAGATGCAGTCCGCGCCCAAAACGCGGCTCTCGACGATTTGGTAAGGGTCCAGCATGAAATCTTTGCGCAGGCAAGGCAGGTCCACTGCTGCGCGGGCGTCGACCAGGTAATCATCGTGGCCTTGGAAGTATGGGCGATCGGTCAGGATAGACAGGCACGTTGCCCCGCCTGCCTTGTAGGCTTCGGCCAACAACGGCGGGTCGAAATCGGGACGGATCAAGCCTTTGGAGGGGGAGGCCTTCTTGATTTCAGCAATCAGAGCAAATTGGTTATCGGCATGCGCGCCCTCAAGCGCGCGCGTAAAACCGCGGGGTAGCCCGCCTTCGGGCAAGCGAGCTTCCAGCTCGGCCAAGGGGGTTGCCGCCTTGCAGGCTTCGACGTGCTCACGCGTACTGGCGCAAATTTTTGCGAGCGTATCAGAGGCGATGGGGGTGGCATTAGGCATTGGTAAAGGCTCGCAGTTTTTCAAGGACAGTTTTGGCGCTGCCATCGCTCAGGGCTTGGCGCGCACGCTGGCAGCCTTCAGCATGGCTAGAGACTTTGCCCGCAACCATCAGGGCTGCGCCCGCGTTCAGCTCAACGGTTTGAGCGTAGGCGTTGCGCTCGCCGTTCAAAATGGCTTCCAGCGCCCGGGCGTTGTCTTCTGGTGTGCCGCCTTTTAGGGCACCGGGCGCGCAGAACTCATAGCCCATGCTGCGGGGATCAATGGTAATGGACTGCACCTGACCATCGGCCAGGAAAGCAGCGTGGGTGACATCGGTTAAGGTAATCTCGTCCAGGCCATCGTTACCGTAGACGACCAGCGCGCGCTGACTGCCCAACTTGCTCAGGGCTTCGGCGATGGGCTGGACCAGCGCGCGATCATAGACGCCGATCAGTTGCAGCTTGGTTCCAGCCGGATTGGCCAAAGGCCCCAAAATATTGAAGATGGTGCGCGTACCCAGCTCCATGCGCGTGGGCATAACGTGGCGCACCGCGGCGTGGTGTTTTGGGGCCATCATGAAGCCCATGCCGCAGGCCTCAATTGCGGGCGCGATGCGGTCCAGCGCCTGGTCGATATTGATGCCAAGAGCGGTCAACACATCGGCAGCGCCCGAGCGGCTAGAGACCCCCTTATTGCCGTGTTTAGCAACCGGCACCCCGCAGGCCGCCGCGACAAACGCCGAGGCGGTGGAGATATTAAAGGTATGCGCGCCATCACCGCCTGTGCCGACCACATCGACCGCGCCCGCCGGAGCCTGTACGCCTGCCATGACCGCGCGCATGGCCTCGGCCGCGCCGGTGATCTCGTCCACGGTCTCACCGCGCACCCGCAGTGCCATCAAGAAGCCGCCCATTTGGCTGGGGGTGGGTTCACCGGCCATCAGCAGATCAAAAGCGGCCTTGGCTTGGTCTTGGCTCAGCGGTTTGCCGTCGGCGACGTGAGCGATAAAGGATTTGAAATCATCAGACATCTAGGCGGCCTTTTGGCTAGGGCGGGAGAGGGTCAGAAAATTGGAGAGCATGTCCTTGCCGCGCTGGCTGGCGATACTCTCCGGGTGGAATTGTAGGCCGTGGATCGGCAAGCTTTTGTGCTGTACGCCCTGGATCACACCGTCATCAGAACGCGCGGTCACCTCCAGGCAGTCGGGCAGGCTGGTGGGCTCGATGGTCAAGGAGTGGTAGCGTGTCACCTTGAGCGGGTTTGGCAGGCCGCTAAATAGGCCTTTGCCCTCGTGGGTTATGTCGCTGATTTTGCCGTGCATGACCTGTTGAGCGCGCACGATGCGACCGCCAAAGGCTTGGCCGATTGACTGGTGGCCCAGGCAGACGCCCAACAGCGGCAGGGCGCGATCAGCACAGGCTTTGACCATATCCAGGCAAATGCCCGCTTCGTTGGGTGTGCAAGGGCCGGGCGATAAAATGACGCCTTCAGGTGCCATGGCCATCGCCTCCTCGACCGTGATTTGGTCGTTGCGCACCACCTGCATTTCTGCGCCGACTTCGCCCAGGAAATGAAACAGGTTGTAGGTGAAGGAATCGTAGTTATCGATCAAAAGGTACATGGTGGGCTCGATTGTCAGGCGGAGCGCTCATGCTGGACTTTGTGGCAGAAAATGCCCGGCTGGAGCCGCCCGTGTTAGATTTGCCCTTGTTAAAGCAAGGCTGGGGCCTTCTGGCAAGGATCGCTTGGACGCGCCCACGCGCTTTGCGGTCGCGCAAGTCGGGACGAGGACGGAGGCTCACGGGCCGTGGCGAGGCGCAAAAAGCTCGGAACACAGCTGCGAGCCGCGTTTGCTATGGCGGCGCGATCTGATGACCAGGTCTTGTGGCTAGGACCGGTGACTAGCCCCGGTGACTAGGACCGGTGACTGGGACCGGTGACTAGGACCGGTGACTAGGACCGGTGACTAGGACCGGTGGGGCGTCGATGCGGCAATGGCCTCAGCAGCAGCGGCAGCGCTGGCCCAAGCCCATTGGAAATTATGGCCGCCCAGGTGCCCCGTGACATCCACCACTTCGCCAATAAAATAGAGACCCGGCTGTTGCAAACTTTCCAGGGTTTGGCTGGAAAGCTGACGGGTATCGACGCCGCCCAGCGTGACTTCTGCGGTGCGATAGCCCTCGGTGCCACTGGGGACCAGATTGAAGCGCTGGGCGCTCTCCTCGATCTGGCGCAACCGGCGGTCTGGCAAGTCGGCCAAGCGCTGGCTGGCGGTCTCCGGACCGCAAATCCATGCCGCTAAGGCACGCGGTAAATGGCTGGCTAGAACGTCAGCAGGGGTCTTGCGCGGCTGGCTTTGCTTGGCAGCCTTTAGCACGTCAAACAAGGGCCCTTCATCCGGCAGGAAATTCAGCGAAAGGCTCTGGCCTTCGCGCCAAAAGGAACTCAATTGCAGCATAGCTGGCCCCGAAAGGCCGCGATGCGTGAACAGCAGGCCTTCTTCAAAGAGCGCCTTGCCGACTTTGCCCGCGACTTTGCTGGCGACCCCGGCCAGGGCTTTGCATTCCTCCAGCAGCGCGCCTTGCAAGGTGAAAGGCACCAGGCCCGCGCGGGTCTCAATCAGGCTGTGGCCGAACTGCTCGGCGATGCGGTAGCCGATGCCAGACGCTCCCATTTTGGGGATGGACTTACCGCCGCTCGCCACCACCGCCACCGGGGCGTCAAACAGACCGCCAGCCGTTGTAACCTGATAGCCGCCGCCGGGTTTGACATTTAGGCACTCTACCGAGCTGGATAGGGCGATGTGGCTGGTCGAGCTCCGCTGCAAAGGAGCCAGCAGCATATTGATAATCTCAAGCGATGAGCCATCACAGAAGAGCTGGCCAAGCGCCCGCTCATCATGGGTCGCAAAGGCGGGGGTCTTTTCGTGATAGGCAATCCCTGCAGCCTCGACCATGGCCACAAAATCTTGCGGGCGAAACCGCTTTAGCGCCGAAATGCAGAACTTGGGATTGGCGGACAAGAAGTTGGCACGGCTGGAATAGAGATTGGTGAAGTTACAGCGGCCACCGCCCGAAATGCGCACTTTTTCAGCAGGTTTACGGGCTTGGTCGATCACCGCAACGCTGAGGCCCGCCTCGGCCAGACGTCCCGCGCAAAACAGGCCCGCTGCGCCCGCGCCTAGCACCAAAACATCGAAGGCCTGTGGCTTAGGGCTCACGGCTAAGGCCCGCTTTATCAAGCGCGGCCAGGTAGTCCGCCCAAAGCTGTTTTTGATCGCGGCCCATGCGATAGAGCGTCGCCCAAGTATAGAGCCCGGTATCGTGCAAGTCGTCGAAGACCAGGCGCACGGCATAGCTGCCGACGGGCTCGATGTCGATAATGCCAACGTGACGACGGCCCGCGACGAGCGTTTTCTGGCCGGGGCCATGGCCTTGTACCTCGGCGGAGGGGCTCTCAACGCGCAACAGCTCGGCGGCGATGGAAAAGCTTTGTCCATCTTCGAAGCTCAAGCTGAGTTCTTTGGTCTTGCGATTGTAGTCAATGGACAGTGGCGGCATCCCTTGTCCGTCAGGCGCGGTGTTGGTCATATTATCTCTTGGGTTCTGGCGGTCGAGCCTCTACATCAAGCTGGTAGCGCGGTCCGGCCCCTGGCACAAGGCCGCGGCTTGCTCAAACTATCTAACCTTCGCATGGAGCCCCTATGAGCCTGAGCCCCGATGCTGTCATGCAGCACTTGTCCGCCATTGAGTTGAAAGGCTGGTCGCCTCAATTGATCGGCGGCTTGAATGTCGATCAAGGCAAGGTCATGCTCGCCCTGCAAGTAGATCCGGCGCTGGCGCAAGGCATGGAGCCGCTGCGCGCAGCGGTCGAGGCTTCCTTGTCAGGCTTGGAGGGCGTTGAGAGCGCGAAGGTCGTTCTTACCGCCGAGGCCAAGCCGGGCAGTGGCAGTGGACCAGCCTCACAGGCAGCGCCCAAGGCACCACCTCAGAAACAGGCCCAGAAACAGGCCCAGCAAAGCCAACAGGCTCAACAACCTCAGCGCGGCGGCCCTATCCCTGGCGTGCAGTCCATCATTGCGGTTGCCAGCGGCAAGGGCGGCGTCGGCAAGTCAACGACCGCGGTCAACCTGGCGCTGGCCTTGCAAGCGCGCGGTAAAGCGGTTGGCATTCTAGATGCCGATGTCTACGGCCCCTCGATGCCGCGCTTATTGGGGCTGGAAGGCCAACCCGAAGCAGAGGGCAACCGGCTAAAACCCAAAGAGAATTACGGCATCAAGGTTATGTCCATGGGCTTCATGGTCGAAGAGGATACGGCCATGATTTGGCGCGGCCCCATGGTGCAGTCGGCTCTGATGCAGATGATGCGCCAGGTCGAGTGGGGGCCGCTGGACGTACTGATTGTCGATATGCCGCCGGGCACCGGCGACGCGCAGCTCACCATGGCCCAGCAAGTGCCCTTAGCGGGGGCGGTGATCGTATCGACGCCGCAAGACTTGGCGCTGTTGGATGCCAAGAAGGGCATCAGCATGTTCCGCAAGGTCAACGTGCCGGTCCTGGGCCTCGTTGAGAATATGAGCAGCTTTATCTGCCCCAATTGCCAGCACGAGAGCCCCATTTTCGGCCACGGCGGCGCTCAGAGAGAAGCCAAGAAGCTGTCCATTCCCTTCTTGGGCGCGGTGCCGCTTGAAATGGCGATCCGCGAGTCCTCGGACGCGGGAACGCCGGTGGTGGCTGCCGCCAGCGATGGTCCCCACGCTGCGGCCTATCTGAACATCGCCGATGCGCTGTTGGACCAACTCGAGGGCGGCGGCAAGAAGTCTTGGTTCAAAATGCCCAAGATCAGTTTTTCTGGTTAGACCTTAGAGCCCGGCGCTGGGCGTTACCAAAGGCTCCAGCGCGGCGGCTGCGGACAGCAAGCGGCGGTCGTCATTGGCCCCGGCGCTGACCAGCAGGCTGGTAAAGCGCCCGTCATTGGCGCGACCGTTCGGCAGAGCGACGCCCGGCAAATTGTAGAAATTGCCGATAGAGGTATTGCGAAGCCCGCGCACGTTCTCGCGATGGAAAACGGCCTTGTCCGCTTCCAACGGCGCTATTTCTGGGGCCAGTCCTGGCGCTGTTGGAAACAGTAAGAAGCCGTCTTGCAGCTTGCTTGCCAGGCTAGCGAGGCCCTCTTGGCGCGCCATGTGGAGGCGGGCTACGTCTTTGCTGCTCATGGTCAGATTGCGGTTCATACGATCAACCACGCGCTCGTCCATCGCCGCCATGCGCTCGGGGGTCAGGCGATCGGCGTAGAGTATGCTGACCTCAATCGCGGTCAGCGTACCGCAGTCCTGGGCAAGCTGGGCGGCCAGATCAAATTCGGGCAGCTCGATATCCTCCAGGCGATAGCCCGCCGCTTCGATGCGACGCAAAGAAGCCTCGAACGCGCGGGCGACCTCAGCGTCCAAGTCCGCCAAGACCTGGTTTTTTGGCACATAGAAGGTCGTCGGCTGGCCGCGTCGGTCGCTAGGGCTTACCAGCGGATTGGGGGCGAACATGGGGTCCAACGCCCAGCAGTCGCCGACCGAGCGCGCCAGGATGCCGACCGTATCCAGCGTGTTACAAAGCGCGACCACGCCCTGTTTGGAGTAGCGTGCTTCGGAGCTCTTGTAGCCGACCAGCCCGTTAAAGGCGGCGGGCAAGCGCACCGATCCGCCGGTATCGGTGCCTAGGGCGAAGGGCATCCAGCCGCGCGCCACCGCTACCGCTGAACCAGAGGACGACCCACCCGGCACGTAGGCCACATCATCGCTGCAGGGATTGACAGGCGTGTTGAAATGCGGGTTCAGGCCCATGCCCGAATAGGCCATTTCGCTCATGTTTAGGCGGCCAAGGCTGACCATGCCCGCCTTGGCGGCTTGGGCAACGACCCAAGCATCGGCTTCGGGGATCGGGCTTCCTTCCAACAGCTTTGAGGCCGCGATGTTCGCCTCGCCCTTCATGGCGAACAAGTCTTTCCACCCCGTAGGGATACCATCAAAGGCCGAGGCGGGTTTGCCAGCGTCTAGCCGTGCGTCGGCGGCTTCGGCCTCGTTCATAGCCCGCTCTTCGCTCAGCGAGACAAAGACGTTGGCCGGGCCTTGCTTGATCCTTTCGAACAGAGCTTGCGTCAGATCCAGGGCGCGCAAGCGTCGTTCACGCAGGGCGACCGCGGTGGCATGCAGGCCCATCGGTCGCCCCCCATGCAGCAGGGGAGAAGCGGGATCCCAGGGCTGGCTCATGCCGATACCTCGTTGCCATAGTAGAGCGAGACCACGTGTTCGGCCTGTGCGTAGAACAGCCAGCGCGACGCGATGACGCCAACATAGTGACAGGCCAGCGCGACCAGCGCCACGATCCAATTCATAGTCCCACCTAGGTTTTGCACCACAATCACTAGCGGCATAGCGATGCCAAAGGCCCAGAACAGACGGCGTAGAGCCACAGCCCGGCGCCGTGCGACTTGGAACATCATCTCTTTGGTCAGGTACGACGCGCCGGTATGGGGACGCTCGAGCAGGCGCAAGCTGCCGGTGCGTCCGAGCCCGGTCGCGCTATGCATGCTAGAACCGGACTCGGCAAAACGTCGGGCACCGATGATCCAATAGCTGGTCTGGACCAGGCCCAGCAGCACCAAGAACAGGGCCGCAGCGATAGCCTGGCCGAACAGGAGGGCGCCGCCGCTAAGAGCGTAGAGATAAAACAGAACCGGGACCGCCGGATGATGCCAGCGCGGTACGGTCTTGAGCTGTGCATATATCATGGCGGTCGCACCGATCGTTACCAGCGCCAACAGCGCGCCGATTTCACCCAACAGCAGCAGGTCGCCCGGTCCCCAAATCTGGCTGATAGCTTGCGGCGCGAAAACCAGCAGCGTGGCTAAGGCTAAGACGCCTTCGCGCGACAGCCAGGAGCTGCGCCATTGCGATAGCGCGCGCCACGCCCGCTGAGGGTTGCCCAGGTGGAACAGTGAGGACAATAGCCCGGCTGAGCTAAAGCCATAGGCCAGAGCGTATTCAAAGAAGGCGGGCCAACCGGTCAGACCGCCGCCAAGCAAGCCAAGATAGGCGAAAAGGCCAAAGCCCAAGCCCGATAAGGAGGTGAAGAGGATCAACGACGGAGCGGGATGCATGCGGCTTCCTCCTTATTTCGACGAACCGGAGGCCCCGGCCTCCAGCTTGGCGAGCGCGCCGTCGAGCCAGGCCAAAAAGCCTTGCGGGTTGGGCTGTTCGGGCGCTTTTGCTGCAACCTGGTTGCTCGAAGTTTCGCCGCAAGCTTGCGTCTTCGGGCGTGGCGGCAGGTAGGCGTTTACCGGCCGTGTCTCCATTTCGGGCATCAGCGTTATGCTGCCGCGCTCACGCACCAATTGCGAGACCTTTGACTCCGGATCGGCAAAGTCGCCAAAGTGTCGGGCACCCGCTGGGCAGGTGCGGACACAGGCGGGCTCGCGGTCGATTTCGGGCAGGTTGTCGTTGTAAATGCGATCAACGCAGAGCGTACATTTCTTCATGACGCCCGCCTCAGCGTCCAGCTCACGCGCGCCATAGGGGCAAGCCCAGGCGCAAAGGCCGCAGCCGATGCAAGCCTCCTCATTGACCAGAACAATCCCATCTTCGCTGCGCTTATAGGATGCGCCGGTCGGGCAGACCGTGACGCAAGGCGCGTCCTGGCAGTGGAGGCAAGACTTGGGAAAGTGCGTGACCTGGAAAGCGCTTTGATCGCCGTTCGACAGGGTCTGCGGATCGTCAGGCAGGTATTCGAAGGTATGCACCCGGTTTAAAAATGTACCAACCGGATTACTCCCGTAAGCGTCTTGATCGGATAAGGGCGCGCCATAGTTGGCGGTATTCCATTCTTTGCAAGCAATGACGCAGGCATGGCAGCCAACGCAAGTATCCAGGTCGATGGCCAGGCCCAAGGCTCTCTCGGTGCTGGCGGGCAACTGGGTCATGCCGCGTCCTCCTGATCTGGGGCCGTTTCGTCAAATTGCTGACCGAAGGCCAAGTTGCTTGGCGCGGGCGCGACCGGTGAGGTTTGCTCGCCCATATCGGGCAAGCTGCGTTCTGGCGGCACGGTCTTGGCGATCGAGACCTTCAGGTCAAACCAAGCGGCCTGGCCAGTGATAGGGTCTGAATTTGACCAACGCAGTCCGTCGCCCTTGGGCGGCAAAAGCTCGGAAATCAGGTGGTTGAGCAAGAAGCCGCGTTTGACCTCTGGCGCGTCGGGCGACAAGGCCCAAGCGCCCGAGCGCTTACCAATAGCGTTCCAGGTCCAGACGGTGTTTTCGTTCAAGGATTCCATCAGAGCCACAGGCACTGTAATGCTGCCGTGGGGCGATGTGAGTTTGGCCCAATCGCCCGGCTTGAAGCCTTGCTCGTCCCATACCTTACGCGGCACATACAGCGGGTTCTCCCCGTGGATCTGCCGCAGCCAGGCGTTTTGAGAGCCCCAGGAATGGTACATAGCCGCCGGACGCTGGGTCAGCGCGTGCAGCGGATATTCGCCCGTATCTTGGTCGTCACCCCCGCCAACTTTAGCGCCAACTTCACCACCAACTTTAGTGCCAACTTCAGCGCCCTGCGTGCTGGGCCACCAGGTCGGCAGCGGCGTAAAGCGCTGCTGGACTTGCGCGCGCAGATGTTCGGGCGGTTGACGTTCGCCATGGCCTTGTGCGGCGAGCTGGAAGCGCTGCATGGGCTCCAAATAGAGCTGAAAGACGTAGGGTTGGGGCTTGTCGAAAAAGCCCATTTCGACCGCCCAATCCTGGTAGGCTTGGTTCCAGGGCTTGAAGAACCGTGCTTCGTCGGGAATGTGTGCGGACCAAAAGCCGCCATTGTCGATATAGGATTGAAGCTGGTTCGGGTTGACCTCACCACGCCCCGATTGATCGCCCTGAGCGCCGCGAAAGCCCGCCAGCGGCCCGATACCCGGGCGGCGCTGGTGATTGACCATATAGTCCGCGTAGTCGCGATACAGTGCCTGGCCCTCATCATCGACAAAGCCCTTGAGCCCCAAGCGCGCGCCCAGTTCGACCAGCGCGGACTGGAAGCCGCGCACATCGCGATTGGGCTCGACCACCGGCCAGCGAATGGCATCGGCGGCCATGTCCGCTTCGCAGATCGGGCGATCCAACAGGGATATGCAGTCGTGCCGCTCTAGATAGGTGGTGTCGGGCAAAATGAGATCGGCGTAGGCCACGGTCTCGGACGCGTAGGAGTCTGAATAAATGAAGCGCGGGATCCGGTAACTACCGTCTTCGTTCTTATCGGTCAGCATTTCCATGACCGCGCCCGTGTTCATGCTGGAGTTCCAAGCCATATTGGCCATGTACATGAACAAGGTGTCGATGGGGTAGGGATCGCCCGCGTGCGCGTTGGATATTACCATGTGCATCAGGCCGTGGGCCGACATGGGGTTGTCCCAGGTAAAGGCCTTGTCGATGCGCAGAGGCTGTCCATCGTCGTCCAGCGCCAGATCGTCGGGGCCGGCAACAAAGCCCAAATGCGGGCCGGTGAGCGGCGCGCCGGGGGTCCAAGCCGCGTGCGGTTTGGGGTGAGCTTCGACGGGTTTGGGGTAGGGCGGCTTGAAGCGAAAACCGCCGGGCGTTTCAACCGAGCCCAGCAGGATTTGCAGCAGGTGCAAGGCGCGACAGGTCTGGAAGCCGTTGGCGTGGGCAGAAATTCCGCGCATCGCGTGGAAGGCCACCGGTCGCCCGATCATCTTGTCGTGGCGCTGGCCTCTAAAATCGGTCCAGGGTTGGTCGATTTCGATGCTCTCAGAAAAGGCCACGCGCGCTAGGTCTTGCGCCAGGCCGCGGATACGTTGGGGCGTCAGGCCACAAACCGGTGCCACGGTCTCGGGCGCGTATTCATCGACGAGATAGGCCTCGGCCAAGTACTGAAAAGCGCTACGATGGGTCAAGCCCGCTTCGTCGGTGTGGCTGGCGCCTAAATCGGGCTGCACGCTCGGTCCATCGAATGCGACTAGGGCGCCGCTCTTGCGATCTTTGACCAGGGGTTTGCCGTCCTCGTCGCGCAAGAACAGGCCTTGGCCCGCGCCCGGCGTCGCATCGATCAAGAAGGGCGCGTTGGTATAGCGTGCCAGGTAGTCCAAATCGACCTGACCGCTGGCCAGCAATTCGCGGATCAGCGACAAGATAAACAGGCCGTCGGTACCGGGCGTAATGGCCACCCACTCGTCGGCGACCGCGTTGTAGCCCGAACGTACCGGGTTGACGCCGATCACCTTGGCTCCACGGGCTTTCATTTTGCCCAGGCCGATTTTGATCGGGTTGGAATCGTGGTCCTCTGCAACGCCGAAAATCATCAACAGCTTGGCACGCTCCCAATCGGGCTGGCCAAACTCCCAAAAAGCGCCGCCCATGGTATAAATGCCGGCTGTGGCCATGTTGACCGAACAAAAACCGCCGTGCGCGGCGTAGTTTGGGGTGCCAAACTGCTGGGCCCAAAAGCTGGTGAAGGACTGGCTTTGATCGCGACCGGTAAAGAAGGCTAGCTTTTCGGGCGAATTTTCCTTCAAGGGGGCCAGCCATTCACAGGCCAGTGTCAGCGCCTCTTCCCAGGAAATCTGCTTGAACTCACCCGAACCGCGCTCGCCGGTTCGCAACAACGGCGCGGTAAGGCGTGCTGGCGACAAGTGCTGCATGATGCCGGCCGATCCCTTGGCGCACAAAACGCCCTGATTGACCGGGTGGTCGCGGTTGCCCTCGATGTATTTGACCGCGCCATCTTGCAAATGCACGTTTATCCCGCAACGACAGGCGCACATATAGCAGCTTGTCTTGCGAATTTCGTCGCTCACCTTGGGGCTTAGTTCGAGGTCGGGCGCTGTTGCCATGAATGTCAGTTCTTTTTCAGGGTCACAATCCGGATCAATCCCGGCGCCAGCGCCAAGAAGAAAATGGTCCGGGCCATTGCCGTTCGGCGAAACACTGTTTCGCGTGGGCGCAAGCGGCACGACATTGGCACCTGTTTTTTGCGCTGTAAAGAAAAGCTTGTTACATTTTTACGGTCTCACGCGGATAAAATGAAAGCGCTTACATCGTTGATTGAAACAATCGCCTAATCCTTGGTCTAATCCTTGGCGCAAATCAGTATCAAACGGCACGGTTTTTGCTTATTGAACCAGGCTCGCGCGTCCGGTTGTACGCCAGCAAGTTGGTCGCGGTTGCTTTGATTGGCGGTTATGCAGGCGTTGCGATACGTCCCCACGGCAGTCTTGGTTTTAGCGTATCTAATGCGTAAATGATTGGTTTAGCCACGCTTTTCGATTCTAAGGCGAGAGTCATTCGTTGGTGCATATTGGGACAAAATGGCCCTAAAATGCGCTTGGCATCTTGCGAGCGCGTTGCAGGTTGCAGCCGAAAAACCCGCGAGCAAGGGCAATTTTCGCAAAAAACGCCAAAGAAAACGGCTTTTCCTAAACCTACCGCTTATCTTACTGTAGGGTAGAAAGACTGGCCAACCAATGAGTCGAAAAAATACAATGGCAAAATCCCTGTTCAGGTATCTCGCGTCGCTCCTTATCGTTTTGGGGCTCAGCAGCGCTGCTAACGCGCAGACCCCCGCCACCAACCCCGATCTGACCGCAAGTTGTGGATCTTTGCATGTAGGCGTTGTCATCGACATGTCAGGATCGATCCCGCAGGCTGATTATGACGACATGATCACCTCGCTTGAGAATTTCCTGCGTTCGATTGCCGACAATGGCAACCGGGCCAGCATCGCGACCTTTTCGACCACGGCACAGGTCCAAGACGCTTATTTTGACGTCACCACGGCTAATATTGACACCATCATTCCTGCCTTGCGGGCCTTGAGCACGGGCGGCAACACCAACTACGAAGCGGGTTTCCGTGCCCTGTTGCACAGTTTGGATGGCGATCTTGCAACGACGTTTGGTACCGACGCGCAAACGAATTTGGCCACAGCGCAGTATCCTGACTTGCTGCTGTTCTTTACCGATGGTTGGCCGAATACGATCAATGCTAACGACGCCATCACCGACAACGACGCCTCGACCAGCTCTGCGGGCAACCAGACCGCTGCCGACCGCGCCATTAACGAAGTTAATGCCTTCAAGGCCCAAGGTACGCACGTCTTCTCTCTTACCTATGACCACGGCGATGTGGGTTTGCTCAATAGTTTGCTGCTGGGGGAATATGGTCTTTTGTCCATCCTGGGCACGCTGTTGTTCGGTGCCCAGACCCCCGATTACGCGCAATACATCATCACTGAGATCACAGGCCCCAGCCCGCAAGAGTGGAACGGCAGTGCCAGCACGTTTGCGACCGCGGATTACGCATTCGTCAATGACTTTGCCACCGTCTTTGATGGGGTAGCCGATTTCTGTTTGCGCGATCTTTCCTTGAGCAAGACCGTGGACAATGGCGCGCCTGACCAGGGGCAAGACGTCACCTTCACCCTGACCGTGGACAACGCTAGCGCCGAGCCTGCGACGGGCGTTGAAGTCACCGATTTGCTGCCCGCTGGTCTAAGCTATGTCTCTGACAACGGCGCCGGTGCCTATGTCCCTGGCACTGGGGTCTGGACTATTGGCACGATTGCAGGCGGCGGCAGCGCCAGCTTGACCATTACCGCCACCGTCACGGCGGCAACGACTGTGACCAACGTCGCGGAGATAACGGCGGCGGACCAGAACGACCCGGATTCAACGGTCAACAACGGCGATCCAACTGAAGATGATTACGCGGCGGTTGATGTCAAACCCACGGCGCCGAACCCCGATTTGGTCGGCATCTGTGAGAACCTGGATATCGGCGTGGTATTGGACACCTCGGGCTCCATTACACCGACCAATTATTCGGCCATGATTGCTTCGCTGGAGCAGTTCATGCAGCAATATTCTGGGCGTAATAACTTTATCACAATCTCGACCTTCGCCGACACAGGTGAGTTGCAGTATGTCTATACCGAGTTGACAACCGTCAACTCCGCCGCCATTGCCGCCAACTTGGCGCTGATAACGCCGTTTGGTGGTACCAACTATGAAGCGGGCCTGCGCGCGGTTTTGCACAGCGTTGATGGCGTAAGTGGCACGACCTATGGCCTGGGCGCGGGCGAAAACCTGGGAGCTCCGCGCTACCCCGATCTGCTACTGTTCTTTACCGATGGTGTGCCGAACGTCCAGCAAGCGGTTGATGACTTCACCGACAACGGCACGGCGACAGTTGTTTCCCCGACATCAGCCGATGCCGCCGCGGCCGCAGCGGATGAAGCCAACGAGTTCAAAAACAACGCCTCGCACTTCTTTGCACTGATCTATAATTCTGGCGGCAGCACCAACGAGGAGTTCGTTGTGACCGAATTGACGGGGCCGGGCGCTACCGAATGGGATGGTTCGCCTAGTACCTTCCAATCAGCTGACTACTATGTGGTGGACAGCTTCGCCGACGTCTTCGCCGATATCGGCGCGGTCTGTGAGACAGATCTGGCCTTAACCAAAACGGTCGACGACGCGACGCCGAACAACGGATCAAACGTTGTCTTTACGGTTACTGTCACCAACGAAAGTTTAGCTGGTGACGCGACCAGCGTGGTCGTTCAAGACTATTTACCACCTGAGTTGACCTATGTTTCAGACGACGGCGGTGCAGCTACCGTCGAATCAAGCGGCACCATAACCTGGACTGTCGGCACTTTGGCGGTCGGGGCTTCTGCGACCCTAAATATCACCGCCACCGTCGGCGGCGTGGGCACCTATACCAACAACGCTGAAGTCTTCTCAATGGATCAAAACGACACCGATTCAACGCCTGGCAACATGGGCGCCCTTCCAGTGGAAGATGATGAAGACTCTGCAACGGTGGTGTCTGCGGCGGTAACGGTCGATGTGGCTATCGCCAAAACAGCGGACAAAACGACAGCCGCGCCGGGTGAAACGGTGACCTATACCGTAACAGTGACCAATAATGACACCACCACCGACGCCACAAATGTTGAAGTTACCGATGTGCTGCCGGCTAACGTCATCTATCAGAGCGACACGCCGCCAGCTGGCACCACGTCCAGCAACGTTGCGGGAACATTGACTTGGAATATTCCCACCCTGGCTGCCAACTCCAGCCTAAGCTGGACCATCGTTGTGCAAGTTGATCCGCTGTTGAGCCCATAATCGAGCGGTGGCGCTGAGGTTTCCAAAGCGCTCTAGTGATTAGGGCTCCACTAGCTTTTTTTCGATCAGGCCCACGCAAGCGCGCGTGGGCCTTTTTGTTTTCGGGTTAACCCAATCGTTTTTTGGGCCGCGGCAGCTTAGTTGCTGTCTTTGGTAGGTAACACGTTAAATAATTAATTGCCTGGCACCGGTCCCGCTGCTAGCCTTGGTCTTTCCCGTTGCAATATGCTGGAGGCCCCTCATGAGAACCCCCGACGACCGCCAGCCCTTGCCAGAGCAGGCCGCAAGTGCGACGCCCGAACAAACCCTTATCGCCCGCCGTCGGCGCTTGCTGGGGCCCAACATGTCCACATTTTATGACCAGCCGCTGCATATCGTGCGCGGTGATGGCGTTTGGCTCTGGGACGCTGATGGTCGCAAGTACCTGGACTGCTATAACAATGTGCCCCACGTCGGCCACTGCAACCCGCGTGTGGTTCAAGCCATCTGCGAGCAAGCCGCCACGCTCAACACCCATACCCGCTATTTGCACGAGGGGATTTTGGATTATGTTGAGCGCCTCACCGCCACCTTTGACGCCCCTCTCGATACCGCGCTTTTGACCTGTACCGGATCTGAGGCGAATGACGTCGCGCTGCGCATGGCCAGCGCCATGACGGGCAAAAGCGGCCTGATCGCCACCGATGCGACCTACCACGGCAATACCACCGCTGTCGCCAAGCTCTCGGCCAGCAACCGCTCGCCCCATGGCGCATCCGATCACATTCGCTGGGTGCCTGCGCCCGATTCCTATCGCCCTTTGGGGGGAGAAGCTGGCCAAGCGCACGCGGATGCCTTCGCTGAGGCGGTGGGCACGGCGATTGCCGACCTAGAGGCTTCGGGGCATGGCTTTTCGGCTCTGATCGTCTGTCCGCACTTTGTCAATGAAGGTTTCCCGTCTCTGCCGCCAGGCTGGCTGCAACCCACATTGGCAAAGGTTCGCGCGGTCGGTGGTGTGTTTATCGCCGACGAGGTGCAGCCGGGCTTTGGGCGTTTGGGCTCGCACATGTGGGGGCACCAGCGCCAGCAGATTGCCCCCGATATCGTCACCCTGGGCAAGCCCATGGCCAATGGCCATCCGGTCGGCGGTGTGGTGACGCGCGCAGAAATCATGACGGCCTTTCGCGAAAGCTATCGCTATTTCAATACCTTCGGCGGCAATCCGGTGTCCTGCGCAGCGGCTATGGCGGTCTTGGAGGAGATCGAGCAGCAAGGCCTTATGGCCAATGCGCTTGAGGTGGGGGCTTATGCCAAGCAAGGCTTGGAGCAGTTGGCTGCCCACCACCAAGTTATCGGTGATGTGCGCGGGCAGGGGCTGATTTTCGGCGCCGAGATGGTTTTGGATCGCCAGACCAAACATCCCGCTAGTGCCTACACGGATCGACTGATCAACGCCATGCGCCAACGCGGCATCATCCTAAGCAAGCTTGGCCGTCACAAGAATGCGCTGAAGATCCGGCCGCCCATGCCCTTCCAGCGTGCGCACGTCGATCTTTTGATCGAGACCCTGGATGCCGCCATGCGCGAAACCCCCGTGGAGCAGGACTAGCCCGTGACAAGCCGTGAGACCGCGCCGCAAGATGAGCGCCCTAGTTCGCTAAATCCTGGCGGCGGCACTCCTGGGGTTGGCACTCCTGAGGTTGGTACTCCGGGGGCCCGCAGTTTGGCTGCCGCCTTGGCGCTTTGGGGGCTTGATGGGGCGCAATGCAGCCTGGCGGCGCAACGCGAAAATCAGGTGTTCAAGGTCGAAGCCGAGCAGGGCGCCTTTGCGCTGCGCTTCCACCGTCCCGGCTATCGCAATGACCGGGAGCTGGCGAGCGAATTGGCTTGGACGCGCGCGCTGGCGGTCGCAGGCATCGGCGTGCCTGGTGTCGTGCCCAGCGCCTCGGGCCAGCTTCTGGAGCATCTGGGCGGCTGGCAAGTTGACCTGCTGCACTGGCTGGATGGGGTGCCCATGGGCCAGAGCAATCGCATGCTCGAACGCCCCGATAAGCCGTTGATTTATAGCCGTTTAGGTGAGGTCATGGCCCGGCTACATTCGGTCAGCGACACCTGGCAGCCACCGGGCAACTTTGAACGCTGGGCTTGGGATCGTGCCGGGCTCGTCGGGGCTGCGCCGCTATGGGATCGCTTTTGGGACAATCCGGCGCTAGATAGCAGCGACAAGAGCCTCTTTACGCAATTTCGCGAGGTCGCGAGCCGAACGCTCGCGGCCCAAGCGGGCGGCTTAGACTACGGACTGATCCACGCCGATTTGGTGCGCGAGAATGTTATGATCTGGGGCCAAGGTGAAAGCCTGGCGGTTGCCCTAATCGACTTCGACGACGGCGGCTATGGCTACCGCTTGTTCGACCTGGCGACCGCTTTGCTGAAAATCGTGAGCGAGCCCGACTTCCAGGACAGCAAGCAAGCGCTGATCTCAGGCTATTTGAGTGTGCGCGATCTAGATCTGACGGCGTTGCCACTCTTCATGGCCCTGCGCGCCACCACTTATGTCGGCTGGATCCGCGCCCGCCTTGATGAGCCCGGTGCTCGCGAGCGCCAGACCCGTTTTATCGCTGCCGCGCGCCGCCAAGTGCAGGCCTATTTGGCCGAATGCTAGCCCCGCCGCCGCGGGCGATGTGCGGTGTGTGTGCGGGGGGTGTCGAAAACAGCGCGGGCTCGCAAATGTCCCTTGTTCCGCCGGGCGGGCTTGTGTAGACAGGGGGCGTGGTCCCGTAGCTCAGCTGGATAGAGTGTTGCCCTCCGAAGGCAAAGGTCGCGCGTTCGAATCGCGCCGGGACCGCCACACCTTCATTTTCAGCCTTTAAGAATTTGAATTTGCGCAATTTTAATTTAGGTGCGGGCGAACCTACTCTCCACCGATGAGCTCAGACCATCCAGAAAGCGCTAGTTTTCTACGGTTCGCAGAGCGCGTATAGAGCGAGGCCATGTTGCCGCCGCTCCAACCGAACATGGCTTCAAGCTGCGCGACAGTAGCTCCCGCTTCGGCGGCCCTAGTGGCGGCAATTTTTCTAAGTCCGTGTGCGGATTTGGTGACCCCGGCTTCGTTGCAAGCATCGCGAAAGCGGTTGCCAAAAGTCTCCTTCGTGAGCGGCTGGCCTGCCTTCCCGACGATGAAATGAAGGTCTCCAGTCGGACCCTTGTCGAGCGTCTTTTGGAGGGCAGGGAGGATAGGGTTCGTGACTTCTGCACCTGTTTTTGCCGTTCTAATCGTGGCAATCCCGCCTTTGACATGCTGCCGTCCAAGCAGGACCGCATCCCCTCTGCGCAGGCCTGTATAGAGCACAACGTCCAACCAGACCCTTTCCTTTGTCCCAGGGGGCCATCGAGCCTCTGTCAACGGCGGAGTAAAACCCGACCAAAGGGCGGCGCAAAAGTAGGCCACTTTGGTGTTGGGCGTAACGTGGGCACGGGGCGGCAGCGGCCAGTCAGCCGCGCTCCCAAATTAGCTGGCGGTTG
>JAUIDR010000034.1 GCA_030428565.1 Alphaproteobacteria bacterium
CAGGTTCTGCGACCGGCTCTTCAACCGGTTCGACGGCGGCGACTTGCGGCTCGGGCTCTGCGACCGGCTCTTCGACCGGTGCGACGACAGCGACCTGCGGCGCGGGCACTGCGACCGGCTCCTCGACCGGTGCGACGACAGCAACCTGCGGCGCGGGCTCTGCGACGGGTTCTTCAACCGGCGCAACGGCGGCGACTTGCGGCTCAGGCTCTGCGACCGGCTCCTCGACCGGTTCGACGACAGCAATTTGTGGCTCGGGCTCCTCGACCGGTTCCATTGAAGGCTCTTCTACCGGCGTGACCGCGACCACCAACGGCGCTGGGGCTAGGGGCAGCGCGGGCTCCTCCGTCGGCTCTGCTCCTGGCAACCCAGAGTCTGGCAACCCAGAGTCTGGCAACCCAGAGTCTGGCGCATCGGTGCTAGCGACCTCGGTTTTCGTTTCAGGCGGTGGCGCCGCGCGCTTTTTGCTTGCAGATTTGCTTTTCGGCTTTCGGGTCGCGGTCTTCGTCGGCGCGGCCACGACAGTCTCTTCTTCGCTCTCGATCTTCAAATAGAGGTTTGAATTCGAGGACTTCTTTTTGGTGACGACCGTTTGCGTTTCAGGCGGCTCCGCGGCTGTTTTCTCGGCGGCCCGTTCTTCGCGCCGTTCCTCGACACGATCTGACAGCCGACCGAACAACGTGAACAAAAAGAAGGGTTTGGGCTTGTGCTGCTCCACCGTCGCCGTGTCGGGCGTGCGCTTCAAAACGGTGCCTGACTGCGCCCAGCCTTCGCCTGGCAGCGCGACCGCCGCGCCCAGGCTGAGCGCGAAGGCCACAGCGATGGCCGGGGCCATGGCGGATCGGCCGCCGCTAACAGGCTTTGACTGGCGCGCTCCACGCGCAGCAAGACCGCCAAAAACAAAGGTTGAGCAAGGCATGCAGCCACTCCTGAAAGGGATGGCGCCGGGACCAGGCAAGGCATGGGCTTGCGGGCGGCGTCCATGAAACGGAAACGGGGGACTCGCCTGCCCGCGGCGCAATGGCTAGCAAGGCTGCCGGTTCGGCGATTTTGGCTCGCGTTCTATAGGGTGAACCGACGACAAGACCTATTGGGCTTCACGGCTAAACGATTTCGAATCGCATGCCAATAAGGCAGCGCTGGACCGGGCCTTAACGGGCCATAATTTCATCGCCCTGTCATGTTGCTAATACAGCCAATTTAACACATTAAATTTGTTAACGCCGTCCTCAATAAACGTCAATTTACGTCGGGAAACTAGCCGCCCATTTGCGGTTTTGCGAACAGCGCCACCCAGTAGGTCAGATGCGGATCTTCACGCAAACTGAGCTTAGATCGCAAGTAAGCGACGCCAAGCTGTTCGGGGTGGTCACTCAGCAAAGCGGCACGATGTGGGGGTGAGTCGAGCCAATCTTGTACTACTTCTGCGGGGGTGAGCTGACCGGCAGCCAAATTTTCAGCGACATACTTCCATTGATAGCCGCGCTCTTCAACGCGCCCATCGGGCCCCCGGCCCTGCGCGTCCTTGTGATCCAAGCGGTGACGCTGGGCCAATTGGCGTGCATAGGCAGCCGCCGTCTGGGTCAAGATTTCGTTGTCGATCAAGGTCTCTTTGCCAAATTGGCGTCGGATCTTGTTGATTTCAGCAATCAGCGCAGCCTGCTTTAGGATCTCGTCGTGGGTGAATTCGATTATCGGCAGGCCCCGGCGCGCAAACAAGCGTTGCATTAGGGCTGGTTGGTTTGCGGCCTGCGTCCAAGCCGCTGATGGCGGCGCACTTGAAACACCCGGCGTTTGCGCCATTTGCGCTTGCTGGCTCCAGACTTGTGCCCCCTGCGAGACACGCGGATAAACGGCTTGACTGGTTTGCGGCGCGGAGGGCTTGAACATCGGCGGCGAGTTCAAGACCCGGCGCGCAGGGTCCGGCACCGGCTTCACGCAGCCACTAAGCCCTAAAACTAAGGCGAATACGCCCAGAATCAACGTGCGCCCAAAAGACTGGTGGGTCATAAATGTCTAAATCCGCAGTCTGAATAAAATACCTACCTCAGGGCTATAGCCCCGATGAATGGCAAGCCCAAGGCGTCAATTGGGTCACAATTGCGACGATAAGGCCGGTCTATACACAAGAAGCGGTGAAATCCTGCACTTGGGACTTTTCTTGACCGATGATTCAGGATAGGCACGCTGTGATGGCGAGAGGTCAAAAAGTTTCAGGCTTCGCAGGTGACAGGATCCAGGTTCGGCCCACGGGGGCTGGGCGGCTCTGATGCCCGAGCAATAGAAACGACCGGATAAGGCAAAGCCGCATCGCCGACCGTTAAAGATTTCCGCCGACGCTTTGGCCCCTTTGTTTGGTCAGCGGCGCTCGGGCGGCCGACAACTAGGAATGAATATATGTTGAAGTTTGCTTCTCTGTTCTGCGCGCTTGCAACGGTTCTCGCGCTTTCAGGCTGCTTGAAGACCTTGGAGAGCGCGTCTGCCACCCCAGCGGCGACCCCGGCTCCGGCGACCAACGCACAGGGCTATGCCACCAATCAGGGCGCGCCGAAAATGGTCAACGGCTACGATTGTAGCGTTGTTCCACGCAGCAAGTCAGAGATCGCTGAATACCGCGAAAAGTGCCTCTAAGCACCGCCGCGCGCTAGCCAGCAAGTCCAACCGGCTTCGGTGCTAGCCCCACTTGCGAAAAGACCCCACGGCCATCGGGCTGCGGGGTCTTTTTTTTGCGCGTGGCAGATACCGGACTGCCCAGGTTGCTGGATTGCCGAGGGCGCAAGATTGCCCTGGGCGCTGCGTTACATCGCACACCCGGCTTACCCTGGGCGCCGGGGGCCTTGCTTTAGGGGCTCAATTCCTCAGCCACGCCCTCCGCGGTCTCCGCGGCCTGCGCGGGCACGAAGGGGTGTTCTGGCGGGGCGCCAAAGTCGATACGCTCGCCCAGCTCTTTGTCCAATCCGTAGACATCCATGCCATAACGTACCTTGCCGCCCGGTCCGACCCAGGCAGTAAAATAGTTCATGGTCACAGGCATAGGCCGGCGCAAGGCCTGAATAGTGGTCCGCCCAGAGGTCATATGGGCTCTGATCTGTTCAGGCGACCAGCCCTCATCCTTCAGCAGCCAATGGGCCAGCTCGGCGGCCTCACCAACGCGAATACAGCCCGATGACAGCGCACGATTGCGACGACGGAACTTGGAACGGTCGGGCGAATCGTGCAGGTAGATATCATAGGGGTTGGTCAGCGAGAATCGGACCCCACCCAGCGCCGCATCCGGGCCCGGGGGCTGGCGGAAGTGGTAGGAGTTGTTGACCGGGTCCACTTTCGACCAATCCACGCTCATCACGTCCACGACGCGATTGCCGCGCAAAGCCTGCAGGTTCATTTTTTCGAACAGCTCAGGGCGGGCTTTGAGAATAGGAATGATGTCTTCGGCCTCAATGGTAGGCGGCACGCCCCAGTCGGGTGAAAACTTCAAATTGACAATGCGGTCCTCGGTCAAGATGGGGGTCTTGCGCGCCTCCTTACCAATCACGACCGGCATGTGCAGCTCGGGGTGGCCAAGACGGCGACATTCCAGATGGAAAGTCGGCAGGTTAACCATGACATCAATTTCCTGGTTCGCGGGCTCCAGGCGCCGCCAACGTTCCATGTTGATCGCCACCAGCGTGCGCCGCTTGTCCAAGCGACGGAGCGTGTCCAGCTCGTCTCGCAGACCAAGGTATTGGGGATTGCGCGGGATTATCGTGTTGATATAGCCGCCGATATCCGGCGAACGCATGGCCAAATCGAACAGGTGCAAGCCGTCACTGCGCGGCAATTGCGGGTCACGGCCCTCACTCAGATCGCGCAGATAGCGCAGCAGGCCGTCGGTCAAAATAACGTCGGTTTGCGCGATGGTCGCCCGATCCCGGCCTGGGCGGTCCTCTATGCCTTGCGGCAACTGGGTATAGCCCACAGGCAGATAGTCGGTGACTAGCAGGCCTTCTTTGTCGGCGTTGATCAAGTAATAGAAGACCGTCTGCCCGCGTGGGGTCCACTGGCGCCCATCAAACCATAGCGGCAGGTATCCCGAGCGCGAATAGATCGAACCAACACTGGCCACCTGCTCTGGGCGTAGATGCGGCGGCTGCAAGAAGGCCTGGATTTGTGCGTCCATCGGCAAGGGCGGCAGGCTGGGATCAGCGGGCTCGGGTGTCGCCAAAGGCTCGCCTTGTGAGGCGTCGGATACACAGCCGGTCAGGCCGATCAAGGCCGAACTGGCGGCCGCACCGGCGAGCAAACGACGTCGGCTTAGCTTGGGTAACGATCCTTGCGAGGTGGGGCTTTGGTCTGCGGCTTCCAGGTGACGGGAAGGCAAAAGGTGGGCTGTCATGAAACGCGTATGGACCCGGTTTAGGAGTGACGAATTGGGCAAGTCCCCACAGGATGATCCTTTTGGGGTCGGCAGAGCAAGCTCTGCGGCAGCCCAGCCTGCTTAACAGGACGTTGCGCAACTAGGCCTTGCGCAACTGGGCTTGCAGCCGCTGGCCGCTTTGCGCAGACTAAAGCAATACAATCTTGACCAAATCTTGAGTAAATCACTTTCTGCTGATCTTATCCCACGAGCCACACACTCAAGAGTCCGCCGGCGCTGTCTTGCCCGCCTGGCTATAAAGGAAATGCCTTGAACGCGCTGTATGACATTTGTCGCTGTTGGCGGTCTATTTTAGCTCGCTTGGAACCACGCCGGATACTTGCGAAGCCCGGCCTGCGGGCAGCCGCCTTGGTCTTTATACTCGGACCCAGTTTGAGCGGTTGCTTTGGTTTTTACGGCCAGGCGGCGCGTGGGCAGAGCGAGATTCTGCTCAAGCAGCGCTCGCTGGTCGCGGCGGCCAATGATCCATCCACCAGTGCCAAGACCCGCGAAAAACTGCGGCAAGTACAGCGCATTCGCATTTTCGCCGACCGCCGCTTAGCCCTGGAAGTTGGCGATAATTATGGCTCCTATGCCGATTTAGAACGCGAATCGGTAGTCTGGAATGTCATGGCCGCGCCCGAGTTCTCCCTCAAGCCCAAGACCTGGTGCTACCCGATTGCGGGCTGCGTCGGTTATCGCGGTTTCTTCAGCGAGGGCGATGCGGATCGCTTGGTCGCCCAGCTGCAAGCCCAGGGCTACGACGTCTATTCGGGCGGTGTCGATGCCTATTCAACGCTGGGCTTCCTCAAAGACCCGGTGCTCAACACCTTCTTGGATAAGAGCGATGTCGAGTTGGCCAGTCTGCTGTTCCATGAACTGGCCCATGCGCGCTTCTACCTGAAGGGTGACACCGCGTTTAATGAGAGCTATGCCACCGCCGTTGAATACGCGGGCCTCAAACTTTGGTTGCAAGAGCGCGGTGACGGCACGACTTTCGCGCGCTATCAACAGTACGAGGAAGCCATAGCGCAATTTCGCGCGCTGGTGCGCCAGACCCGGGCCGAGCTTGCCCAACTCTATCGCCAGCCGCTACCAACCCAGGATATGCGCGCGCGCAAGCAGGCCATCATTTCATCCCTGCGGGACCGCTATCAACGGGCCAAACCGGGCCTGCATGGGGTCTCGTTCGATAAGTGGTTCTTTTCGGACATCAACAATGCCAAGCTGAATTCAGTCGCCACCTATGAGGACCTGGTGCCGGGCTTTACGACAATGCTGGCGCGCTGCAACCAGGACTTCCCCTGCTTCTATGCAGCGGTCGAGCGCCTATCCAGGCGCCCCAAATCAGAACGCGACGCCTTGCTGCGCAACTTGGGTCAGGCCGTGACCCGCGACTAGAGCATGCCTGTTGCTTTCAATTCGACACAACCTGCGCAAGTCCTAGCGGAGCGACAGCCAGCCTGACCGGACGCGAGCGGCCCCATTCAACTAGTCGGCCTCTAGGCCCTCGGGTTTGCTGTTGTTGTCTCCGCAAATCCACCTTCGGCCTCATGGCCTCGGGTTTGCTGTTGTTGTCTCCGCAAATCCACCTTCGGCCTCATGGCCTCGGGGTTTGCGTTAGCGCGCAGCGGCCAACAGACCGTCCAGATCCAACTGGGCCTCCAGGTGATCAGCCAGACCCTCTAAGCCCGCCTCAACGCCCGCCTCAAACTCATAGTGCTGCGCTTTGACGCCAAGACCCTGCAAATAGGCCGCCCGAAAAGCGTCGTCGCCAAAAAGGCCGTGCAGATAGCAGCCTGCGACCTGGCCGCTGGCATCGTGAGCGCCATCCGGGCCACCTTCGAGCACCAAAAAGGGCCGCCCGCAATCGGGGCCCTGGCTGCGGCCAATATGGATTTCATAACCTGCCACCTTCTGTCCGCTGGGCACATGACGGCCCTTGGTACGCACCAATCGCTTCTCAGGCGTGAGGCTAGTCTTGATATCCAGCAGTCCAAGGCCCGCTACCAAGCCCGCGCTACCCTCGATGCCGTCGGGGTCGCTGATGGTGTTGCCAAGCATTTGATAGCCACCGCAAATCCCCAGGACGCGCCCGCCCCGCCGCAAATAGGCCGCAAGCTCCGCCTCCCAGCCCGCCGCTCGCAGCGCGCCAAGGTCGGCGATGGTGGTCTTGCTGCCGGGCAAGATGACCAAAGCAGCCTCCAGCGGCAGGGGTTGATCCAAGGTCACGTAGGCCAGCCGAATGCTGGGGTCCTGCGCCAGGGGGTCGAAATCGTCGAAATTAGCGATGTGGGGCAGCTTCACCACCACCACCAGCGGCTTGTCGCCCGCCTCTGAGCGCGGCTTATCCAGCGCGACGGCGTCCTCAGCGGGCAACCTTGCAGCGTCGGGGAAATAGGGCACCAGGCCCCAAGACTTGAGCCCCGTCGCCTGGCTGATGATGTCAAGGCCGCTGTCGAACAAGCGCGCATCGCCGCGAAATTTGTTGATGATATAGCCCGCCAGCAAGTCGCGCTCTTCTTCGGGCAACAGCGCGTACGTACCGACCAGCGAGGCAATGACCCCGCCGCGATCAATATCGCCGATCAAGACAACCGGGGTCTGACTGGCCAGGGCAAAGCCCATATTGGCGATATCACCAGCGCGCAAATTGACCTCGGCGGCCGAACCCGCGCCCTCGACCAAGACCAAATCGGCATTGGACTTAAGACGCTCGTAACTCTCCAGCACTTTGGGCAGCAGTCGCGGTTTCAAGCTTTGGTATTCGCGCGCCGCAGCAGAGCGCCAGACCTGGCCCTGCACCACGATCTGCGAGCCCACCAAAGTCTGGGGCTTGAGCAAGACCGGGTTCATATCGCTGTGCGGCTCAAGACCCGCTGCACGGGCTTGCAGCGCCTGCGCACGACCAATCTCGCCGCCATCGGCTGTGACCGCCGCGTTGTTGGACATGTTCTGAGGTTTGAAGGGCGCCACCTTCAGGCCCCGGCGGCGATAGGCGCGCGCCAGGCCAGCCACCAGCAAAGACTTGCCGACATCAGAGCCCGTGCCTTGAAACATGATCGTTTTGGCCGGCATCTGCGCTCCTCAACTCATGGTCTGTTGGATGGCCATATAGGGCAGCCCCAACGCAACCAGCGCCGTCGGCGCGATGGGCTGGGTGCGCGCAGGATCGGTGAACAGCATCCAGTGTTGACCGCGCTCGACACGGCGGACATTGATGGTATTGCGGCCCAAAAGCTGAGCCGCGCGCCGGGCGATAGCCTCACCGGAATCAATCCAGTGCAAGGTCGGAGCCATAGCGATCAGCTCAGGGCGCAGAATCGGAAAGTGGGTGCAGCCTAAGACGGCCACGTCCATTTGATCGCCCTTGGGACGCCTGAAAAGTGGCTCGACCGTGGCCAACAGTTCTTCTGGACTAGGTTGGCTGCCGCGCAGTTTTTGCTCCGCCAGCGCCACCAGCTCGACGGTGCCGTGAAGCAAGACTTCGACGTCGCCCGCGTGTTCTTTCATGTAATCGTGGAAGAAAGCGCCCTGCACCGTGGCCGGTGTCGCCAGCACCCCCACAACGCCGGTTAGGCTGGCGCGCGCTGCCGGTTTGACCGACGGAATCGTGCCAATCACGGGCAAATCCAGCGCCTGGCGCACGGCTTGCAGAGCATAGACCGTAGCGGTGTTGCAGGCCAGGATCAGCACGTCCGGTTGGTGCTCTTTGACCAGGCTCGTCGCCAGACCAGCAACGCGCTCGCGGATCTGCTCGGCGGTCTTGTTGCCGTAGGGGAAAAAGGCGCTATCGGCCACCATGATAAGGTCGGCATCGGGCAGGCGACGGGAGATGGAAGCGCAGATGGTCAGACCACCAACGCCCGAATCGATCAAAAGAATCTTGGGAGCCGCCACAGCAGCCTTCCTTCTGGATGAGAGCCTCAGTTTGTGAGCCGCTGGTCGCTATCACTGGCTCATTTGCGGGTGACTGCGGGCATTGAGAGCAAAGGCCGCGTCCAACAGCGCCTTGGTATAATCCGTCTTGGGCGCGGTGAACAAGGTGTCAGCATCGCCCACTTCGACGATTTTGGCGTTCTGCATGACCATCACCCGGTGCGACAGCGCTTTGACAACGCGCAAGTCGTGCGACACGAACAGATAGGAGAGGTTGAGACGCGCTTGCAGGTCGCGCAACAACTCGACAATCTGCGCCTGTACCGACACATCAAGCGCTGAAGTCGGCTCATCCAAAACCAGCAGCTTGGGGTTCAAAATCAGAGCGCGGGCAATAGCGATACGCTGGCGCTGGCCGCCCGAAAATTCGTGCGGGTAGCGGTAGCGATCGGCCGGATCAAGCTGCACCAACTTGAGCATGTCGATGATACGCTGTTCGCGCGCCTCTGCCGACAGCCCGCGATCATGCGCGCCCAGCCCTTCACCGATGATCTCGCTGACCGATAGGCGCGGCGACAGTGAGCCGTAGGGGTCTTGAAAAACGATCTGCATACGCGAACGCAGAGGTTTGAGGCGTCGTTGATCCAGTGCCTGCACTTCTTGGCCAGCAAAGCGGATCGGGCCGCGCGATTCGATCAAACGAAGCAGGCCCAGCGCCAAGGTGGTCTTGCCCGAGCCCGACTCGCCGACAACGCCCAAGGTCTCGCCCTGGCGCAGGCTGAGATCAACGCCGTCGACCGCCTTAACGTGGCCAACAACGCGCTTGAGCAGCCCCTGTTTGATCGGAAAATAGACCTTGAAATCATCGGCCGCTAGCAACTCGGGCGCGTCTTCGGGCACCGGTCGCGGCGCGCCTTGCGGCTCGGCGTCCAGCAGCATGCGGGTATAGGCGTGCTGCGGATCGTCAAAGACCTGGGCGGTTGGCCCCGATTCGACAATTTCGCCTTGGGTCATGACGTTCACACGGTCGGCCATCTTGCGCACCACGCCAAGATCGTGGCTGATGAACAGGATCGACATACCCAGATCGCGCTGCAATTCCTGCAACAGCTCCAAGATTTGCGCCTGAATGGTCACGTCGAGCGCGGTTGTCGGTTCGTCGGCGATCAGCATGTCCGGCTCGTTGGCCAGAGCCATAGCGATCATGACACGCTGGCGTTGGCCGCCTGACAGCTCATGCGGATAGACATCCAGCTTAGCCCGCGCATCACGGATGCCGACTTGCTCCAACAGCTCCAGCGCCCGCGCGCGGGCTTTGGTGCTGCTCATGCCTTGGTGGACCTTCAGAACTTCGGTGATCTGCTTGGAGACCCGGTGCAGCGGGTTCAGCGAGGTCATGGGCTCTTGGAAGATCATCGACACGCGGTTGCCGCGCAATTGCCGCAGCTTGCGGTCGCTCAGGCTCAGCACATCTTGATCGAAAAGCTTCACCTTGCCTGTGGGGTAGCGTGTGCCGATCTCCGGTAACAGCTTGAGCGTGGTCAGCGCAGAAATCGACTTGCCCGAACCCGACTCGCCCACCAAGGCGACGGTCTCGCCGCGCTTGATATCAAAGGAGATATTGGAGACCGCGCGCTGCCATCCGCGCGGGGTGTTGAATTCGATCGACAGATCTTCGACCGTCAAAATCGTCTCGCGCGAAGCCTTGGCGTCCTGTTGGGTCATGGCCACCTCCCTAGCGCAGCTGTTTGCGCGGATCGAAGGCATCGCGGATACCCTCACCGACGAAGATCAGCAACAACAACAGACCACCCAAGACGCCAAAGGCGGTAAAGGCCAGCCAATAGGCATCCAGGTTTTGGCGCGCTTGCAAAGAAAGTTCGCCCAAGGAGGCGGATGTCGGCGGCAGGCCGAAGCCCAAGTAGTCCAGCGAGGATAGGGCTGTGACCGAACCCGCCAAGCTGAAGGGCAAGAAGGTCATGGTCGCAACCAAGGCGTTGGGCAGCACGTGCTTAAAAATGATGGTGGGTTCACGTAGGCCCAGCGCCCGCGCCGCGCGCACATAATCCAAATTTCGGGCACGGAAGAACTCGATACGCACGACCCCCATGCCGCCGTACCAGCTAAAAACGATAAACAGCAACAGCAGCATCCAAAAGCCCGGCGTGCGGATCGAAGCCAGGATGATCAGAACGTAAAGGGTCGGAATAGAGCTGTAGATCTCTAGCACGCGCTGGAAGATCAGATCGGTCCAGCCGCCATAATAGCCCGAAATCGCGCCGGCAATGATGGAAGTAAAGGTGGTAACGATGGTCAAGATGAAGCCAAAGGCCAAGCTGACCCGCAAACCATAGATGACCCGCGCCAAGACATCGCGCGCTTTGGCATCAACGCCCAAGGGGTGTTCCATGCTGGGCGGATAGGGGGCAAAGGGCACACCGTCGCCCGCATCCAGCGGCGTATCGAAGGAATAGGGGATGAGAAGAGGGTCTAAGATCCAGCCCTTCTCATTGATGAGGGCCCGGATTTCTTCAGAGCGGTAGTCAACTTGGATCGGTAAGAAGCCACCAAAATCGATCTCAAGGTAGGTGTTGAACAAGGGAAAGAAGGGCTGGCCATCGTACCAAATGAAGATGGGCTGCGTGTTGGCCAACAGCTCGGCAGGTAGCGTGAATAGCGCGATGAGCAGCAACAAAATCGCGGCGCCCAACGCCAGACGGTTTTGCTTGAAGACCTGCCAGCGGCGCCAATTCATCGGCGAGACCCGCAAGAAGCCCAGGATTTTATACGACGGCAGCGCCAGGTTAATCGGCTCGATCATGCTCAAACCTCCCGGCTCTCAAAGTCGATGCGCGGATCGACCACGGTCAGCATAAAGTCGGAAAAAATGCCCATCAAAAGACCGAACAGGGTGAAGAAATAGAGGGTGGAGAAGATGATGCCGTAGTCACGCTTGATGACCGCCTCATAGCCCAGCTTGCCCAGACCATCGAGCCCGAAAATCACCTCGATCAACAGCGAGCTGGAGAACAAGATGCCCAACAAAGCCGCCGGAAAGCCGGAAATGATGAGGATCATGGCATTGCGGAACACATGGCCATATAGAATGCGCGTGTTGGTCAGGCCCTTGGCTCGGGCGGTCAACACGTATTGCTGGCGGATTTGATCGAGAAACGAGTTCTTGGTCAGCAGGGTCAGGGTGGCAAAAGCGCCCAACATCATCGAGACCAACGGTAACGCCAGGTGCCAGAAATAGTCCAAGACCTTTTGCAGAGCGCTGAGGTCGTCGAAATTGACCGACACAAGCCCGCGATTGGGAAAGATGTTCCAAAACTGGCCGCCTGCAAACAAGGTCAGCAGCAAGATAGCCACCAAGAAACTGGGCAGCGCATAGCCAACGATAATTACAAAGCTGGTGGCCAGGTCAAAGCTGGTCCCGTCGTACAAGGCTTTGCGAATGCCCAACGGGATCGAGATGAGGTAGGTGAGCAGCGTCGTCCAGATCCCCAGCGAAATGGAGACCGGCATCTTTTCTAAGATGATGTTGAGCACCAACTCGTCACGGAAGGTGGCCTCGCCGAAGTCAAAAGTGGCATAGCGCGCCAGCATGGAGCCCAAACGCTCATACCAAGGCTTATCAAATCCAAAGCGCTCGCGAATAATTTCGACCTGGTATTCGCTGAGGCCGAGGCGCGTTGCGGTCTCGCTGACATTGCTATTGCCGCTGCCCAGATTACCACCGCTGGCCTGGCCGCCACCGGCCTGACTGCCCGCGTCCTCACCGCCGCTTTGCAGACGGGTCAGCGCGGCATTGTGCGCGCCAAAGGTCTGGCTCAAGATTTGGTCGATCGGGCCGCCGGGGGCCGATTCGATAATCAAGAAGTTGATCAGCATGACGCCGAGCAAGGTCGGCACCACCAACAGCAAGCGGCGTATCAAGTAGGTCAGCATGGGCGTGATGGGCCTTGGAGATGGGCCTTGGAAGGGAAAACGGCGGTCCTTGGGTTTGGTCAGGGCACAACCAGAGCCGAACGGGCCGAGTGCAAGGCAGCTGCCGGGACGTTGGCACTTGGCCACACCGCCCCCGTTTGCAGGCGCACTTGCACCGAACCCGTCAGGACGATGGGGGCTACTTATAGTAACCCGCGGCTTCTACGCGTGCGTGGCGTTCGGGGTCAAACCACCAAGCGCTGAGGCCCAAGCCATAGGTGGGCTTGGTATCGGGTTTGCCGAAGCGATCCCAGTACAAGAAGCGGTCGATATCGATGTACCACTCAAACAGGCCCGGATAATCCCATTTCAGGACGTAATCCAAAGCGCGGGCATGCGCGCTCAGCTCTTCATAGGTCTCAGCCTTGAGCAGGTCGGCAATGATGCCGTCTACGACCGGGTTCTTCATGGCGGTCAGGTTCCAAGACAGCGGTACATCGGCAAACTCGCTGCCCCAACGCCGACGCTGCTCTTCGCCCGGGTAGAAGGAGTTTGAGTAAGAAATCGAGGTAATATCGAAATTGCGGTCGCGCACACGCGACAGCCAAGACTGGGTGTCGATCCGCTTCAAGGCCGCATCCACGCCCAGGCGTTGCAGGTCTTGGACCAAGGGCCCCAGGATGGAATCGAAGTTATCGGAATAGAAGACGAACTCCATGGCCAGGCGCTCGCCGGTCTCTTTGTGAATCAACTGGCCGCGCTTATCGCCGCTGCGCATAATCTCATAACCCGCAGCTTGGAAGTCTTCCAACGCCAGCTTGAGACTGGCCGAGTTGTTCTGGCTGCCATCGGTCTTGGGCAGTTCCCAAACCTCGGTAAAGATCAGCGGATTGAGCTGGTCTTTGTATTGGTTCAAGATCGCAAGGGTGCGGCCACTGGGCAGGCCTTCGGCGCGCAAATCGCTGGTGTTGGTGAACAGCGAGTCTGCCCGGGTGTAGGCATCAAAGAACAGGGTCTTGTTGGTCCATTCGAAATTGAACAGGCGGTTGACCGCGCGACGCACGCGCCAATCTTGGAGCTGCGGGCGGTTAAAATTAAAGACCATGGTCTGAAAGGTCTGCGGCTGATTGTCGGGCGAGGGCGCTTTGACCATATAGCCTTCGTCCAGCGGCTTGAGCTGGCCGGGTTCATATTCGGTCGCCCAGGCTTTGGAGCGGTTTTCCACCCAGTAATCAAACTCACCTGCTTTAAAGGCAATCCGCATGACCGTAGCGTCGCTGTAATATTCGTCGCGCTGGACGTCAAAGTTGTTCAGACCCACGTTGATCGGCAAGTCTTTGCCCCAATAGTCGGGATCGCGTTCCCACTTGACGAAGCGATTGGCTTCAAAATCGGTGATTAGGTAGGGGCCCGAGCCCAGCGGCACTTCCAACGAGGTTGCCAGGAAATCGCGTCCTTCCCACCAGTGTTTGGGTAGGATGGGTAAACTGGCCGCCACCAGGGGAAACTCGCGATTGGTCTCGCCTTCTTTGATACGGAAGGTCACGGTGTGATCGTCGATCTTTTCAACCGCGCCGACCTGCTCATAGGAGGTGGCATAGATGGGGGCCGCCTTGCTGGTCATGGCCTCATAGCTAAAAATCACATCATCGGCGGTAATGGGGGTGCCGTCGGAAAACTTAGCTTCCGGGCGCATATAGAAGGTGATCCACGATCGGTCCTCGGGCCATTCCATCGTGTGGGCGATCAAGCCGTAGTAGGTGCCCTTTTCATCAGCCGATCCCGTCATGAGGGTCTCAGTGATGCCGGAGATGCCCGCGGCCATGTCACCCTTGTCGGTCCATGAATTGAGGTTGTCGAAACCTCCCAACCGCGAAATGCGGATCGTGCCGCCCTTGGGTGCATCCGGATTGACCCAATCGAAGTGCTGGAAATCAGCCGGATATTTCGGCTCTTCAAACAGCGTAAAAGCGTGGCTTTTGTGGATGACCTGTTCGTCTGCCAAGGCTGCATTGGCTCCAATGGCCATCGGCAAGATCAAACCCATCATCAAAGCGCGAAGGCGGCGGTGACGTGTAAAGCCCTGTTGAGATCGCTTGAGCGTGCTGAATAAAGATCGCATGGCAAGCTCCTTTCCTTTTTGTTTGACTTATATTGAAGGAATGCGGGGCGATGACAACACGACAATCGTGGCAAAAATAAAAAAGCGCCGCCCCGAACAGGGCAGCGCCTTTGAATGTGAGTGGCCGCGAGCGTCCAACGAAGGGCTCTAACGCGACCGAAAGCTTGCTAGCAAGTTAGTTGGTGCTGGTCTCTTCACTTGCCATGTCACCACCTTCAGCCGCCGCTTCTTCGCTGGCTGGGGCCTCGGCTGCTGGCAAGGGCAGCGGCGCATCTGACAGGGTGCGCAGATAAGCGATGACGTTGGCACGGTCCTTATCCTTGACACCTGCAAAGGCCATGCTGGTGCCAGAGACATAGCCCTTGGGCTTGTTCAAGAAGAGGTTTAGCTCTTCGTAGCTCCACGCAACATCGGCGCGGTCCTTGAAGGCCTTTGAATACTTGGGGAAGTCGGTTGATGCGGCGTTGCGACCGACGACGCCCCAAAGGTTGGGCGCGGACTTCAGCTTGGCGCCGGGCTCGTTGACGTGGCACGCGGTACACTTCTTGCTGAAGTAAGCTTCACCGGCAGCGACATCGGCGCTGGCCAACTGAGGGCCAATGGGCTCGGGACCGCTGGGGGCCTCAGCGACTTCGACGCCGCCTTCCGCGCCGCCCTCAGCGACGGGATAGTGAGCGGCGGCTTCGAAATGGCCGTGCTCGCCGAACAGAAAATCACTGGTGACAATGTTGGCGGTTACAAATACGGTGCCGCCAAGCAACAGGGCGGCTAGAATCTTGTTGCCTTCTAATGAAGCCATTGTGCATCTCTCTCTTTGATCCGGTTGCGATGGTTCTGGTTGCCGTGCAAACCCGGCCCCTCAACATAAAAGTTGTGCTGATAGGACATAGGCCCTTGTAATAGGTTCAGGACTTGTGGCTTTACAAGCCTTGAATGGCCACTAGGCGTCTGGCTGAAGAATTTGCCGCAGGAGTAACCCCCGAAAATGAACCCCTTTGCACGATCTGACGGAAAAATCGCCTTCCAAGGGCGTCCCGGAGCCAACTCTGACATGGCGTGTCGCCGATTCTTACCGCAGTGGGAGCCGGTGCCGTGCCAGTATTTTGAAGACGCTTTCGAGGCTCTGAAATCTGGCAAGACCGATTTGGCGATGATTCCGATTGATAATTCCACCGCGGGCCGGGTGGCGGGCATCCACTCCTTGTTGCCCGATTCGGGTTTTCAGATCGTGGGCGAGTACTTCTTGCCCATCGAACACCAGCTGCTGGGGCTCAAAGGCGCGAGCGTTAAGGACGTCAAGCTGGTGCTGAGCCACGAACAAGCGCTGTCGCAGTGCAAGAAGACTATGAACCGGCTGGGCCTGGAGACGCAGATTTTTTCCGATACCGCTGCGGCAGCCGAAGAAGTAGCCCGGCGCGGCGATCCAAGCTATGCCGCCGTCGCCCCGGCGCTGGCCGCCGACCTCTATGACCTGGATATCATTGAAAGGGATGTGTTTGACCGGCGCGGCAACACCACCCGCTTTATCGTGTTGAGCCGCGAGCATTTCATTCCGGACCGCGACGGACGCGCCACTATGAGCAGTTTCGTCTTTCGCACCCATTCGACCCCAGCCTCGCTCTATAAAGCGCTGGGCGGCTTTGCCACCAACGGCATCAACATTACCAAGCTGGAGTCCTACATTCTCGACGAGCGCTTTACCCAGGCACAGTTCTACATCGACGTGGAGGGCCACTTGGAGGACAGCTCTATGCGCAACGCCCTGTTGGAGCTGGGGTATTTTTCCAGCGTGACTTTCTTGGGCACCTACGTCGCCGACCCTTTCCGCCTCAGCGGCTCGCGGGCCAGTGAACATACCGCGCGTTAGCGCCGCGTTGACGCAACACGGATTGGGGCTTGCATTCGGACGCGCCGGACGCGATATAAGGGGCGGAAGGCTGGAGCGGACGGCTCCCTCGCCAACCCGGTCAGGTCCGAAAGGAAGCAGCCGTAACGAGTTCGATCCGGGTCGAGCCAGTCTTCCACCGTTTGCCTTTGCCCCCAGCGCCAAGATTGGCACCGCAGCGGCAAGCCCAAGGCGGTAGGCGCCGCCAGCGCCCAGCGCCCAAAACAAGCGCCAAAATGAGGCCCCCTATAAAGGTCAGGGCTATGCTTGGGACAACCCCCGGTGGGGTGGCGCGGCATTTTTCCAAGTTAAAAGTAGTTTTAGGCGAGGCGCGCGCGTCCTGGCTCGTCGATCGCATGGCATGGCGGCCGTTTGCTCAGCCGCGTGAGGCCCCTAGATCAAGGCTGGCTACAGCGCCCGGCGACGCGATGAAGCTTGCCCAACCGCGCCCAGCGTTTTAGACCCAGCACATGTCCGACGCATCCACTCCCGATTCTTCAGCCCCTAGCGCGAACGAGACCAGCTTGTTTGCCGATGCAGCGCCCCAGGCCCAGGGCTCGGGCGCCTTCCAGGTCTCAGCGCGCAAATACCGCCCGCAAGGCTTCGAGGAAATGATCGGCCAAGATGTCTTGGTGCGCACCCTGCAGAACGCCATCCGCTCGGGCCGCGTTGCTCACGCCTTCATCATGACCGGCGAGCGCGGCACAGGGAAGACCACCACAGCCCGCATTATTGCCCGCGCGCTCAACTGCTTAGCCGGCGACGGCCCCCAGCTCAGTCCTTGTGGGCACTGCGAGAACTGTAAGGCCATCGCCCAGTCGTCCCACGTCGATGTGCTGGAGATCGACGCGGCCTCGCGCACCGGGGTCGATGATATGCGCGAAGTCATCGACTCGGTGGCCTATCGACCGGTACAGGCGCGCTATAAGGTCTATATCATTGACGAAGTGCACATGCTATCCAAGAGCGCCTTCAACGCGCTGTTAAAGACGCTGGAAGAGCCGCCCGAGCATGTGAAATTCATTTTTGCCACCACCGAAATCAACAAGGTGCCGATCACGGTGCTGTCGCGCTGTCAGAGGTTTGACCTGCGCCGTGTTTCAAGCGATCTCTTGGCCCAGCACTTTGCTAAGATCTGTGAGAGCGAAGCCCTGAGCGCCGACCCGGAAGCCCTGGCCTTGATTGCCCGCGCCGCCGATGGCTCGGTCCGCGACGGCCTGTCCTTGCTGGACCAAGCCATAGCCCAGAGCGATCCGGCTGGTGAGCCACGGTTACAGACGCAAGCCGTCACGCTGATGCTGGGTAGCGCCGACAGTGCTGCCGTCATCGACCTGGCCGAGCTGGCCTTGAGCGGACAAATCGCAGTCGCGCTCGATCGTTTTGATGATCTCTACGCCAAGGGCGCCCAGCCCAAGCTGGTGCTGCGCGATTTGGCCAGCCGCTTGCATTTGGCGAGCCGCATCAAGGTTGCCCCCGAGGCGGGCCGCGATCCCAGTCTGAGCAGCGAGGCCCAAGGGCGCCTCGCCAGCCTGGCCGAGCGTTTGAGCCTGCCCGCCCTCATGCGGGCTTGGCAGATTGTCAGCCAGGGCTTGGAGGCCTTTGGCAGCCGCAGCGATGCCAAGCAATTGGCCGATATGGTCTTGATTAAGCTGGGTTATGCCGCCGACTTGCCCGACCCAAAGGCGCTGGTCGAGAGCTTGACCGGTCCCGCTGCCGCGCCCGCTCAAGCGGCCAGCCCGATAGCTAGCCCGATAGCTAGCCCGGCAGCAAATGCTCGTGCTAAGGCCCCCTCGCCCGGCGCGGCCATGGATAGCGCACCAGCGCGCCCAGAAACAGAGCGCCCGGAAACAGAGCGCCAGGCACCGAATTTAAGACCAGACACCAGCCTCGATTGGACGCAATCCGTTGAGCCCGACGGCGGCACTCTGGCCAGGACGGCGACCGACCGCCAAACGGTTGGGGCCGAATCGTCCAACTCACTGGGATCAAACTCACTGGGATCAAACTCTCTGGGATCAATCGAACAGGCGCGCGTGCCCGATGCGCCAAATTCCAGGGCTCCAAATTCCGGGGCGCTCAACGCCGCTGCCCCACAATCCCCGATCCCAAACACCCCGGACATGGCGATTGCTTTGCCAAGCGCCGAGGTGCCGCTCTCAGCCGAGTCCCCGTCCATGCCCACGCCCATGCCCGCGCCCATGCCAGGCGATTTTGTGGCACTGGTCGCGCTGTTCGAGGCCAAACGCAAGGCCCGCGAGACCTCAGATTTGCGCCGCAAAGTGGCGCTGGTCGACATGCAGCCGGGTCAATTGCGCTTGGTAGCCAAGGCCGATATTGCCCGCGATTTCCCTCGCACGCTGGCCAGCTACCTTGAAGACTGGACCGGCCAGTCTTGGCAGGTCGATGTCATCCAACCCGCGCCAGGTCAAGACCTGCCACTCAGCTTGGCCGAGCAGGAACAAGCACGCGACGAACAGGACCGCCAAACCGCCCTGGCGCACCCTGACGTACAGCGCGTCATGGCGACTTTTCCCAACGCCACCCTGTCCGAGGTCACGCGCCTGGCCACAAAGCCGCTTGCCCCCTGAGCGTCCAATGCTTAAGTAGGGCAAAAGTCGCGCCGACGGAGTGGGTTTCAACTCCGGCCCAAGCCTCGATCCCCGCCAGCTAAGGAAGTGCAAGCCATGAAGAATATCGCCGGTCTGATGAAGCAAGCCCAGCAGATGCAACAGAAAATGCAAGATCTGCAGGCTGACGTCGAAGCCACCGAAGTTGAAGGACAAGCTGGGGGCGGTCTGGTCAAAGCCGTGTTGACCGGTAAGGGCAGCGCTGTATCGCTGTCGATCGATCCGTCGATCATGGAAGATGGCGATTTGGAAATGGTCGAAGATCTAGCCGTTGCCGCCTTTAACGACGCGAAAGCCAAGGCCGACGCTTTGATGCAAGAAAAGATGAAAGATGTCACCGGCGGCATGAACTTGCCCGCAGGCATGAAGCTGCCATTCTAGGAAAAGTCGCGCGCTACAGCCAACGCGCGCAAAACTGGCCCGGCTTTGGAAGCCATGCGGTGGCGTGCCCTTGGTCTTATCGAATGGGCGATTTCTATTAAGTCACCCCCGCGCCCGCACCGGCCATTTCTCCCTTATAGAACCAGGCAAGCGCCGCTATGATCACCGACGTTGAGCGTCTCATCCAGCTAATGGCCAAACTCCCCGGTCTGGGGCCGCGCTCGGCGCGGCGGGCGGTGCTGGACATGATCAAGCGGCCCGAGGCCAATATGCGTCCCCTGGCGCGCGCCTTGTTGGATGTCGCCGACCGCATCAAGCCCTGCGAAATCTGCAACAATATTGACACCCACAGCCCCTGCAGCCTCTGCCAAGATCCGCGCCGACAGGCAGATGCGCTCTGTGTGGTGGCCGACGTCGCCGACCTATGGGCGTTGGAGCGTGCGCGGGCGTTTCGGGGTCGCTATCACGTGTTGGGCGGCACTCTGTCGGCCATGGAAGGGCGCGGGCCGGAGCAACTCAACATCGACAGCCTGTTGCGCCGTCTGCAGGCCGATGCGCAAGATCGCCCCGTTCGCGAAGTGATTTTGGCGCTCGGGGCGACCGTCGATGGCCAAACCACGGTCCATTATCTACAAGATCGTTTGCAGGGCTTCGATCTAGAGGTCAGCGTGCTGGCCCAGGGCTTACCTGTGGGTGGCGAGCTGGATTATTTGGACGATGGGACGCTGACCTTAGCCCTGCAGGCCCGCCGCCGATTTGGTCAAAATTAAGATAATATATTTTTCAATATCAATACGTTAGGCCTATTTGGCGACCAGGTAGCGGGAGGGGTTACCAGGTGGCTGTAGCGCCACAAAGCGAGCCCACACACTATGACCCCAATTTCGCCAGCAAGGCTTGAAATTGATCGCCGTCATTGAACAAAATGCTGACCTTTCCGCGACCGTTTTTGTGGCGCAGCTCCACCTTTAGCCCCAAATAGTCCTCAAGCGAACGCCGCACCGCTTCGGTATCCGGGTCCAGCGGCTTATTCGCCCGAGTGGCGGCCTCGCTTGTTCGCCCGGCTTTGCGCGCCGCGATCAACGCCTCGGTCTGGCGAACACTCAACCCCTGCTCAATGACCTGTTCGGCCAGTGCCAGCGCGTCGGGCTGGCCGATCAAGGCTCGGGCGTGACCCGCCGACAAGCTGCCCCCCGCCACCAATTGCTGTACCTCGCTGGGTAGCTCGAGCAAGCGTAAGGTGTTGGCGATGTGCGGGCGGCTCTTACCCAATTGATCGGCCAAACGCGTCTGCGAATAACCAAAATCGCGCACCAATTGCCCATAGGCCGTCGCCTCGTCGATGGCGTTGAGATCCTCTCGTTGGGTGTTTTCAATCAGACCTGCTTCCAGGCATTCCTGATCACTGAGGGCCAGGATACGCACCGGCACGCTGTGCACCGCCACCCGCTGTGCCGCGCGCCAGCGTCGTTCCCCCGCGATGATCTGGTATCGATCCGGAGCGTTGGGGTTGGCCCGCACCACCAGAGGCTGGATCACGCCCGAACTTTGAATCGATTGCGCCAATTCTCGCAAACTGGCCTCGGGGAAGTCGCGACGCGCTTGGAAGGGAGAAGGCTCCAAGCGATCAATCGCGATCTCAGACTGTTTTTCGGACTCGCCCACCGTTACTTTGGGCGCGGCACCCGCCGCCTCAACGGCAAAGTCCTCGGATAACAGCGAGGCCAGCCCGCGTCCTAAGCGTTTTTTGGAACTCGACATATCGCAAAGACCTCGCGAAGCTAAGTTAGAGCCTGTGCCCGTGACGGGACTGCCTTTAGACCAACGGCTCTAAGTCGTTGATTTACCCTTATATGCGTCTCGGTTTTGGCCTGACCGCTCCAAGGGTGCGAACGGTTGCCTGACGCATCCCTAGTCCTGTTCGCGCGCTTTGGGCGACAAGCCTTCTTTGGCCAAGATTTCGGCCGCCAGCGCAAGATAGGCTTTAGCGCCGCTAGCAGAACGATCATACATAATTATGGGCTTGCCGTGCGATGGTGCCTCAGCCAGCTTAATGTTGCGCGGAATTTCAGCTTCGAATACCGCGGCGCCGAAGGTCGCGCGCACATCTTCACTGACCTGTTTGGACAGATTGGTATGGTCAACCATGGTCAGCAAGATGCCATAGAGGCTCAAATCGGGATTACGACTGCGCTTGATGTCCAACAAAAAGTCATACATGCGTGACAGGCCTTCCAGAGCGAAATATTCGGTCTGCAAGGGCACCAAAACGCCATCCGCCGCGACCAAAGCATTGAGTGGCAGCAGCGACAATGAGGGCTGGCAGTCGATCAGAATAAAGTCGTAGTTGCCTTTGGCGCTTTGCAGAACCCGCCGCAAGCGGTCGATCGAGTCCTTATCGCTCGACAGATCGATTTGCGCCGAAGCCAGGGCAGAACGGGACGGCGCAAGCTGCAGCCCGGGCACCGCTGTCTGCACGATGCAATCTTTGAGTTCCGCGTCGCCCTGTAAGACTTCGTACAGCGAAATCCCTACTTCGCGCTGCTCAATCCCCAGACCCGAGGTCGCATTGGCTTGCGGATCCAGATCAACCAAAAGGCACTCAAAACCGCAGGCGGCAAAGGCGGTCGCCAAATTGACGGCGGTCGTCGTCTTGGCCACCCCGCCCTTTTGGTTGGCAATAGCCAGGGTACGCGACAAGCGTGAAGATTCGGACATAAAGGATACAATCCTAGATTTGGAGGCGGCCAGTTCGGACAAAAGTGCCGTTTTCGGCCTCAAACGGCAGGGCTGACGTCCTTGATTTCAATGATCGCAGCCGCCTCATGCGTGCTACTCTGATATGCGCGATATGAAAAGCGGTAATCCAGAAGTGCCTGCTCGATTTCCTCTCGCCACTGGGCGCCTTTTAGCAGCACAAACCGGGTCTGGGGCTGGCTTACGCCCTGGGACCAAGCCAACAGACGCGCGAGCGGGGCAAAAGCGCGCGCTGTAATGGTACTGGCTTTGGGGGCCTCTAGCGACTCTAGGCGTTGGCTAAGCACCGTCAGATCCAGTGCCAGTTTGCGGGACACCTCGCGCAAAAATGCGGCTTTGCGCTTATCGGATTCGATTAGGGTCAAGCGGTGCGGCCAGCCCAGAGCTTTAAAGGCAATCGCCAAGGGCACCGCCGGCATCCCCCCTCCAGAGCCCAGATCCAGCACCTCTTCGACCGGTTCAGCCGCAAAGAGGCCCAGGAGTTGCAGCGAATCGCTGACGTGGCGCACTAGCGCATCGCTTTGGGTCGAGCGGGCGATGAGATTGATACGGGCCTGCCATTTTAGCAACAGGTCCAAATAGTCCTGAAACGCGCCCTCGGCGGCCAGCAAGGCTTGTGTTTCACGTGAAACACTCGGAATTGCAGTCAGCACGACGCCCCCTAGGCCCGCTTTAAATGGCGCATAATCGCGATCAGTGCATGGGGCGTTACGCCCGGAATACGCGAGGCTTGACTCAAGTTTTGCGGCCGGATGCTGGTCAGGAGTTCCAATTCCTCACCCGATAGCGAGCCCACTTCGGAATAGGGAAAATCAGGGGGCAGTTTTATTTTGGCTTCGCTCTCCAAAATGCGGATATCGCTGGTCTGACGCTTGATGTAACCCGCGTAGAGCGCATCGATTTTTATCTGTTCCAATATCGCATCGTCATAGCATTCAAGCGCGGGCAGAGCCTGCTTTAATTGGGCAATCGAGTGGGTCTCAACGCTTGCCATATCGGCGATTGAACGCCGCTGGCCATCCAGCTTGGTCTCGAAGCCCAGGGCTTGCCAAGCCTGCGGTGTCAACCGTTGGCTCTCGCAAAAGTGGCGCGCATCCTGCAGAGCCGCGGCTTTTGCACTCCAGGCCCGGCAGCGGGTCTCCGAGGCAAGGCCGAGAGCCACAGCCTTAGCGGTCAGGCGCTGATCGGCGTTGTCCGGGCGTAGGCTGAGTCGAAACTCGGCGCGCGAGGTAAACATGCGATAGGGCTCGGGGGCCCCGCGCGTAATCAAGTCGTCGATCATGACGCCGATGTACGACTCATGGCGCGCCAGCGTGAAGCGGCGCGCCAGCCCTTCGGCGAGCAAAGCGGCATTTGCACCCGCCAACAGCCCCTGACCACCAGCTTCTTCGTACCCCGTTGTGCCGTTGATTTGGCCCGCCAAAAACAACCCCTGACAGGCTTTCAGGCTCAGATCATCGTTGAGCGCGCGCGGGTCGATGTAGTCATATTCCACCGCGTAGCCGTATTCTTCGATCTCGACTTGCTCCAGGCCCACGATCGAGCGGATGTAGGCCAGTTGCACGTCGCGTGGCAGTGAGGTCGAGATCCCGTTCGGATAGACCGTATCGACGTCCAGGCCTTCGGGTTCAAGGAAGACCTGGTGGCGATCCTTGTCCGCAAAACGGGTCACCTTATCCTCAATTGAAGGGCAATAGCGCGGCCCCTTGGAAGCAATTTGCCCCGAATAAATAGCCGATAAGTGTTTGTTATTCTGGATTATTTTATGGGTATGCGGATTGGTATAAGTAATTCCGCAAGCAATTTGTGGGACACGAATTCGATCGGTCAGATATGAGAAGGGAAGCGGGTTCTCGTCGGCGGCTTGCATTTCCAGCTGTGACCAATTGATGGTCTTGCCGTTCAAGCGCGCCGGCGTCCCCGTCTTAAGGCGGCCGATTGGCAAGTCCAAAGAGCGCAAAAAGCGAGCTAGATTCTGCGATGCGGCTTCGCCCACCCGACCGGCGGCTTCCACCTCGGCGCCAACGTGGATCGTACCGCCCAAAAAAGTCCCCGTCGTCAAGACAACCGACTTGGCACGCAGCCGCTGACCATCTGCCAGCACCACACCCGCAACGCTTTGCCGTTCCAAAACGCCGTTGGCATAGCGAACCGTATCTGAGGTCGCGGGACCACGCTCTTTCAAAATCAGGCCAACGACCTCACCGGCAAGACAGCTCAAGTTGCTTTGTTCGGCCAACAAGCGCTGCACAGCGACGCGATAGAGCTTGCGATCGGCTTGCGCGCGCGGCCCGCGCACCGCAGGGCCCTTGCTGGCATTTAAGACCCGAAATTGAATGCCAGCCTGATCGATCGCCCGGCCCATTATGCCATCTAGGGCATCGATTTCCCGCACAAGGTGCCCCTTGCCGACACCACCAATCGCTGGATTGCAGGACATGACGCCGATCTTATCAAGATCAAAGGTCACCAGGGCGGTCGACGCACCCAGACGCGCCGCGGCAGCGGCCGCTTCAACGCCTGCGTGGCCGCCTCCGATGACAATCACATCAAAATCATTGCTTTTCAAAAGCTTAACCTCTTAGTCTTAAGAGAATTGCAGAAGACGATCCCGCTGCCATCTCTTGGCGGTCGCTTGCGTTGGCCAACTTGGCCACGCGCCGCAAGGCTTGCTGCAACCCCAAGCCCCCCGAACGTGCGCGGCTCGTTTCACGTGAAACACTATTTGCCGATGCAGAAATTCTCAAACAGTGCATCCAACATTTCTTCGACATCGTAGTCGCCGAGCAACAAGGATAGCGCATTGATGCCTTGGGTCAAATGCAGCGCCTGCAGTTCGATTGGCGTGTCTCGATCGATACCCTCGAGCACCAACAAGCAGTCCTGTGCCAAGCGATTTTGCCGCTGACTGGTCAGCGCCTGCGCCAGCCCTTGGCTTTGGATACGAGCGCGCACCCGCTGCTCCAGCGCGGCGCGCAGACCATCGAGCCCCAACCCCGTCATGTTATCAATCTGGAGCCAAGGGCGCTGAATTTGCGTCTCCGACAACCCTGGCGCGTCCCGGTTCTGCCTCTCTTGAGCTTCGCTCTCTTGGGTTTGCCTCTCTTGGGCCGCCCCGAAGGTCTCCACCACCAGATCGGCATCGGGCAACACGTCCTGACCGGGCTTAATTGCGCAAACGCGGATATCGGCCTGCTGCCAAAGGGCCCGCGCCCGCTCGACCCCCATTGTCTCGACCGCGCCGACGTCGCGCCGCAGACCGGCAGTATCCACCAGGGTCAACGGCACCCCCGCCACCACCATTGTCGCCTCAATCGCGTCGCGGGTTGTGCCCGCACTGTCATGGACCAGAGCGACATCACGGCCAACGAGATTATTGATAAGGCTTGATTTTCCGACGTTTGGCTGGCCGGCGATGACACACAGTAAACCGCCGCGGTGTTGCTCCAACCAATGGCTGGCACGCAACGAGGCCCGCAATTCGCCCAGCAATTCGGCCAAAACCGGCATCCAAGGTTGCGCAGCCAGTTCGCTCAAATCTTCGTCGGCAAAATCGATGCTCGCCTCAACGTCCGCCAGCATTTGGAGCATGCGGGTGCGCCATCCGCGCACCATGACTTCTTGGCCAGTCACCCGCGCCCGCGATGCCGACTCCTTTTGCCAAGGCGTTTGCGCCTCCAAGAGCGCACCCAAAGCCTCGACCTCTAGCACCGACATTTTGCCATTCAGCAAGGCACGACGACTGAATTCGCCCGCCTTGGCGGCGCGTACGTCGGGCAGCGCCTCCAGGCAGTCCAAGATCTCGTCGACGATCAAGGGGCTGCCGTGACATTGAATCTCCGCCACCGCCTCGCCGGTAAAAGAGCGCTGCTCTTCGAACAGCAGCAGCAATGCCTCATCTAACAAGGCGCCGCTGTCCGGGTGGTGAAGGGCGCGCAAGACGGCTGTGCGCGGCGCCGGCAAACGCCCTTTCACAAGGGCTGCCACCGCGTTCCAAGCTTGAGGTCCGGACAAGCGGATCACGGCCACGCCCGCCCGGCCCGCTCCGGACGCCAAGGCGGCGATGGTAGCGCGCTGTTCAGACATAGCCCGCTCCGGCCCTTACTGGTTCATTGATTGGAAGAAATCGGCGTTGGACTTGGTCTCGCGCAGTTTGCCGAGCAAGAATTCCATCGCCTCGGTCGCGCCCATCGGCATGAGAACGCGGCGCAAGACCCACATCTTCTGCAGCACGTCTTTGGCCACCAACAGTTCTTCCTTACGCGTACCGGATTTGCCGATATCGATCGCCGGGAAGGTCCGCTTATCAGCCAGTTTTCGATCCAGAACCAATTCCGAGTTACCGGTACCCTTGAACTCCTCGAAAATGACTTCGTCCATTTTGGAGCCGGTATCGACCAGCGCCGTCCCGATAATGGTCAGCGAGCCACCTTCTTCGATATTGCGCGCCGCACCGAAAAAACGCTTGGGGCGCTGCAGCGCGTTGGCATCGACACCACCGGTCAGGACTTTACCCGAGGAGGGCACGACCGTGTTGTAGGCCCGCGCCAAACGGGTAATCGAGTCGAGCAATATCACCACATCGTGCTTATGTTCGACCAGGCGCTTGGCTTTTTCGATCACCATCTCGGCGACCTGGACGTGCCGCGAGGCGGGTTCGTCAAAGGTCGAGCTCACGACCTCGCCGCGCACCGAGCGCTGCATGTCGGTCACTTCTTCCGGGCGTTCGTCGATCAACAGGACCAACAGATAGGCCTCGGGATGATTGGCGGCGACCGATTTAGCAATATTCTGCAAAATCATAGTCTTACCAGAGCGCGGTGGCGCCACAACCAAGGCGCGCTGTCCCTTACCCACCGGAGCCACCAGGTCGATGATACGACCGGTATAGTCCTTTTTGGTCGGGTCTTCGGTCTCCAGATTGAGGCGCTGATCGGGGTAGAGCGGTGTTAGGTTGTCAAAATTGACCCGCAGACGCGCTTGCTCGGGGTCAGAGTGATTGACCTTCGTAACCTTGGTTAAGGAGAAATAGCGCTCGTTTTCCTTCGGCGCTTTGATTTCACCCTCGACCGTATCGCCGGTGCGCAAAGAAAAGCGGCGGATCAAATTGGGACTAATATAGATGTCGTCTGGACCTGGAAGATAGTTTTCTTCCTTCGAGCGCAGATAGCCAAAGCCGTCTTGCAGCACTTCCAGAGTGCCGTCGCCGAACAGCGCTTCGTCGTTATCTGCGGTTTGCTTCAAAATGGCAAACATCAGCTCCTGACGGCGCAGGTTGCCGGGATCTTCGAGCTCGAGTTCTTCGGCCAAATCCAGAAGGTCGGCAGGACTCTTCTGCTTGAGTTCAGATAAATGCATGGACCAACAATGTTTAGGGGAGAAAAAGGAGGCCGCCGTTATTCGGTCTAGGCTCTACTCGCTGCCAAAGGCAGGACGGTGCCAAAGGCAAGCGTGCACTAGCTCCGATCAAAGGGCGCCATACCCTTTCAATAGGAGCTCCGTTTCTACGCTGATATCTAGCGCGCGTCAATCGTCATCATTCGCAAGACGCGCTTATGGGCGTAACAAGGCCAACGCGCGTTCTGCCGCCGAGGTCTTGCCGCCAGTGCGAATTTGCGAAACCGAATTTTTACTTTTAAATATCAATACGTTATATATCATAGACGCTGGTCAGCGCCCCTGACAACACTCGCCTAGAACGGCCGCACTACAGCCAGCGCGACGATGACGATCATCGCCAAGGTCGGCACTTCGTTCATAAAACGATAAAACCGCGCCGAGTGCTGATTCTCATCGCGGGCAAAAGCCTTGAGCCAGCGGGTGCAGTACCCATGAAAGCCCATCAGCACGCCTAGGAAGACCACTTTGCCCCAGAACCAGAGCGAACCCCAGATGGCCTGACCGCCCAAAATGGCCAAGACCACGCCTGCTGCCAGCGCTGCCAACATGGCCGGGTTCATAATCAGGCGATAGAGGCGATCTTCCATGCCCTTTAGCAGCTCCGAAGCCTCGGAACCGGTCTCAAGACCAGCGTGATTCACGAACAAGCGCGGTAGATAGAGCATGGCCGCCATCCACGAAATGACCGCCAAAATATGAAAGGCCTTGATCCAAGGCTGCGCCATCAACAGCACGTCACCCATGCCTGTCCTCCTTGCTGCTCGCTTCGATTCGATTTCGAACCTGGTTTATTCTTCTTACAAATCTGGCCCCAACTTGCGTTGCGCTCGATCAAAATCGATAGACCAGCGCCGCTATCCGATTGGTTGCGGCCATCCTTTTGATTATTGCAGGTTTTCCCCCCAGCCTTGTACCGCAGGTGCCATTGAAGCTGCAGGCTCAAGCTGGCAGGGACAGCGGCTGCGATCACCGCTGCAAATCCGGCTGCCTTTGTAGGACGAAACGCCGGTCCTGCGGTTGAGGCTTGCACGCACTTGTTCTGCCAAAGCGTCGATGTAGGTCATGCGCGCGTTGATTGTCGGCACGCGCTCATAGGCCGGAACGCCGGCTGCTTCGGCCACTTCGCCGTATTCTTCATCAAGCTCAACCAGGGTCTCCGAGTGTTCAGAGACGAAAGCAATCGGCACCAACACGACCGGCACCTTGTCGTGACCGGCTTGCTCAATTTCTTTTTCGGTATCGGGCTCTAGCCACTTCAACGGGCCCACCTTGGACTGAAAACAGATGCGCCAATCAGCGTCTTTGAGGCCCATCTCTTTCATCACCAGATGGCAAGATTGTTCGATTTGGGCTTGATAGGGATCGCCTTTGCGGATCATCGCAACCGGCAGACCGTGCGCCGAGAACAAGATGCGCGGCTTGCCAGCCTTTGACGCGCGCTCGTAGGCGTCATTCGTCAAACGCGCCATACCTTGAATGAAACCCGGCTCATCGGGGTAACAACAAATCAAGTGGGTCGGCACCTCAAGCCCGATTTTTTCCGCCGCCGCCTGCCAGACGCGATAGGATGAACCGGTGGTCGCGCGCGCATACTGAGGATAGAGCGGCAGCAGCACGATGCGATCGGGCTGCCAGTCTTGGACCTGGCGCACCGCTTCATCACTCATCGGATGCCAATAGCGCATCGAGATAAAGGTTTTGACCTCACCAAGACCGAACTGGTCGGACGAAAGCACGTCTTGCAGCTCTTCAGCTTGGCTCTTGGTGTAGCCCAAAATCGTCGATCCGCCGCCCATTTCGGCATAGATTTTCTTGGCTGTCGGCGCCCGCCATCGCGACAAGAAATGCGCTAAGGCATAGCGCACCGGCCCCGGAGCTTCGACAATGTAAGGATCGTTGAACAGATTGAATAAGAAGGGCTGCACCGAGTCTTGATCGTCTGGTCCACCGTATTGCAGCAGCACGACGGCGATGCGTTCTTTTGAAAAATCAATATCTTGCATAGCGTTCTGCGTTTCCAGGGAATTGCTTTGATCTAAGCTCACGCGGGCCTCTAATTTTGAGCGCTAGCTGGCCGGAAAGTGGCTCAGCTCTGCGCCATTTGGTTCTGGCAAATACAAGCAGGCGGAACGGCACTAGACTTGGCCGAACCGCATTTGGCCTTGATAAGATACCGCCGATCAGGCCTGAAGCAAGCGACGCGACAATTGGTCAACGTGAGCCACCGGCGTTGGCGGAATGAGGCCGTGCGACAGGTTGAAAATGAAAGGACCATCGCGCCAGGCTTCGCGAATTTCATCGGCGGCACGCAGCATGGCATCCCCGCCGGTGACGACCATCAGTGGATCTAAGTTGCCCTGCAGACAGACATGCGGCTGCAACTGCTCGCGCGCAAATGACAGGCTGACCGTATGATCCAAAGACAGGGCGTCAAAGCAACCCATCTTGGCCAATTTCAAGGTGTTGCATCCCACTTGGCGGGCAAAGGCGATAATGGGCACCTTGGGGTAGCGTTGCTTGAGCGTCTGCGCGATCTCGGCCATAGGCGCAAATGACCAGCGTTCTTGACCAGCCTCGTCCAGAGCGCCCGCCCAGGAATCAAACAATTGCACCGCCTCGGCGCCCGCCTCGATCTGGGCGGACAAGTAGTCGATCGTGGCTTCCACCAAGCGATCAATCAGACGTCCGAAACCGGCAGGATCACCATAGGCCCACTGTTTGACGTTCTCGTAATTGCGTGAGGAACGGCCCTCGACCATGTAAGTCGCCACGGTCCAAGGTGCGCCCGCAAATCCGATCAATGCGGTGTTCTCGAACTCATCCGCCAAGTCCTTCGAGAGACGAGCCACCACATCAAAAATCACCGACAAGCGCTGTTTGAGCGCTGAAGCATCATAGGCTTCAAGATCATCGACGCTGGCAATGGGCTCCAGCCTTGGGCCTTCGCCTTCTTCGAACCAGACCTTCTGGCCCAGGCCCAAAGGCACCACTAGGATGTCAGAGAACAAAATCGCTGCATCCATGCCAAAGGCTCTTAACGGCTGCTTGGTCACTTCCACTGCTTTATCGGCATTGAAGCAAAGATCTAGGAAGCCGCCCGCATCGGCTCTCACCGCGCGGTATTCGGGCATATAACGGCCCGCTTGGCGCATGAACCAGAAGGGAGGCCGTTCGACAGGTTGGCGCTTAAGGGCGCGAAGCAAAGGTTTATCGATCATGCCTAACCAACTAGAAAGATTCTAAAAAATAAGAAAGGGTAGTTTTGGTAGGGCGGCAACATAACTTGCATAACTCGCCTTATCCGAACGCTGTATTCCTTTCTGCGTGCGGGGCAATTTTTTGCTTGGGTTTTGAATCTAAACCAAAACTTTTCGCGGTTTTCGCACATTGCAGGGTGGCTTCGCGAAGCGGCAACCGCTTTTGCACAAGCGTATAGTTTGTGTGGGAATCGACCGCTTACTACCGGCTTGTGCACAGCTGCCCAGGCCCATGCAGGGCAGGCTGTATGAACTGTGCATAAAACCAGCACTTGCACACAGGCTAGGCGCGTTTTACCCTGATTTTTCCGCACCGCTTCTTGGCTTTTCGTCGGACTTTTTTTCTGGTTAGAGGCCTTGACACCCAACCCTTGCGCCCTGCGAGCTTGGTGACTGCGACCTAAGATAATGCTTGCAGCGATCTGGCTGCGGTCTTGGGGTCGAATCGCTGGCTTTGTCGCCGCGCTCTAGCCTTCGAGTCTCTGCGATAGCCCCATGACGCTGCCCTTTCATATGCATTTGGTCTCAGATTCTACAGGCGAGACCATCAATACCGTTGCGCGGGCGTGTTTGGCGCAATTCGAAGGCGTGCAGGTCGAGCTGCACGTCTGGTCGCTCATTAAATCGCCGACCCAGCTCAATGCGGTGATCGAAGCAATTCGCGTTCTGCCCGGCCCAGTCCTTTATACGGTGGTTGATGAAGGTCTGCGCCAAGACCTGGAGAGCGCCTGTCGTGCCATGGGCACGCCGTCGGTTCCCATCTTGGACCGGCCGATCGCTATGCTGTCGGCCTTCTTTGGCGTGGAGACTGTCGGCAAACCCGGACGCCAGCATGAACTGAGCCCAGAATACTTTAAGCGTATCGCGGCGATGGACTTTGCTATGCGCTGTGACGATGGCCAGAGCGAAGAATACTACCGCGAGGCTGATATCATTTTGGTCGGGGTCTCGCGCACCTCCAAAACGCCGACCTCGGTGATTTTGGCCCAACGCGGGATCAAGGCGGCGAATATCCCACTGGTGCCGGGCCGTCCTTTTAATGAGAGCCTAACAAGCCTGAAAAAGCCGCTGTTCGTGGGCCTGATCAACGATCCGCGCAAGCTGTCGGAAGTGCGCCGCTCGCGGCTGGAGCATTTGGGGCAAATCCCTTCGACCGATTATGTGGATGTCGAAGCGATCCGCGAGGAGATCCGCAATGCGCGCCGCCTCTATACTAAGTACCGTTGGCCGGTGATTGATGTCTCGCGTCGTTCAATCGAGGAGACCGCCGCCCAGGTCATGATACTCTATAATCGACGCCAGGCTGAACTCGCCGCCGAAACTGCAGCTGAAACCTCTCCTGACTCCTCTTCAGAGATTTCAATTCCGGAGGCATCTTCATCTAATTCAGCGGCTAAGACCAGTGCGTGACGGCAACTGGCGCATTGAGCGTTGCCGGTCGCCCTTGAACCCAATCCCGGCTTACCGCTAATATCCACCAATAATGAGGCCTTCGCTTCGTGAGCCCGCAATCTGCCGTCTTCGCCCAATCTCCTTATTCTGCGTCGGGCTTGTCCTTGTCTTCTGACAGTCCGCCCTTGGTGCTGGCTTCAGGCTCGGCCATCCGTCGCCAGCTCTTGGTCAATGCTGGCCTGAATTTTATCGTCGAGCCGGCGCACGTTGACGAAGCCTTGGTCAAGCAAGACCTGGCCCGTGAAGGTGCCAGCGCTGAGGCCTTGGCCGAGACCCTGGCCGAGCTCAAAGCCCGGCAGGTCGCGCTGCGCCATAGCGAAGCGCTGGTCCTGGGCTGCGATCAAGTGCTGGCTTGTGGCTCGATGTTGTTTGATAAACCCGCCGATCTGGATCACGTGGCCTGCCATTTGCGCGCCTTGTCAGGTAAGACCCACAGCCTCTACGTTTCGGCGGTCATACAACAAGGCGATCGGCGTATTTGGCACGTCAATCGCCGCGCCGATCTGACGATGCGCGAGCTCTCTGACGCTTATATCGCCGATTACGTCGCTGCGGTGGGGCAAGAGGTCATGGCCTCGGTCGGGGCCTATCAGCTTGAAGGGCTGGGCGCGCAACTGTTTTCGCGTATCGAGGGCGATTACTTCACCATCCTAGGGCTGCCCCTGTTGGATATTCTAGGGTTTTTGCGTTTGCGAGGAGATCTGAAAGCATGATGACGGGCAAAGCTGTTTGCGCAGGGGTCATGGGTTGGCCGGTGGCGCACTCCAAATCCCCGCAACTACACGGCCATTGGCTCAGGCGTTATGGCATCGACGGCGCCTATATTCCCTTGCCCGTTGCACCAGACGGTTTGGCTGAAGCGGTCGCGGGCCTAAAAGCGCTGGGTTTTGCCGGTTGGAACGTTACCATTCCGCACAAGCAAGCCATGCTGGACCACGTTGACGAACTAACCCCAGAAGCGCGGGCCATCGCTGCGGTCAATACGGTCATTCGACAAGACGACGGCCGCTACTTGGGGCACAATACCGATGCCTACGGTTTTATGGAAAACCTACGCCAAACACGACCGGACTTTGAATTTCAAGGCAAGTCGGCTTTGCTGTTGGGCGCGGGCGGCGCCAGTCGCGCGGTGGTGCAAGGCCTGCTAGCGGCGGGTGTAACGCAGCTCACTATCGCAAACCGCAGCTTCGAACGCGCTGAGACGCTGGCCGGTGAGTTTCGTCAGACCTTCAGCCAAGTTCCAAGCCTGGTGTGCCGCGCCGTGGCCTGGGAGGAAGTGCCCAAAGCTGCCGGCGATGTGCAGCTCCTCGTCAATGCCACCAGCCTTGGCATGCAAGGCAAGCCCGCGCTGGATCTGAAGCTAGACGCGCTGCCGGGAACGGCCTTGGTGACCGATTTGGTCTACAACCCTTTGCAAACCGACTTACTGGCTTGGGCCAGCCAGCGCGGTAACGCGACCGTTGACGGGCTCGGCATGTTGTTGCACCAGGCGCGCGCGGGCTTTGAAGCTTGGTTCAAGACGCCGGTGGTGGTCGATGATGACCTGCGCCAAGCCGTGTTGGCCAGCTAGCCGGAGCGTCTATGAAAATCATCGGCGTTACCGGTTCTATCGCGATGGGCAAGTCCACGGCGGCGGCCATGCTGGCGCGTATGGGCTGCCCGGTTCATAACGCTGATGCGGTGGTTCACCGCCTCATGGGCCGGGGCGGGGCGGCGGTCGAAGCGGTCGCCGCTTTGTTCCCCGGCACCTTGCAAGAAGGCGCCATCCATCGCCCAACGCTGGGCCAAGCCGTCTTCGGCCAGCCCGAACGATTGGCACAGTTGGAGGCCGTCTTGCACCCCATGGTGCATCGTGCCTTGAAGCGGTTTTTGTTGGATCATCAACGCGTTGGCCGTCCTGCTGTGGTGATCGACGTGCCGCTGTTGTTCGAGGTCAAGGCAGATCGGCGCTGTGATATGGTGCTGGTGGTGGATTGCTCGCCCGCCCTGCAACAGCAGCGCTTTTTACGGCGTCCGGGTGCCAAGTTGGAAAAATTGCGCGCCATACGAGCCCATCAGATGCCGCAAGCCGAAAAGCGCCGTCTTGCGGACCGCATCATTCCGACCGGCGCGGGAAAAGCCGCCACCTGGCAGGCGCTGGCCGCTGCGCATCGTCAACTTTTGGCACCGGATTGGGCCAAGCCGCCGGTCTGGCCGATAGATGCCTACAAGAACCCGTCGTTTCGAGGGGCCTTGCATACCCCCCGCTTGAAGGGGCTATAACAGAGGCCCGCACAACTTTTCCACGCCTCGTATGGCCCGTTAATATGGCCCCGCAAAGTGACCCCGTAAAGTGACCCCGTAAGGATGTCCGCCGCATGATCCGTGAAATCGTTCTGGATACTGAGACCACCGGTTTTGAACCCAGCGAAGGCCATCGCATTGTTGAGATTGGCTGTATCGAACTGGTCAATCACGTCTCGACGCGCCAGAGTTTCCACGTCTACCTGGACCCCGAGCGTGACATGCCCGAAGACGCCGCCCGCGTTCACGGCCTGACGATGGATTTTCTGGCTGGTAAGCCGAAGTTCCGGGACAAGGCTCAGGAGTTCCTGGATTTCATCCAAGATTCGCGCCTGATCATCCACAACGCCAAGTTCGACATGCGCTTTTTGAACGCCGAGCTGATCGCGGCGGACTTTGAGCCCTTGCCCATGGATCGAGCTCTGGACACCCTAGAGATCGCGCGACGGAAGTTCCCGGGTGCGCAAGCCAGTTTGGATGCCCTGTGTCGGCGCTTTGAGGTTGATAACTCGGGCCGCGACCTGCACGGCGCTTTGTTGGACTCCGAATTGCTGGCCGAGGTCTATTTGCACCTGATCGGTGGACGTCAGCCCGAGCTGATGGGCGGCTTAAATCCGGCTCCAGACGCGACCGCCACGACCAGCGCAGGGGCCAAGACCCCCGGCGCCGCAGACTTTTCCAGCCTTGTCGGCCAAAGGGCCTCCGGCGAAAAGCGGCCGCCGCGCGCGTTCCCAGCGAGCGCCGAAGAGCGGGCCGCGCACCGTGCTTTCCTTGATGAAATCAAAGACCCTATTTGGCACAAGATCTGGGAAGAGAGCGGCAAAGGATAGCGCGCCACCGCCTCTGTGATCGCTCGCCAGGCCAAAATCAGGGGTGGGTGCCAGGAACAATACATAAACAATTAACAAGTGATAAAAGCAATTGCCATCATATTGCGCATACCATAGAACTAATCACGAACAAACAGCTTGGCAATCGCCTAGCTTCCTGATAGGAGTAACTCTATGGCAAACACCTTTTACCCTAATCCGCTTTTGGCGCGCGCCTCGGTCACGCCCTATGGTGCGAAGCCCTCGTTGCGCCCGCAACCTTTCAACCCAGCCTTGCGCGGCGAAGCCCTGAAACGGTTCTTGTATCCACCTGTCAAAGTGCGGTCACGCACCTGGCGTTCAAAACACTTTGAGCAGCCCATCGCACCGCCTGTAAAGCCGGGCAAGATCACCTACGTGGACCGCAGGGATGACGGCATCAGGCCGCTACCTGGATACTTGGTTCGCCGAAAACGTGGTGAACCTAGAGCTCTTGAGGGCAGAATAGCCAAGCAAGTATGCGCTCTTACAATTGGAGGTTTGGGCGCGATGCATGGATCAAAAGCTGGCCCATGGGGCACCCTTGCAGGCGGCGTCCTTGGCGGCGTCTTGGGTGAGATCGGCTGTGATCAGGCGGGCGAATTCAGTCTCCCCAGTATTCAGCCAGGCATTCCAAGTCCAAATGGCAGGATAGACCACAACGGCAATACGATTAACCCTCACCTCTAAATAAGGCTTACGCAATGGGAGTGACTTAGCAATCACTCCCTTATTGCGATATGCGGATAGAATCCATATGTCAAAAACCACTCATTTTACTATTATATTTATTATAATGCTTTTAGCAAATATAATAAGAGAAGTTTATGACATTAGCTTTTCTTTATATCTTGTTGCAATTGGAGCTTCTGCCTTTATGATAGGAGAGATATATAAACAAACAAATGAAAAATAAATCAAGTAAATTATACAAATAATTATCATGTAATATGAACGATTAAACTATCACACACTTGTAAATATAAAAACAATTTTGTTATGTATTACACTCGAATGTACATAGCAATTACAGCCGTTGTTATATCTATTTTTCGCGAATATATGCTTACCGTTGCATGCATCTAATATAATTGTTTGTAAAAACATTTAATGAATGCGTCTGTCAATTTCTTGAGTTAATTACAAATATGACGTTGTTAGTTACTATAAACTAATTTCATCAAATCTGATATGTTGATATCATTTAAATTACATCTAGTTAGCAATATATATTATGAATAAAAAAAATCTAAAAATAAGCCTAAGATATGCAATTTTGACGACTGTAATGTGGGAAATTGTTATGTCTATTATAGCTGGACACCCGCATTAACCTTGCGGGATTGAGGTCGTCGTGATTCACTTGGGTGAAGGAGAAGCCTATGCCCGTGATCAAGCAAGAGCCGTCGCTGTTCGGTATGTCGGACCATCTGAGGAGTCTAAGCGAAAGCGGCGATCCCCTGGCCGTGCTGGAGCGGAC
>JAUIDR010000096.1 GCA_030428565.1 Alphaproteobacteria bacterium
AAGCCGCACCGCCCCCTTCATCCTCTCGCTTTTGCGGGCTCGAGGATTTTGGGGTCGCAACACCGAGCCAGACTGATATACTCCCTCAACACCAAGCAGCATGACAGACCACAACGCTCACTAAAACTGCTGCTATCTTGTCTAGGTAAACGGGACCACCTCAGGTTCACAACCATCCACGAAGCCCGCCAGATCATTGAAGATTGGAGGATCGATTACATTACTGAGCGCCCGCACAGCAGCCTCAAGTACCAGACCCCGGAGGAATTCGCAGCCGCAAGGCCCTTCGACAAAACTCAATGGGCGCAGCCGCCTGAGCTAATTGATGGCTCCGCGCCTGCGCCTATTGCCCACGCCGCCGAATGATGGCACACAGATGAAGAGCAGACTCTACTCATAAGTGGCCCTGAAAAACGGGGCAGGTCACTTCCCAGCCTAGCCAAAGCAAGCCGCAGCAAGCTAGCCTGATTGAGACGGAGGCCGACCGAGAGCGGCGCGAAAGAGCGACAGGGAGATAACCATGAAAACGCGGACCAAAGTGGTGGTGATTGGCGGCGGCATTGCTGGGTGCTCGACCCTGTATCACTTGACCCAAGAGGGATGGAGCGACGTGGTGCTGGTGGAACGCAACGAGCTGACCAGCGGCACCACCTGGCATTCGGCCGCGCAAGTGACCAACTTCGGCATGAACCAGACCATGGTTGGCCTCAAGTCGCATTCGATCCGCCTGTATCAGGAGCTGGCGGCGGATCCAAACTATCCCATCAACTACCACCACGGCGACGGCGGTATTCGCACGGCCAACACACCCGAGGTCATGCAGGGCTATCGCCACTTTGCCTCTATGGCGCGCGGCATGGGCGTCGAGTTTGAGGTGATCGATGCTGAGGAGTGCGCCCGCCGTCACCCACTGATCTCGACCGACAATCTGCTGGGCGGGCTCTGGGACCCGTTGGACGGAGATATTGACCCGGCGCAACTCTGCCAAGCGTTGGCGCGGCGCGCGCGCCAGGCTGGGGCTGAGATCTATCGCAACACGCCGGTGGTGGCGCTGACCCAGCACGCCGATGATACCTGGACCGTGCACACCGAACAGGGCGACATCGACTGTGATATTGTGGTCAACGCTGGCGGCTATCGGGTCAACGAGGTGGGGGCCATGATGGGCGTTCACCATCCCGTCGCAGCCATGGAGCACCAATATTTTCTGACCGAGGAGATCGCGGCCATCGCACAAGCGAGCCATCGTATGCCGCTGATCCGCTGTCCCATCAGCGATTACTACTGCCGCCAAGAAAAGAACGGCTTGCTGATCGGTTTCTATGAGCAAGACTGCAAGACCTGGGGGCTGGATGGCATCGATCCGGGCTTCGTCAACGCCCTGTGTCCCGATGATGTCGAGCGGGTGATGGACGTGCTGGAGGGCGCCTTTGCCCGCATGCCCGCCTTGCGTGAGGTGGGCATTCACACCTTCATCAACGGGCCCATTACCTATACGATCGACGGCGCGCCTTTGGTCGGGGCGATTCCGGGCAAGCGCAACGCCTTTTGCATCATCGGCTTGCGTGCAGGTCTGGGCGAAGGCGGTGGCCACGGCTGGCTGCTGGCGCAGATGATCGTCCACGGCGAGGCTTGCTATGACACTTGGTGCTTGGACCCGCGCCGCTTCACGGGGCATGCCAATGTCGAGCTGACTGCTCTGAAGGCAGTCGAGGACTATCAGAACGAATTCCGCTTTCACTTCCCACACGAGCATCGCCCTGCGGGGCGGGGCGCCAAGACCACACCGTTGACCCCGGTTCTGGAGGCTAGGGGCGGTGAATTCACTGTGGTCAACGGCTGGGAGCGGCTGGACTACATCAAACCGAGCCCGGATTTTAACCCCCGTTTGACCTTCGACTTTGACGAGGCCGAAGCGCTGGTGGGTGCGGAGGTGCGCGCGCTGCAAACCGGCGTTGGCCTGACCGAGGTCAACGGTTTCAACCGGATCGAGATTAGGGGCAGCGACCGCCACGCTTTCATGGACCGCCTGGTCTGTGGGGCGGTGCCGCGCAAAGCTGGACGGCTGGGGCTGGCCTACCTGTTGAACGCCCAGGGCATGATCAAGGCCGAAGCCACGCTGGCCAACCTGCCCGCCAGCGACCGAGGGCCGGAGCGGCTCTGGTATGGCTCGGCAGCGGCGGCTGAGCAGCACGACATGGATTGGCTGACCGCGCAGCTGCGGGCAGGCGAGGATGTCCACCTGCGTAGCTTGACCAACGATCAGACGATTTTGCTGTTGGCCGGGCCCAAATCACGTGCGGTGCTGTCAGCTGCGGCGCGCGGCGACTGGTCGGCCGAGGCCTTTCCCTGGCTCTGCCTGCGCGAATGCTTCATTGGCTTTGCGCCCGCCATCGTCATGGCGGTCAGTTTCTCGGGCGAGCTGGCCTATGAGATCCATGTGCCTAACGCGAGCCTCTATGCAGCTTATCAGGCACTGCGCCAGGCGGGGGAGGCCGAAGGGCTGCAGCTGTTCGGCGCGCGTGCGGTGGAGTCCATGCGGCTGGAAAAGAGCTTCTTGCACTGGAAGGCCGACTTGTTGACCGAGTTCGACCCATTTGAAGCAGGGCTGCGGCGGTTTGTGCGCCTGGAGAAGGGGGATTTCCTGGGGCGCGCGGCTTTGTTGGCGCGTCAGGCGGCAGGTCCGCAGCGCCAGCTGGTGACCCTGCGCGTTGAGAGCGAGACGGCGCCCGCGCGAGGCGGGGCCTCGCTGATGCAAGGCGCGCGGGTTGTCGGCACGGTGACCTCGGGCGGCTGGGGACATCGCGTTGGCCTGAACCTGGCGCTGGCCTATGTCGAGCCAGAGCTGGCCAGGCTTGGCAGTCGTCTGATGCTGGACCTTTGCGGTGCGTTGGTGCCTGCCGAGGTGATAGCGCCGTCACCCTATGACCCGCAGATGCTCCGCGTTCGCCAGGCCTGAGCGCTGCGTCGACCCATTCCAGGCTTGGCGCCTAATTTGCGGGCCCGAATAGCTGCGGCTTCAGGCCCGTTGCGACGACCTCGCTGCCGTAAACCGACAGGTGATCGTCATCGGCGTACAAGAACTTGCCGTCGTAATGGCGGCAGGTCTGGCCGTCGCACAGAAAAGGCTTGGGGTCCAAGACCACAAAGCGATCGCCCGCTGCTTTGGACACCGCCTGCCGTTAGGCCTGCATGCGTAGATCGTACAAGAACGCGTCAACCGAGCGCTTGGTGTAGGGGATGAGCGGCTTTGGCATGGCGTCTTCTAGTGCGAAGTCTGTCTGACGTCAGCGCCTATGGGACAGATCTGATTTTTTCGTAACGGAGGATTTCTGGTTCATCGTAGCCATTATGGAGCGAAGATGAACAAGAAATCCGGAACATCGAAGGACGCGGCCGACAAACTGGTCAAAAGCATCCACCGCAAGACGCGCAAACAGACGCGGCCGACGAGAAGATCAGGATCGTGCTGGATGGCCTGAAGGGCGAGGACAGCATTGCTAGCAAACGGCCCCGCGCTGTGGCCGAGGGATTCCGTGTGAAGCGTCCACACGCGCAATTCAACGAAGATTACCCCAACACCCGTCCCAGTGCACCAGCGACGCTATCAGCCGCGGCGGTCATGGGTTCAGCGGCCAGGTGAGCGTAGCGGGCAGTTGTCTGGACCTGGGTGTGACCGAGGAGTTTGCCGATCATTGGCAGGCCGTAGCCAGCGGCGACAGCGACCGAGGCAAAGGTATGACGCAGGTCGTGGATGCGAACGTCCTCGATACCAGCGCGCTTGCGGATGCGCTGCCAGGGATGTTGGAGGTCGGTCAGATGGGCGCCGGGTCTGGCGCCGGTGATGACCCACGGGTTGCCTGCGACGCGTTTGATGTCGGCGAGAACTTGCAGGGCAGGGGCGCCAAGGTAGACTGTCTTTGCGCCGGATAATCTCGGAAAGTCTGCAGCCAGTGAAGAGCAAGAGGCGCAGGGCGTTGACGGCGGACTGTGTTTCCAACTGCTCGCTTTCACATTGGCGCAAGACCTCGCCAAGCCGAGCCAATTCGTCTTTGCTGAGGTAACGCTCGCGCTTTGGCTCCTTGTACTTCTTGATGTGGCGGCAGGGGTTGGTGCCGTCGGCCCGCAGGCCCCAGACTTCGGCCAGGTTGAAGGCTTTGGACAGGAATTGAATGCATCGATTGGCCTGGTAGGGCTTATGCCTTAGAGCATGGTGAAACTTGGCAATGTCGGCGCGCTGGATTTGGCTAACACGTATTTGGCCGATGGGCTTTTTGATGTAGGCCTTGGTGTAGAAGCGGTACCCGACGACAGTGCTGGGTTTGCAGTGCGGGACCGCGTGCTCTTCGATCATGCGCTCGCAGAGCTCGGAGACGGTCATTTCAAGGCGGGCTTGCTTGCGCGCAGCCGACGGGTCTTCGCCGCTCTTTACGCGGCCGAGCACTTTGATGGCCTCGCCGCGGGCTTGGTCTGTGGTCAGGACACCGTGCATACCAAGGCTGATCCGCCGATAGCTGCGGCCAACGCGGTATTGAACAAGATAGGACCGGCGACCGCTGGGTAGAATCCGAGCGCCGAAGCCAGGGATGTCGCTATCGAAGATGATGTAGTCTTTGTCTTTGACCTCGGCGTTTTCAATCAGCCGCTTGGTGATTTTGGGCATGGGGTAGGGGCCTCGTTTCAGGTGATTCCGTCAGATCCTCGGCGGTGCTCTTTGGAATCCATGGACGCACTATGGACGCAAGAGGGCGCGAAATGCTTCGGGTCTGTTCGTAGTGACTAGAAACTTAGCCTCGACTAATATCAAGCAATATCAGTTATTTAGCGTAGTGAAGCGCGGTCTTTCGTAGTTCCGAGTAGTTTTCCGACGGCGGCTCATAACCTGAAGGTCGCCGGTTCAAATCTGGCAGCAACACGTAGCCAGGACTTTGCGCCCAGATTTGCCACATTTTAGAGAGCACTCCATTTCCAGGGCGGTTTGGCCAACCAAATCTCGTAATTGAACCTCGCTCACGCGGGGTTTTTTTATGACCTAAAGCCTTTGAAAATAAACATAAATTCGGACCCGGCTGTTCCGTACTGGAGCTGGAAAACTGGCCTAAAACAGCGCAAAATGCTCTCCAATCCCG
>JAUIDR010000035.1 GCA_030428565.1 Alphaproteobacteria bacterium
AGCCGCCAACAATCAGCCGCCAACAATCAGCCCATCCCCACTAAGCCGCGCCTTCGCTTGATCCTGCGCGGCAACATCACAGTCATATTATGTCGAGCCAGCTCAATTTGTCCCTTGAGGACCGCGTTGCCCTGCGGCGCACCTTTGCCATTATCTCTCACCCCGACGCGGGTAAGACCACCTTGACCGAAAAGCTGCTGCTGTTCGGCGGTGCCATCCAGCAGGCGGGCGCGGTCAAGGCCAAGGGCGAAGCGCGCCGTGCGACCTCTGACTGGATGAAGGTCGAACAAGAGCGCGGCATCTCGGTCTCCTCTTCTGTCATGACCTATGATTACGAAGGCGTGACCTTTAACTTGCTGGATACGCCCGGCCACGGCGACTTTTCTGAAGACACTTACCGCACGCTGACCGCTGTGGATTCGGCCGTCATGGTGCTGGACGCCGCCAAGGGTATCGAGGCTCAGACCTTCAAGCTGTTCGAAGTCTGCCGCCTGCGTGACATGCCGATCACGACCTTTGTCAACAAGCTGGATCGCGAGGGCCGCGATCCCTTCGATATCATCGACGAGGTGGAACAAAAGCTGGCGATTGACGTGACGCCTGCCTCTTGGCCGATCGGCATGGGCCGCTCCTTTAAGGGCGTCTACGATCTGATCAACGACAAGCTAATCCTGGTCGAAAACCACGCCAAGGGCCGTATCCCGCTGGAAGGCGCCGCTTGTGAGGGCATCGACGATCCCAAGCTAGACGAACTCCTGGGCGATGAGGACGCCGCCACCTTGCGCGAACAAGTCGAAATGGTGCGCGAGCTGTGCCCTGCTTTTGACAAGGACGCCTACCTCAGCGGCACCCTGACCCCGGTGTATTTCGGCTCGGCCATCAACAATTTCGGTGTGCGCGAGTTGTTGAACGGTGTTTCTGCCAACGCGCCCGCGCCCAAGTCCCAGACCACCAAGGACCGCCAAGTCCTGCCCAGCGAGAAAAAGGTCACGGGTTTTGTCTTTAAAATTCAAGCTAATATGGACCCCAAACACCGCGACCGCATCGCCTTTGTGCGCCTGTGTTCGGGCCATTTCAAAAAGGGTCACAAGCTGTTGCACGTGCGCAGCGGCAAGACCATGGCCGTACACAACCCGACACTCTTCTTGGCTCAGGACCGGGAGATTGCCGAGGATGCTTGGCCGGGTGATATCATCGGTATCCCCAACCATGGCCAGCTGCGCATCGGCGATACGCTGACCGAAGGCGAAGCGCTGCGCTTTACCGGCATTCCCTCCTTCGCGCCCGAGCTGTTACAGACCGTGCGCCCGGAAGATCCGCTGAAGGCCAAGCATTTGGGCAAGGCGCTACAACAGATCGCCGAAGAAGGCGCTGCGCGGGTCATCAAACGAAATATTGGCTCGGACTGGATTGTCGGGGTCGTCGGCCCGTTGCAATTCGAGATCTTGGCCGACCGTGTGCGTACCGAATTCAACGTCGCTGCGCGCTTTGAGCCCTCACCGCTGAATACGGCGCGTTGGGTCGAGTCCGACGACGCTGTCGAGCTAAAAAAGTTCTTGGACAAAAACAAATCGGACTTGGGCGAAGATCACGCCGGCGCACCCGTGTTTTTGGTCCGCAACGGCTGGCACCTTAATAAGGCGCAAGACGATTATCCGAAGCTGCGCTTTTTAAAGACCAAAGAGCAGTTGGATTGACGAGCAGCGACAACTCCTATAATTATTTAAACAATTTCTAAATATTATAGGTGTGTTATGACATCAGATCTTTGCCCCATTTGGGGTACCCCAGCGGAGGTCACTGTCGAGAGCAACGATGGGTCTACTGTAGATTCTAGTTGCGCAGGCGGGAAGTACTTCCTTACAGGCCGTGCCAAAGCAACTTTGGAGAACGGCCGAGGCGAAGATTTCAAAATCAAGCTGACAAACTGGTTGGTCGAACAACGACGCCTTGGATCTGAGTGTCCAAAAATAAGCTCCGAACAATTGAGAAATATTACAAACGCAAAATACCTTGATGTTTTTGGTAGGGCATATGGCCTCCTGCGATGCCTCAACAAATCAACCAATTTGATAGGACAAGTAACGAAGTTTTATGCGCTAGACAACTCGCAAGATCCCGTTATATTTCACCACCTTCTGGCGTGGACCTCATCAATAAAAGCATCGGAAGTCATTACTTTGGCCGAGTATTGTGCCAGAGAAAATTGGATAGAACACAGAAAAACCGACCGTGCCTCGGGTAACGGAAATGCAACCCACGAACTGATGCTTTTACCATCTGGATATCAGAAATTGCAGGAGTTAGACGGAACTGACACAAATTCAAGCACCGCTTTTGTTGCCATGTGGTTCGATGCCTCGATGGAGACCGCCTATGAACGTGGCATAAAGGCGGGGATAGAAGACGCTGGATACGATGCATTTCGCACAGACAAGGAAGATCACAACAACAAGATTGACGATGAAATCATTGCAGGAATTCGTCGCGCTCGCTTTGTTGTAGCTGACTTCACGCAGGGCACCTCCGGAGCGCGTGGTGGGGTGTACTACGAGGCGAGCTTCGCTCACGGCCTCAACATCCCGGTTATATTTTGCTGCCGCAAGGACGCCCTTGACGACGTTCATTTTGACACCAGGCAGTACAATCACATTGTTTGGGAGGACGAGGACGACCTCAAATGCCAGCTATCGCAACGAATTTGCGCACCCGTTGGCGACGGCCCAAATAGAAAACACTAATATGTTGGGTATGCGCTAATCACTGTGGATATCGCTCCATTCATTGTGCTGCGCGGCCTAACGCTGACCGCGCCCCCTTAAAAAAAGCCCTGGTGCTTAGGGACACCAGGGCTTCGGGCAATGCACGGTAAGAGGGCTGTGCAGAGTGAAAATTGTGGCGCCCCATGGCCGACGGAAGCGCCCCTTGCTGGACGCCTTTCTGGCCGCCCTAAGGCCGCACGTAGGCATAGCCTTCTTCTTGCAGCTCGACCAGGCGCACCACGCCAGACGGCACAATGCCTGCTTCAGGCAACAGCGGCACGTCTTTGCCAGCCTTCTGGCTCATTTTGCGGTGTGTGTTGCCGCAAGCCGAGAAAGCCAAATTGTCGATATCAAGCGACATGGCCGAAATGCGCGAGGCGACCGGGCTGTCAGCGGTATACATTTTCAGACCTGGGCCATAAGCCACGACCTCAATAATCACGTCTTCGCCCTTGGACTCGTAGTATTTCTTGACGTTCTGCACGTTGTTGAGCGCCATGTTCATGACGGCGGGATCGTTTTGATCGACATGAACCGCCAGCTTGTGAACGTCGGCGGCCTGGGCAGCGAGGCTGAGCCCCAGACTTACAAAGACTGCAGTCAGTAGTGATAGGATACGCATAGTTCCTCCCTTGGGTGTGTCCTGCTTGTTGATCCAGCGCTGATTGCTTGTGCGCGGCTTTGGTGCCCCTGGTCGCGCCGAGGCATTAAAGGCGGCAATCCTGCAAGCCCCATAGAAGCAAGGGCTTGCTGACGGCCAAGTCCGCTACATCCAGCGACTGCGACAAGTATGCACAGCGGCCTGCGACAGTTCTATCCAATAATGGCGCCTCGGCTCGACGATTTGTCGCCCCATGGCGCGGAACCAGATGTGCAAACTTTTGTTATTGCTAGACAAAAAACCGCTTATGGCTGCTCATCGAGCGTGCTACCCGGCACGTTTTGGACCAGTTGAGCACAGGCTTGTGGCACCCAGCGCAAGCGCGCGGCGCGTTGCTTGTCGGCGGGCAACTCCTGGCCGTCATGCTCGGACAGCGCCAAAATCAGCGCCTGGTCAGCCGCCTTAGGATCCAAATCTTGCAGACCGCGCAGCACAGACAGCGCGCGCAAGCTTGCAAGCTCGGCGTTGGTCTTGATGCGATAGCCGGGCTTGATCGGGCGTGGATCAGCGGTGGCGGATATCAATAGGCAGCCGCCTGCTGGCCTATCGCCCAGCGCCTCGGCAAGGGCCCGCTTTTGCGACGCGCGCAGACGGTGGCCAAGGCTGCCAAAGGTGGCTTCAAACGACCAGGCTGCCTGTTCGGGCAGGGCAAGGCGTGCGGACGCCAGGCGGTCACTCAGGTTCTCTGCTTGCGATTGATGGCTCGCAAGCTGGCGCTGCAGGGCCGCCAGTTGCAGAGCTTGCTCGCGCTTTTCTGCTTCCACAGCCGCTAGGCGTTGATCTTGCTCAGCCGCACTGTCCTTTGCTTGGGCCAGCGCTTGTTCCAGTGCTGCATTGGCGGTGTGCGCTTCGGTCAAAGCCGCCGCAACGATCTTGGCCTGCTCGGCTTGCTGTTTCAGCTCGTCACGGGCGGTTTGCAGATTTGTTGCCTGCTGTTCAACCAACCCCCGCGCCAGCGCCAGTTCGGTGTCGCGCTCCGACACCGCAATGGTTAGCTGGCCGATCCGTGATTTTTGGCTCTCGACCTGAGCCTTCACGGCGTCTCTGATTTCGGCTTGTGCCAGCCGCGCGGCCAGCAGCGCCTGATCGCGCTCGGCCACCAACGATTTCAACGCGTCATTTTCATGCGCCAAACTCGCGGTTGCCTCTCGGCTCTGGCCGAGCTGGCTTTGCAGGCCGACCAATTCCTCGCGCAGCGCCAAGACCTCGGCTTCGCGTTCCAACAAACTACGCTGGGCCTCTGCATCGCCTTGTTCTAAGGCCTGGCGGGAGCGTTCCAGCGCGGTTTGGGTCGCCCGCAAGCGCCCCGTGAGAGTTTCAAGTTCGCTCGCCGATTGCTGGCGCGCTTGTTGCGCGGCTGCCAGTGCAGCTTGGCTGGCCTGGTGCAAATCGGCTTTGGCCGCCAATTCGCTTTCGATGGCCTGGCGCTCGCTGTCCAACGCCTTGAGCTGCTCAGCCAAGGCCTGCTTGTCGGTCTGGGTCGTGGTCAGCCGGGCCTGGGTCTGGGCCAGAGCATTGTTGAGTTCAGCCGCCTCGGCTTCGCGCTTAGCCAAATCCGCCTGGCTCTGCTCTAGCTGCAGTTGGGCCTGCTGCAATTGGCTCTGACTGCGTGCCAATTGCCCGGTCAGTTTTTGCGCTTGTTCCTTCAGAGCCAACAATGCGGCTTGGTCTCTGGCCGCATCGCTGCTTGCCGCGTTGCCCGCCTCTTGACCGGTCGTGGCATTAGCGTCTTGCCCGCCCTTCTCTTGCCCTGCCGTCTCTTGACCACCATCTCCGGCAGATTGCGAGGCAGCGGCAGGCTCATTGAGCTGACGGTTAACGCGGCTGCGCAAGGACTGGACCCGCACGTAACGGCGCTGGGCTTCTTCGTAAGCCAGTCGCAGACCGGCGGCTTCTTCCTCGCTCAGTTCACCTTCCGCATTGCGTAAGCGCTCTTGCAACGCAGCGATCGTCGCGGACAGAACGAAGCCATCTTCGCGGTTGAGCTGATCGAGCGCATTTAGCAGATTGTCCGGCTGGCCAACGCCTTGCAGCAGCTCGCTTAGAACCTGCTCGACCGCACCCAACTGGCTGGTCAGGACGCTCAATTCGCTGCGCAGCGCCGCCAGCTCATCGCGCCGGTCAAACAAGCGCAATTGGCTCTGTCCGGGCGTCGCCAGCACCACAGCCACAAGCGCCAGCGCCAGCCATGGGCGCGGGACTTGCAGCAAGGGCCTGGTCAACAAGGCGGTTAGAGTGCGACGCATCTCGACTTTCAATTCTTTGATCATTTGAGCTTGAAATCGCCCCACATTCTTGTGGCAGGGTCGTCAAGCTTTCGACTTAAGATGGCCTTGATTCTTGTTTGCATTCAACCTTTAGCAGCAAAATTTTGATCAATTCTCAGCTTGCTGCACCGATGCGCTGATTGCAGTCCCAAGGCCGGAGTCTGCTTTGCGCATTGCAAAGCGAAAGGCCGCAATCGCGGGTATCAGGCGGCTTTTGTGAGAGACTCCAGCGAGCGACCTGGCCCCATGCCGCCGGTCCCAAGGTCGATGCGCGCCCGAAAAAGGTAAGAACGGCTGCTCCAAATTCTGATCACCGTCGCACGCATCTTTTGGGTCGCGCACTCGCGCTAGGATTTTGGTTTTCCTAGCGAAATCATGTCCGCGCAGTCCTGATCCGTCCAACGCAGAACCACCGAGCGACGTTCATCGTCGCTCAACCCTGGCTCGGCAAAAGTGGACAAGCCCAACAGCAAGCTCGCTTCGCGCAATGCCGGGTCCATGCGTTGAATGAGGGCCTGCACCCGCAGCGCGCGCAGAGCCGAAAGCTCAGCATTGGAGCTAAATTGACCGCCCATCTTGACCGCTTGATCGTCGGTGCTTCCGACCACTACCAGACAGCCGCCAATGGGACGGTTCGGCAGATTGCTCCGCAAGCCGTGTTTTTGCGACGAGGAAATGCGCGCCGAGCCGCTGGCGAAAGTGACGCGATAGTCCCATTGATCGCTCGGCAATGACAGCCGCGGCTGGCCCAGCGTAGTCATCATGGCGGTGTTCTGGCTTTTGAGCTGATCGGTGAGATCTGACAGTTGCTTGATGCGCGCTTTTTGCTCGGCGATGACCGGCGCGCTCTGCTGAGCTTGTGCAGCCAAGGCCTGCAGCTCGTCAACGCGAGCCTTAGCTTTGCTGAGTTCAAAGCGGGTGGCCTGCAGCTCTTCGCGCAGGTTATCCAGCACCTGGGTGTTGACCTCGGTCTGTGCGACCAAGGTGAGGGTTGAGTCCTGCGGCGCCGGGGCGTTGGTCGTCTCGCTAGGAACGGCCGCTACCTCCTCGCTGTCGTCTTGAGCGACTTGCTCAGACGGTGCGGCGGCGGGGATGGCCGCCAAGCCCGTGTCGCTGAGCGATAGACTTGGCAGGGGCTGCAAATCTGCATCGCCATCGCCGGTATTAGAAGCATCAGAACTGCTACCTGGCAGGGCTAGTTTCAGGGTCGGGGCCTGCTGAGCTAGAACCGCCAGAGGGAAACTGCCCGCCGAAACAAAAAGACCCAGGCTTGCAAACACCAAGCCAACGCGCAGGCCGGCGCGAAACCAGGTCTTGGCGACCCAGCCTTGCCAAAACCGCGTCTTAGCGCCTTGTTCGAATAGCGCACGGGATCGACGGCAGGCGGCAAACGGTAAGAACGATGCCGAACGGGTCAAAGACGCGCGCAACGAAATGCGATGGGAAACAGAACGATAAATCTCGCGAGGGCGAAGCATGGGGCTCTCTTGGCAAGTTAAACAACCAGGTCATTAAACCTTAGGTCGTCACATACACCTGCCATCCATGACCTGGCCAGCGCTTCGCGATCCGCTCAGCGACTTGTCACAAAAAGGAAAAAGGATTGCGACTTAAACGGTCCTCTACCTCCAAAATCCAGGCATCCGGGTCGCGTTTTGCGAGTCTGTGCAGGTAGGTTTCAGACTCCGATTCTGGCAGACTGGAGTCGCGCAAGGGGTTGATCCAGGCTAGATTTCCATCAAAATCGCGCTGCTGGGTCAAGACCTGAACCTGGCCGTCCAGACCATTGAGCAGCAAGGTGATCGTGCCCCGATCCGGGTCGCCCTTCTGGCGTATCATCACGGTCTGACCTTCTGCTTCGCCTGCGCGCCGCGCCGCATCGATCAGAAAGTGAACCGGCAGTCCCACATCAAACATACACTGCCTCTAGTTGAGCAAATCAAACAGCATGGGCACCAGCGGCACGTCGGCGGGCGGCATGGGATAATTGCGCAGCTCACCCAGGCCTACCCACTTCAGCGCCTGGCCCTCGCGACTTTGCGGTTGCCCCTCCCAGACCCGAATAGCAAAGACCGGCATTAGCAGGTGGAAGCCATCATAGGCATGGCTGGCAAAGGTCAGAGGGGCGAGGCAAGAGGTGGTAACATCAATGCCTAGCTCCTCTTTGAGTTCGCGTACCAGCGCCAGCTCTGGGCTCTCGCCATCTTGCACTTTACCGCCAGGGAATTCCCACAGACCCGCCATGGATTTTCCTTCGGGCCGTTGCGCCAAGAGGATGCGCCCGTCGCGATCAATCAGCACTGCTGCGCTGACCAAAACCAGTGGCTGCGCCAACGAGACGCCGGCAGCACCAAAACAGCCCGCATTGGTCTTGCCCTGTTGATAGGCCTGCTTGGTCAGAACCATCATGTTGCAGTCCACCAAAGCGCCGCCCTTGTTGGCTGCGGGCATTTGTTCGCAGCCGGTGGGTTGAAAGCCGTGCTTCTCAAGAATGCGGCGCGAAGCCTGGTTTTCGGGGTCGGTGCCTGCCTTTACGATCTCAACACCGATAACATCGAACAAGAAGGCCAGAACCGAGGTCGCAGCCTCATTCATGATGCCCTGCCCGCGCGCAGACTTGGTCAGCCAATAGCCAAAACTGTTGATGTCCGCGCGAAACCCGATACCGCCAAACGATTGCCCGGTTGCGCGGTCCAAGATACTGAACTGGTAAGAACGGCCTTCGCTCCAGGCAAGTTTAGAATCTTCCTGAAAGGCGCGAAATTCATCAGCGCTCAAATCTTCGCTGAGGCGCAGAGTGAAGCGGCGCAGCAAAGGGTCGTTCATGGCTGCAACCATGGCCTCTGCATCGGCCTGCCAGACCGGCACCAGCTCCAGGCGCGGTGTCAATAAGGTGGTCACGAGCGATAGTCCGCATTGATGTCGATGTAGCCGTGGGTCAAATCACAGGTCCAGACCCGCGCCTTGCCGTGGCCCACGCCCAAATCAACTGCGATGGTAACTTCCCGCCCTGCCAGGTGTTGAGCGACCGGCGCTTCGTCATAATCTGCCAGCAGACCGCCGCGCTCAACGATGGGGATGCCGCCCATACCAATGGCCAGGCGCGCCGTGTTGACCTCTGCGCCCGAACGGCCAACCGCCATGGCGATGCGGCCCCAGTTGGCATCCTCACCTGCTATCGCGGTCTTGACCAAAGGCGAATTGGCGATGGTCTTGGCGGCCAACATGGCATCGGCCTCATCCTTGGCCCCGCTCACATCGATCGTGATCAGCTTTTGCGCGCCTTCACCATCGCGCGCGATCAGGATCGCCAAGTCACGCAGCACCGTCTCCAAAGCGGCCTGGAACCCGTCCAAGCGCGCGTCTTGCGGATCGTCGATTGGCGCATTGCCCGCCACACCACTGGCCATAGCAAGGCACATGTCAGAGGTAGAGGTATCGCCATCGACCGTGACCGCATTGAGCGTCGTCGCAACAGCTTCGCGCAGTAGGGCATCCAAGACGCCCGCCTCCAGCTTGGCATCGGTGGCCACAAAGGCCAGCATGGTCGCCATGTTGGGTTCGATCATGCCCGAGCCCTTGGCGATGCCGTTGATGGTCACAGGCTTGCCGTCAATCTCGCACTGGGCGGTGGCGGCCTTCTTAAAAGTGTCGGTTGTCATGATGGCCTCAGCACCATCTAGCCAAGCATCGGGTGACAAGCGCGCTTGCAAGTCATCTAGCGCGGCGATGTAGGGCACTGGGTCCAGCGGTTGACCGATAACACCGGTCGAGGCAACCGCGACCTGGCTGGCAGGAACGCCTAGGCAAGTCCCCACGGCATCGGTCTTGGCTTTGATCGCGGCCATGCCGGGCGCGCCTACCGCAACATTGGCGTTGCCAGCATTGACCAGCAAGGCGCGCAGAGCGCCGCCGCGTACGACCTCGCGGCTCCAGGTGACCGGATCACCACAGAGGCGGTTTTGCGTAAAGACACCGGCGACCTGACAGCCCGCATCGGCAGCCAACAGCAACACATTGCGTCGTCCGCCATAAAAACCGCCGACCGCCGCGCTGGCGAGTCGAATGCCAGCGATGGCAGGTAAAACAGGCAGTTGACTGGGGGCGAGCGGTGAGACAGGCAAAGACATGGCAGACAAACGCAAATAGGGGGAAGAAGGCTGGCCAGCGCTCGACAAGACGGGCGATCTGGCGGATAAGAAGGTAAGGCGGCCATTTGGCATTAAGGCTCTGTAAGGCGCAACGATTTTCTAGCGCGCCCGAAAACCAGCAGCCGCCATCGAAGCAGGCAAGGCCAAGCCCGACAGCACAACCTCAAAAGCCCAACCGAGAAGAACTTAGATGAAAAAGAAGACCTCACTTGCGGGTATCGTGGCAGTCCTGGCCGTTCTGGGGCTGGGCCAAGCCCTGGGCCTTGATGTGATGAACCTATTGGGCCACGCCCTAACCGATCAAACCATCAATGAAGAACAGCAGCTGGCAAAGCGCGACATGGAAGGCCGGCGGATCGACGGCTCCCTGAACCAAGCGCCAGAGCCAAGTACTCAAGTCGCACAGAGCAGTGGCAAGCAGCAAGCCAGACCCAATCGCCGACAGGTCTGCGGTACTTTTGTTGATATCGATACCGAAGCCGAAGAGCGGCTGGAGGCCTGGGGCCAGCAACTCGGCCTTGGCAACCTGGAAGCCTTTGCCAACGTATTGCAGTTCGTTAACCAGACCGGCGATTTGCCCGATTGCTATCTGACCAAGCGCGAGGCCAAGGCCTGGGGTTGGAATCGCGGCGACGATCTGTGGCGTGTGGCTGAAGGCATGTCGATCGGCGGCGATGACTTTCAGAACCGCGAAGGCTTGCTGCCGCGTCGCTATAACGGGCGCTATGTCGAGGCCGATTTGGACTATGCGGGCCGTCGGCGCGATGCCCGTCGCCTGGTGTTTGTCGAGGACGGCGAAGGCCAATGGCTAATTTGGATCACGCTGGACCACTACGACAGCTTCTTGCGCGTTTCTCCTTAAATCCAGGCACCCTTAGCGCTCCTTTGCGCCCTGACCCGTGGTGAAGGGTCTCAACCACCTTGCACCGAGCGCTCGGCGTGCTACCTCTGCCTGAAACATCGGAGGCCATGCTTCCGCAACCCATTTAGGAGGCCCCTATGGCCGTCATCAACCTCATTCTTGTTATCGGCGTCGCCATCGGCATGATCGGCGTTCTGGGCTCCTTGTTCTCGGGCCTCTTGGCAATGAGCAGCCGCTCAGAAGGTGCCAGCGAAAGATCCAACCTCTTCATGCGCTATCGCGTCGGCTTTCAACTGCTAACGCTGGTCTGCGTCGTGCTGTTGCTGTTGGTCAACCGCGCCTTATTCTAAGCCCTGAATGCTCTAGGTCCTGAACGCTCTTACGCTTAAGAGCGCGCCCCTTTTCGAGTCCTTCCGAGCCGCGTCCGACTGCCCCAAAGACAAAAAACGGGATTGGGGCTTGTCTTAGGGCGCGTTTCGTTGGAAGAGGGGGCGCCTTGGAGCCCGCTCTTGCGCCACCGCAAACGGCCCCTAGCCTGCCGATATACCGCGAACCCAGGAGCCAAAACCCGTGGTCGAACTCACACGCATCTACACAAAAGGCGGCGACAAAGGCCAAACCAGCCTGTCGTCCGGTCAGCGCGTTGCCAAAGACGATGCGCGCGTTTGTGCCTATGGCAGCGTCGATGAGGCCAACTCGACCCTCGGCGTAGCGCGGCTGTACTTGGATAGCGAGCTGGACCCCATCGTTGGACGCATTCAAAACGACCTGTTTGATTTGGGCGCCGATTTGGCGACCCCGCAGGGCGATTATGAGTGGGAACCAATCCGCCTAGCCGCCAGCCAAGTTGACTGGCTAGAACAGCAGATTGACGCGCTCAATGCTGAACTATCGCCGCTGAAATCCTTTGTCCTACCAGGCGGAACCCCAGCCTCGGCGCATCTGCACGTCGCCCGGACCATCACACGCCGCGCCGAGCGTGACGTCGTTAGTCTGCTGCGCGAGGATGAGAGCGTCAATCGCGAGTGCCTACGCTATCTCAACCGCCTTTCTGACCTCTTGTTCGTCATGGCGCGCCACGTCAATTGGGGCACGGCGGGTGACGTTTTGTGGGAACCCCAGAAGAACCGCTGACCGGCTCCGCGCAGCCTGCCAAGTAACGCGCTGCCCACCGGGCGGACAATTCGTCCGACCCTAGAGCGCCCTGCGCGGCGTTACAAAGCTTGAATTCCAAATCAGCCAGATCGTAAAAGAGCGGCACGATTTAGATTCTTCCGAGCACAAGTCGCAATAGCGTCATTTGTTGGCGCGCCTACCCTTGGCGCGGCTCGACGTTCTCGACTACAGCTCTGGTCTATGTCCCCGTTTCAGGATGCGCGATGGTTTCGACGTCGGGCATTCGGCCCCTGGTGTTTGTCGATCTTGGTCAAGACCGACATGGCCAGGTCCGGCCTGTATTCGGGCCCTCTTACATGGCCCTCGGCTCGCCCGGCGGCCCAACCTTCAAGCAGGAGATGGCATGAAAGCCCTAGTCTGTGTCAAACGCGTTATCGACTACAACGTGAAAGTTCGCGTGAAGTCCGATGAAACCGGCGTTGAGCTGAACAACGTCAAAATGGCGATGAACCCCTTTGACGAAATCGCCGTAGAGCAGGCTATCCGCATGAAGGAAGCAGGCGCGGTGAGCGAGATCGTTGTCGTATCGATCGGCCCCAAGCAAGCCCAAGAGACCATCCGCACCGGTTTGGCCATGGGCGCAGATCGCGGTATCCACGTCGAGCACGACGGTGAGCTGGAGCCTCTGGCCATCGCTAAGATGCTGAAAGCCCTGGTCGAAAAAGAAGAACCCGGCATTGTCTTCTGTGGCAAGCAAGCCATTGATGGCGACAACAACCAAACCCCGCAAATGCTGTCAGCGCTGCTGGGCTGGCCTCAGGGCACCTTTGCATCGGGCGTTGAGCTGAACGACGCGGGCGCGCTTATTACCCGTGAAGTCGATGGCGGCTTGGAAGACATCCAAATCAACATGCCGGCGGTTCTGTCGGTTGACCTGCGCTTGAACGAGCCCCGCTATGCGTCTTTGCCCAACATCATGAAGGCAAAGAAGAAACCGATCGACGGCACGACCCCGGCCGATTTGGGCGTAGACCCCGCACCGCGTTTGACTACTTTGAAGGTCACAGAGCCCCCCGCCCGTGCGGCTGGTGTCAAAGTCGCCTCTGTCGCTGAACTGGTCGCCAAATTGCGCGACGAAGCAAAGGTCATTTAATCATGTCAATTCTGGTAATCGCTGATCACGACAACGCCGCTTTGAACCCGGCGACCCTCAACACCATTGCTGCCGCTCAGCAAATCGGTGGCGACATCGATGTTTTGGTTGCGGGCTCTGGCGCGCAAGCCGTCGCCGACGAAGCCGCCAAGGTTGCAGGCGTCTCTAAAGTCTTGCTGGCCGACGACGCTGCCTACGCCAACGGCTTGGCTGAAAACGTCGCGCCTTTGATTGCTGATCTTGCCAAGGGCTACGGCCACGTGCTGGCTTCTGCCACCACTTCTGGCAAGAACATCATGCCGCGCGCGGCCGCACTGTTGGATGTTGCACAGATTTCAGACATCACCGCTGTAATCTCCGCGGACACCTTCGAGCGTCCGATCTATGCTGGCAACGCCATGGCCACCGTTCAATCGGGCGATGCGATCAAGGTCATCACCGTGCGTTCGACGTCGTTTGAAGCCGTCGCCGCTGAAGGTGGTTCTGCGAGCGTTGAAGCGACATCCGGCGCAGGCAATGCAGGCCTCAGCAGCTTTGTCGAAGCCAAGTTGACCTCTTCTGACCGTCCCGAGCTGACGTCTGCTAAGATCGTTGTCTCTGGCGGCCGTGGTATGGGCTCTGGCGAGAACTTCGCGCTGATTGACACCGTTGCGGACAAGCTGAACGCTGCGGTTGGTGCTTCACGTGCAGCCGTTGACGCAGGCTATGTGCCCAATGACTATCAGGTCGGCCAGACCGGTAAAGTCGTGGCACCCGACCTCTACGTCGCCGTTGGCATCTCAGGCGCTATTCAGCACTTGGCGGGCATGAAAGACTCTAAGGTCATCGTTGCCATCAACAAGGACGAAGAAGCACCGATCTTCCAGGTGGCGGACTACGGACTGGTCGCAGACCTGTTCGACGCTCTGCCTGAACTGGATAAAGAGCTGGGATAAACCGCTCCCGCGATTGTTACACATCGCAATTTGCAAGCCCGATAGCGCCCTTTCTGGGAAACCGCTGTCGGGCTTGCCTCGTTTTTGCCGCTGTATGTGGGCAGAATCCGCCGGATCGGGGCAATTGGTCCCAAAACGCTGGCAATCGTCGCTTGTCCTAGCCCGACCGACACCCTATGTCAGGCGGTAAGTCCCTCCAACACCCAAACGCCTAGGCAGACGTTTCTTATGATGTTGCAAATTATTTTCTTCGCGGTCGTGACCCTCATTATCGCCTACCGCCTCTATACCGAGCTGGGAAATAAGAACGGCACCGAAGACCAGCGCGCCCAAGAGTGGCAACCGCACCCGGTGGAGCCCGAAGAAGAAGAAACGCAACGTCGCCCCGCGCCCGTGCGCGAGCCCGAGCAAGAAACCGAAGCCCTTAGCAGTGACTTGCAAAGCGGCTTAGACACCTTGAAGCGCAAAGACCCTAGCTTCGATTTGGCCAGCTTTTCCGAAGGAGCCAAAGCAGCCTTTGAGATGGTGTTGAATGCCTTCTCACAAGGCGACCGTGAGACGCTCAAGAACTTGTTAGCTAAAGAGGTCTACCAAAACTTTGAGCAGGCCATCGCCGAACGACAGGAAAAGGGCCAGACGCTGGAGACCAGCTTGATTGGTTTTAAGGACGTCACGCCGACCAATATCGAAGTGGAGAACAGCACCGCCTACGTGACCCTGCGCATCGTCAGTGAGCAAGGATTCGTTGTGCGGGACCAGGCCGGCGGTATCGTCGAGACCTCAGGCGCGCAGATTGACGAAGTGATCGACATTTGGACCTTGGCACGCGATCTTAAATCCAAAGATCCAAACTGGACTTTGATTGCGACCGACAGCGAAGAAGCCTAAATACCGCCATACAAAGGGGGAATACCCCCACCCCAGCACCCCTGGGGCATACCGCGGCTTTGGCTTGCAATTTTCGAGTGAGCAGCCGCCCCTCTCAAACCGCAAATAGGAAATTTCATGCGATTGTCAAAGAAGATTGTCGGCCTTGCGCTGGGCACCGCTGCGCTGGGCGCGGCTTCACTGGGTTTTGTCTTTTCGGGCGCCGAAGATGCTGACGCACAGCTTTATGCTGCTGAAAACATTCTCGTCATCGAGCTGAAGGACGGCCCCGTCGAGATTTTGCTGCGCCCTGACCTGGCCCCCCAGCACGTCGAGCGCATCAAGACCCTGGCCAAAGAAGGCTTCTACAATGGCATCGTCTTTCATCGTGTGATCGAAGGATTCATGGCGCAGACCGGTGATCCGACCGGCACGGGCACCGGCGGTTCGCCCTATCCCAATCTGCCCGCTGAATTCAACCGCGAGCGTTTCGTGCGCGGCGCTTTGGGCATGGCACGCTCGCAGATGCCTAACTCCGCCAACAGCCAGTTCTTCATTATGTTCGACGATGGCGACTTCTTGAACGGCCAATACACCCTGTTCGGTCACGTCATCTCGGGCATGGAAAACGTGGACAAGATCAAGCGCGGCGATCGTGCGTCCAATGGTTCGGTGCAAGATCCCGACCAAATGCTGCGCGTTTACATGAAGGGCTAAGCGCCCGCTGGCCGAGGACGAGCCCGAAGGGGCTTGGCCTTTGCCGCCGCTGGCCCTATAAGCGGTCGCGAGCCTGCTCTGCAAACGGGCGGGCTGCGGTCCTTTGATTCGGCGAGATCCATCAGGGGCTCGCCTTTTTCATTTGTCTGCAAGCAAGCCAACCATGCTCTATTCATCGCCTCAGGAATATTTGGATTGCCCCCACAAGGCCGTGACCTTGTTCGGCATGTCCGGCGTCGGCAAGACCACCGTCACCGAAAAGCTGCCGAAAGACCGCTGGTTCCACTACTCGGTGGACTACCGGATCGGCACGCGCTACCTGGGCGAAGAAATCAACGACACCTTCAAACGCCTGGCCATGGGCGAGCCGACCTTGGCACGCCTGCTGCGCGCCGACGCCATTTACATCGGCTCCAATATTCAGATCGATAATCTAGCCCCCCTTTCGACCTACATCGGCAAGGTCGGCAATTCGGAGCTGGGCGGCCTGCCGTTGGAAGAGTTCAAGCGCCGCCAAGCGCTGCATCGCCAAGCCGAGCTGCAATCGCTGCTGGACATTCCGGCCTTTATCGCCAAAGCGCAGGAGATCTATGGCTACCCCCACACGCTGATTGATAGCGGCGGCAGCTTGATCGAAGTCATCGACCTGGACGATCCACGCGATCCGGTCGTTACTGCGCTCACCCAGAACACAGCCCTGGTCTATATCGAAGCCAGCCGCGACTTGCTCGCCGAGATTATCAAGCGCGGCATCGCCCATCCCAAGCCCATGTACTTCCGATCGAGCTTTTTCGATGAAGCCTTGGCCCGTTACCTGGTGCAAGAAGGCCTGGAGGACGCCAAGCAGATCGTGCCGAATTCTTTCGTCGCCTACGTGCTGGAGGCCCTGGTCGCCGACCGGGCGCCGCGGTACCGTCGCTTGGCCGAACAACATGGTTACATCGTGAGCGCGGCAGAAATTAGCGACATTAACAATGAAGCAGACTTCGATGAGCTGGTTGCCCGAGCCATCGCGCGCCGCCTGAGCGCCGCCCCGAAGGATGCCAGGGGCGGCACATCCGATCCCGCGACCGCCGATCCGGAACAGCCCAAGGCGATGCCTGCGCATTCGCAATCCTCCTAGCCCCCCTCCTGGCCCCCTCCTAAACACGCATCTTCTTAGGCCCTCTTTTTCTTAGACCCGAGCCCTCTTAGCGCCCCGCCCGCATTTTCTGAACAGTTTCAGCCCCATGCCCATTCGAATTCCTGAAAATCTTCCCGCTCGCACAACCTTGGACAAAGAGGGCGTGCGCCTGATTGGCCACGACCAAGCGGACCGCCAAGACATTCGCCCCCTGAGAATCGCGCTCCTTAACCTCATGCCTAATAAAAAGGTGACCGAGATTCAGCTGTCGCGCTTGCTGGGGGCCTCGCCTCTGCAGATTGAGCTTACCTTACTCAACACCGCCAGCTATCAGTCGCGCCACGTTGAACCCGAGCACTTGCTGAGCTTCTATAAGACCTTAGATCAGATCGAAGATCAGAAGTTCGACGGCCTGATTGTCACCGGCGCCCCCATTGAGCAGATGCCCTATGAAGAGGTGCACTACTGGCCAGAGCTGACGCGCATCTTCGAATGGTCCAAAACCAACGTGCATTCGACCTTTGGCATTTGCTGGGGCGCGCAAGCCATGCTCTATCACACGCACCAAGTCCCCAAACACCAGCTACCGACAAAGAAATTCGGCATCTATCGCCACATCAATCAAGATCCTTCCGACTTGTTGATGTTGGGTATCAACGACCACTTCATGGTACCGGTCTCGCGCCACACTGAAGTGCGCGCAAGCGATATTCCCAAAGATTCGGGCCTGAAAGTTCTGGCACATTCCTATGGCTCGGGCCTGTGCTTGTTGGCCGACCACGCCGATCGTCGCTACTACATGTTCAACCATCTGGAGTATGACGCCAACGATCTGGACAGCGAATACAAGCGGGACATAGCCGCCGGACAACCCATTGATTTACCGGTCAATTACTATCCGGACGACGATCCCATGCAGCACCCAAAAAATAACTGGCGTGGACATGCGCATTTGCTGTTTGGCAATTGGATCAACCTCGTATATCAGAGCACACCGTACGACCTTGAAAAGGTTCGCTGCGCGTAGACCCGCCTCATCACTTTGCCTCGATAATTGGGAAATCTTCGAACATGGCACAGTTGCCCACTATTCCAGATGACTACCGGCCCGCTGAGGACGAGCCCTACATGAGCCCCATGCAGCTCGCCTATTTCCAGCGCAAACTCTTGACCTGGAAACGCGACCTGCTGAGCAGCTCTGAAGAAACGATTTCGGCTATGCAGCAAGACACCTTGCAGACGCCTGAAGCCATGGACCGCATCTCCCTGGAGACCGAAAAGTCGATCGAACTACGCACGCGCGATCGTATGCGCAAACTCATTTCTAAGATCGACAAGGCGCTCACCAAGATTGAGACCGGCGATTATGGCTATTGCGATGAAACGGGGGACGAGATTGGCATCCGCCGCCTAGAAGCTCGCCCCATAGCCACCATGACCATTGAAGCCCAAGAGCGTCACGAAAAACACGAGCGCAGCCACCGCGATAGCGACTAGAGCGGGTACAGCCCCGCGCCCTTCAGGCCTGTTTTCTCGGGAAAACCCACAGTATTCCATATTTGTTCTTGCTTTCTTCGGAAAAAGAACATACCGCTTGAGCTAGGCGCTGGTCTGGCGCCATTGCGTGTGGAATATAGGCATGACCAATTACGACCTCGCCTTGATGGAAAGAAACGCTGTGAGTAAAGAAAAAGCGCTGGAAGCGGCCATATCGCAGATCGAACGCGCCTTCGGTAAAGGCGCGATTATGCGCATGGGTGAAAAAGATCAAAAGATCGAAGTCGACGTGGTGAAGTCCGGCAGCCTGGGCCTGGACATCGCGCTTGGCATCGGCGGCTATCCCAAAGGGCGCATTGTCGAAATCTATGGACCCGAGTCCTCGGGTAAGACCACGCTGGCCCTGCATGCGATCGCAGAAGCGCAAGCTGCGGGCGGCACCTGCGCCTTTGTCGACGCCGAACACGCGCTGGACCCCATCTATGCCCGCAAGCTGGGCGTTAAAGTCGAGGACTTGCTGATCGCCCAGCCAGACACCGGCGAACAGTCCTTAGAAATCGCCGATACCTTGGTGCGCTCGGGCAGCGTTGATGTCCTGGTGGTTGACTCGGTTGCTGCTTTGGTGCCCAAGGCCGAATTGGAAGGCGACATGGGCGACTCGCTGCCGGGCCTGCAAGCGCGCCTGATGAGCCAGGCCCTGCGCAAAATCACGGGCTCGATCAATCGCGCCAACACCCTGGTCATTTTTATCAACCAGCTTCGAATGAAAATCGGAGTCATGTTCGGCAGCCCAGAGACCACGACCGGCGGTAACGCCCTCAAGTTTTATGCCTCTGTGCGCCTTGATATTCGCCGCATTGGCTCGGTCAAGGACCGCGATACCGTGACAGGCAACCAGACCCGCATCAAGGTCGTTAAAAATAAGATGGCACCGCCCTTCCGTCAGGTCGAACTGGATATCATGTACGGTGAAGGGGTCTCAAAGACCGGTGAGCTGATCGACCTGGGCATTCAGGCCGGGGTGGTTGAAAAATCGGGCTCTTGGTTCTCAGCTGGCGACATTCGCATCGGCCAGGGCCGCGAGAATGCCAAGAACTTCCTGCGTGAAAATCCCGAGGTGGCCCAAAAGATCGAAACCGCCATTCGCAAGAACGCGGGCCTGGTCGCCGACGCCATGTTGGAAGGCCCCAATGACAGCGATGAAAGTGCGAAATAGGCTGCATTTTGCAACGCAGCTTGATTCGATTCGCGGCGAAATGTGGTAGCAATGCGTCGATTTTAGACACAAAGGGGCGAAAAATATACTTTTGATAGCTATTCTTAGCCAAAAGTGTCGAAATTGTCCCAAATGAGATGACCTTTTGGATGGGATGGGCTATCAAAAGATCAGTTGACGCCTTTACCTGTTTTTAGGTGCGGCGGACGAGACAGCCGAGCGCTGTGGCGACCGCCGGAGCCGATCTTAGATCGGTCTGATCGTATGATCAGAAAGTCGTTTGACGTTGAGCGAGATATTACTATAGCCCGGTCCTGCTTGGATCGGGCTTTTTTTTGTCTAACCTTCCCCGCCCCACACGATTATTGCGACAGCATCTCTGGCTCTTTCGCTGAGCCCGCCTCTAGAACCGGCCCTGGCTCGGGGAATTTGGCTCGGGGAATTTGGCTCGGGGTCTCTGGTTCGTCGCCCCTGGCTCGGGGGCCCTGGCTTGGGGGCCCTGGGTTGGTTGCTCTGGCTCAGGGGCTCTGGGTTGGTCACTTAATTGGCCCCGGGATCGGGCACTGGCTCCGCTGTCATGGCCCGCGCCGAACCCGTCGTGCCGGCGTCGAGGCCAGCCATGTCGACCACCGCCGCCCTTATAAGCCGTAGGTCGGGAGCTGCGAGCGCAGACCGCGCCTGCTGTTGCACTTGGCAGGTCGCTCCTGGCTGGATTGCGCTCGGCTATTCCTGCTTAGCTCGTTGTGCCTGGCTTCATGCCCGCGCGCTAGCGCAAGCCGCGAACGAGTAGCAACACGAGTGAGCATCGACTTGCGTTATAAATCAGTCAGCTAGAGCGTCTGGCCTTTTGCAACACCAGTGCCCGACGCTCTAGACCGGATAGGGCTGCCCCTTGCAAGCAGGCGTCAAGCGACAGACTGGCGTGTCGACGCAAGAGCTTGCCAAACGCCCGCCTTTCGCAGCGCGTGCGGCGACCTGGCTCTACGCGCAGCCCTTGATTGCTGGTTTACTCTCACGGCCAAGGCCTTATAGTCCTGCCCGTTCCAGGCATGTGCTTGGCGCGGCCAAAAGGGCTGCGCTGCATGCCCCCACTTGCCGCCCGGCACAACTTTGGACTTACGCAGCGATTTATGGCGACCACCAATCAGATTCGTTCCACCTTCTTGTCTTCGTTTGAGAAAACCGGCCACCGCATCGTCGACTCCTCGCCGCTGGTGCCGGACAATGACCCGACGCTGATGTTCACCAACGCGGGCATGGTCCAATTCAAGAACATTTTCACCGGCCAAGAGACTCGCGATTACAGCCGCGCCGTGACCAGCCAAAAATGCGTGCGCGCTGGTGGCAAGCACAACGACTTGGAAAACGTCGGTCACACCGCCCGCCACCACACCTTCTTTGAGATGCTGGGCAACTTTTCGTTCGGTGACTATTTCAAAGAAAACGCCATCGAATACGCCTGGAACCTTATCACCAAGGACTATGGCCTGGATGCATCAAAGCTGCTGGTCACTGTCTACCACACCGACGACGAGGCCGCCGCATTGTGGCGCAAGATAGCCGGCCTGACCGACGAGCGCATCATTCGTATCCCGACCTCGGATAACTTTTGGTCCATGGGGGACACCGGTCCTTGCGGCCCCTGTTCTGAGATTTTCTATGACCACGGCCCCAGCATTTGGGGCGGCCCTCCGGGTTCGCCTGAAGAAGACGGCGACCGCTTTATCGAAATCTGGAACCTGGTCTTCATGCAGTTTGAAAAGCATGCCGACGGCAGCCAGACCAATTTGCCTAAGCCTTCCATCGATACTGGCATGGGCCTAGAGCGCATCGCCGCCGTGTTGCAAGGCAAGCACGATAACTACGATATCGACCTGATGCGCGCTTTGATCGAAGCTAGCGCGCAGGCCTCCAACAACGATCCCGACGGCCCGCACAACGTCTCGCACCGTGTCATCGCCGACCATCTGCGTTCGTCTGCTTTCTTGATTGCCGACGGCGTTTTGCCCTCGAACGAAGGCCGCGGTTACGTGCTGCGCCGCATCATGCGCCGCGGCATGCGCCACGCGCACATGATGGGCAACACCGAGCCTATGATGTATAAACTGGTGCCGGCGCTGGTGGCGCAAATGAGCGACCACTTCGGCGAGCTGAAGGCCGCCGAGAGCCACATTACCGAGACTTTGAAGCTGGAAGAGACCCGCTTTAAGCAGACCCTAGATCGCGGCCTGAAATTGCTCAATGACGCAACGGGCAAGCTGGGCGATGGCCAGGCCCTGCCCGGCGAAACCGCCTTCCGCTTATACGATACTTACGGTTTCCCGCTGGACCTGACCCAGGACATTCTGCGCGGCGAAAATCGCCCGGTAGACACCGACGGCTTCAACGCTGCTATGGAAGCGCAAAAGGCGGCCGCGCGCGCCGCTTGGAAGGGCTCAGGCGATACCGCCACGGAAAAGCTGTGGTTTGATCTGGCGGACCGCCTGCCCGCGACCGAGTTCTTGGGCTACGCCAAGACCGAAGCTTCGGGTGAAATCTTGTCCTTGGTCAAGGATGGCCAGGAGGTCGAAGAGCTAAAAGCGGGCGAGAGCGGCACAGCATTGCTCAATCAGACCCCCTTCTATGCTGAGTCGGGTGGCCAACAAGGCGATACCGGCAGCATGCAGACCGAGGGCGGCACCAGGGCGCAAGTCAGCGACACGCAAAAGAAGCTGGGCACGCACTGGCTGCACGAACTGACGCTGGAAGCCGGCAGCCTCAAGGTCGGCGACAGCGTGGATATGAGCGTTGACACCGAGCGTCGCGGCGCGCTGGCCCAGCACCACTCGGCCACCCACCTGCTGCACGAAGCCCTGCGGCGTTCGCTGGGCGAGCATGTCGCGCAGCGCGGCTCTTTGGTCGCCGACGATCGTCTGCGCTTTGACTTCTCGCACACCAAGCCTGTCGATGCCGCCAAGTTGGCCGCCATCGAGCGCAGCGTTAACGAGCACGTGCAGGAAAACTCAAACGTCACCACCCGCATTATGACACCCGACGAGGCCCGCGCGTTGGGCGCTCAGGCGCTGTTCGGCGAAAAGTACGGCGATGAGGTGCGGGTCGTGGCCATGGGGGCGCCCGACGCGGGCAGCGACAAGCCCTATTCGCTAGAACTTTGTGGCGGCACGCACGTCAAACAGACCGGCGATATCGGTCTGGTCAAACTGGTCTCTGAAGAGGGCCTGGCCGCTGGCATCCGGCGTATCGAAGCAGTCGCCGGCGATGCTGCGCTGGCCTACTTCAACCAGCGCGAAGGCCTGTTGACCGACGCCTCGGCGCTGCTGAAGGTGGCACCGGCAGAGCTGCCAGGGCGCATCGAAGCCCTGCTGGCCGAGCGCAAGAAACTGGAACAATCCTTGAGCGATCTGCGCAAACAGCTCGCTACCGGCGGCGCCAGCCAAGAGGTCAAGGATATCGCGGGCGTCAAGCTCAGCGGCAAAGTGCTGGACGGCGTGCCGGCAAAAGACTTGAAGGGCATGGCCGACGCGCTGAAGGGCCAATTGGGTTCTGGCATCGTGGCGCTCATTGCGACCAACGACGGCAAGGGTTCGGTCGTGGTGGGAGTCAGCCAAGACCTGACCGAGCGCCTAAGCGCTGTTGATCTGGTCAAAGCCGCCTCTGCGGCGATGGGCGGCAAAGGCGGCGGTGGCCGCCCCGACATGGCCCAAGCTGGCGGCCCCGAAGCCGACAAGGCGGCGGCCGCGCTGGAGGCAATCGAAGCAGCGGTCGCGAGCGCGCTGGGAGCCTAGGCCAGCATGGACCTACACAACCGCGTTTTGGCATTGATGATCGAGGCTTCCGAGACCTTGATCATGCCGCGCTGGCGCCAACTCGACGAGGCGCAGGTCTCGACCAAATCCGGTCCTATGGACCTGGTGACGATCGCGGATACCGAGACCGAAGACTGGCTGACACCGCGCTTAAGCGACCTTCTGCCCGGCTCGCACGTGCTGGGCGAAGAAGCCAAGTCGCGCGGGCATGTCAGCCTGGATATCACCCAAACCGACGATCCGCTTTGGGTCATAGATCCGGTTGACGGCACCCGTGCCTTCGCCAATGGCAGCGAAAACTTTTGCTCCATGGTGGCACTGGTGCGAGGCGGGCAAACGGTCGCCGCTTGGATCTACTATCCCGTTCCGCGCTCACTGGTCACCGCTGAGCTGGGCGGCGGCACCTACGAGTGCGAGGACCGTGTCTGCCACATCCTCAAGACATCGCAGGTGCGCCATACTGAGCTGACCGGTCATATCTCGGCCCGCGCTTTGGATCCCAGCCTTGAAGGCGACTTGCAGCAATTGCAGGTGCGCAGCTTGGACGACGTCGAGACCGTGCAAGGCCACGTGTCGATCCGCTACTTCCCCGAAGAGCGCAAGAACGAACTCAAAGCGCGCATGGCCGAACGGCCCCTGCCCCAACCGCACCCCATGCAAGCCGCTGGGCTGGAGTATCGCGACCTAGCGCGGGGGATTATTGACTTTGCTGTCTTTTATAGTCTCATGCCTTGGGACCATGTGCCAGGAGCGCTCATCTTGACGGAAGCAGGCGGCATCGCACGCAGCTTTGACGGCAAGCCCTATTCCGCGCGCTTGCACAGCGGTGGCCTGATCGCGGCGGCCAGTGAAGACGTGGCTCGACAAGTGCAAGACCGCTGGGAGCTGTAACGGCGACGTAGACAGGTGCCTTCGCGGATCGGCTCAAGTGCCGCCCCATGCGTTCAAGAGTGGAAGCTGGCCAACATTTGCGGCACAAACGCTAAAGAAGAGGCGCTAGCCGCCGACCTGCAACCGCAAAGGACCGTCACTATGAGCGACAAACCTGTCATTGGCTTCATCGGCCTAGGCTTCATGGGCCACGGCATGGCCAAGAATATCCGCCAAAACGGCTATGAACTTTGGGTCCGCGGGCGCAAGAACCGCCAGCCAATCGACAGCCTGGTTTCGATGGGCGCGCAAGAAGCCAGCAGCCCCAAGCAGATGGCCGAAGTCTGCGATATTATCCATATCTGCCTTTCCAACAGCCCGCAGGTCGAAGCAGTTATGCGGGCCGAAGACGGCATCTTAGCAGGCGCGCGCTCTGGCTTGATTGTCGTGGATACCTCGACCGCCGATCCTGGCTCGACCGAGGCCCTGGCTGCTGAATTGGCGGCCAAGGGCGGCCATTTGGTCGATGCGCCTTTGGGCGGTACACCGGTCCAGGCAGAAGCAGGTGAGCTGGGCGCCATGGTGGGTTGCGCGCCAGAAATATTGGAACAAGTTCGCCCCGTGATTGATTGCTGGGCCGGCAGCATCACCCACATTGGCCCGATCGGCAGCGGCCACAAAAATTAAGCTGCTGATGAATTTTATCAGTATGTCCTACGGTGCCTTGTTCTCCGAAGCGGTGGTGTTGGGCGCCAAGGTCGGAATTTCCCCTCAGACCATCCGCCAGGTCATCTCACCCAGTCGCATGGGCTGCGGCTTCTTCGAGACCTTTATGGGCTATGTGGTGGATCGCAACCGCGACTCCCACAAATTCTCGATCGCCAATGCCGCCAAAGATATCCGCTATCTTAACAATATGGCCGACCAGGCCGAGGTCATGGGTGTCATGGCAAGCGCAGCCAAGCACTACTACACCCACGCAGAGGCGACCGGCCACGCACAGGACTATGTGCCTATGTTAAGTGACTTGGTCGGCGCTTTGAACGGCATCGACATGGCTCAAGCCGTACGCGATGGCGAACAAGGCAAAGACTAGCTATCGTCAAGCCTGCGCGCCTGCCTCTTGAGCGCTTGCCCCTTGCGCGCAGTGAGCTTAAATTATCGCCGCCTCACTAGAAAAGAATAGCAGCCCCATGTCTCAGTCTCCGCTTGATTCCTTTCGTGCCAGCAACTTGACATCGGCGGTCAGCCAAGAGCTGACCCAAGCCCTTGGCAACAAGATCAGCTTTGCCATGGGCGCGCGCGAACAGGCGGCTCAAACGGTAACACACCACCAACCGCAATTGCCGGATGCGGTCGTTTTTGCCCAAAATCAAGAAGACGTGCAGACCCTCGTTCGCCTCTGCAATCAACACAAGGTGCCCGTCGTTGCCCGCGCTCAAGGCTCTAGCTTGGAGGGACACACCACCGCGTTACAAGGCGGGGTCTGCCTCGATCTCAACGCCATGAATACCATTTTGGAGGTCAATCAAGGCGACCTAGACTGCCGGGTCCAAACCGGGGTCACGCGCAAGCAGCTCAACGAGCATTTGCGCGATACCGGCTTGTTCTTCCCGATCGACCCCGGCGCCGATGCTTCGATTGGCGGTATGGCCGCGACCCGAGCCTCTGGAACCAACGCCGTGCGCTATGGGACAATGCGTGAGAACGTGTTGGGGCTGAGCGTCGTCATGGCTGACGGCTCGCTGATGAAGTGTGGCACCCGCGCACGCAAATCCTCCGCAGGCTATGACCTGACCCGATTGATGGTCGGCTCTGAGGGAACGCTGGGCATCATCACTGAAGTGCAATTGCGTCTCTACGGCATTCCCGAAGCAACTTCAGCAGCAATTTGCGCGTTTGAGACGACGCAGGGCGCGGTAGAAGCCGTGCAGCTCATCATGCAAATGGGAATTCCCGTTGCGCGCTGTGAGTTCTTGGACGCCGTACAAATCAAAGCAGTTAATGCCTACTCGAAAACCAATTACCCAGAAGAACCGCACCTGTTCTTCGAGTTCCACGGAACCGACGCTGGAGTGGCCGAGCAAGCAACCATGGCGGGTGAGATTTGCGCCGATTTTGGCGGCAAAGGCTTCCAGTGGACCAGCGACACTGAAAACCGCAACAAACTGTGGCAGGCGCGCCACGACGCCTACTGGGCCTCCTTGGCACTACGCCCCGGCTGCAAGGGCTTGCCGACCGACATTTGTGTGCCCATTTCGCGCCTCTCAGAGAGTTTGCTGGCAACCCGTGCCGCTGTTGAGGCCTCAGGACTGACCGCGACCATGGTCGGCCATGTGGGTGACGGCAACTATCACCTGTTGATTTTGCTGGATGAAAACAGCCCCGAAGAATGGCATGCAGCAGAAAAGCTCAACGCGCAGATGGTAGAAAAAGCCATCGCGATGGGCGGAACCTGCACCGGCGAGCATGGCGTTGGCACCGGTAAAAAGAAATACCTGCCATTGGAAATGCCATCGGCGCTGCCGACTATGGCCTCTATCAAGCGCGCACTGGACCCCAACAACATCCTCAATCCCGGCAAGATCTTCGATTTAGACTAGCTTTGTTTTTTAGAGTTTACGGGTTTTCAGGGTTTACGGGTTTTCAGGGTTTACGGGTTTTCAGGGCTTGCGGGTTTTCAGGGCTTGCGGGTTTTCAGGGCTTGTGGGCCGATTTTCGGGTGAACAAGCGCCCGTCGAGCGCGGCCAGACCGCTCAAGATCAGCGCAAAGCCCAGCATGTGCCAACCCGTTAGGCGCTCGTGCAGGAAGACGAACCCCAGCACAATCGCCCAGCCTGGCACCAAGAATGTCACCAGCGATGCGTTGGTCGCGCCTGCGCGCCCCAAAATAAAAAAGTAGAGTAAGTAGGCAAAAGCGGTGGCCACCGTCGCTAAGACCAAGATCGCCAGCCATACCGGCGGCCGAGCTAAAAAACTGCCCCAATCAAACAGCCAGGGCGGCTCCATAAAGGCGACCAACAGGCTCATGATGAGGCAAGAGCTGGTGAGCTGGCCGAGCGCCAGACTGAATGGCCGTAAACCCATGCGCCGGAAGCGACGCGCAAACACCGCCGCGCAGGCATATGAAGTGGCCGCGCCCAAAAAGGCCGCCTGCGAGAGCAAATCGCGTCCCAGGCCCTGCAGTGCCTGCGGCCCCACCAGCGCAACAACGCCCGCCAGGCCCAACAGCAGCCCTAGCAACTTAAGGCGCGAAAAGCGCTCGTCGTCCAAGAACAGAGCCGCGACCAAGACCGTGAACAAAGGAGTGGTAGCGTTGAAGATCGACGCCAGCCCCGAGGCAACGCTGACTTGCCCCCAAAAGATCAACAAAAAAGGCACCACGTTGTTGATCAAACCCATCAGCGCCAGCGCCCGCCAGGCTCTGAGGCCACGTGGGATTGGCAAGCCAAAGACCAAGGCCACCGCCCAGAGCGTCAACGCTGCCAGGCTAACCCGCATCCAGACCAGAATGAGCGGCGACACCGCTTGCAGGGCAACCGCGCCCATGAAGAAAGACGCGCCCCAAATCAATGACAGAGCCAGCAACGCTGCCAACACCAGCGGCGACATGCGCGCCGATATTGACGCGTTGGAAGGCGGTCCCATTTTGGCAGCGGTTACGGCTTCTGACATGGTGAAGGTCTCTTTTTTTTAGGGCCAATAACACGGCCAATAACACGGCCAACAAAACGGCTAGTGCGATGGCGAGCCAAACTCGCACAGCCGACAAGACGGGTCTATCCGAAGTCTGCAACCAAAACGCCGCCGCTAGGCTTTTACTGTCTTCACATTCCCTGCGCCCCGCGCTCGCAGATTGCTAGGTTTTGCCCGCGAGCCTTGCTAAGCTCCGCAATGAAGATTGAACCAGTACGTCGCGTCTACCAAGCCCAAAGATGCGCGCATTTAAAAAATCAGGGAGCCCGCCAATGACCCTTTATACCGCTGACGACATCCAAGGTCTGCCGCACTTGGGCAGCCAGCCGGGCGAAGCGCCCTTCGTGCGTGGCCCCTATGCCACCATGTACACCCAGCGCCCTTGGACCATCCGTCAGTATGCGGGCTTTTCTACAGCCGAGAAATCGAACGCCTTTTATAAGCAGGCACTAAAGGGCGGCCAAAAGGGACTGTCCGTGGCCTTCGATTTGGCGACCCACCGCGGCTATGACAGCGACCACCCGCGCGTTGAAGGCGATGTCGGCAAGGCCGGCGTGGCCATTGATAGCGTCGAGGACATGAAGCGCTTGTTCGACGGCATCGCGCTGAAAGATGTCTCGGTCTCCATGACCATGAACGGTGCCGTGCTGCCGATCTTGGCCTCTTACATCGTCACCGGGCTCGAGCAGGGCGCAACGCTGGAGCAGCTCTCTGGCACCATCCAAAATGACATTCTTAAAGAATTCATGGTGCGCAATACCTACATCTATCCGCCCGAGCCCTCCATGAGGGTCGTCTCGGACATTATCGGCTACACCGCTGATAATATGCCGAAATTCAACTCGATCTCGATCTCGGGCTACCACATGCAGGAAGCCGGCGCGACGCTGGAACAAGAGCTGGCCTTTACCCTGGCTGATGGCCGCGAATACGTGCGCGCCGCCATCGCGCGCGGCCTCGACGTGGACAAATTCGCCCCACGGCTATCTTTCTTCTTCTGCATTGGCATGAACTTCTTTGCTGAGGCCGCTAAGCTGCGCGCCGCGCGCTTGCTCTGGTCGCGCATCATGGCCGAGTTCGAGCCCAAGAACCCCAAGTCGTTGATGCTGCGTACCCACTGCCAGACCTCAGGCGTCTCGTTGCAAGAACAAGACCCTTATAACAACATCGTGCGCACGGCCTTTGAGGCCATGTCGGCGGTGTTGGGCGGCACTCAATCGCTGCACACCAACTCCTTCGACGAGGCGATCGCGCTGCCGACCGAGTTCTCCAGCCGTATCGCGCGCAACACCCAGCTTATCTTGGCGCACGAGACCCAAGTCACCGATGTCGTCGACCCGCTGGCGGGCTCCTATTACGTCGAACGCATGACCCACGACATGGCCGAAGCCGCTTGGAAGCTGATGGAAGAAGTCGAGGCTATGGGCGGCATGACCAAGGCCAACGAAGCAGGCTGGCCAAAGAGCCAGATCGAGCGCGCTGCCATCACCCGCCAAGCCAAGATCGACAGCGGCGAGACCGTCATCGTGGGCGTCAACCGCTATGAGCGCGATGAAAGCGACCCCGTTGAAGTTCTGGACATCGATAACCGCGCCGTGCGTCAGGCCCAGGTCGAGCGCCTGCAAGCCCTGCGCGCGAGCCGCAAACAGGCCGACGTCGACGCGGCGCTAGCCCGTCTGCAAGAAGCCGCGCGCGGCGACGGTAATCTGTTGGCCGCCAGCGTTGAAGCCATGCAGGCGCGTGCAAGCGTCGGCGAAGTCTCTGACGCCCTGCGCGAAGTCTTTGATGAACACCAAGGCTCGCCCGCCATTGTCCGCGGCGTCTATGGCGAAGCCCTAGGCGACGAACCTCGCTTCACCAACCTGACCGAGCGCCTGGCCAAGACCGCAAAGAAGCCCTTGGTCTACATGGCCAAGCTGGGCCAAGACGGCCACGACCGTGGCGCGCGCGTGGTCGCCTCGGCCTTCCTGGACTTTGGTTACGAAGTAGAGACCTCGGAGCTGTTTCAGACCCCGCGCGAGGCGGCTGAACAAGCTGTGGCAGCGGGCGCCGATGTCGTAGGCGTCTCGTCGTTGGCGGCGGGCCACAAGACCCTGCTGCCCGAGTTGATCGCGGCGCTAAACGACCTGGGCAAGGGTGACATTCCGGTCATTTGTGGCGGTGTCATTCCTGAGCAGGACTACGCCTTTTTGCGCGAAGCGGGTGTGGCCGCCATTTTCGGCCCTGGCACGAACTTGATGGATGCGGGCGCCAAGGTCATGGACATTCTGGAAGGCCGCCTGCCCAACCGTTAGAGCTGGATGCCGAGCTTGGATCTTTGCCAAGCGGTGGCTCTAACCCCAACTCACCTGCCCCTCACAGCCTTCCCCTCACAGCCTGGCAAACGAAAGGCTCCCCATGTCCGACATTCTGGTTCAGCGCAGCGGCGCAACCGGCATCTTGACCATCAATCGTCCCGATAAGCTCAACGCGCTATCAGGCACGGCGGCGGATGCATTGGCAGCCGCCCTCGATGAGTTGCAGAACGATGAGGCGCTGCGGGTCATCATCTTGACCGGCAATGGGCGCGCCTTTTCCTCCGGCTTTGATTTGAGCCTTGAGGATGGCAGCAGCGGGGTGCCGGACTTGGCCGCCGTGCTGCACGACCATTTCAACCCATTGGTCCTGGCCATGCGCGCCTGTCCCAAACCCATTATCGCCGCCGTCAATGGCGTGGCCGCTGGTGCGGGCGTTGGCCTGGTCTTGGCCGCCGACGTCGTACTGATGGCCGAAGGTGCGACGCTCAACCAGCCCTTTGCCAACATTGGACTGGTGCCAGCGGCGGGCAACTCCTGGTTCTTGACGCAAGCGCTTGGCCGCCACCGCGCTGGCCAGCTCATGATGACCGGCGGCAAGATCAGCGCCGAGCAAGCCATCGCCTGGGGACTGTCCAGCCAGACCAGCCCCAGCACGGCGGTTTTGCAAGACGCCTTGAAACTGGCTGAAACTATGGCCTCAAAATCAGAGACCTCTTTGCGCTTGTCAAAGGCCCTGTTGAGCGCTGCCGACGAGGCCGCTTTGCGGGCACAGTTGGAACGCGAGACCGGTGCCCAAGCTGAAGCGGGTGCCTCGCCTGAGTGGCTAGCTGCGACCGAAAAGTTCCGCCGCTCTTAAGGGGACCAAAGCCCAATCAATTAGATCAATTGCACCGGCAATTTTGCGGCATACCAACTGGAAGGCGTATCAAACGAGGTTCGATGAACGAAGCATGAGCCCGACTGCAACCGCAGTTTCCGTCGAGGGCGAACTCATAGCGCTTACCCGCTCTTTGCAAGCCATGCAAAAATCGCAAGAATTGGAACACTGCAATTGACGCGAGTCCCCAGCGCCCTAGATAAACGATCAAAATCGAGATCACGACCAGCCACATTGATCAATCTCACCTGCGTTAAGTGCCATCTTCTGGCAATGCATTCATTTCGGCGAATCGAAAATGCGCCCTCAATTGTCTGAGGCGCTGATACCCAGGTATCCTCCATAAGCACCGCCTAGCAAACCACCGACACCGGCACAACCAGTGGTTGTCACCGGCTCCGGCGAAGCCGATCCTATGGCTGCACCACGCCCAGCGCCTACCCAACTTCCGTCTCACGCTCCCCCGATTGCATCGAGTCTACACTTACTAAAGCGCTTGTGGTTATACCTTCCCGACAAATCCTCCACCTTGCCCGCAAACGCTTTCCACAAATTTGCCGCCCGATTGCTACCGATAGGAGCCCAATATTTGGTTTGGTTTGAGGGATAGGCCGTTGCCGGTGTTGGACCAGCTTCTGGATAACCAGGGCCGCGCCTTGTGTAGCCTAACGGAAAGCTTTGGCGCCCAGAGGGCCAAGGATCTTTTTTGCCAGATAGTTGAACGATTGCCATTGCTAGGGTGTTAGAACGCCAAGGGTGCGGCCTGTTCGATTGGCCCGGCTTCAAAGCCAAGATTTTCTCAAAAGCCGCAGCGCTGACCGACTTGCGGCGCAGACTATAGGTTGTTGGGGTTCCAGCGAATGGCTGGTTGATCGTATAAGGCACGGGTTTTCCCCTATACAATGTTCATTTTATGTCCTGTGATACTCACTTGATAAATGCAAGATAATTTTTTACCGATTTTACTAGTTAGCTGCTCGGCTGCTTGGTTGAACGGTTTGCTGTCGGCTGGAAATTTCGTTCTTGTTTTGATCTGGCAAGAAGCAACCGGAGGGCGCTGCGGCCTCACACGTAACTCCAACCACGCCGGTGTTCGGCAGTCAGTCGTTCGCGACCCAATAATCGCCCAAAGCTTCTTGGGCAGGCTCCAGCGCACCCTCGACCAACAGGCGAACACCGCTCGCGTCATAATCGCGCTCAAGTACGGCAAGGCCTAGGCTCTCGACCAGGCGTTCCAGCTCGGACTGGCGATCAAAGCCAGCCGACAGCCAGCGTTGTCCAATCTTTTGCCAGACCTTCAGCGCGCCTTGCTGCTCGGCCTGGCTAATCGCCGCGTTGGCGGCCCCGGCATAGGCGCGTGCCAGGCCGCCGGTGCCCAACTTGGTGCCACCAAAATAGCGAACGGTAATCAGGCCGACATCCACCAGGCCCGCCCCCATCAGCGTGCGCAGGCTCGGCATGCCGCTGGTTCCACCCGGCTCGCCGTCGTCTTTAGCGCCTTCATCAATACGGCCGTCATCCAGCATGCGCCGAAAGGCCGTGACGTGGTGCGCTGCCTTGGGGTGCTGGGCGCGCAATTCGGCCAAGCGCTCTTCGAAAACGCCAACCGGCACCAGGTGAGCCAGAAAGATCGATTTCTTCTCTTCCAGCTCACCCACCACCTCGCGCTTTATGAAGCGAAGGTTCGTGCCGTCTGCCATATCAGCGAAGCTCCTCTGCCAACCTAGTCTTTGATAACCAGATCGCGCGGCAGGTTTGCAAACAGCTCGGGTTCGCCGTCGGTGATGGCCAGGCTCTCGGTGATTTCAAAGCCCCAATCGTCCATCCACAGACCTGTCATAAAGTGCATGGTCATGCCCGGCTGTAGCACGGTGGTCTCGCCGCGGCGTAGGCTGTAAGTGCGCTCGCCCCAATCCGGCGGATAGGACAGGCCAATGGGATAGCCGGTACGGTTGTCCTTGTGAATTCCGTACTTGGCCAGCGTATCGAACAGAGCGATGGCGATCTCCTGCACCTCGTTGCCCGCGCGCGCTTTTTCCAAGCCCGCCGCTAAGCCTTCCTGCACCGCCTTTTCAGCATCCAAGAAAGTCTGCGATGGCTTGCCCAAAAAGACCGTGCGCGACAAAGGACAATGGTAGCGCTTGTAGCAGCCGCCAAGCTCATAAAAGGTGCCCTCGCCGCTCTTGAAGGGCTGGTCGTCCCAGGTCAGGTGCGGGGCCGCGGCGTCCGAGCCCGAGGGCAGCAGCGGTACGATGGCCGCATAGTCACCGCCGAATACGCCGCTCTCGTCCTCTGCGCCGTTGAAGGCCGTCGACTGAATGGCCGCGACGACCTGATTCTTCGGCACGCCCGGTTCAACCATGTCCCAAACGACGCGATGCATGCGCTCGACAATCTTGCCCGCCCGACGCATGTAGGCCAACTCGGTCGGCGACTTAACCGCGCGTTGCCAGTTGGTTAGGCCGGTAGCGTCGGCCCATTGAACGTCTGGCAAAGCGGCGACAAGGGTGGCGTGCGCTTTGGCGGAATAATAGTAATTGTCTAACTCGACCCCAATACGGCCCTTGGCGATGCCTTGATCGCGCAAGTGTTGCGCCAGAACTTCCATAGGGTGCTTGTGGGGGTTTTGAACATAGATATCATCGTAAGACAGCACCCGCGCGTGGTCCATATAGACCGTGCGCACCGCGCCGTTCGCATCTTGGCGACGCCCGAACCAAAAGGGCTCCCCATCGGGACCAACGATTACCGCCTGGTGGACATAAAACGACCAGCCATCATAGCCCGTCAGCCAGGCCATGTTTGACGGATCGCTGACAATCAGCGTATCCAGGCCGGCTTCGGCCATGGCCTTGCGGGTCTTGTCCAAGCGGTCTTGGTATTCTTGCAAGCTAAAGGGCAGCTTTTCGGCAGATAAACGCGACATGCCTTACCTTTCCTCTGTTCCTCGTTTGGCGGTGCTATACCGCCTTGATTTCTCCAGTTCTTCTGTGCAGTTTGCCTGCAGAGCGACTGTGTGACGGCCCAACTAGCAACAATAGCCCGCGGTTCGTCCAGCAAAATCCGACATCCCTTGTCACAGTCCTGCTAAGGAGCCGCAAGAATGGACAAAGCCGAACGCCTGCGCCCCCAATTTGAGGCCCTGGTTGGCGCCGCTCATGTCTGGGGTCGTGAAGAAGACCTGAGCCACTACAACAACGATAACAGAGGCCTCTATTTTGGTGATGCGGCCTTGATTGTGCGTCCGGGCTCGACCGAGGAAGTCAGCCGCGTTCTGGCTCTTGCTTACGAAAATGACATCGCCGTGGTGCCGCAGTCCGGGCACACGGGCCACTCCGCCGGTGGTGTGCCCGCCAAGGGGCAAATCGTGGTCACGACCGAACGCTTGACCCAAGTGCGCAATATTGACCCCGACAACAACGCTCTGGCGGTGGATGCTGGTGTCATTTTGGAGAACATCCACGCGCTTGCTGCGGCCCAAGACCGCCTCTATCCGGTGTCGCTGGCCGCCAAGGGCTCGTGCCGCATCGGCGGCAACGTGGCGACCAACGCCGGTGGAACCGGCGTACTGGCCTATGGCAACACCCGCGACAATGTGTTGGGCCTAGAGGTGGTGCTGCCCGACGGGCGCATATGGGACGGCATGCGGGCTCTGCGCAAGGACAACACCGGATATGACTTGAAGCACCTGTTTATCGGCTCTGAGGGCACCTTGGGGCTCATAACCGGCGTAGTGCTGAAACTGGTGCCCAAACCAAAAGGCCGGGAGGTGGCTTTTGTCGGTCTGCGAGACCCCGCCCAAGCCTTGGCACTGCTGCTGCATCTAAAGGGCCAGCTTGGCAGCGAGCTGACCGCATTCGAGATCATGCCGCGAACGCCCATTGACTTTACCCTGGCCTATCAAGCTAGTTTGCGCGATCCATTCCCTGAGCCCTACCCTTGGTACGCCCTGGTTGAGATCTCCAGCGGTCTCTCGTCGGATGCGGCACGCGAAAACGCTGAACAGCGCCTGGCCGCCGCCCTAGAGAGCGAAATCGCGTTGGATGTTGCCTTGGCCCAATCCGAGGCTCAGCGGCAGGACTTTTGGGCCATTCGCGAGACCATGCCACCCGCGCAAAAGCCGCAGGGCTGGTCAATCAAACACGATATTGCCCTGCCCGTGCACCGCGTGCCCGAATTTTTCCAGCGTGCCGATGACATTGTGGCACAAGCCTTGCCTGGCGCGCGGATTTGCGGTTTTGGCCACATGGGCGACGGCAACATTCACTACAATATCACTCAGCCGGAGGGCGCGCCTAAAGCCTTGTTCGAACCCAAGCGACAAGAGATCAACGCCAAGATCCACACGCTGGTCAGCGATATGCAAGGCAGTGTCTCGGCAGAGCACGGCATCGGACTGGCCAAAAAAGCCCTGCTTGCGGAGACCAAATCGCCGGTTGAATTGGCCATGATGCAAGCGGTCAAACAAGCGCTGGATCCCAAAGGGCTGATGAACCCGGGCAAGATCTTCGATTAGGCGCGCGAGCGTCGGCGCTGCAAGGACACGCCAACAAACTTTGAACCCGTGTTCACCTGACCCAGCCCGGAATGCCTAACACGCCCGCCCCCCAGTAATTGCTCAAGAAGGGAGCGGCAGACCACATCCCGGACCGACAGGACCACAGGGGATCGCTAAATCGCACTGATATTAATCATCATTGTTACGAATTATTAATACGGGTATCATTCATCGCTCGGGCCGCCGGCCTGGTCAAACGACATGGGAGCGCTGAAGAATGGAAAAGATCTCGCTAGAGCCTCCGGCCATTAACCTGAGACATATCCAGCAGCTTTGAAGTAATTCCAACACTCCTCCGGTGAGAAGAGGTCACAGATTTCTGTGAGGGCGTGGAACATATCAGTGAAAGTTCGTGCGCCGACCTTGCGCAGGTGCGCCTTGAGCTTTGAGAAGGCCATCTCGATCGGGTTCAGGTCCGGGCTGTAGGGCGGCAGGAACAGGAACCAACATCCAGCCTTGCGCATGGCTTTAGCGGCGGTTGCATTCTTATGGGTGGCGA